>CABQLY010000029.1 GCA_902465155.1 uncultured Oscillospiraceae bacterium | reverse complement strand
CTTGGCGGCGGCCAGCTCGGCCGGCGTGTTTACCGTAACGCTGCCGTTTTCGTAAAAATACAGCTTCCAGGTTCCGTTTAAATTCATTTTACTGCCCCTTTTTTGTTGCTAATTTGAGTATAGCACACCCCCTTTTTAAAATCAATGAAACTGCCGGTTTTTGTGGTACAATAGCACAAAAACAGTAAAATTGGGTATAATTTTTAACCTTAGCTTGGCCTGTGTCTGTACCCTCCCCGCCCTGCGTCCTTTAAAAATTAATTGGCATTTTTTCAGTCGGTTTTAGCGCACTGCGGCTGGTGTTTAGCGCACTGCGGCCGGTGTTTAGCGCACTGCGGCCGGTGTTTAGCGTACTGCGGCCGGTTTTTAGCGTACTGCGGCCGGTTTTTAGCACGCCGCTACCGATGTTTGGCACGCCGCTGCCGTTGTTTGGTGCGCCGCTGCCGGTGTTTAGGCGCGTGCGGCCGTGCCGGCCCTGCAAAACGGCCGGCAAAAGCTTTTTTGCTTTTTGGCAAATTAGCAAACCCGCCCTTTTGCACCCCGTAAAACGGTTGCAATTACCGGCCGCTTATGCTAAAATAATAAAGCTGATTTTTAAAAAAAAGGGGGCCGCGCCGTGGTTTTAATTATTGCCGAAAAACCAAGCCTTGCGCGCAACATTTGCGCCGGCATTGGCGAAATGAAAAAACAAAACGGCTATTACGAGGGCAACGGCTACCTGGTTAGCTGGGCGCTTGGCCACCTGTTTCAGCTTTACGATGTTGAAGACTACACCGGCGAGCAAAACGCCCGCTGGCGGTTAGAAAACTTGCCGTATTTTCCGGCCGAGTTTAAATTTAAGCTGCGCACCAAAGGGCGTGAAAAACAGGTAGACCCCGGTGTTGCCCGCCAGTTTGAAATTATTAAAGCCCTTTGCAACCGCGGCGATGTTGAAAAAATTGTAAACGCGGGGGACGCTGACCGCGAGGGCGAAATTATTATTCGCTTATGTATTCAAAACGCTTTAACCGCCCCAAAGCCGTTGGGGCGCCTTTGGCTGCCCGACCAAACGCCCCAAACCGTTGCCAAAGAGCTTTTGGAAATGCGGCCGGAGCAAAATTACGACCCCTTAGCAAACGAAGGCTTTTCCCGCACCTATGTAGACTGGCTATTTGGCATTAACCTTTCCCGCTACGCCACCTTAAAATCGGGCGCCTTGCTGCGGGTTGGGCGGGTAATTATTCCCATTGTTAAAGCCATTTACGACCGCGACATGGAAATAAAAAACTTTACCCCGCAAACCTATTACGGCATTGTAAGCAAGGCCGAAACAGGCGGCGAGCCGGTTGAGCTAACCAGCACCCGAAAATACCCCAAAGAGCAATTAGCCCGGGCCGAGCGCTGCTGCGCCGCCTACAACGCGGTGCCGGCCGTTGTAACCAAAAAAACCGCTAAAAAAGACACTTTAAAACCCGGCAAGCTCTTTTCGCTTTCTAAGCTGCAAAGCCTGTTAGGCAAAAAATTTAAAATGTCTATGGATACCTCGTTAAAAATCGCCCAAAAGCTGTACGAGGCCGGCTATTTAACCTACCCGCGTACCAATTCCGAATATTTGGCAACCGCCGAAAAGGGCAAAATTAAAAAAATTCTTAGCGGCGTGCAAAAATTGGGCTACCCGGTTGCGTTTAAGGACCAAAAAACCATTTTTGACGATAAAAAAATAGAATCGCACTCAGCCTTAACGCCCACCTTTAAAATTCCCCAAAAAAGCGACTTGACCGAGCAGGAATACCAGGTTTACAGCACCGTTTTTAAACGGTTTGTTGCCGTTTTTTGCAGCGAGGAATGTTTGGCCCAAAAAACCGAGATTACCATTGCCGTAGGCGAGTACGAAACCTTTACCCTAAAGGGCACCGTAATTACCCAGCCGGGCTGGACGAAATTTGACGAACCCAGCACCAAAAACCGGGTGCTGCCAAACCTAAACAAGGGCGACACCGTGAACACCGATTTTAAGCCTAAGGAGCGCGAAACTACCCCGCCCAAGCACTACACGGTTGAAACCCTGAACAACTTTTTAAAAAACCCGTACCGCGATTTAAAGGCCGCCGCTGCCGACAGTGAAAATGAGGACGACATGGATGAATACCGCGCCATTTTTGAAGGGGTAGAAATTGGCACCGAGGCCACCCGAACCGCCATTATTCAAAACGCGCAGCAATCCAGCTACATTGAGCTAAAAAACAACAGCTACTACATTTTGCCCGGCGGCATTTTTTTAATTGAAACGCTGCGCCGGTTGGGTATTCACATGGAAAAAGAGCGCACCGCCCATTTGGGCCGCGCCCTAAAGCAAGTTTACCGCGGCGAGCTTACGGTAAACCAGTGCGTAGAATTAGCCGAGCAGGAAATTAACGAGGTTTTTAACAAACCAACAGCCACGCCGGAGGAGGATACCGACATTGGCACCGCCGGGGAGCAGGTTGGCCCCTGCCCGCTTTGCTGCAAACCGGTGCTGCGCGGGCGGTACAGCTACGGCTGCAGCGGCTACAAGGAGGGGTGCAATTTTCGCTTAAATTTAGAAATTTGCAAGCGGGTTATTCCCCTTTCGGCCGCGCGGGACCTTTTGCAAAACGGCCAAACCGTTAAGCTCAAGGGCTTTACCTCTAAAAACAACAAGCCCTTTGACGCCGCCCTAAAGCTTGAAAACGGCAAAGTAATTTTTAATTTTAATTAGTTGCCCTGCCGCTTTACTAATTTATAAACCCCCGGCTGCCGCAAAAAG
>CABQLY010000028.1 GCA_902465155.1 uncultured Oscillospiraceae bacterium | reverse complement strand
TTAGAGGTTATTATAAATTCGTTTTAAAAAAATTGCACCCCGGTATTTTAACCCGGCAAAAATTACAGCTTGCCGGCTAAAAGCCAAAGGTGCAAAATTAAAATTAATCTTCTAACGGGGGGAACAGCAGGCACCCCGCCTGTTTAAACTGCAAAATGCGGTTATCTAAATACGCTACGCTGCAGTTAAATTCTTTAGCCAAACAGGCCTTGCACAAAAAGTTTTCGGCCTCGCGGTTGATCATTTTGCGGTGCAGGCCAACATCGTCCCCGGTTAGTCGGGCGCCGCAGCGCTCACAGTTGCTGCCGCCCATTTATTTGTTTATTACCTTAGCGCGGAACAAGCGGCAATCGTGCGCTTTTAAGCCCGTCATATAAATGCCGTTTTTAACCTCAATTTTTTCGCCGCTCCAAACATCCAGCAGCTCAACCGTTTTGCCGCAGCTTTCGGGCAGGCCTATAGATTCCATGGTAATAAAATTGCGGCCGTCACGGTCGGAGAAGTTGAACATACCAATTGCAATATCGCCGTTGGCTAAATATTTGGCCCAGGTGCTGTTCTCTTTAGGGTGGTTGTAGCCCTGTGGGTCTTGCATATTGTTGTAAACCTCAAAAGCCTGGCCCTGAGCCGGGTCTTGGTTAATAGCCAGCACCTCTTTATTCTGCATCATTACACGGTATTCCTCTTTAACCTTGCGAATGTCGCAGCCCATAATAAGCGGGGAATTTAACAGCGCCCAGAAAGAAAAGTGGGTGCGGTATTCGGTCGGCCCGCAGGCGTTTAAATCGTCGTGGTCGTCGCCGTCAATATTGCCGGTGCGCTCCATGCCAACTACCAGCATATCCATATCGTTAAAGCAGCCCTTGCCGGCGTAAATGTGTTTGTTAAACTGCTCTAACGCCAGCTTACGAATAGAATTAAAATTATCCATAATATCTACCGTAGAGCGCCAGGCGCCGGCACCAATTGTTTTGGCCCAGTAAGCTGTTTGGTCCACGCCCCAGGAGCAGGCGCTGAATAAAATCTCCCGCCCGCAGTTGGCTAAGGCAACGCCCATGCGGCGGTACAGATTAGCCCCGGTTACGGCAGCGGAATGGAAACAAAAATCGTACTTTAAGTAGTCAACCTCCCACTCGGCAAAGGTTTCGGCGTCAATTTGCTCGTGCTCGTAGCTGCCGGGGTAGCCGGCACAGGTTAACGGGCCGGCGCAGGAGTACATGCCAAACTTTAGCCCGTGAGCGTGAATGTAATCGGCAACCGCTTTCATGCCGTTCGGGAATTTTTTCGGGTCCGGTACCAGGCGGCCGTTTTCGTCCCGCTCTTTTAAAGACCAGCAGTCGTCAATAATCACATACTCGTACCCGGCGTCTTTGTAGCCTTTTTCTACCATGGCGTCAACGGTTTCTTTAATTAAGTCCTCGTTGATCTCCCAAGTAAAGGTGTTCCAAGAGTTCCAGCCCAAAGGCGGGGTGTTAATTACTTTCATCATTTTATATACCTCCAATGATTGCAGCCCGTGTTTTAAATTTTGTTTTTTTCAAGAGCTGACTCTAATTGTAAGTATAACAGCCCAAAAAGGGCAAAACAAGCCAAAATCGGATATTAATTTATAAAATTGGGCATTTTTACTTGCAAAAAAAGCGGGGCAACCGGCCAAACCGATTGCCCCACAAACTTCTTGCAATTGAATTGCCGTTTTTATGCGGCTTAATTACCGTTAGGAAAACTGAACTGTGAGGAGTTGTATTGATTTTTGCTGCTGTTATCATCCTCTTTTGGTGTTGTTTTACTGCCGCTGCTGCTATTGCCGCTACTGCTGCTGTTATTGTAGCTGGAGCTGCCTTTATCCTCCAGCAGCTTTACCTGGCAGGTGTACGCGGTTTTTTTGCTTGCCGAATAAAGGGTAAGGTTTAAGGTCTGTCCGGCGGTACTGTTTTCTAAAACATCAAACAACACATCGGCCGAGGTAAGCTCTTTTTCATTCACATGGGTAATAATATCCTTCACTTCGGCTTTGCCGTACAGGCCGCTTTCCTCATCTATTTGGGCAATTTGCAGGCCGCTTGGCACATTGTTAATTTCGGCCGCTAAAGAGGTTACATTGTAGTAAGAAATACCCAGCTTAGCGCGACCCTTAACATAGCCGTTAGCAATTAAGGAATCGGCCACCTTTTTCATTTGCACGGTTGGAATGGCAAAGCCAACATTATCGTACTGGGAATCTACCAGCTTGGCCGAAGTAATGCCAACCACCTGGCCGTACAAATTGCACAGCGCTCCGCCCGAATTGCCGGGGTTAATGGCCGAATCGGTTTGAATAAACTTGCCGGTGTACTTGCTGGTAATTGAAAGGCGGCGGTTTAAAGCCGAAATGCACCCCTGCGAAAGCGCGGCTTCTTCATCGGCCCCGTTAGAGCAGCCAACCGCTACCACCGTTTCGCCAACGGCTAATTCGTCGGAATTGCCGAAGGTGGCTGCCTTTAAGCCGGTGGCGTTGGTTTTTAAAACGGCCAGGTCGCTGCGGGTGTCCCCGGCTACATAGGTGGCGTCGTAGCTTTTACCGTCGTAGGTGTAAATTTTAAATTTTGGGTTTTGCGTGCCGTCGTAAATGTGGTCGTTGGTAATAATGTAGCCGTTTTTGTAAACCACGCCGCTGGCGCTGGAGGCAATGCCGCTTTCGTTATAAACATAAATGCCTACCACCGAGGGGTCTACCGCGGCGTAAACCTCTGAAATGCTTTTGGCGTCCTTGGCCTCCGGCTTGGTGGCAAGGTCTACCTTACCGCTGCCGGCCGAACGGCCCGATCCCATAAAGTAACCGCCCGTTACGCAGGCGCACATTACCAGCACGGCGGCAACAATGCCGGCAAAAAGGCGAATACCGCCGCTTTTTGGGGCCTCGCCCTGCGGTTTAACATAGGGCGCTTGTTCAATAATTGGCATAAGCGGCGCAATAGGCTCCGGCTCAGCCTGCGGTTCGGCCTGCGGTTCGGGCATTTCGCCGTTTTCCGGCTCCTCAATGCCGCGGTCCAACGCCGGGTCTAAATCCAGCTCCTGCTCGGGCTGCGGGGCCTTAGCCTGCTCTGCTGCAGGCTGTTCCGCACCGGGCTGTTCCACCTGGGGCTGTTCCGCACCGGGCTGTTCCACCTGGGGCTGCTCGGCTTTGGGCTGCTCGGCCGAATGCGGTGCATTTTCAAGCGACTCGTACGGTTTTTCAAAATTGTGTTCATCCATATTACGAACCTCCCTGCAGCTATGCTGCCAAAATTAAGATGATTATTTTTGTTATTCGGCGCCGCCCGGCGCATTAGGCTTTTAAAAGCTAATTTGCAATTTATTTTAGGGGTACCCGTTTTAAAAGGCGGCCAAGCTAACAAAACCGGGCCTTTTTCGGCCTTTGCTTAGGCCGGCAAAAAGAATTCAAACTCGGTAAACCGGTTTACCTCGCTGCGCACCTGCATGGTGCCGCCGTGAATTTGAACAATGGTGTTGGCAATGTAAAGGCCTAAACCGGTGCTATCCTTTACCGCCGAGCGGGAACGGTCGCTTTTGTAAAACCGCTCAAACACGCGGGGTAAATCCTCCGGCGCAATGCCCGGCCCGGTGTTGCGCACGGCAAACCGCACGCCCTCGGCGCTTGCGTGAACAATAAAGCGAATTTCGCCGCCCTCGTTGGTAAATTTAATGGCGTTATCTACCAAATTGTAAATTACCTGGTAAATTAAATCGCGGTCGGCCACAACGGTAATTTTGCCGTCGTTCTCCAGTCCGGCAATGGTCAGCCGGTGCTGCTCAATTCGCTGCTCCTGCGAAATTACAATGGTGCAAAGCATTTCGGTAAGGTCAAAGGGCGTTTTGTTTACCTGCATTTCGCCCGATTCCAGCTTAGCCAAGCTTAGCATAGACTGCACCAGCCGGGTTAAGCGTTTAACCTCGCTGGAAACAATATTTAAATAATAGGGCTGCTTTTCCGGCTCTATGGTGCCGTCTAAAATGCCGTCTATAAACCCGCCAATGGTGGTCATAGGGGTTTTTAACTCGTGCGAAACATTAGCCACAAACCGCCGCCGGGTGCCCTCAATTTGCACTAAGGCGTTGGTCATTTTGTTAAACGCCACAGCCAGCTCGCTAATTTCGTCGTCCCCGGTAACGGGAATTCGTTTAGAAAAATCGCCCTGCGCCATACTATTGGCGGCCTCGGCCATTAATTTTAGCGGGCGCATATAGCGGTAGGAAATATAATATTCAGCAAAAAACATAATGGCCAGCGGCACTAAGGCCGAAAGCAAAAAAATGCGTAAAATAGAAAAGAAAAACACCCGCACATTTTTATTGGAAATGGAGGAAAAAACAGCGCCGATCATATCGTTATTGCTGTTTCTTAAAGCGCTGCCGGTGGTGTAATAAATCTCGCTGAATACGCCGCCCAGCGTGCCGCTGCCGCTATAACCCTCGCTGCTTAAGGCCTGCTGCATTACCTGGGTATCCAGCCGCTGCCGGCTGTGCTTACAGCTATTGCCAAACCTAAAATTTTCACAGCTGCAAAGCAAAACCTGGCCGTTTTGGTCGGTAATCAGCAAAACCGAATCGGTTACATTAGAAATAGCCCGAAAAAGGTTTACCACATTTTCGCTTTTAACCTCGTCGGTGCTCATGTAGGAAACGGTTTTGGCAACCGCCGCGCAATTTTCGGCCGTTGTGTTTTGCTTTTCGCGTATTAAAAAGTTGCTAACAAACAAGCAAAGCAGCGCCGTAATAACGGTTAGCGAGGCCAAAATTAAAACCGCCGTTGTTAAAAAAAACTTTTTAAAAAATTTAAGTTGCATTTTAAGCTCCGCCCGGCGTTTATTTTACTTCAAACTTGTAGCCAACGCCCCAAACCGTTTTCAGGGACCATTTATCTGAAACGCCCTCCAGCTTTTCACGCAGCCGCTTTACATGCACATCTACGGTTCTGGAATCGCCGTAATAATCAAAGCCCCAAACCTCGTCTAACAGCTGGTTACGGGTAAACACGCGGTTGGGATTTTTAGCCAAATGAAAAATCAGCTCCAGCTCCTTCGGCGGGGTATCAATCTGCTTGCCGTCCACAATTAACTCGTAGTTAGAAAGGTTAATTTCTAATTTATCGTACTTAACAGTTTTGCTGCTTTCCTCGTCGTTATAAGTGCGGCGCAGCACGGCCTTTACCCGGGCCATAACCTCTTTCGTGTCAAACGGCTTGGCAATGTAATCATCCGCGCCAAGCTCCAGCCCTAAAATTTTGTCAAAGGTTTCGCCCTTGGCGGTCAGCATAATAATCGGTACATCCGAGGTTTTGCGAATTTCGCGGCAAACCTGCCAGCCGTCCAGCTTTGGCAGCATAACATCTAATAAAATCAGCTTGGGGTTGTGCTGGGTCAGGGCCTCTAAGGCCTGCCGGCCGTCGTTTACAACAATGGGCTCGTAGCCGTCCTTTTCCGCATAAAGGCGCAGCAACTCGCAAATATTCAGGTCATCGTCTACAATTAAAATTTTAACTTTACTCAAAACTTTCCACTCCTTTAAAAAGCCGGTGAAACCGACCTTTGCAATTACTATAATAAAACTTTAACACAGGAATTGCAAGTTATTATGAAGTAATTGTAAATTCTAAGGTGTAGGTTTACAATAGATGTGTTACAAAGGATAAAAAAGAGTGACGAATGGAACTTCCTGTGTTACAGTTAAAGTTGCGACACCAACTGAAAGGAAGCACCACTCGTCATGAATACTGTAACACAAACAATGC
>CABQLY010000027.1 GCA_902465155.1 uncultured Oscillospiraceae bacterium | reverse complement strand
TTTATCCAACGGCGAAGTTTTCTGATTTTTGTAACACATCATTGACAAACCTACATTATGAAGTAATTGTAAATTCTAAGGGGATTCCCCTTTTGTTAAACCGCTTAACCTGCCAGCTCCGGCAAAAAATTGCGGGCCAACGGCCGTTTGGCAATTTTACTGATTGCGGTATTGCAGCGGCGTTAAACCAACCGCCTTTTTAAACACGCGGTTAAAGTTTGAAAGATTTTCGAACCCCGTTTCAAAGGCTATTTGCGCTACCGATTTTTTGGTACCGGTTAGCAAATTGCAGGCCTTTTCTACCCGTACTAAATTTAAATACTGCATGGCCGGCAGCCCCACCGCCCGCTTAAAGCAGGCCATAAAATAGCTGGGGCTTAAACTGCAGGCCCGGGCCAGCTGCCGCACGGTAACGGCGCTTTCGCAGTGGCTTTGAATATATTTTAAAGCCGGCAAAATTAAGGCGCCGCCTGCCGCCTTTAAAGCTGGCTGCGCCGGCTTTTGCCGCTCAAAAAACAGCGCAAAAAACAAAAATAGGTCCGATTTAAGGTAAAGATCCTGCAGGGCGGTGCCAATTTTAGCCCGCTGCATTACGCTGCAAACGCACCGGTAAATTTTTTGGTACTCGGCAGCGCTTTGCCCAATTTTAAAAAAAGCGGGGGCGTTACTTTCGGTTAGCCAAAGCAAATAATCCCGATCGCTGCGGTCGGGCAATGCCCCTAAAAGCATTTTGGGGCTAAACACAATGCTGTTAAACTTAAAGCTACCGCCGGTTTGCACAAAAAGCCCATGCAGCCTTTTGGGCAAAATAAAAAGAATATCCCCGGCCGCAAAGGCCGTTCGAACCCCCTCGCAAAAAAGCTCCCCCCGGCCGGATAGAATAATAATCAGCTCTAATTCGCTGTGCCAATGCACCCCAACCTTAGGGTAACTAAGCGGCAATTCGCCCTGGTAGTAGCTGTATGGCACCAAGGCCGAGCTGTGCCTGCGCTGCTCCTTTGTTGTTTTAGGCATATTCTTCCCCCAAAAAGTAGTATTGTATTATTTTTAAGTAGTTTTAGCGTTGTTTAACACTTAAAGTTATATTATTATACAATAAAATCGTGCATATTGCAATAAAGGAGCAATGATTATGAACCAAAAATTACCCCCCTGGTTAGAAACAGCTGTTTTTTACCAGATCTATCCGCAATCGTTTTACGACACCAACGGCGACGGCATTGGCGACCTGCAAGGCATTATTGCAAAGCTGGACTACATTTTAGAGCTTGGCTGTAACGCCATTTGGATAAACCCTTGCTTTGAATCGCCGTTTTTAGACGCCGGCTACGACATTACCAATTACTACGCCGTTGCCAAGCGTTACGGCACCAACGAGGATTTAAAAAATGTTTTTGAGCAGGCCCACAAGCGCAATATGCGCGTGCTGTTAGATTTGGTTCCGGGGCACACCTCTATGCAAAATCCGGACTTTCAAAAATCGGCGCTGGCCGAAAAAAACGAATACACCGACCGCTATGTTTGGACCTCCAGCGTTTGGGATATTCCGGCCCAAAGCTACATTAGCGGGTTTTCCCAGCGGAACGGCTGCTGCGTAACCAACTATTTTTCGCACCAGCCGGCCTTAAATTACGGCTACTACGAACGGGATGAAAAAAAGCCCTGGCAGCAACCGCCAACCGCCGAGGGGCCGCGCGCCAATGTGCGGGAGCTGAAAAATATTATGCGTTTTTGGCTAAACATGGGGTGCGACGGTTTTCGAGTGGATATGGCCCCCTCTTTAGTAAAAAACGACCCGGAGCATAAGGGCGCCATTGCCCTGTGGCAGGAGATCCGTGCGTTTTTAGACGCTGAATTTCCACAGGCGGCCATGATCTCGGAATGGGGCGAGCCGGATAAATCTATTGCCGGCGGTTTTCACATGGATTTTATTTTGCCATTTAAGCCCTTTAACACCAACTCCCTTTTTCGCTGCGCCGCGCCTTATTTTTCAGTTAAAGGCGGCAGCGCGGCCGAATTTGTTCAAAATTTTAAAAAAATGTATGCTGACACCAACGGCCATGGCTTAATCTGCCTGCCAACCGGCAGTCACGATTGCGGGCGTATCTCCGGTGCATTAACCCCGGCCGAGCTAAAACTAGCCTACGCCTTTATTTTAACTATGCCGGGCGCGCCATTTATTTATTACGGCGACGAAATTGGTATGCGTCCCGTAAAAAATTTAAAGTCGGTAGAAGGCAGCTACGGGCGCAACAACTGCCGCACACCCATGCAGTGGGGCAGCGGCCCAAACGCCGGGTTTAGCTCGGCCGACCCCAAAAGCCTTTATTTGCCGTTAGACCCAGACGAAAACCGCCCGACCGTAGCCGCGCAGCAAAGCAGCGAAAATTCGCTGTGGCGTGAAACGCAGCGCCTTATTGCCCTGCGCAAGCAGCATTCAGCCCTGAGCAGCAGCGCTAAGGTAGAATTTGTTTTGGCGCAGGACGCGCTAATTTACTGCCGCGAAAACCAAACCGAAAAAATTACCGTTTGCATAAACCCCAAAGCAACTGCCGTTACTTCCGAAAAACCGCAAGGCGAGCTGCTTTACCAAAACGGCGATTTTACCCTGCAGGGCAACAGCCTTGTTTTAAAGCCGCAATCGGCCGTGTTGTTTTTAAAAAATTTTAACACTTTGCAGCCGTAAGTAACCGCGGCGCACTAAAAAAGGGCTTTTGCAAAAACGCAAAAGCCCTTTTAAAATAACAGCCAAAGCATTGGCTCGGTTTGCGGCCTTTAACACAACAGCTTTGGCCTTTAGCTTGCTTTGGCACCTGCAAAACCCAAACCGCGCGGTTACTCCCGCAGCTCGGCCTTGCTGCCGCCGGTTGGCAGCTTTGTTACTACAATTTGTTGGTCAATTCGGTTTTTTAGTGCCCCAACATGGGAGATAATGCCAACCAACCGCTCCTCCCCGGCCAATTCGGCCAGTGTACGCACGGCCTGCTCTAACGCTTCCTCATCTAACGAGCCAAAGCCCTCGTCTACAAACAGGGTATCTATCCGCACGCCGCCGGCCGAGGCCTGAACCTCGTCGGAAAGGCCCAGCGCCAACGAAAGCGACGCCTGAAACGACTCCCCGCCCGAAAGTGTTTTAACGCTGCGTTTGGTGCCGTTGTAATGGTCGGTAACCTCTAACTCCAGCCCGCTTTGGCTGCGGTTATTTTCGGCTGTTTTTTGGCGGCTAAGCTCGTACTGCCCGCCCGACATAGCCAAAAGCCGCAAGTTTGCCCGGGCTATAATCCGGTCAAAATACGCCATTTGCACAAAGGTTTCCAGCATAACCTTTTCTTTGCCTGCAAGGTTGCCGTTAGCGGTGTTGGAAAGAGCCTTTACCAGGCGGTATTCCTGCTCGGCGGCCTGCAGCTGGGCTTGCTTTTCGGTAATGCTTTGCAGCGCGCCCCGGTTTACCAAAAGGCGGGCGTGCACCGTTTTAATTTGCTGCAGCAGCGCCTGCTTTTGCGCCAAAAGCTGCTGCTTTTTTTGCCGCTCCGGCTCCGGCGCGGCGGCCGGCTCCCCTGCCAGCTGGTTTTTTTGCTCGGCCACGGCGGCGTTTAACTCGGCCACCTGCTTTTCCTGTGCTAAAAGGCTGCTGCGGGCGGCCGCTAACCCGGCCGCGGCCGCGTTAATTTGCCGGGTTAATTCGGCCAGCCGGGCTTGGGCCTTGTTAGCGGTACAAAAGCTTAAGGTTGCCTTTTCCTTTTGGTACTGCGCCCTTTTTGCCAACAAAGCGGCGCTTTCGGCCGCCATTGTTTGCTTTAGCTCCTGCGTTTGCTCTTTTAACCCTTGCAGTTCCTGCTCTAACAACAAAACCGTGCGGCTTAATTCCTCGCTGCGCTGCGCGCCCTGCTCGGCCTGCTCCAGGGCCGTATTCAGCTCGGCCAGCCGGGCGGTAAGCTGCTGCTTTTCGGGCGTTAGCTTTTTAACGGCGGTAAAAGGCTCAATTCCCGGCCAAAGCTCGTTGACAGCGCTTTGCAGTGCGCTTTCAAGCGCCTCTAATTCGGCTTTTTTAGCGGCGCACCTTTTGCTTTTTTCGGCCGCGGCGGTGCGGGCGGCTTCGGCCTGCTGTTCGGCCTCTTGCAATTCGGCCTCGCTTGGGGCGTCGGCCGACGAAGCTGCCGGCTGCGGATGCTGTAAGGCACCGCACACCGGACAGGGTGTACCGGGTTTTAGGCTTTTGGCCAAAATGCCGGCTTGCTCTTTAAAAAATGCTACATTTTTTTGGTGGTAAGCCGCCAGCAAAACCCCCTGCTGCTCGGCCGCTTTTAAATACTCCCCTTGCAGCAAGGCAAGCGTGGCCTTTGCCCTTGTGTGGCGCTGCAGGCTGTTTTCCAGTGAGATAAGGCTGCTTAGCCGGCGGTTAGCCTGTTCTTTGTTTAAAAGCAGGCGCTCCTTTTCACCCCGGGCGGCCAAAAGCCGCTCCTGCTCCTGCTTATTTTCTGCCAGCTTTGTTTCTTTTTCGGTGCAATTCTGCACCGCCGTTTTAAGCTGCTGCGCCTGCGCCGCTAGGCCTTCTTCCTGCGCGTTTATCTGGCTTTTTAATTGCTCTAAGGCGTGGTAACGCGGCAGCTCGGCGGTTAGCCGGGCGCGCTGCTCTTTAAATTCCTCGGCCTTTTGGGCGGCGGCCTCGGCGCTTTGCAGGGCGGTTTTTAAGGCGGCAAGGCTTTCTTGCGCCGCTAACAGCTTTTGGCCGCTTTGCTTTAGGGCGGCGGCCGTTTTTTCTCGCCGCTCTATGTTTAAAAGAACCTCTTGCACGGCGGTAAGCCCCGCCTCGGTTTTTTTTAGCTCCTTTTCGGCCGATTTTTCTAAATCGTCGTCATTTTTTATCAGCTGCAAAATCAGCTCCACGCCCTCGTCCAGCGGTAATTCGCCCGCCTTAGCCTGCGTCAGCGGCTGTGCTAAGGGGCTGCTTTCGGCAGCGGTAACCTCGTTTAAATACTGGCTTAAGCTGCTTTGTATCTCGACGCACCGATTGTAAAGCCCGCTGCAATCGGCCTTTAGGCGCTCCTGCAGCGCCTCGAACTGCTGGGTTTTAAAAATTTGCCGAAAAATTTTTTTGCGCTCCTCGGTTGGGGCTAACAGCAGCTTTAAAAAATCGCCCTGCGCTATCATGGCAATTTGCAAAAACTGGCTGCGGTTTAGGCCAACAATTTCGGCAATGGCGCTGTCAACCTCCCGCTGCTTGGTTAAAATTCGACCGTTTGGGTACAGCAGCTCGGCCTCGGCCCGCTGGGTGGTAAGCCCCTCCCCGAGGGATTTTGGCCGTTCGTACTCGGGATTACGCTTAACGGTGTAAATTTTTTCGCCGCAGGCAAATTGCAGCTCGGCAAAGGTTGGGGTTTGGCTGTTGGCGTATTTAGAGCGAAACATACCCGGCTCGCGATTTTGGCCGCTGCCCTCGCCGTACAAGGCGTAGGTAATGGCATCAAAAATCGTGGTTTTGCCGGCGCCGGTATCGCCGGTTATTAAGTACAGCCCCCTGGTACCAAGCCTTTCAAGCTCCAGCACGGTTTTTTCGGCGTAAGGGCCAAAGGCGCTAAGGGTTAATTTTAACGGTCTCACTCTTGCTGCCCCCAAATTTGGTTGATTAAGTTTTGCGCGTAACGGCTTTGCTCCCGGCTCATTGGCTGGTTATTTTGCAGCTCGTACAGCTGTTCAAACAGCTCAAACGGCGATTTACTGCTTACCGGGTCGGCGCCCGAAATTTCGGCGCTGGCCCGCGTGCGCCGGTTGTCGTAATCCAGCTTCATTAGCCGGTGGTAAACCGTTCGCAGCTTGGCCGCCGCGCCCGGAATATCCTCCTCATTAGTCAGGGTTAGGTGCGTGTAGGCGTTTTGGTACGGGCTATTTTGGTAAAACGATTTTAGCATGAATTGGTCGTAGGTGCCTTTTAGCTCCAACAAATCGTGCTTTGGCGTTAGGGGCACGGCTTTAACGCTTACATTCCCCTTTTCCAGCAGCTCTACCACGGTAACCGATTTTTCGTCCCTAGCCTCTGAAAACGAATACTTTAGCGGCGTGCCGCAGTACCGCACCGTTGGCCGGCCGCAGCTTTGCGGGGTATGCAGGTGCCCTAACGCAACATAATCAAACTTTAAAAACAGGCTTACATCAACACAGTCGCTTCCGCCTACAAAAATCTCCTCCGATTCGCACCGAGCCGACCCGGCCACAAACTGGTGCGTTACCAAAAGGTTCCGCTGTTTGGCGTTTAATTTTATTTTAGAAAGGGCGTAGGCCACCGCTTTGTTGTAGGTATCCAGCTCGGTGGCTTCGGGCTCCCCCAAAAAGGCGCGCCGCACCTGAACCGGCTTTAAAAACGGCAAAAGGTAAACATGAAAAGGGCCGTAACCGTCGCTTAATTCTATTTTAGCAATTTGCCCATTGTAGCTTTTAGCAAAATGCACCCCGGCGGTGTTCATAATTTCGGCACCAAAGCTTAGCCGCTCGGCCGAATCGTGATTTCCGCTAATGCAAAACACCTGCAGCCCCCGTTTGGTAAGCTGAACCAAAAAGCTGTCAAACAGCGCTACCGCCTCGGCCGGCGGCACCGGCTTATCGTAAATATCCCCGGCAAGCAAAACGCCGTCCGGCTTTTCGGCGTCAATTATTTTTAAAATTTTATTTAAAATATCCTCCTGCTCCTCCAGCATAGAGTATTCGTAAACCCGTTTGCCTAAATGCAGGTCGGAAAGGTGTATAAGCTTCAACAAAAATCCCCCTTTGGCGGCTGAAAAAAACAATTCGCAACTTCATGATTCACAACTTCATCATTTGCGACTTCATCATTTGCAATTTCATTATTCACGGTTTAACAATTTGCGGCTTAAAACACTCGTTCACGCTGCAAACAAAAAAGCTTTTTATTCGGCCAACCGGAACAAGTTTTAGGCCGAGCCGGCCGCCGTTTTCTGCTACAGCCTAAGTATACCACAAATATTTGCCGGTAACAAGTAAAACAAAACCAAGGCCAACGGCAAAAACGGTTGCGGTAAATAAAAGCCAAAAGCCTTACCTGCGCCCGCCTGCAAAACCAAACCGCAAAATTTTTTAACTGCGCAGGCCCGAACGGCACAAACCTCCGCAAGGCCAAAACCGGCAACCCCCGCCCGCCTAAAGCCAAAGGCGGGCAAGCCCTGCCTGCGCAAAGCCCCTTAAAAAAGCAAAAGCCGGCAGGTAAACCCTGCCGGCAAAACAGTTTTAAGCTTTTTGTTTTACGCTTTGCTGCACTTCGTTGTAAACGCCGGTAATTTCTTTTTCCGGCGCTTTGGTGCAAAGGCTTACCACCACAATTAAAATGCAGGCAATAAGAAAAGCGGGCAGCAGCTCGTAAATATCCAGCACGGTGCCGGCACAGGCCGGGCGCACTAAAAACTTCCAAACAAAAACCATAACGCCGCCGCTTACCATTCCGGCCAACGCGCCCCATTTGTTGGTGCGCTTCCAAAACAGGGCAAACAGCACTACCGGCCCAAACGCCGCGCCAAACCCGGCCCAAGCGAACGAAACAATGCGGAACACCGAGCTGCTCGGGTCTAACGCTAAAAATACCGCCACTACCGAAATAGCAAGAACCGAAATTCTGGCCAGCCACATTGAAGCCTTGCGGGACAATTTAACTTTAAAGGTCTCCTGCACCAGGTTTTGCGAAATGCTGGAGGCTGCGGCCAGCAGCTGGGAATCGGCCGTAGACATAGTAGAAGCCAAAATGCCGGCTAAAATAACGCCGGCCACCACAGCGGGTATGTAGCCAAAGCTGCTTAAGAATTTAGAAATATCTACAATAACCGTTTCGGCAGCGCTGTTATCGGCGTAAGCCGGTAAAATGCCGGCTTTCATTAGCGAATAGCCCACCACACCGATCAGCACGGCAACGGCCATAGAAATAACAACCCAAACCGTTGCTACCCGGCGGGAGGTTTTTAGCTTGCGGTCATCCTCTATTGCCATAAACCGCAGCAAAATGTGCGGCATACCAAAATAGCCAAGGCCCCAGGCCAAGGTAGAGGCAACCGGCAGCGCCCCGTAAGAAGTTGTTTTTCCGGCAGCAACATCAAAACCTTTGAAAAGGTTTAAATAACCGGTCATACCCTGCACATTGGCAAATACATTTTGAAACCCGTGAACCAGCCCCTCGCCAAGACCGATTACCACAAACAAAGCCACCGTCATAATAATGCTTTGCACAAAGTCGGTGGTAGAGGCCGCTAAAAAGCCGCCTAAAGTGCAGTAAATGGCAATAACTGCAGCGCTCAGCACCATGGCTAAGGTGTAATCCATTCCAAATAAGCTGGAAAACAGCTTGCCGCAGGCCGAAAAGCCGGAGGCGGTGTAAGGAATAAAGAATACAATAATAAACACGGCCGAAATAACGGTTAGCAGGTTGCTTTTATCCCCAAAACGTTTGGCAAAAAAATCGGGCAGCGTAACGGCGCCAATGCGGTGGCTGTACAGGCGAATACGCCGGGCAACAAACAGCCAGTTTAGGTAGGTGCCAATAGCCAAGCCAATCGCCGTCCAAGAGGCCTCCGGCAGGCCGCACATCAGCGCTAAGCCGGGCATACCCATGAGCAGCCAGGAGCTCATATCCGAAGCCTCGGCGCTCATTGCCGTAACCAGCGGGCCCAGCTTGCGGCCGCCTAAGTAAAAATCGTCGGTATTTTTGTTTTGCTTAGAAAGCACGGCGCCAATGGCAACCATGCCAACCAAATAAAGCAAAATGGTACCCAAAATACAATAATCGTAACCGGACATTTTTTAAAATTCCTCCTAAATCAATAAAAACAAGGTATATTATACCACATAAAAACCCAAAAGGCAACAATTTTTAACAAATCGTTCATTTTTTGTTCGCCGTTTTAACAAGCAGGCGCTTACCCAGGGGGCAAAAACAAAGCCGGCGGCTGCAAAACCGTCGGCTTTTAACGCTATTTTAACGCTATTGTAGGGCTTTACGGGCTGCCCCGGCGCAAAGAATTCGCCCCCGCCAAATTTAAGCAAGCACCAATGCAAGCAGAAATAGCCCGCCTAAAAGGGCAAAGCAAGGCTTTTTCTTACCGGCTTTGTAAGGCGCCGGTTTAACATTCAAAATCCAAACAAAGGCGCTGGGCCGTGTAGGGCCGAACATACCCGTTGGCAGCGTTTAGGTGCGCCGGGTGATTTTGGTAGCCCTTTAACGCCTCCTCGTTTTCAAAAACCGATTCTAACATCATATCCGCATTAGAGGAGGGCAGGCTGCCGGTGTACAGGGTTAGGGAAATTAACCCGGGCACCACCCCGTTTAAACCCTCTAAGGCCTGCTTGGCGTCGGCCTTAATCTGCTTTTTTTGCGGCGAGGTAAATTCCTCTTTCAGCTTCCACAAAATAATGTGCTTTACCATGTTGCGTCACTCCTTAAAACAAAAGGCTTTTACTGCTTTTAGTATACCACCAACGCCGGCGTTTGTAAACAAAAAATTGTTTAGGCAGGGGCAAGCGGCCGGCGGGGCGCCTAAAACCAATGCCGTAAAAAGCAAGGCCTTAAAGCCAAAATTCCAAAAGCAATGTTCTAAAAGCAATGTTCCAAAAACAATGTTCCAAAAGCAATGCTTCCATTTCGGCGGGTTTGCTTTACGAGCAACGCT
>CABQLY010000026.1 GCA_902465155.1 uncultured Oscillospiraceae bacterium | reverse complement strand
TTTGGTAACGAAACCACACATTTTTAAGCTCTACCGCAAGCTCCCCGCTGCCGCCCCCGCTTTGGCAGGCCTTTGGCCAAAGCGGGGCGCTGTTTTCGGGCAAAAAATGCTTCTTTAAAAAATCGCGGCCCTCTTTTACCGTTAAGGGGCACTCGTCTAAAATATGTAACGCCTGAAAAATTCTTACCGCGCTTGGCAGCCCGCACAGCATGGGGTGGTTTTTGCAAATTTCGCTTAACCGGGCGCCAATTTTTTTAGGGCAATCGTAAAGCAAAACGCCCCCGTTTTCCATAAATAAAACCTTATCGGCAACCGGAAAAACCTCCTCCAGCCTATGCTCTACCAAAATAACGGTAAGGCCAAGCTCCCGGTTTAGCTTTTGCAGGGTTGCAATAAAATCGGCCGCAGCAATGGGGTCTAATTGGGCGGTTGGCTCGTCTAAAATTAACACTTTAGGCTGCATAACCATAACCGCCGCCAAATTAAGCAGCTGCTTTTGCCCGCCCGAAAGCTCGTTGGTGCTTTTGTAAAACCAGTTTTGAATACCAAAATAGCTGGCCATTTCTGCCACCCGGCGGCGAATAGCGTTGGTAGAAAGGCCCATGTTTTCAAGCCCAAAGGCCAGCTCGTGCCAAACCCTGTCGGTTACAATTTGGCTGTCGGGGTTTTGCAAAACAAAGCCAATTTTGCAGGCGCTGGTTTTTTCGTCCTGCTCTTGCTGCAAAACGCCGTTGTAAAAAATTTTGCCGGTTTGGGTGCCGGCGGGGGCCAGCTCCCTTTTCAGCAATTTTAGCAGGGTGGTTTTGCCGCAGCCGGATTCCCCGCAAACCACCACAAACTCGCCGCTGTTTACCGTAAGGCTAACCTGCTTTATTGCCGGTTTTTCGGCCCCGCTGTAACAAAAGCTTAAATTTTCGAGATGTAGTATTTCCATGTAAGGCTCTCCTTTCCCTCAATTAAAACCGGCAAAAACGCCAAAATACCAAAGGCGGCGTAAGCCAGCAAGGCGGCCGGCGTTGCGGGAATTTTAGAAACGCGCGGGTAGTAATAAAAGCTTAGCTTTGAAAAGGCCGCGGCAGCTAAAACGCAGCCAAGCAGCCCGGTGCAAACCGCAAGCAAAGCCGCGTCACGCCCGCTAAACCGAAAAAGCGAAAAATTGCTGCGCCCCTTTAAGCCGTAGCCCCTTGCCCGCATAGAGTTTGAGGTTTCTACCGCATTTTCCATGGACCAGGCGATCATTGCCGTAAACACACGCACGGCGCTTTTAATTCGGTCGGTGTAGCTTTTAGAGGAATAAAACCCCATAGCCTTTTGGGCGTTTTTTACCCGTTTTAACTGCCGCTTAAAGCTGGGCACAAATTTTAGCGCCATTGAAAGAATTAGGCTGAGCTTTGGAACAGCCCTGCCAAAAAGGTACAAAAGCTTTTCGCTTGTGAATACTGCGCTGCAGCATTTGCACCACAGCATAACCCCAATAATGGCAACGGCAATATCAACCCCGTAAACAAGGGCCTCTACCGTAACGGGGTTGCCGTTTAAAAAAAACAGCGGCGTTACCCCGTTGTGCGAAAATAAAGGGTTGGTTACGGCTACTAAAAAAAACATAAAAAGGTAAAACAAAAAGTCGCTGCGCCGCTCGCCTTTTTTTGCCGTAATTACCGCAAAGGCTGCCCCGCCCAGCAGCGCCAACAGCTGCAAAACCGGGTTGGTGGCAAACATGGCCACCAGCAGCAACGCCAAAAAATAAACCAATAATACAAACGGGTGGTAATAGCCAAACGCTTTCATTGCTCTGCCCCCTCGGCCCAATTGTTTCCAACATCGTTTCCAAGATCGCAGGTATACACCCATTCAACCACCTGGCCGTTTTTAAGCTTGTACGCCGCACAGCCGCTGTTTGGAAAAGCCCCGTCTACCCGAAACATCCACCCCGAAAGCGGCCCGCAGGAAAACTCGTAAAGAAAATGTATTCCCTTTACATACACACTGTTGTAGCTGTTTTCATCAGCGCCCTCAAATTCCATTTGTATCTTGTTGTACCGCACCGCGCGGTTTAAAATATCAAAAACCGTATCACCCTCGCGCAGCACATATTCGGTTTCAGGTAAAATTACGCCGTTTTTCGGCACATATTCCTCCGACTGCAAAGCGGGGTCCAGCTCGCTGTAATGGCTTAAAACGGTATCGCACCGAATACTAAGCTTAACCGTTTCACTTTCGGGCGTAATATCGTCAATATGCGTTAGGTAATATTCATCTACCGATTGAATGTGTACGCCGTTAATAACCGCTGCCACAATTAAAATAACGGCAAATAACGCAAGAATATTTTTTTTCACCCGTTACTCCCCTTTTTTAAAATTTGCTTTTTACGCCAATTGCCCAATTGCGGCGCCAACTGCCGCTTTGCACCGGGCCGAATTTTACCGCCCCAAAAGGGCTTTAAGGCCTTGCGGGCCGTTTTTTGGCCTTATGCTTTTTGCGGGGCGCTCGAGGTTCTTTTAGCCCTGCGGCCTCTAACGCACGGGGCCACGGCCCCAAAAAGGCTTTGATTTTTGAGCGGGTAACTTCGTCAAAATCGTCCTTTTTAGGCTGGCGGCCAAGCGCACTGCTTTTTTGGCGCAAAAGCTCTGCCGCGTGGCGCTTTTTTTCTTCGCTGTTCAACTGCCTGCCCCCTTTTAAAAACAAAAACCCTTTAACCCGGCGGGCTAAAAGGGCACAACAGATTTATAACAGCACACGGCAGCAGCGGCTTTAACACGCACCAAAAAGTGCAAATTAAAACCGTGTAAGGCAGTAATAAACCGGTTGCACTCTTCCCACCAAAGTGTGTTAAACCTACGGCCGGTAAGGGTAAAACGCCGCAAAAAAGCAGCGCGGCAGCCTTTAGATCCGCGCGGGCGCCAAAAGCAGGCTTGGCTTTACCCTGCCAGCCAAAAGAAACGGCAGGTATCCTGACTTATGGGGAGCAGCATATTTTGCAATACCCTGCGCAAAAGCAGCCCTTCTCAGAAAAATCCAATGGGTTTACACAGCGCGGCAAAGCCCGCCGCTGCGCCTGCTTTTTCTGCCCAAATACAGTAATGGCGGTTGTTCAGGAGTCTAACCTGATTCCCTTTTCATCTACTCGGTTAACAATAACCTTTCAAACCGTAGCTTTTACATTTATAATTTTTAAGTATTATACCAAGAATTTTACCCTTTTGCAAGAGAAAAAACCAACCTGTTTTATTAAAATCCGTAAGATATTGTTCACGATTTTGTAATTGAAATTTTTTTAAACGGTTGGTATAATACGATTATAGGCGGTGGATTGTATGAAAAACATTAACGAGGCCTATCTTACCGGGGAGCGCGCGCTGTTCGGCGGGCAGGATCTACACATTACCAATACCATTTTTAATAACGGCGAATCCCCTTTAAAGCACAGCCAAAATATTACCCTTGAAAGCTGTATGTTTCAGTGGAAATATCCGCTTTGGTACGCTAACAACATTACCCTTGAAAACTGCACCTGGCTTGAAATGGCCCGGGCCGGGGTTTGGTACTCTAACTGCGTTACGGCAACCAACTGCGCCATTGAGGCGCCTAAAAACTTTCGCCGCTGCTGTAATTTAACCCTAAGCAATGTTAGCTTTGCCAACGCGGCCGAAACCCTTTGGCACTGTAACGGCGTAAAGGCCGAAAATGTAACCGCCAAAGGGGATTATTTTGCCCTAAACAGCGAAAATTTAAGCTTTCAAAACCTAACGCTGTACGGCAATTACTCTTTTGACGGGGCTAAAAATGTTACCGTTAAAAACGCCAAGCTCCTTTCGAAGGACGCTTTTTGGAACAGCGAAAATGTTACGGTGTACAACTCGTTTATATCGGGCGAATATTTAGGCTGGAACGCCAAAAATTTAACCCTTATAAACTGCACGGTGGAAAGCCTGCAGGGCATGTGCTATATTCAAAACCTTACCCTTAAAAACTGCCGGCTGCTAAACACCACGCTGGCGTTTGAATATTCTACCGTGCAGGCCGAAATTACCGGCAAGGTAGAAAGCATTTTAAACCCCACCGCCGGGCAAATTACGGCCAACGAAATTGGCGAGCTTATTTTAGAACGCGACAAAATTGACCCCACCAAAACAAAAATTATTTGCAAGGGCTAAAGCTTGCAAAATTAATTTTGGTTACAGATTTAACCCTTGCAACATTTAAATTTGCTAATTTAATTTTCGGCGTTTGGCACCGGCCAGCTTTTTTAACCGGCGGCAACCGTTTTACCCAAGGCTGCAAACTTTTGGCCGTTTTGGGCGGGTGCGGCCTTTGCCGGCGAAACGCCAGGTTTTAAGAGGAACTGCCATGTACAATTTTAACACCCCCGTTTTACGCCGCAACACCGGCGCTTTAAAGTGGAACGTTTTAGAAAACGAGCTGCCCATGTGGGTGGCAGATATGGATTTTAAAACCGCGCCGGAGGTGCAGGCCGCCATTGAAAAGCGGGCCGCGCACGGCGTTTACGGCTACACCGAGGTGCCGCCGGCGTGGTACAGCGCTTACAGCGACTGGTGGCAGCGCCGGCACGGGCTGCCCCTAAAGCAAGAGGGGCTTATTTTTTGCACCGGGGTTATTCCGGCCATTTCCAGCATGGTGCGAAAATTAACCACCCCGGCCGAAAATGTGGTGCTGCTAACCCCGGTTTACAACATTTTTTTTAACAGCGTAGAAAACAACGGCCGCCGCGTTTTGCAAAGCAAGCTGCTTTACCAAAACGGCCGCTACCAAATTGATTTTAACGATTTAGCCCAAAAGCTGGCCGACCCGCAAACCACCCTTTTTATTTTGTGCAACCCGCAAAACCCCACCGGCATTATTTGGCAGCCGCAGGAGCTTAAAAAAATTGGGCAGCTTTGCGCGCAGCACCAGGTTACGGTTATTTCAGACGAAATTCATTGCGATATTACCGACCCGGGCTGCCGCTACACCCCCTTTGCCCTGGCCGCGCCCGAGTGCCAAAACGCCGTTACCTGCATAGCGCCAACCAAGGCCTTTAATTTGGCCGGGCTGCAAACGGCGGCGGTTTACGCCCCAAACCCCACCCTGCGGCACAAGGTTTGGCGCGCCCTGAATACCGACGAGGTTGCCGAGCCCAACGCCTTTGCCGTAGACGCCGCCGTTGCGGCCTTTACCAAGGGGGAGCCCTGGCTAAACGAGCTGCGGGCCTACCTAAAGCAGAATAAAGATTACGCCGTAAGCTTTTTAGCCCAAAACCTGCCGCAGCTTTTGCCGGTTTGCGGCCCGGCCACCTACCTTTTGTGGCTGGATTGCAGCGCAGTTGCCCCGCAGCAAAGCAGCGCTTTAGCCAACCACCTGCGCCAAAGCACCGGGCTTTACCTTTCTAAGGGGGAGGTTTACGGCGGCAACGGCAGCAGCTTTTTAAGAATGAATTTAGCCTGCCCGCACAGCGTTTTGCAAGACGGCCTGAACCGCCTGAAAAAAGGGGTAGAAAGCTTTGTTCTTAAAAATTAGGCGTTGTTAAGCCTTTAAATTAGCAAATGGTTTTTGTTTTAAAAATAAATTGCAGCAAAAAAATCACGCACCGCTTTAACCGTGCGTGATTTTTATTTTGATACTTTATTTTAAACAAATCCTATTTTAAGCAAACCGTTGGTCGGCAGGCTTGCCCTGCCGATCTAAACTTTGAGCAAGCTTTTCGGTAATGATTTAACGATATTTTTCAGCCTGCAGGCTAAACATTTTAGCGTACTCGCCGTTTTGCGCCAACAGCTGCTCGTGGCTGCCCTGCTCAATAATTTGCCCGTTTGCCAGCATATAAATGCAATCTACAAACCGGGTGGTAGAAAGCCGATGCGAAATAATAATTACCGTTTGATTTTTAGAAAGCTCGGTAACGGTTTTGTTCAACCGGTATTCGGCTATGGGGTCCAGCGCGCCGGAGGGCTCATCTAACACAATAATGTTGGCGTTGGCGTAAAGCACCCGCGCCAGGGCAATTTTTTGCTTTTCCCCGCCCGAGGGGTTTAAGCCGCTCTCCTCAAACTCACGCGTCATGGGGGTTTGGTACCCCAGCGGCAGGGTTTTAAACTTTTCCCAAAACGCGGCCTTTTTTAAGGCGCTGTTGGCACGCGGCAGGTTTAGCTCGGCCGGGCTGGCCGTAAGGTTGTGGGCTAAATCGGTAGCCAGCAGCTCGTAATCCTGAAACAAAGCGCCAAACTGCTGCCGCCAAGCGCTAAGCGGGTAATTTTTAACGCTTTGCCCACCGTAGCAAACCGTGCCGGTTTGCGGGTCGTAAAGCCGCATAATTAGCTTAATTAAGGTAGATTTACCGGCTCCGTTAAACCCTACCAGCGCAATTTTTTGCCCCGGAGCAATGCTAAGCGAAACATTTTTTAAGGTAGGCTTTTGGTTGCCCGGGTAGGTAAAGGTAACCTGGTTTAAGGTAAGCGGCTTTTGGGCCGGCAGCGGCTGCGTGCCAAGATCCTGCAGGGTGTTTTCGGCCTCTAAAAAGCTGCGCAGCTTTTGAATGTAAAGGCTGTGCTTTTGAAATTCGGGCAGCTGGCGAATAACCGTGGCCAAATTACCAACAAAGCGCTGAGCCGAATTGTAAACCCCGGTAGACGCGCCAAGGCCGTACCGCCCCAGCACCAGGGTGTTGTAAAACAGGTAGGTAAGGTAGCCGCCGTTAAAAATAAAATTATCTAACGAATTGTAAAGAAAGGAAAGCCGCGCAATGGGCCTGCTGTGCTTTTTGGTTTGCTGCTGCAGCGTTTCGGCCGTTTCGGCTAAATCTTTTTCCAGCTGCGGGGCCATTTGTCCGGTTTTTAGCTCCTTAACATAATCGGCCAAATAAAAAACCCGGCTAATGTAGCTAAAGCGGCGCCACCCTTTGGTAGTTTCCTCCTCCATTTTAATAAACCGCTTATTTATTGCCCGTTGAATAAAGTAGCTGCCCGGCAGCAGCAAGGCAATGGCCGGCAGGGCCGAAAAATCTACCGTTACAATGTACGCCCCCGCAATAAGCCCAACAACCAGGTTGCTTACCAGGTTGTTAAACGCCCCCGCCGCCGCGGTAATGTGCTCCGGCGCTTTTTGCATGGCCCAAACAAAGTCGTTGTAAAACTCGGTATCGTCGTACCGCGCAAGGTCTAACCCGGCGGCCTTTTGGTACAGCGTTAGGTGAATTTGCTTTTGAATTTTTGCTGTTTCGGCCGGCGCCTGATACGCCCCAAACACCGTGCCAACCAGCAGCTTTAACGCAACGGCCACAGCCACCGGCACCAAAAACAGCAAAATGCTGCTTAAGGGGCGCTTTTGCTCTACACAGGTTATAATGTGGGCCGCCAAAAAGGTGTGCTCAAACAAGGTAATTACATTTCCAAGTACGGTTTGCAAAAAGGTAAAAACCGTGTAGCCCGGGGCAATTTTAAACTGCCAGCGCAGGGCAAAAACGGTATTGGCTAAGGTGCCGTGCCCGGCCTTTTGTTTTTTATTCATAAGCCGCCACCCCCTGCACCAGATAATTTTTTGCCTGCTTTAAAAACAGGTTGGCGTACACGCCGTTTTGGGCCAACAGCTGCCGGTGGCTGCCCTGCTCGGCCAGCCTGCCGTTTTCAAAAACAAAAATCTGCTCGCAAACCGCGGCCGAAGAAAGCCGGTGCGAAACAATAACCGAAATAGCCTCCTTTTGCTGGCAAAGGGCGGTTATGGTTTCAAACATTTTGTATTCCGCAATGGGGTCCAGCGCGCTGGAGGGTTCGTCTAACACAATAACATCGCTGCCCTTGGCCATGGCCCGCGCAATGGCAATTTTTTGCCGCTGCCCGCCCGAAAGCTCTGCCCCCTCAGGGTCAAACTCCCGCGTTAAAACAGTATCTAATCCGTCTTTTAATTTTAAAATATCCTCGTACACGCCGGCGTCCTGCAAGGCGCGCGTTACCAGCTCACGGTCGGCCTTACCGGTTACGGGGCGCAACAAAACATTTTGGGTAACCGGTGCCGAAAACAGCGCAAAATCTTGAAACGCAACCCCAATACGCCGCCGGTACTCCTGCACATTAAAGCATTTAATGTTTACGCCGTTCAGCAAAATTTCGCCCTGCTGGGGGTCGTAAAAACGCAGCAGCAGCTTAACAAAGGTGCTTTTGCCGCTGCCGTTAATACCAACCAGCGCGTGCCGCTGCCCGCGGTGCAGCGTTAAGCTAACATTTTGCAGGGCAAAGCCCTGCTGCCCCGGGTACCGAAAGCTAACATTTTTAAAAGTAATTGTTTGGGCTTTTTCCGGCAAGGGCTGGCCGCCGGCAACCTCGTTCATTTTGGGCTCATAGGCAAAAAAGGCCCGTACATTTTCTAAAAATTCCGCGTCCTCAAACAGGCCGGAAACGGCCCCCTCAAAGTTGTTCAGCATCCACGAAACGCTAACTATGGCGTTTAGCAAAACAATTAGCCCGCTTAAGCTAATGCTGCCGTTTAACCCCAAAATAGCGGCGCAAAGCCACATGCCCTCGTACCCCAGCAAAAACATTAAAACGCTTTTAATGCCCGAAAGCACCGTTCGCTTTAAGGCGTACTGCCGGGCAATTTCTACGGTGTTTTGTACGGCGTTTTCGTACATCTGCTTTAAAACCCCAAAAAAGCCGGTTAGGCGCAGCTCGGCAGCGTATTTTCTAAAAAACAGCACCCGGTCTACATAGCTCATTTTGCGGCGGGCCGGCACGCTGTCGCGGTCCAGCTCAAACATTACGCGGCCCAGCCTTTTGCCAACAAACAGGTTGCCAATTAAGGGCAGGGCAATAAAAATTAAAGCAAAGGGCGTAATGCGCGCCATGGTAATAATAACATAGCAGCAGGAAAATAACGCCGAAACCGCCATGGCGCAGTTTGAAAGCACCCGGCCGGCACGGCCGGCGGCCTCGTTAGCCGCTTTGGTGTAGGTGTTGTAAAACTCCGGCGTTTCGTAGGCCGAAAGGTCTACGCTTTGCGCCTTGCGAAACAGCCGTAAATGCAGGGCCGATTGAATTTTAATATTGCTTAACGGCGCAAAAACATTGTAAAACCAAATCTTAAGCCGCTGCAATACAGAATCTACTGCCACCGTGCCCCACAAAAACAGCACAACGCCCCCAAAGCTGCGGCCCGGTACAAACAAAAACTGAAAAAATATTACCGAATAAAACACCCACTCGGCAAAATCCAGCAGCATTACTAAAAAGTTTAACAACACCCTGGCCGGGGAAATTTCCCAAAGCAGCTTTAAAAAATTAAAATTATTTTTTAAAGCCGAAATGTTTCGTCGTTTTTTATTTTTCATGAATACCCCTCCAAAAAATGCCGCAAAAAGCAAATCTAAAAAACAAAAAATGTTGTTTTTTGGCACTAAAATTAGTATAACATACTTTTAAAATTGCTGCAACTGCTATGATTTATCGCATTTACAATATTTTTTACCTTATTTTAAAACCCCCGCCGGTTTGGCAGGGGTTTTAAAAGCTTAATGTTAATTAAATTTTTAAGAATTTGCACAAATTTTAATGCATAGCTAAAGCCGGTCGGCAGCTTTGTGAGCCATATAAGGGCAGGCAATTTTGCCGAATTGCCGAGTCTTTTAACGCGGCTAAGCGAAAAATAGGCCGCCAAAAACAGGTTTAGGTTTATTGCTGTTTACCTAACCGCGCCGTACAGCAGTTAAAATGCGGCGAATGGCCGGGGTAAAAATTACATTAACGGCCAGCTCAATTAAAAAGTTTACGCCGGCGCAGCCAATAAACACAAAGTAGATGATGTTGCTGCCGGAACCAACAAAGTTTTGCGTAATTAGGCTGTTTAGCACCGTAAGCGCCCCTAAAATAAACAGGCCCGTATTCACAACCGGGGCCGCTACCGCAGCTAAAAGCACAGCGGCAACCTTGCTTTTTGGGGCCAGCAGCTTGTAAATTAAAGCCGGAACAAAACCGGCCATTGTGCCCTTTACCAGGCAAAGCAGAGTGGTAAAAACCGCGCCCCACGCGCCGGAATTTAACAGCGTTGCGGTAAACGGGTCGGCACCGGTTAGGCCGCCAATAACGGTTGCAACGCCAAAGGCAAGACCCAGCACTGCCCCGCAAAGCGGGCCTAACAAAATGCCGCCCACCGCAATGGGAATAAGCACTAAGCTAATGCTGATTGGGCCAACCTTAACGGCGCCGCCCAGCAGCTGAATAACCAGCACCAAGGCAACAAAAATGCCCAGCTCCACCAATTTTGTTGTTTTACTGTTTTTCATATTCATTCCTCCAGATACTGTCCGCCAAGGCGGTACAGTTCAATATTTTAAAGCAAAAAAGGCCTTTAACCGGCGCCCAAAAAAGGCAAGCCAAAAGCAAGCTGCTGTTTTGCCTATTTTTTGGGGCGCGCTTAAAATGGCGCGTGCCTAACCTTATTTTGCCCTAAAAGCGCTGCGTTTCCTGCGCGGCAGGGGCATTTTTTTCAAAAATAACCTTTAAGCCGTCTAACAGCAAATTGTCGTCAATAATAATTTTGTGCGCGCAATGCGGCACAATTTGCCCGGCGCGCCCGCCGGTTGCAACCACCGTGCATGGGGCGCCCAGCTGTTTTTCAAACCGGGCGATCATTCCGTCGATCATATCGGCCGTGCCAAAAACCAGCCCGCTTTGCATACAGGCAACTGTGTTGGTGCCAACGGCGCTTTCGGGCGCTTTAATAACAACCGAGGGCAGCTGCGCCGTATTTTGCGCCAGCGCCTCTAAGGTTAGGCCAACGCCGGCCGCAATAGCGCCCCCTAAAAAGGTGCCGTTTTGGTCGATTAAGCTTAAGGTGGTAGCCGTGCCCATATCAATAATAATGCAGGGCGCGGGGTATTTGTGCAGTGCGCCTACCGCACCGGCAACCAAATCGGCCCCCAGCTGCGCCGGGTTATCTATTTTAATATTCAGCCCGGTTTTAACCCCCGGGCCAATAACAACCGGTTGTATGCCGCACAGTTTTTTTAAGGCCAGCTCTACCGCCGTGCCAACAGCCGGCACAACCGAGCTAATGGCGCAGCCCTGCACCTCGGCCACGGTTGCCCCGTGCAGGCGAAAAACATCGTAAATTTCCACCGCGTACTGGTCGGCCGTGCGGCGGGGGTCGGTGGCAATGCGCGAGGTCAAAATCAAGCTCCCGTTGCGGTTGTACCCGCCAATGGTGATGTTTGTATTGCCAATGTCTATTGCCAAGATCATTTTAGCACCGCCTTATTTTATTTTTGCGTTAAAATTTTATTCGTGCATAAGCTCGCTTACAAGCTTGCAAAACTCTGCCGTGTTTTGCAGCGGAAGGCCGGCCGTTAACAGGGCCTGACCCTGCAAAAGCTTTAATAGCTTTTCGGCCTTTTCTGGGTCTTTTTTGTAGCTGTTTTCCAGCGCTTTAAAGGCGGGGTGCTCGGGGTTAAGCTCTAACACGCGCTCGGCCTTGGGGTGGTTTTCGCCCGGCATTTGGGCAAAATATTTTTCCATTTCAAGGGTAATGCCGCCCTTGGCGTTCATGCCGCTGGCGCTTTCCCCCAGCCCGGCCGAAAGGGTAACCTCGGCAACGCTTTCGCCCAGCTTTTCCTTTGCAAATTTTAGCAGCTCCTCGGCGTTTTTGGCCTTTTCCTCGGTTTGCTTTTTCTGCTCCTGAGAAACCAGGCCGCTATCCTCCGCTAAAACCGAAACAATAGGCTTTTCGGCGTAGGTCATAAGGGTTTTCATAACAAATTCGTCGGCCTCGTCGGTTAAATAAAGCACCTCAAACCCTTGCTCGGCCGCCAGCTTAACCGCCGGCAGGGCTTCAATATCCTGCGCGGTTTTGCCGCAGGCAAAGTAAATGTTTTTTTGGTTTTCCTTCATGCGGTCGGTGTAAGATTTTAAAGTAACCGGCTGCTTTTCGGTGTTAGAGTAAAACAGCAGCAGATCCTGCAGCTTTTCTTTATTCATGCCATAATCGTTAATTACGCCGTACTTTAGCTGCACGCCAAAGGCCGACCAGAAGGTTAAATATTTTTCCCGCTCCTTTTCAAGCAAACGCTTTAACTCGGCCGAGATCTTTTTTTCTATATTCGCGGCAATTACCTTTAGCTGGGCGTCCTGCTGCAGCATCTCGCGGGAGATGTTTAAGGAAAGGTCGTTGGTATCTACCACGCCCTTTACAAAGCGGAAGTATTCGGGCACCAGCGCGTCGCAGGCCTCGGTAATTAAAACGCCATTGGTGTAAAGCTGAAGACCCTTTTTATACTCTTTGGTAAAATAATCAAACGGGGCCTTGGCCGGAATAAACAGCATTGCCTTGTAGCTAATAAGGCCGTCTACATTCATACGAATAACCGAAACCGGGTCGTTATAATCGAAAAACTTTTCTTTGTAATATTTAAAACATTCCTCATCGGGGGCCTCTTTTTTGCTGCGGCGCCAAATGGGAACCATGCTGTTTATCGTTTCAATTTCGGTGTAGGTCTCGGTTTTTTTCTCCTCCCCCTCGCCAACCTCGCGGGTTTTTTCTACCGGCAGCTTAATGGGGTAACGAATATAATCGGAATAGGTGGTAATTAAAGAGCGCAGGCGGTAGGTGCTTAAATAATCGCTGTACTTTACCGCGTCGGTATCCTCTTTTAAATGCATCATAACATCGGTGCCAATTTGCGCCCGATCGCACTCGTCAATGGTGTAGCCGCTGGCCCCCTCCGACTTCCAAATATGGGCGGTATCTTCTTTATAAGAGCGACTGATAACGGTTAGCTCATCGGCAACCATAAAGGCCGAATAAAACCCAACGCCAAACTGGCCAATAATTTCGTTCTCGGGCTTTTTACGGTCCTCGGCCGAAAGCTCCTGTTTAAACTTCAGCGAGCCGCTTTTGGCAATGGTGCCAAGGTTTTCCTCCAACTCCTCCGCCGTCATGCCAATGCCGTTATCCGAAACCGTGATCAGGCGCTTTTCAGCGTCAACCGAAATGTTAATTTCGCCCGCGCCGGCCTTTTCCCGCACGGCCTCATTGGTTAGGGCAATGTAATGCAGCTTGTCCAACGCGTCGCTGGCGTTAGAGATAATTTCCCGCAGGAAAATATCTTTATTGGTGTAAATTGAGTTGATCATAAGATCTAATAACCGTTTAGACTCAGACTTAAAGAGTTTTTTACGCATAAAATCACCTTTTTTTAAAAAATAAAGCGGTGAGCCAATTGCGCCCGCTTATTGTTAAAAAATAGTATAACACGAAAGCGGTCTGCTTTCAACCGAAAATTGTTAATTTTTTAAAGGCGCGCCGTTTTAAGGCCTTAAAAAAGCAGCCCGTTTTAAACAGGCTGCTTTGCGTGCCGCGGCACTAAAAATTAAATTTTTGCGGCGGCGTTAAAACTGTTTGGTAAGGTAACACCGCTTTAGCCGGCAGATGCCAAAGCCCATTATTTTTTAAGCTTAAAAGCCCCCAATAAAGCCGGGCGAAAAGCCTGCTTTAAGCCGCAAAACTTTGCGTAGAACAAAACACCTGCCCGTTTACTTTATTTTAAAGTGTTTATTACCGAAACCAACGCCTTGCCAACCAGCTCGGCCGAATACTTTGCCTGCGCTAAGGTGTTGGCCTCGGTGCCAAACTCTAACAGCAGCGAACCGGGGGTTAAATTTAAGTTGTACCGCCGGGCGGTAAGCAAAATAGGCCGGGTAAGGCCGGGGTAAAGCACCTCGGTTGTTTGCTGCAGCTTAACCGCCAGCTGCAAATTTTTTTGCCAGCCCTCAAACCCGCTTACCTCACCGTCCTGGCAGCCGCAAACCAGCATTACCTGCGCGGCTTTTTTTCCGGCAACCTCTTTTACCAGGGCGGTTTTGTTGTTTTGCGCGTCCGAGACCGAATCGCGGTGCAGGTCAATAACAATTTTAATGCTGGGGTACTGCTTTAGGTACTTTTTAATGGTGGCGGCGGCGCGGTTGTAGCTGCCGGTGTATTCCGGGTAATCGTGCTTTTCGGTAGCGTGAACCACCCCAACGCCGCCTTTTTCCAGCGTTTGCTTTAAAACCTCCCCCACCGCCACAACATTTTTGGCGTCGTCGGTGGTGCGGGCGGCGTCGCTTTTGGTGTAATAGTCCCTTTCCTGCAGCAGGTAGCTTTCGCTGGTGTGGGTGTGCACAATTAAAACGCTGGGACCCTTATTTTTTTCAATTTTAACGGCGTTCTCAGCCGAAAGCAGCGCTTTAATATCTACCTTTTTGGTGGTGCTGTTTTTTAGGTAGACCCGGTTGTACGCAACGGTTGCCGACGAGGCCGGAATGGTTTTGGTAAACACCTTGCCCAAGGCTGCCTCGGGCGCTGCGGCGGCCTGCGCGCTGCTGGCCGGGGCCGAGCTTTGCGGCTTTGGCGCGGCGCTGCTTGCGGCCGTAGGGGCGCTGCTTTGTGCCGGCTGAACCGCTTTAAGCACACTTTGCACCGTACCTTTCGCCTGCACGGGCAGGCTTACCCCCAGCGCGGCGCTTTGCAGCAGCAGCCCGGTGCAGTAAACCGAGGTTACAAATAAGCAAAAAAAGCAAAACAGCACTGTTGCTTTCTTCATTATTCTACCCCCCTGCCGCTGTAATTAATACATTTTATGTCCCGCTGCTTTTAATTATGCGGGAAAAAGGTTGCAACCGCCAAGACGCTATGTTAAAATAACTATTGTAAAATTATTTTGGCGTTTTATTTTAAATCATAACGGCGATAGAGTTTTAACGGCGCCGCAAAGCCGCTGCCGCCCAATCTATAACAACCCAGCCGTCCACTTATAAACCTATTTGGAAAGCAAAGCACAGCAACAAAATTTTAGCCGGCGTTTTTTAAAATTTAGCGCCAAAAGCCCGGCAGCTTTGGCCGGTTAAATAACAATTCATACCCCAACCCGGCGCAGCTGTTTGCCGGCTAAAAAAAAATTAGGAGCATTACATGAATTTTTACATTCACACCCTTGGCTGCAAGGTAAACCAGTACGAAAGTGAAAAAATTAGCCGCGCGTTAGAAAAAGGCGGCTTTATGCCGGCAAAAACGGCCGAAACCGCCGATATTATTATCATAAACTCCTGCACCGTTACGGCCGAAAGCGACCGTAAGACCCGCCAATTGGTACGGCGATTTCGCCGTGGCAGCCCCGGTGCGGCCGTTGTTTTAACCGGGTGTATGCCACAGGCTTTTCCCGAAAAGGCAGCGGCCCTGCCGGCCGACATTATTGTAGGCAACGGCAGCGACCGTGACATTTTAAAAAGCGTACAAAACTATTTGCAGCACCAAACCAGGGTAATAGACATTAAGCCCCACAAAAAAGGGGAAGCCTTTGAGGCCGGCGAGGTAGACCGCTTTGAGGGCCGCACCCGCGCCTACATGAAAATTGAGGACGGCTGCAACCGCGGCTGCACCTACTGTATTATTCCCAAAGCGCGCGGCCGGGTACGCTCCCGCAGCTTAGAAAGTGTTCGCACCGAGGCCGAGCGCTTGGCACAAAACGGCTTTTGCGAGCTGGTTTTGGTTGGCATTAACCTTTCCTCCTACGGGCAGGACCTAACCCTAAGCCTGGCCGACGCCGTAGACGCCGCCGCGGCGCCGCAGGGAATTCGGCGGGTTCGATTAGGCTCTTTAGAGCCGGACCTAACAACCCCCGCCCTTTTAGACCGACTGCGGCAAAACCCAAAATTTTGCCCGCAGTTCCACTTAGCGCTGCAATCCGGCTGCAGTAAAACCCTAAAGCGCATGAACCGCCTTTACAGCGCCGAGGATTATTTGCAAACAGTAAACGAAATTCGCGCACGGTTTAAAAACGCCGCCATTACCACCGACATCATGGTTGGCTTTTGCGGCGAGACCGAACAGGAATTTAAACAATCGCTGGCCTTTTGCCAAAGCCTTGGGCTATTAAAGGCCCATGTGTTCCCCTACAGTGTGCGTATTGGAACCGCCGCGGCCGGCTTTGAGGGCCAGGTGCCGGAGCCGGTTAAGGCCGAGCGCGCCAAGCGAATGGCCAACGCCTGCAGCCAAAGCGCCAAAGCCTTTTTACAAACCCAAATTGGCACCGTGCAGGAGGTTTTGGTAGAAACCAAGCTGCCAAACGGGCTTTACACCGGCCACAGCCCCAACTTTACCCCGGTGTTTTTTAAAGGCAAGCCCGGTTTGCTGCACCAAATTGTGCCGGTAAAGTTAACCGGCCTTTTAAACGACGGCATGAGCGGCGAGCCGGTTAACTAACAATTAATTTGCATTTTAAAGCTTATGCGGCTTTACTTTGCAGTGCCAAGGCGGCAAATCCCCCCCGCCCGAACTTGCTGCTTTAAAAAGGATTTTTAGCCATCTTAAACTCACCTTTTTAAACGGCAAATTAACGGCTAATTTTTGCCGAACCTAATTCACCGTTTTAAGCCATTCTGTTTGCCCGCTTTAAGAAAATTGCCGCAAAAGCACGAATTTGCTTGACAAGAGGTAAAAAATGTATTATAATAGCCCTGCAACAAAACAAGGGGTGCCGCTGTCTTGCGGCTGAGAGGGCTTTTTTTAAAAGCTCAACCCTGGAACCTGATTCGGTTAGTACCGACGGAGGGATGTATACATTGCCGGTTTATCCGCGCCCGTTTACCCTTATACCTCCGCTGTTGGCGGGGGTTTTTTGTTGTAAATTTTTGCGCGTCGCGCAATGAAAAAAGGAGAAGTTTAAAAAATGTCTACCAACAAAACCGTTACCCAAAAGCTTACTTTAAGCGCCATGTTAATTGGTATTGCAACTGTGCTAAGCTGCATTAAGCTGTTAGACCTACCCTACGGCGGCTCTATTACCGCCGGCAGCATGGTGCCGATTGTTTTAATTGGCTACCTGTTTGGCAACGCCTGGGGTGTGCTTTCGGCCCTTTGCTACAGCGTAATTCAGCTGCTGCTGGGCATGAACGCCCTTTCCTACGCTACCTCGGCCGGAGCCGCCATTGCCATTATTTTGTTAGACTACCTGTTTGCCTTTACCCTTATTGGCCTTTCGGGCACCTTTAAAAAGTTAAGCAAAAACGCGGCTGTTTCGTTGCCACTGGCGGCGCTGATTGCTTGCCTGCTGCGCTACCTTTGCCATGTTATTTCGGGCTGTACGGTTTGGGCCGGGCTTTCTATTCCAAGCGGGCAGGCACTGCTTTACTCTTTGGCCTACAACGCCACCTACATGCTGCCCGAAACCTTAGTTACCGTTATTGCCGCCGCTTACTTAGCGCGCACCCTAAGCTTTGAAAACGGCACCATTCGCCGTGTTGCCACAACCAACCAAAAGGGCAGCCTGCTTACCGCAATTGCCAACGGCGTTTTGGCCTTAGGCGTTATTGCCGATGTTGTTTTGCTTTCGGCCCACATTCAAAACCCCGAAAGCGGCGAGTTTGATTTTTCGGGTCTTGCCGAAATGAACTTTGTGCCCCTTATTTGCGTTACGGTTGCCGCTGTGGTTGTTTTTGCCGCCATGCACCTCATTGCAAAAAACCAAGCCAAAACCAAGGGCTAAGCCGTTTAAAACGCCTTTATTCTTTTCAAACAAGTTCATCTATTTTTTCTAAGTTCATCTTATTTTTCTAAAGGTTGGCCGCCCGCTGCAGGTGCTTGCA
>CABQLY010000025.1 GCA_902465155.1 uncultured Oscillospiraceae bacterium | reverse complement strand
TATCCAACGGCGAAGTTTTCTGATTTTTGTAACACATCATTGACAAACCTACAAATTTTTAAAGAAAGTGCAATTTTATTTTAAGCGTTTATTGTAAAATGAAATAGAACAAAAGAGAAGTCATAGCAAACGTGATATAATTGAAGTTACCACACAACCAAAAAATCACGGAGGATTGCTATGACTCTAGAACAGTATACAACAAAACGAAGAAAAATCCAACGCTTAACGAAAGAAAATCAGCATAAACAAAAACATTATTGCAACCTTAAAAACCGGTTATAATTGCTTTTGTTACATCTAGCAACGCTAAGGCTGCCGGGCAAATTTTTGACTTTCGGCAACCGCTAAACGGTCGCAGCGCTCATTTTCCGGGTGGCCGGCGTGCCCCTTAATCCAGTGAATGTGCAGCGTGTGCTGCTTTAAAAGCGTTAGCAATTCCTGCCACAAATCGGCGTTTAGAGCCGGTTTTTTATCGGCCTTTACCCAGCCGCGCTGCTGCCAGCTAAAAACCCAGCCCTTTTCAATGCTGTCGGCAACATATTTTGAGTCGGTGTAAAGCTCTACCGTGCAGGGCTGCTTTAAAGCCTTTAGCCCGCTTAGCACGGCCGTAAGCTCCATGCGGTTGTTGGTGGTGTTTTCCGCCCCGCCGCACAGCTCCTTTTCCCGCCCGTTGTAGCGCAAAACGGCGCCCCAGCCGCCCGGGCCCGGATTACCGGAGCAGGCGCCGTCGGTATAAAGCTCAACTAATTTTTGCTGCATTTTAACCCCCTGTTGCCGCAAAGCGTGCTGCGGCGTTTTTTACCATACTACCTTATATATAAAGTTAATACCTCTTAAATAAAAAACACCTTTTTGTAAACCCAAAAGCTGCTTTTTAAGCTTAAACCGGTAAAGCCAAACGCCAAGGGTTTTGTTGCCTGGCGCTAATTGCTATTTTAAGCAGGCCGAAACGGCAAAGCAAACGGCCAAAATAACCGGCTGGTGCAAAAGGTACACCCACAAAGCGTGCCGCCCCAAAAAGGCCAACGGCTTTACGCGCAAGGGGCCAAACAGCCCTTTAAAGCGCTGTATAAACCCGGTTTTTACGGCGTAGTACCCGGCTAAAAACAAAAACAGCCACGGCAAAAGCGGAAAATAATCGGCCGAATAAAATTCGTCGGTAGTAAAGCCTAAAATAAACATTCCCGGCAGGTGCCCCCAGCCCGCCGGCAGGTACGCCCGTACATTTAAAAAGTTAAAGTTATTTTCCGGCACACCGTAAAGCAGCGCAAACAGCACCAGGCTAACGCCCAGCCCCAGCCACTTGTTTACGCGCCGCAGGGCAATATCAAACACGCCGCAAAATAACATTCCAAACCCCAAAAGGTGCAAAATGCCAAAATAAATAGCAACATCCTGCCCGGTAAGCCGGTCTACCAAAACTGTGCAGGCCGTTACCAAAAGCGCAACGCCGCAGGTTAACAGCCCCCGTTTAGTGTTTGAGCGGGAAAAGCCGCACATCAGCCCCGAAAGAAAAATAAATCCCCCGGCAAAAAAAGGCTCCGCCGGGCTGAAAAATTCAAACAGCTCGGCAGAAATCGGCAGTTCAAAAAAATCGTACACCGTAAAAAAGGCATGATAAAAAATCATACAAAAAACCATAAAACCGCGCAGCTCGTCCAGCAGCGCGTAGCGCACCTTTGTTTTTTGGGCAGTAAGCAATTGCTGTTCCATTTTAATATTGGCGAAAGCTGCCAACAACAACCCCCAGTATTTCAATGTAATCGGCATAAATTGGGGAAAATTCCGGGTTTTCCGGGTAAAGCACCGGCTTGCCGTTTTCAAACCCCAAACGCTTTACTGTGGCCTCGTCCTCAATCATCCCAACAACAATATCGCCGCTTCGGGCAACTCTTTCTTTATCCGCTATAATAATATCGCCGTCTAAAATGCCGGCGTCCTTCATGCTAAGGCCAACAACCCGCAGGGCAAATAAACCCGTATTATCTTTAGTGGGAAAAGGAATGTAATCTTCAATTTCCTCCACCGCTAAAATAGGCACGCCGGCGGTAATACGCCCAACCAGCGGAACCTGCGACATGGGCGCCGCGCCCTCTACACGAATGTAGCGGGAACTGCCGGCGCCGCGAGTAATGTAGCCGGCTTCCTCCAGCTTTTTTAAAACCGCGTGCACGGTAGAGGTAGATTTAATGCCGGTTGCGGCGCAAATCTCCCGCACTGTGGGGGGCAGCCCCTCGGCCATAGCGTTTATAATGCAGTGGTACACCGCCTGCTGTTTTTCGTTTAAATTCGGCCGAGACACGGCGCCACCCCCTGCAAATGAAGTAAATTAAAATAATTGCGGCTTTTTAAGCCAGCCTTAAACGGCTTACGCTTCCCTAATCAGCATACCACAACGAGTGCAAAAAATCAACCCGCAGAAAAAATGTTGACGGCGTACCCGCCCGGTTAAAACCAAACCAAAAGCGTAAAAGACAAAAGCTGCAAAATGCTAAGCTGCAAAAACCAACAGTTGTAAAAAGGAAAGCGATAAAAAGCGGCTTAGCTAATGCCCCGGCCCGAACCGGAGTTACGCGGGGTAAAGGGAATTACCTGCGCGCGGCGGGCAGTGCGTTTTTTGCGTAGCCGGGCAAGAATACGGTCCTCCAACGCAACAAATTTTTCTTCGTGTAAAAATCCCCAAATTAAAAACAGCCCTGTTAAAACCTCTAAAACAGTAATAATAGCAAACGATAACGACATACTAAATTTCCTCCTAATTCGGTGCAAAACCGCAACCGAACATTTGTTCGTTTTCTGTATTATACAGCAAAATTCGCGGTTTGTCAACCCTTTTTTAATTTTTTTCGTTTTCTCCGGCCAATTTTGGTAAACAGCCCAACCCAGCCAAAAAGGCTAAACAGCAGCTCTTTTTTGGCGTTGCCACAAAAAGGCGCACCCAAGGGCCTGTCTAAAAAATATGCGCTGCAAGCCAAAATCATGCCGCCGGTTTTTAGCCTAAGCTTTCAGCTTAAATTTATTATAATGAAAACACTGTCCCATAAAACGGACTTTGTTTAAAAAGCTTAAAATTTTTTTGCGCTTCTTTTTTGCGCTTAAGCAAAAAAGAAAAGGCAACTGTTTTGCCGAATTAATTTTGCCTTTTTAAAATATTTAGCCCAAAAGTGTACAGCCGCGCCGCCCTTGTTCCCGGTTTTTTGCTGCCAAATGCCGCCGAAGTACCGCACCGCTGCCGGAATTGCTGCACCTGTTGCCCTACCGCCGGAATTGCTGCGTCGGCCGCCGAAACCGAGCCCTACTGCCAAAGCCGAACCCTGCCGCCCGTACTCCCCTACTGCTCTCCACTTTCGGCACTCCCCTTGCTGCCAAACTGCACCCCACCGCCAAAGCGTCCGCACCTTAAAAATTAGATACAAAAAAGATACAACTTTTGTTATAATAAAACAGGGTGATAAATTTGAACCGCATTTTAGTTGTAGAGGACGAACCGGCCATTCGCGAAATGCTGCGCCTGTGCCTAAGCAAAAACGGCTACGGGTGCGAAACGGCCGAAAACGGCGCGCAGGCCGCCACCGCCTTAGAAGCACGCCCATTTGATTTGGTGCTGCTGGATGTTATGCTGCCGGATTACGACGGGTACGAGCTGATTGAATACATTAAAGAATACCGAACACCGGTAATTTTTGTTACCGCCAAGGCCGAGGTTTTAAACCGGGTGAAGGGCCTGGCCTTAGGGGCCGAGGATTACATTACCAAGCCCTTTGATTTGCGTGAGCTGCTGGCCCGCGTGCAAACCGTGCTGCGCCGCTGCGGCAAGGCCGACCGTTTTTTAACCGCCGGCAAGCTAAAGGTAGATGTTGCCGCCCGCACCGTCTTGGCAAACGGCGAGCCGGTTGCCCTTTCTACCAAAGAGTTTGATCTGCTGCTTTACTTTTTGCAAAACCCTAATATTGCGCTGTACCGTGAGCAGATTTACGAGCGGGTTTGGCAAGAGCCCTACTACGGCAACACCCGCACGGTAGACCTGCATGTGCAGCATTTAAAAAAGAAGCTGCAGTTAAACCGGGCCATTGTGGCGGTTTACAAAATTGGGTACCGCTTTTTGCCGGAGCTGGCCGTATGAAAATTAGCTTTAAATTTTTTTGCACCGCCTACCTAAGCGTGCTGCTGGCCGTAGGGGCGGTTGGCCTGTTTTTTGTAACCTACACCACCCGCACCCTTTTGAACAGCAAAATAGAACAGGTAAACACCGCCGAGCTTTACGCTATTGACAGCTTTTTATCTTTTACCGAAATTACGCCCGGGCGGGTAGAGGGCGCCGCGCGCGGGGCGGTAGAGCAGCAAATTAAAAAGATTCTGGGTGAAGACATTGCTTTGGTGCAAATTTTAGACCCGGAAAACACCGAGCCGGCCTTAAAAAGCCTAAATCCCAACGCCGGACTTTACCGGTTTATTCGCAAAGGCAAAAGCAGCACCGCCCAATCGGCCTGCCGCGTTTTAGTTGGGGAGGAGGAATATTTTATTACCGTTTCGGCCGACCTTACCAAAACCGAGCAGGCCTGCCGCCGGCTGTGGCTGGTGTACGGGGGTGCCGTTTTTGGGCTTGCGGTAATTAGCGGAACGCTGCTTTACCTGCTTTCGGGCAAAATTGCCGCACCGCTGAACCGACTTGCCACCGCCGCCGGGGAGGTTGCCGCCGGCAATTACGGCTTAACCGTTCCCGTAAATTCGGGGGACTACGAGGTAGTTAACCTTTCGAAAAGCTTTAACGCCCTTTCGCAAACCGTGCAGCAAAATATTACAAAAATTCAGCAGGAGGTGCAGCGGCGGGAGCAGTTTATTTCGGACTTTACGCACGAGCTAAAAACCCCTATGACCGCTATTATTGGCTACTCCCAAATGCTGGACGCCTACCGTTTAGACCCCACCGAGGTGCAAAACGCCGCCCGTGCCATTTGCGGCGAGGCGCAGCGGTTAGAGGAGCTTTCCCGCCGGTTATTAGAACTTTGCGTTTACCAAAACGAAACGGTAGAGCTTTACCCCCTACCGCTAAACGGGGTTTTTGGGCAGCTGCAAACAACCCTGCTGCCCTTGGCTAAAAAGTACGGCGTTACCCTGCGCCTGCTGCCCTTGCCGGTAACGGTTTTGGCCAACCGGGCGCTGCTGCTTTCCCTACTTTACAATCTTGCCGATAACGCCTTTAAAGCCTCGAACCCCAACGGCACCGTTACCGTGCAGTGTAAGGTTCAAGATAACGGTGCCGCCGTAACCGTAACCGACGAAGGGCGCGGAATTCAGCCGGAAAGCCTGCCCTACATTACCGAACCCTTTTTTCGGGAGGATAAAGCCCGCTCGCGCCGGCTGGGCGGCGCCGGGCTGGGCCTTGCGCTTTGCAAACAAATTGCCGAGCTGCACGGCACAAGGCTGCAGTTTAACAGCGCCCCCAATAAGGGCACCGTTGTTAGCTTTAGGCTAAAATTAACCAAACCAAGCGTGCCGGAGCAACCCCTTAACGCACCCAAAAAGGCGGTGGAACCATGAAAAAAAGGCAGGCATTATTCCTAACACTGCTGGCGTTTATAACGGTTTTAGTAGTGCTTTTACCGGTGCTGTTTGGCTACCGCTTTGTCTTGGGGCAGCAAAGCAAGGCCTGGCAGTACAACCCCGGCAGCCGCACCACCATTACCGCACAGCAGGTTGCCAAGCTTTACGAAAACGGCGAGCTTTCAGAGGAGCCGTTTTCTACCGCCAAAGCCAGCACGGCTTACCATAACACCGCCGTTTATTTAGTTAACAGCGTTTTTCAAAACAACTCGCTGCTGCCGGCAGTGCAAGCGGTTTTGCAAAGCGGCGCGCCAAACCTTTGCTTTGAAAAAACGCAGCTAATTACCGTAGAAAACAAGCCAACCGCGCTGCGCACCGTTAAGCTGGAATACCGAAACGGGCTGCAAAGCGTAACCCTTTTGTTTGAGGAAAAAACTCAGCTGCTTTTGCTGCTTATTTACAACGAAATTGCCTACGCCCCGGCAGACGCCACCGCGCAGGACGCCAACAACCTTAGCCTGAATAACGCAACCGACGCCTATTACGGAAAGCTGCTGCAGCTGCCGCAAAAGCAATACGGTGCCGCCGGGTTTGTGCAAAAACAAGGTTACTCCCAAAACGGAAACGAGGCCTTTTACAACACCTTTATGGTGCTGGGGCTAAATCGCCTTGTAACCGATTATTGCGACAAAAGCGAAAGCGACGAAACCGTAGTGGACCTTGATAAAATATACAATTAGCATACAGCCTTTGGGGTAAAAGCTTTACAATTCCCCTTTACTATTTTCTTTAAGAATAGTAAAGGGGAATTTTTATGCACCAGCGTTTGCTTACAGCCGCCGCTTTTTTGGCCGCCGCCCTGTTAACCGTCCTTTTATTTTTTAGCCCGCCGGGGGCAACACCCGCGGGGAGCGCCGCCCCCAAAACCCCCGCCGGCAGCGTTTGCATTGCGGTAAAACCGCTTTCGCAGTACCCGGCGCTGCCAACCGGCTGCGAGGCCACGGCCGCCGCCATGGTTTTAAACTATTACGGGGTAACGCTCTCCCCCGCCGAATTTGCCGCGCACTGGCTGCCGCAAAGCACAAAATTTTACCAAAAGGACGGCACGCTTTACGGGCCAAACCCCAACGAGTTTTTTTGCGGCAACCCCTTTAACAAGGCGGCCTACGGCTGCTACGCCCCGGTAATTGCCAAGGCTATTAACCTTAACAGCACCGCCTGCAAAGCGCAGGTGCTTTACGGCCAAACCCTAAAGCAGCTTAGTGCGCTTTACACCCAAAACGGCTACCCGCTTTTAATTTGGGCCACCATGCAAATGCGGCCCTCGGCCACGGGTAAAACCTGGCGCCTGCCTAACGGGCAAAGCTTTACCTGGCGCTCGTGCGAGCATTGCCTGGTTCTGGTAGGGCAAACCGCAACGCATTACCTGCTGAACGACCCGCAAACCGGCCAAACCGAGGCGTACGAAAAAGCCCTGTGCGAGCAGCGCTTTGCCGAGCTTTACAGCCAGGCGGTGTTAATTACCAAAACCCGGGCTGCGCAATAACAGCGGTTAAAAAGGCCCGTTGCCTTACCAAAACAAAAAGCCCAAAAGAAGCCCCAAAGCGCCAAAATTCCCCAAACGCCGAAAGCCCCAAATGCAAAAAGCCCAAAACACCAAAAAACTGCCTTTGCGCCGGGCCAATTGCCTGTGCCGCTCCCTCAAGCGCTCAACCTTTTATTTGGCTGGGCGCTTTTTTTAATAGCCGTTTTAAAAAACCGCTTGATTTTGCTTTTAAAAATGTTATAATGTAAAATGAGGTTGTTTTTGAATTTTATAACAGCGCAGGAGGCTGTAAAATGCAATTTCAAGAATTAAAAGAATATATTGACGCGTTAAACCCGGATATTGTTCCCGGCTGCGAGATTATTGTAGCGCAAAACCACCAACGCCTGTTTCATTACACGCACGGCTTTGCCGATTTTAACCGCCAAAAGCCGGTAGGCGAAAACAATTTGTACTTTTTATATTCGGCCACCAAAATTTTTACCTGCACTGCCGGCGCGCAGCTGTTGGAGCGCGGGCTGCTAAGGTTAGAGGAACCCGTTCAAAAATATCTGCCCGAATTTGGGGAATTATATGTAAAAGATGGCGACGCGATTCGCCCGGCCCAAACCGTTTTAACGGTGCGGCATTTATTTACCATGTGCGGCGGTTACACCTACGACCTTGGCAACGAGCACATTGTTGCCCTGCAAAAGCAAACAAACAACCAAGCAACTACCCGGCAAATGCTTAGGGCCATTGCCAAAATACCGCTGGTTTTTGACCCGGGCGCCGCATTCCGTTACAGCCTGTGCCACGACATTTTAGCCGGAATTATTGAGGTAATTAGCGGGCTTACCTTTGGCGAGTATTTAAAACAAAACATTTTTGCGCCGCTTGGCATTACCGAAATGGGCTTTCGGCCCACGCCGGAGGTTTTAAGCCGCATGAGCGCGCAATACCTTTATAATTTTAATTTAAAAAAGGCCGAGCCCACCACCCTTACCAACCCCTTCATGCTTTCAAACAATTACGAAAGCGGCGGCGCCGGGCTTATTGGCGGCGCACGGGACTACATTTTGCTGGCCGACGCTTTAGCCTGCGGCGGCGTTGGCAAAACCGGCAACCGTATTTTAAACCCGCAAACCGTTAACCTTTTACGCCAAAACCACCTAACCCCGGCCCAGTTTAAAACCTTTTGCAAGCCCAATACGGGCTACAGCTATGGCCTTGGGGTACGCACCAAAATAAAACAGCAAAGCAACAACTGTTACAGCCCGCTGGGCGAATTTGGCTGGGACGGCGCCGCCGGCGCTTACATTATGATAGACCCAGAAAACGCCCTTTCAATTTTTTATGTGCAGCATGTGCGCAATAACCCCGAAATTTACGATACCGTGCACCCCATGCTGCGCGATTTAACCTACAAAGCCCTTGGAAAGGAGCAGGAGCATTATGAGAAAGACTAAAATTATTTGTACCATTGGCCCCGCCAGCAACAACCCAGAAACCGTGCGGGAGCTTATTCGCAGCGGAATGAATGTTGCCCGGCTAAACTTTTCCCACGGGGACCACGCTTACCACCAAAACAGCATTGACCTGATTAAGCAGGCGCGGGAGGAGCTAAACGCGCCGGTGGCTATTTTGTTAGACACCAAAGGCCCCGAAATTCGCTTAGGCAACTTTAAAAACGGCGCCGTAAAGCTTAAAAAAGGGGCCGTTTTTACCCTAACGGCCGAAAAAATTGAGGGAGACGAAACCCGCTGCAGCGTAACCTACGAGGATCTGCCCATGCAGCTAAAGCCGGGCAACCGCGTTTTGTTAGATGACGGCCGCCTGCGCTTAGAGGTTACCGCCGTGCAGGGCAAGGAAATTACCTGCAAGGTTCTGGTTGGCGGGGAGATCAGCAATCACAAGGGCGTAAACATTCCCAATATTCACTTAGATTTAAAATATATTAGCGAGGCCGATGCCAAAGACCTGATTTTTGGCATTGAAAATGATGTAGATTTTGTAGCCGCGTCTTTTGTGCGGTGCAAAGAGGACCTGATTGACCTGCGCAAGTTTTTAGATTACCACGGCGGCCACCACATTCGCATTATTGCTAAAATAGAAAATAACGAGGGCGTGCAGAATTTTGAAGAGATTTTAAAGCACGCCGACGGTATTATGGTTGCCCGCGGCGATATGGGGGTTGAAATTGAGTACGAGCGCCTGCCGGGAATTCAAAAAAAGTTTATTAAAAGCTGCTACCAATCCGGCAAAATGGTAATTACCGCCACCCAAATGCTGGAATCTATGATTCAAAACTCTACCCCCACCCGCGCCGAAATTACCGATGTTGCCAACGCGGTGTTCGACGGCACTTCGGCTATTATGCTTTCGGGCGAAACGGCCATGGGCGTAAACCCGGCCCATGTGGTAAGGGTTATGGCCAAAATTGCGCGCCAGGCCGAGGCCGACGCGTTTGACATGAACATTTACGGCGGCGCCATGTATTACATGGACGAAAACGACATTACCAACGCCATTTGCGATGCCGCCTGCACCACCGCGCGCGATGTAAGCGCCGGGGCGGTAATTGCCGTTACCAAATCGGGCCGCACGGCACGCCGGGTTTCTAAATTCCGGCCCAGCCAGCTTATTATTGCCGCCACGCCCGAGCGCAAAACCTACTACCAGCTGGCGCTTTCTTGGGGGGTGTACCCCGTGCTGGCGCTAAACCAAAGCAACTCCGACCGGCTAATGCAGCACGCCATTGACTGCGCCAAGCAGTACGACCTTGTAGCCCCGGGCGACACCGTTGTAATTACCGCAGGCGTACCGCTGAATATTGCCGGCACCACCAATTTATTAAAGGTTGAAGTGGTAAAATAACAGCGCTGCCCGCGCCGTGGTTCGACAGCTTTATGAAAAACTTGACAAATTCCTTAAAAAGTTGTATCATTTCATTATCTACCTTTATCGCCTTTATTATTTATATAGTGGAGCTAAAAAAGATGATTGAAAATAAAATTTTTTTAAAAACGCTGGAAGATGTTAAAAGCTTTGTAAAGCTTGCCATGAATAAAGAATACAGTATGGAGCTTAAATCCGGCAAATATGTTGTAAACGCCAAATCTATTATGGGCATTTTTAGCTTAGACCTTACCGCCCCGCTTACCTTAGTTTGCAACACCGCGGCCGACGAAGCCTTACCCGGCGAGCTGCAGCCCTACCTTTATGTAGAGCCGCAAAAATAGCCCGCCCGTGCTTTTAAAAATTTTAAGCCCGCTTTAAAAGCGCTAAACCGGTTTTATAAATTCTAAACCTGTTTAAAAATTCTAAATTCATTTAAACAATTCCTAAACCCATTTTTATTTAAACGCCGAATTTTCGGCGTTTATTTTTTTGCCCTTTGCCCGCGCGTTTTGCCGCTAAATACGCTCTTTAAAAAATTTTTTAATTTTTTTTAAAAAAGGGGTTGACAAAGCTATAATAGTGTGTTAATATATTAGCGTGCTAAAGCGAAAGAGTGCTAAAGCACTTTCGCAAATTAAATTGAACAGGGTAAAACCCAGGAGGAACAAAAAATGAAAAAAGTAATTAGTTTGTGTTTAGCCGTACTTACCGCCGCCATGTGCTTTGCAGGCTGCGGCAAAACTCAGGAGAGCGACAGCGCCTATGTAAAAAACAACGGTAAGCTGATTGTTGGCATTACCGAGTTTGAGCCAATGGATTACCAGCAGGACGGCAAGTGGGTTGGTTTTGACGCCGATATGGCAACCGCGTTTGCCGAAAGCCTTGGCGTTAAGGCCGAGTTTGTTGAAATTGATTGGGATAACAAAACCATGGAGCTGGACGGCAAAACAATTGACTGCGTTTGGAACGGCATGACCCTGACTGAGGATGTACTTTCGGCCATGTCCTGCTCGAAAGCCTACTGCAACAACGCACAGGTAGTTGTAGTACCGAAGGACAAAGCCCAAAACTACCAAACCGCCGAAAGCTGCAAGAGCCTAAAGTTTGCGGTAGAAAATGGCTCTGCCGGTAAAAAGCAGGCCGAAGCCAACGGCTACCAGTTTACCGAGGTAAAAGACCAAGCCACCGCTTTAATGGAGGTTGCCGGCGGCACTGCCGACGCAGCAATTATTGACTCCTTAATGGCGGCCGCTATGATCGGTGAAGGCACCAGCTACGCCAATCTGACCTACACTGCCAAGCTAAACAGCGAAGAATACGGCGTTGGGTTTAGAAAAGGCTCAGACCTTACCGAAAAGCTGAACAAGTTTTTTGAAGATAGCAAAGCCGACGGCACCCTGCAAAAAACCGCCGAAAAATACAAGGTTCAGGCCGCTTTAATTAAATAACCGCTAATAGCTAAGTAAGCTTTACCCGAAAACAGAGGGTGCTGAGGCACGCTCTGTTTTCGGGCGTTATAACCATTCGGCATGCCTGCAAACCGCTTGTTTCCCCTACCCTGTTTTAAACTATGTTAAAGGAAAGAATTTCATGCTACAACAAATCATCCAACAGTTCCCTACAGTTTTTTCGGCCCTAAATGTGGGCTTTTTGCAAACGCTAAAGCTTTTTGCAATCACCCTAATTGGCGCGCTGCCGCTGGGACTTATCATCTCGTTTGGCTCTATGTCTAATTTTAAACCAATCAGCGGGCTGGTTAAGGTTATTGTTTGGATCGTGCGGGGCTCCCCGCTTATGATCCAGCTGCTGATTATTTACTACTTTCCCGGCTTAGTGCTGCACAACCCCATTTGGGGCAGCGGCGAGGGCGGGCGCTTTTCGGCGGCGGCGGTAGCCTTTATTTTAAACTACGCCTGCTATTTTTCCGAAATTTATCGCGGCGGTATTCAGGGCGTGCCTAAAGGCCAGCAGGAGGCCGGACAGGTGCTGGGCCTTACCAAGAGGCAAATATTTTTTCGCATTACGCTGCTGCAAATGGTAAAAAGAATTGTACCGCCTATGTCGAACGAAATTATTACCTTGGTTAAAGATACCTCTTTGGCGCGCATTATTGCCCTGCAAGAGGTTATTTGGGCCGGCCAAGCCTTTTTAAAGGGCTCGCAAGGCATTTCGGGACAAATTTGGCCACTGTTTTTTACCGCCATTTACTACCTAATTTTTAGCGGCGTTTTAACCCTGCTGTTTAACAGGTTAGAAAAAAATCTAAGCTATTTTAAAGCGTAAGGAGAGCTAAGTATGCCAATTTTAACTGTAGAAAATTTAGTAAAAAGCTTTGGCAAAACCGAGGTATTAAAGGGCGTTAGCTTCTCCTTAGAAAAGGGGCAGGTACTCTCTATCATCGGCTCCTCGGGCAGCGGCAAAACAACGCTGCTGCGCTGTTTAAACTCGCTGGAATTTGCCAACAGCGGCACCGTAACCGTTGGCGGCAGCGTTATTTTTAACGGGGCGCAAAAAAGCATTAGCGAGCAGGATCTTCGGCAGCGCCGCCTTCACTTTGGGTTGGTATTTCAATCGTTTAATTTATTCCCGCAGTACACTGCGCTGCAAAATGTAATGCTGGCTCCAAACCTGCTGAAAAAAGCCTCGCCGGAGGAAAATCGCCAAAGGGCTACCGAGCTGCTGGAGCGGGTAGGCCTGAAAGACCGCATGGAAAACTACCCCTGCCAGCTTTCGGGCGGGCAGCAGCAGCGGGTTGCCATTGCCCGCGCCCTGGCGCTGGACCCGGAAATTTTGTGCTTTGACGAGCCAACCTCGGCCTTAGACCCGGAGCTGACCGGCGAGGTGCTAAAGGTTATAAAATCCTTAGCCGACCGCCACATGACCATGATTGTTGTAACGCACGAAATGGCCTTTGCGCGCGAGGTCTCCGACCAAATTATTTTTATGGATAACGGCATTATTGCCGAAAGCGGCACCCCCGCCGAGGTTTTTGAAAGCCCAAAGAGCGAGCGGCTGCGCGCCTTTTTGGCCTCTTATAATAAATAGCTCTGCAGCAAACAACATAACCCTATACTGTAACACAAAACCCTGCAAAGCAAGGCGCCCGCAGCCGTTTGGCCGCGGGCGCCTTGTAAAGTTTTAGTAAAATTAAAAAAAATTGTTGCGCCGCTGCGCTAATTGGTGTATAATGTTAAAAAAATTGTAAAGGTACGGTAAAAAATGCGGACATTTTTAAAGGGTATTGTGGTTGGAATAGGCGGCATTGCGCCCGGCCTTTCGGGCAGCGTGCTGCTGGTGCTTTTTGGGCTGTACGAAAAAGCCTTAAACGCCATTAGCACCCTGTTTAAAAATTTTAAAAAGAATATGGCCTTTTTAGTGCCCTTGGTTTTGGGTTTTGGCGTTGGGGTATTGCTGTTCAGCAAGGTGGTAGATTTTTTACTAACCCGGTTTGAAATGCCTACCCGCTACGCCTTTTTAGGGCTGGTGGTTGGCACGCTGCCAATGTTTTTTAAAGAGATACGCAAAAAAGGCTTTGCCAAACGGTACTATTTTTACATAGCCGCCGCCTTTGCGGTTGGCATTTTGCTGTTCTCGCTAAACCGGGGGCTGTTTCAGCCGGTAAAAAACCCCAACCTTTTGCAATCGGTTTTTTTAGGGGTGGCCGTAGCCGGTTCCTCTATTGTGCCGGGGGTAGACAGCGCCGTTATTCTTTCAACCCTGGGGCTGTACGAGCTTTATGTTAGCTCTATTGCCAGTTTAAACTTTTCGGTTTTGCTGCCGGCTGCCGGCGGGCTAATTGTTGGCGCCTTTGCCATTGCCCTATTAATGAACACCTTAGTAAAGCACTTTTACACCGCAACCTTTTCGGTTATTTTTGGGCTTTTTCTTTCTATTATTCCCAATGTGCTAAACCAAAACTGCGTGCCCGGGCTAAACGGGCAAACGGCCGTTTCGGTTTTGGCGGGGCTGCTGGGGCTGGCTGCCTCCCTTTACTTTAGCAATATTCAAGGCTTTAACCGCCGCATAAAGGCGTTTTTTGCCGGCAAAAAGCAACCGGCCAAGCTTTAAGGCGGCCGGCTTTAACACAAAATGCTTTTATTTTACAACCAACACTTTTGCAAATAGCTTTTACGCAAAGCGGGTAAGGCAGCAGCCTTTGCCCGCTTTTGTTTTTGCCAACCGCCCGCTTTTAGCCGCCTTTAACCCGGCCTTGCAACAGCTGCACCGGCCAGAATAACCGCTATTACAGCCGCCCTTAAACGGCATTTTAACGGCTATTGCCTACAACGGTACGCCAAAGCCGCCGGTGCCAACTGGGTAAAACCAGCGGTGCCGGCAGCTTTGCTTTTAAAGTAATTTTACCGCCGTGCTGTTTTTTGGCCGCTTGGCAAAGGTTCGCTTTCTACCAGCGGCGGCCGAAAGCTTTCAATTGCTGCCCGCAATTTGGGGTGGTGAATAACAAAATGTATCGCCGGCGCCTTGTTTTTTGAAACCATAGCCCACTTGCCCGGCTTTAGGTGTATTTGCAAATTTTTAAAAACGCGGCTTTTTAGCGGAACTACCCGGTAATTGGCGTTGCTTTTGGCCAACTGCAGCGTTTGCTCAAAATGCTCCCGGTAGGCCTCGTAGGTGTAAAAAACATCCTTTTCGTAAAACAGGCCGGCCAGCGCCAACGCCGGCGGGCCCTGCTCAAAATCGGCCGGGTTCGGGGCGGGAATTTCGTTGGTAATTACAGCGGTTTGCAGCTGCTTTAAAAACTGCTCGCGCCGGGCGGCCGCGTAATTTAAAATGCTTTGCTGTTCGGCCTTGTTTACCCCGTTTTGCGTTAAAACAGCCCTTAAAAGCTCCGGCGACGCCGTGTAAATTGGCGGGGCACACAAAATGCTTTTTTGGCTTTCCCCCGCGGTTGCGGCGCCCAACAAAAAGGCGTTTAACCGCACGGCATTGTCGGCCCGGTAAATTTCCATTAACGGTAGGGCGTTTTGCAGCAGGGCGTTGGCCCGCTTTTGGTAATAAGCAACCTCGCCCTTGTGCTTAGTTAGCAGGTAGCGCCCCTCGGCGTGGTGGCCGGCAATGGCCTCCCCGCTTAAGGCCGCCGCGCCCGAAACCTTTAGCAGGTGCAAAAACGCGTTATTTTGCACACCCTTTAAATAATACGGGGTAATTTGCCCCGTCATGTACATTGGAATATAGCTTTCCAGCCCTAACATCATTTCCGCAATCGGGCGGTCCACATTGTGAATCATGTTTAAATGCAGGCCTTTTTTTAACATCATGGCCATGCCGAACATCCACTTTTTGGGGAATTCCGGGTCTTTGGCCATCTCCTCCATTGGCATATCGCTGTACATAATTACCGGCTCGGTCGCGCGGGAAAGCACCGTGGCCTTTAAAAAATCCAAATCGGCGTTCATCATCTCCTTCAGCCCGATGTAGGTTTTGGAGGTGGGCAGCGCAAAAGGCAGGGTTGGCACTTTCATTTCGTTAAAATGAATGGCCTCAATAAACTCGTTTAAATTAAACTCGTTCAGCTTTTTTAAAAAGCCCGAAACATCCGGCACGGCAGCAGAACCGTTACCTCTTAATAAAAAGGCCTTTACCCGCTCAAACCGCTCGGCGCCTTTCAAAAGCTTTTCTGCCGGACTGGCGGTAAGCTCCGCCAAGGCGGCAATTTCGGCCTCGGCAAGCGGCTCCTGCGCAATGTATTGCGCTACATCACTCGCAAAACGAACCGGGTCGGCCGGCCGGCGAGAGCCGTTGCGAATACGAAAAACGGTAGAGGTATCGTAATTAATAAACCGGCAGAGCCTTGAAATGTTAAGGTTTAGGGTTAGCACCAGCAAATTAAAATTTTCGCACAGGCGCAGCTTGTCGGTTACTTGCAGGTCGGTGCAATTTTTAAACTGCGCGGCAATTTGCTCCGGCGCGTTTTCCGGCAGGCCGTGCAGCTTTGCCAAAGCGGCCAACCCGCCGCAAAGCTGCTTAAAAGCTGCCGAATTCAGCTCCGGCACCCGCTCGCCGGTGCGGTAACGGCTCACCGTGGCGTCCGAAAGCCCGGCGGCCTCCCCCAATTCCTTGGCTGTGCAGTCCAGCTCCTCTAAATAACGGTTTAATTGCTCGCAAAACTTCAAAAACAACCGCTCCTATTCTTTCTTTGCTTTGTTATAGCCCATTATACTTCATTGCGGTTAAAATGTCGAGCGTTTTCTAACTTGGCCATTGCCATTTTGGAAAAAAACTGTTGTTTTACAAAATGGTAAGTTATAATGAAACCGTAAGCTGTATAAACCTTACAGCGCGTAAAGCCAAAGGCTTTAACGCTAAAGCTCCCCAAGGCAGCCGAACCCCGCCAAAACCCAAAGCCAAAGGCAGCCGAAAAAATCAAAGCGGCCGAAAGCCAAAGGCAGCCGCAGAGCCTAAGGAAACTGCAGAACCCAAGAGGGCCGCAAAACCTAAAGGAGCCCAGGGTCTAAGGAGCCACGGAGCCCAGAACACAAGGAAGTTTGAGACTAAGGAACCGCAGAACCAGGGGGAGCTGCAAAACCTGCAATTAAAATTAAGCTTTAAGGAGAACCGCTATGCTGCATTTTAAAAAAATTTTTGTAAAGGCAATTTGCCTTGCCTTAACGGCTTGCCTGTTTTTGGGGCTGCTTTGGGTTCCGGCCGCTGCAACAAACAGCAGCTGGAACGAGCCGCCGAACGCCCCGGTTTGGAGCACCGGGCGCGGCAGCATTACCGCTGCCGAAACCCAAAACCCGTGGCCAAAAAATTACTACTCGGATGACGACTGCACCGACGGCCGCGAATACGCCCTTTACAAAAACGGCACCGCCGAAAGCAATAAGGTTGGCGTTTTTCAGGGCTATTACAGCTACAATATGCTAAACGCCTTGGCCCAAAACGGCTACGGCACCTACTATTTTAAAATGCGCGCGGTAGAGGTCTACCGCGAAACCGACAAACCAACCGGCACGGTAAGTCCGTGGACAGATTTTAGCAGCGCCTTTACCTACGCCGCCTTTGAGGGCGCCAAAACCCAAAGCTTAGACCTTTGGCTGAACCGCAACGACTACGCCTTTACCCAGGCTTACGGCTACCGCGAAAAATTAACCGATTATGACCAACTAGTTCAGGTGGACCGCATTGTTTTAGGCCGCAGCGGACTTTACGATGAAAGCTACCCATGTACCGCAACCATTACCATTACTCTGCCCTACGGCAGCGCCGCCTTTGACAAAACGGTTGCCGTTACCGTAAACGGTCAGGCGGTAGAGGCCGCAGCCGTTCAGCGGTTAAACGACCTAACTGCCCAAATAACCTACCGTTTTAACAAAACACCAAGCGACCCGTTGGTTCAACTGGGCAACGGCAGCGGCTGGAGCTACTTAAAGCTTACCAGCGCCGAAAATTTGGGTAAGGAGTTAGACTACGCCGGCGGCAAGGTAAAGCTTACCGAAGACGGCAGCGGCGGCTACATTTTAGAACTAACCAATGTTACCTTAAAAGGGAGTAACGATAAAACATTAACCTCTATTGAACGGAATAATCGCGGAGATTTTTCAACCATTCACCGCAACACCGGCATTTACAGCAATCGCAACTTAAAAATTGTTTTAAACGGCAATAATGTAATAAAAGACGATGTTGGAAACGGCGTTTATTACGGTATTGTAATGGCCGAGCAGGCCAGCCTAACCGTTGCCGGCAGCGGCAGCTTAAACATTTACCCCGGCGCCTGGGAGAAAAGCCGAAGCAATTACGAGGGGCGCGGCATTGTAACAAGCGATGTTGACAGCGGCGTGACCTTAGAAAGCGGCAGCTTAAACATTTACTGCCGCGGCAGCAGCACCTGCGCCTTGGCCGTTTGCGGCTTTACGCAAACCGGCGGCAGCTTTTATGTAGACGGCGGCGTAGAGGACCCCTCGGCCATTATTCTTTCCCCCTACGGCAGCTACCAAATGTTAGGCGGCACGGCCCGAATTTTTGATAACACCGGCTACGCCGACGGCTCCTCGGCCGCGCTTTTGGCCTACGGTGCCCCGGTTACCGTTACCGGCGGCGAGCTGCTAATTTACGCCCCGAACGCCGACTACGCCGTTTACGGCCATGTTGGCGGGTACCAGGGCCTTTCAAACCTGCCGGATTCTACCCTTACCGTTACCGGCGGCAATGTGCGTCTTACCGGCGGCACCGCTGCGGTTTACGCCAATTGCACGGTGGCAGGCGGCGTTGCCGTAAAGGCGGCAGGTTCGGTTAGCGAGCAGCCAACCCTAACCCCGCTGGAAAACGCCGAAAGCCTTTCGCAAAACACGGCGGCCAAAACCGTTGCGTTTAACACCCCGCCCGAAATTGCCCCCAAAACGGCCGCAACCACCCTTACCTTTGCGGTGGCGGTTCCCCAAGTGGAGGATGACCAAAGCGCCAGTTACAATTATTTAGAGGAAGCGGCCCTTTCGTTTGCCGATTGCCGCTTGGTAGACGAATTTTGGGTACAGGACGACGGCAAGTACAACTGGCGGGAGGCCGATTATTACGACGAAAACGGCTACCGGCAATCGAAAAACGAGTACAGCGATTACGAGGCCGGCCACAGCTACACCTACGGCGTTACCCTAAGGGCCAAGGCGGGGTTTGTGTTTTTAAACCAACCGCTAACCTTTAGCTTTAACGGCAAAACCGTTACCGGAACCAACTACACCCTTTCAAAAGACGGAAAAGAAATAACGGTTACCAACCTTAAAACCGTAACCATTTTAACGGCGGCCGAGGTACAAAACGCCACGCTGGATCTAACGCCGGGAGAGGTACAGTTTACCGCCGAGGTGCCGGCGCAGGACCAAGAAAAGTACCAAATTGTTTGGGAAAAATGGAACAGCAGCAAGTACGAGGTTGCTTACTCTAACAAAAGCTTAAACCTGTATTCCGACCTTACCGCATTTGAGGGCGGCGTAACCTACCGGTATTCGCTGCGCCTTTGCCCCAAAGAGGGGTACGCCTTTGCCAAAGAGCTTACCCTAAAAATTAACGGGCAAACCGTTGCCGAAAACGGGGATTGCTACAGCGAAAGCGCCGGAGCCTTTGCCGAGCGAAGGGTGTTTGAGGACGCCTACAGCAACGCCTACAATTTTGTGGCGCAATACGCTTTTGTGAAAACCCCCGCCTACGCCTACACTTTAAAGGACGCCTACCTGCTGGCCCAAAGCCTGGCCGGGCAAAGCGTTACCCTGCCCTTTAACGGCGATGTAAACGGGGACAACGAAACAAACCTAAAGGATGTTGTAGCCATTACCCGCAAAGTGCTGGGCTAAAAGCGCCTAAGAAAACCTAAATAGAGCGTGTACCGGTAATTACAGGCGGTGCTGCCAAAAGCGGGCGGCACCGCCCAGGTTTGTTTAAGGCCAAAAAAGCCAGCCGGGTTTGTTTAAGGCCCCGAAAAGCCAATTGCCAAACCGCAAAAGGCTTTGGGCAAAGGGGCTGCCGCGGCCGCAAATTTTGCAAAATTATGTAGGTTTGTCAATGATGTGTTACAAAAATCAGAAAACTTCGCCGTTGGATAA
>CABQLY010000024.1 GCA_902465155.1 uncultured Oscillospiraceae bacterium | reverse complement strand
CCGGCAAGCTTGCCGGCGGGGCGCTGGAATTTTTACAAAATATTGGTTCATTTTTTGGCAGTTGGCCGGGTTTGGCCGGTTGTTAGAACACCAAAGTGCCGCGCTGCGCTGCCATAGCGGCGTACCATTCGTAGGGGAACGGTTACGCCGGCGGCGCCAAACCGTTTGCTGCTGCCCGCGCGGGCAATAGCAAAAAACGGCTTTTAAACCGCTAATTTAGCGTTTTGGTAGGAGATTAAAATGTGGCAGGGCGCAAACAAAAGGGCGGCAGCGGTTAAAAGCACCGACCGTGAAAGAACCCCGCTGAATAAAAACAGCAGCGACGGAATAATAGAAAGCGCCAGCGCCCTAAAAATGCTGCTTTTTTTAAAGCAAACGGCCCAAATAACGCAATAAAGCGTTACCAGCACGGCGTCTACCGCCAAATAGGCGCAAAACGCTTTGGGGCCGGCAAAGCCCCAATAGGTGTGCGGAATATTAAAAATCATAAACCCAAAGCAGCCAAAGCGGCCAATTTGCTCGGCGCTTTCTACCGCTTTGTTGTGCCAGCTGTTTAAAAAACCGTTTTTACACTTTAGCGCAAAAATTAGGTTGGGAACAAGAATAACGGCAACAAAAATAAGCCCGTAAAAATTAAACCATTGCATTTGCAGCGCTCCGTTTATTTAAAAAATTGGCAAAGCAGAAAAAGAAAACCGAGAATAAATAAGGCCCTAAAGGCGTAAGCCTTTAGGGCCTTGGTGCCGGTGACCGGGGTCGAACCGGTACGGTGTCGCCACCACTGGATTTTGAGTCCAGCACGTCTGCCAATTCCATCACACCGGCGAACTGACCTAACTATTATACATGGTTTAGGCGGCAAAATCAATAGGAAAATTTAATTTTTTTTAAAATAACCGCCGCTGGCCGCTTGGCCCGTTGCTTTAAGTGCTTTTGCCAATAGCCGGGCGGGGCGTTAAAAATGGCCCCGCTTTACGCAGCCTTAGCTTTTTCGGCCCGGCGCAGCCGTACCTTTAGCGGCCAAAACCGGCAGCGGCGCGGTAAAGGTTAAATAATGATACTTTTAGAACAAAGCGGTAAAAAACTGTGCCTTGAAATTTTAAAATTTGCTTTTATAATTAAATTGCAGAAATTAATTGCAACCGCCGGCACACCCAATTTTACGGGCGGCGGAAAAGCGTTAGGGGGATTTTTGTGAAAACGCTGACAGAAAAGGAATTTTACGATAAGGTTTACGGCTGCTGGCTGGGCAAAAATGTTGGGGGCACGTTGGGCGGCCCGGTTGAGGGAAAAATGGAGCTGCTGAACCTTGATTTTTACCCTTGCGATTTTAACGGCGAGCCAATGGAAAACGACGATTTAGACCTGCAACTGCTAAACCTGCACGCCGTAGAGCAGTACGGGGTGCAGCTAAACGCCAACCATTTGGTGCAGGAGTGGCTGGCGCATGTATTTTTTAATATGGATGAATACGGCCTGTTTACCGAAAACGCGCGCCGTGGCCTAAAAGCGCCCCTTGCCGGGGTTTATAATAACGAATTTACCCACTGCATGGGCTCGCCCATTCGGTCGGAAATTTGGGCGGTGCTGGCGGCCGGCATGCCGCAGGTTGCTGCTTATTACGCCTACCAAGACGCGGTAATTGACCACGCCGGCGGCGAGGGCGTTTACGGCGAGGTTTTTTTGGCCGTTTTAGAGAGCCTTGCGTTTTTTGAAAGTGATGTTTTAACCTTAATTGAGCAGGCGCTTTCGTACATTCCAAAGCAAAGCGTTACGGCGCGGGCTATTTTAGATATTTTAGACCTGCACCGTAAGGGCCTTACCTGGCAGCAGGCAAGGCAGGAGCTGATTGACCGCTACGGAACCGACAACTTTTGCTACGCCCCGTTGAATTTAGCTTTTATGGTTTTAGGGCTGTTTTACGGGCGCGATTTTTCGGAGCGGCTTTTAATTACTGTGAATTGCGGGTACGATACCGACTGCACCGCCGCTACCGTTGGGGCCATACTGGGTATTTTGGGCGGTGCCAAGGCCATTGACGAAAAGTGGATTGCCCCCATTGGCAACGGCATTAAGGTAAGCCCACAGGTTACCGGCTTTAACGCCCCTAAAAATTTAGAGGAATTAACCGAGCGCTCGGTAAAGGCGCACCGCATTTTAAAGGCGTATTTTGAAAATTGCAGCGACCGCAGTATTTTTACCGTAGACCCGGATATTTACACCGTTCAATACACCCTGCCGGCCGGCTCGGCCACGGGTTGGGATTTGCAAATTACCCAGCAGTACGGCGAGCAGAACCCAACCATTGCCCCGGGCGGGGAGCGCACCGTAGCCTTTACCGTTAAAAATTGCCGCACCGACGCGTACAAGGGGGCGCTTTACTTGCAGCTGCCAAGCGGTTTTTCGGGCAATAAACGGCAGGAGATTTACCTGCAGCCGGGGCAAAGCTGCCAGTACAGCGTTACCCTAAAAAACGGCGCCGAATCCCAAAGCAGCTACCCCTGCGCGCTGTGCGTAGAGCAGTTTGTTGAAAATTTGCCCTGGCAAACCCAAAAAATTGAATTTTGCCTGCTGCCAACCAAAAATTGGCTGGTTGCCCAAAACGGCGACAGCCCGCAGGCCTTGTGCTGCCCGGGCGACTGCATTGCTTTTGAAAAGGCCTTTGCCCCGGCCGCCGGCGACCTTTTAACAGCCGAAACCGAGCTTTATTTGCCGCAGGGGGGCAATTTTCGCCTTATGGTGCACACCCGGCAGCGGGCAACCCTTTTTGTAGACGGCGAAAAGATTTTTGAAAAACAGGGCGCGCCGTATTTACCTGCCTTTCACCGCCCCTGCCCGGATGCCAATTTGGCGCTGACAGCCGGCAGCCACCGGTTAAAAATTGCCGTAAGCGTTGAAAAAAACGGGGCCGAGCCGGTAGCTTTTCAAATCGTTGCGGCGCCAAAGGTGTTTGCCAACCGGCCGCTGCTGCTGCCGCAGGTTGAGGCTTTGTTTGACCTGCCGAAGCCAGAAAACTAAAAATTAAAACAAACCTTTAAACCCCAAACGCAAACCCAAAATTGCAAAAAAGCCCAAACGCCCCGCAGCCAAAGGTAAAACCGGCTGCGGGGCGTTTTTTAATAAAGCAAAATTTTAGGGGCAAAACCCGGCAAGGGCAATTTAAGCAAAATACAAAACCGCACAAGCCAAAGGGCTTTAAAAGGGCACAAAAGCGTTGCTACTGCATGGCAGATTTATTAATTTGCTTTTCCAGCTCGGCAATTTGCTGCTGCAGCTCTTTACGCTGCTGCTCGTAGGCGGAGGCGCTTTTGTTGGCGCTTTTTTCAAGCTCGGCGCGGTAGCTTTTAAAAGCGCTAAAGCTTTTTAGGGTTAGGTTTTTGTAGCTGCCGGACGCCGCCTTTAACATTTTTTCGTACCGGGTTACCGAGCAGTTTAGGTTTGAATCGGTAATTTCCTGCGTTAAGCTTTGCACCGAAACGGCCGCCGCCTTGCCCCCACTTGAAAGCTCGGAAAACAGCGAGCTAACGGTAGAGCCGTTATCAAAAATCCGCTTAAAGCCCAGCACGGTAAAGCCGTTGTATTCGTTATTTTCGGTGGTAATGGCTTCGTCAGATTTTGGAATAACCATGCCCTCAAAGCCGCGGGCGCGCAGCGCGTTAATTACGGCCCCCTTAGAAAGCTCACCAAGCGGCTGGTTAAAGTAGTACATTTTGGGGCGGCCCATTTTTTGGTCGTCCATTTTTTTCAGCGTTTCGTCTATGTAGGTGGTCCAGGCCTTAAAGGTGGCGTCGTTCGAGGCACCCTTGGCCAGCTCAATGCTGCTGTTGTCGCCCAGGGCGGTTTCCCACCCGGCATTTTTTAAGGTTTGGTATTGGGCGGCCGTTAGCTGGTCGGCGTCGCCCGGAAGCTGGCCGTTGCTAAAGGCCAGCACCCCAACGGCGCCGTATTTTTTTAACAGCGGCAGCGCAATGCTGCAAAGGGAGCCGTCGGTTTTTGTAAAAATTGGAATAATGCAGCTTTTACCGGCAATTTCGGTGGCGTGGTCGGCCTCTAATTTTTTCAGCTTAGCCTGCAGGGCGTTTTTTTGGTCGGCCAGGGGTTGAATTTTTTGGGTCAAGCTGGCCGATTGCCGGTCGTTTTCGGCTGATTTGTGCTGCTCTATGCGGTAGCAGCCAAATACAATGCCGGCTACCAGCAGGCAGCTAATTACAATAATTAAAATTCTTTTTTGTGCAAAGCTCATGGGGACAAGTTCCTTTCAATTTCGCAGGGTATGAATTAGGCACTCGGCGCTGTTTTCCTCTAAAAAAATCTGCTGCCCGGCGGCGCCAATATCCTGCAAATAGTGCGCGTCGGAGCTGGAAAGAATTTTGCAGCGGTTTAGGTGCGGGTGGGCTTTTTTTAAGGCCTCAAGGCAGCTTAGCTCCCGCAGCTCGGCCACCGTAAAGCCCGCCTGCGGCGGAATAAAGCCAAGGTTTGCCAGCAGCGCGTTGGCCGGCTTTTCAATGTGGGCGGGAAAAGCCACGCCGCCCAGCTCAAAAACCGGGGCAAAAACCGCGTCAAAGGAAATGGCGGTGGCGTTAATTAAAAGGTTGGGCTCCTCGCCCAAAACGGCGTCAAATTCATCCATATAACACTGGCGGCCAAAAATGGCAGGGTTGTTTTGAACCTGCAGCAGCTTTTGGCTTACAAAGGCCTGCCACTGCTCGGCGGCGTTGGCGCCCTTAAACAGGCAAACTACATGAACCTCCTCCTGCGTGGTTAGCTCCATGCCGTAAAGGGCGGTAATGCCAAAGCGGGCGGCCGCGCGAATAAGGGGGGCACAATTGCCGGTGCTGTTGTGGTCGGTTAAGGCAATAATTTGCAGCCCCGCCACGCTGGCCATGCCGGCAATGTTGGCCGGGGTCATGTCCTCATCCCCACAGGGGGAAAGGCAGGAGTGCAGGTGTAAATCGTAATGAAAGTACGGCATGGCTACAGTGCCCGGTCTACCGCGCGGGCTGTTTCAAAAATCGGCGCTTCGCAGCAAAAAAGGTTTACGCCGTTTTCCTGCGCTTTTTTTACGGCAACCGGGTCTACCGCGGCGCCCCCCGCAATAATAACGGCGCCAATTTCGGCCAGGCTGGCAACCGCAACCGCGTTAACATTGCCCATAACGGTTACCCAAACGCAGCCGGCCGGCGCCTTGCCCATAACCAAGCTGAGCAGGTCGCAGCAGTACACGCCGGCAAGGGCTTTTTCGGGCTGCGGCAGGCAAACCGCTTTTATGCCGGGTAAATTTTTAAGGTTGGCAGCTTTCAATTTTCTCACCCTTTTTTTATTTTGTAACTAACCGCCCGGCCAAAAAGCTTTAGGCCGCACGGCTTTGTTTGTTTTTAAAGGTTTTGCGGTTCGGCGTTTATTCCCCGTAGGCGGCCGCTTTGGGGGCGGCGTTACCCTGCCGCTTTAAAACAAACGGCGGCTTACCCGCAGTTACCGGTTTAAATAGCGTTTAGGTCGCTTGAAATTTGGTGCAGGTAGGTTTTTAAAAGGTGAATACAATCCCGCTCGTTGGCGTCGCCCCGCACAACATCCTCGGCTAAGGCTTTGCAGGTCGGCGCCCCGCAGGAGCCGCAATCTAACCCCGGTAACCGCGCGGCAATGGCCTCTACCTTTTGTAAAATCTCCATGCTTTCCTGCGGGGTAGAGCCTAAGCGGAATACCGGCTCAAATTTAATTTCCTTCGTCCAGTAGGCGTTGGCGGCGTTGGCCCCGTTTAGGTGCGCGCCGGCCACCGGCATATATTTTCGTAAAAGCTTTAGCTTGGTTTTGGCAACATAGGGGTTTTCTACCTGCAGCACACCGCCTACGCAGCCGCCGGTGCAGGCGTCAATTTCAATAAAATCAAGGCCGTGAATTTTGTTGTCCTCTAAATCCTCTAACACGCCAATGGCGTTATCAATGCCGTCTACGGCAATGTAGCTGTCGGTTAAAAGGCCGGCAACCTCGCCGCCGCTGTAACCCCAGCTAATGCCAATTTTGCCGGCAATTTTTAAATCCTTTTCGGCGTCGGCGGCGTCCATAAGCGGCAGCAGCGCTGTGTAAACCTTTTTAACGGCCAGCACACGGTCTATTTCGCTTTTTTCAATGCAAAGCGGATCTTGTACATAGGTTACCTTAGCCGGGCAGGGCGAAATAAAGAAAATGCCAATTTCCTCCCGCTTTAGGCCGGTTTTTTGCATGGCGCGCCGCGCCGCTACGCGGGCAGCCAGCTCTACCGGCGGCAAAATGGGCAGCAGCCGCTCTAACAGCGCCGGAAACCGCACCCGTATTAGCCGGGTTACCGAGGGGCAGGCCGTGCTGATAAACGGCTTGCCGTTTGGGTGGCTGGCAATGTACTGCCGGCTAAGCTCCGAAACAATTTCGGCCGCGGCGGCAACCTCTAAAACATCGTTAAAGCCAAGCTTTAACAGGGCGCTTAAAATAATATTTGTGTCGGTAATATTGTTAAATTGGGCGTAAAAGCTGGGGGCCGGCAGGGCAACCGTGTAGGCGTAGTTTTGCAGGGTCTCCAGCCCGTCGTACCGCGTTTTTTTGGCGTGGTGCGGGCAAACCCGAACGCACTCGCCGCAATCAATACAAAATTCTTTAATAATGTGGGCCTTGCGCCCCCGCACGCGAATGGCGCCGGTTGGGCAGTGCTTAATGCAGTTAATGCAGCCCTTGCACTTTTCGGGGTCTAAGTAAACCGAGTGTTGAAAGGTCGACATCGTTCATCCCGCCTTATATGTTAACTTTCATGCGAATGGTGGTGCCTTTGCCAACGGCTGTTTCTATTTGCATATCGTCGGTGTATTTTTTCATGTTGGGCAGGCCCATGCCGGCGCCAAAGCCCAGCGCGCGAATATTCTCCGTAGCGGTGGAATACCCCTCCCGCATGGCCTTTTCCACATCGGCAATGCCGGGCCCGTGGTCCGAAAGGGTAATGCGAATTACCGTGGGGTCTATTTCAACATCAATGGCGCCGCCCCCGGCGTGAATAACCAGGTTAATTTCCCCCTCGTACAGGGCAATGGCAACGCGCCGAACGGTGTTGGGGTCGTACCCCAGCTGCTTTAAGGTGGCCTTTACCTTGCCCGAGGCCTCGCCTGCGCGGGTAAAATCCTCGCCCGAAACATCAAAATGCAGCTTCATCATACACATTGGTTGGCACCCCCGCGCAGCCCGCTTTCGTACAGTATGCCGCAGGCGGTAAACATCCGCAGGGTGGTAGTTAGCAGCACAATGCCCTTTTCGCGCGCTAAGGCAATCATGGCCTCATCCGGCTGCTTGCCGCGCACAAAGCAAATGCAAATAATATCCATCATTTCGGCGGTGCGAATAACCTGCGGGTTGCAAAGCCCCGTTATTAAAACCGATTGATCCTTTACAAAGGCTAACACATCGCTCATCATATCCGAGCCGCAGGCGTTATGCACCTGCTTTTCCAGCGCCTCGTCGCAGCAAATTACCGTTGCGTTTAAAATGCTTTTTACATCTGCAATCGTCATAATAAAACCCCCGTTTTGTTTTTATTTTAACATAAACAGCCCCCGCTTGCAAGCAGTATTGTTGCAGCGCTGCCGAAAAGTTTAAAAGCCCAAAGGCTTGGCGTTTGCCGGCCTGCCGCCGGCGGGGAATAAACGCAGATTTGCAGGCGCGGGGTGTAAGAATTAATGCCAACCCGTTGGCCCGGCTGTAAAATAACCGCCGGGCCGCCGGAGCCCAAAAAGCAAAAGCTTAGCGGCGCCCGGCGTAGGTGTTGGTTCCCGGCGTAGGGGTTGGCACCCAGCGTAGGTGTTGGTCCCCAGCGTGGGTGTTGGTTTCCGGTGTAGGTGTTGGTTTCCGGTGTAGGTGTTGGTTTCCGGTGTAGGTGTTGGTTCTCGGCGTAGGGGTTGGTTCTCGGCGTGGGTGTTGGCGCCCGGCGTGGGTGTTGGCGCCCGGCGTAGGTGTTGGTGCCCGGCGTAGGTGTTGGTGCCCAGCGTAGGTGTTGGTTCTCAGCGTAGGTGTTTGCTCCCGCCGGTTGCATTGCCGGTGCCGGAACCTTTTAGTAAAATGGCGGCAGCGCGCTTAGGGCTTGACAAGCGGGGATAAGCGTGCTACAATAAAGAAACAAGTGTTGCGCTACAACCGTTGCTTTAACTTTTGCCGCCGGAACTGTTTTGCCTTAAACCGCCTTGGGTGAACGCGGTTAAAACAAAACAGGGTTCAAAAACGGCGCTAACCCGGCGTAAAAGCCGCTTGGTACTAAATAAAATGATTTGGTATTAAAATGGTTTGGCACTAAAATTGCTTGGCGCAAAAGCCGCTTGGCATTAAAACGGCTTAGCACCACTTAAAAAATGGCCGGTTTTTGGGCGCTAAAAAAAGGGGGATACCAATGCCGCGAAAGTTTTTATTTACCAAAGAGCAAATTCTTACCGCCGCCCTGCAGCTGGTGCGGGAGCAGGGGGCACGGGCCCTTACCGCCCGCGCGCTGGGGCAGCGGCTGGGCTGCTCCTCAAAGCCTATATTTAGTTTGTTTGAAAACATGGCTCAGGTGCAGCAAGGGGTGTTAGAGGCCGCAAACGGTGTGTACCAACAGGCGTTAAAGCAAAGCATGGCCGCCGGAAAATACCCGCCCTACAAGGCCAGCGGAATGGCCTACATTCAATTTGCGCGGCAGGAAAGGGAGTTGTTTAAGCTGCTGTTTATGCGGGATCGCAGCGGTGAAACGGTGCAGGAGAATAAAGAGGAGCTGCGCCCGCTGCTGAACCTGTTGCAAAAAAACCTAAACCTTAGCGAGCAGCAGGCCTACCTTTTTCATTTGCAAATGTGGGTTTATGTACACGGCATTGCCACCATGGTTGCCACCAACTACTTAAATTGGGACGACGCATTTGTAAGCGAGGTGTTAACAAACGCCTATTTGGGGCTGAAAAGCTGTACGGAAAAGAGAGGGAACCAAACATGAAACCGGCTATTGAAACCAAAAATTTAACCAAACGGTACAAGGATGTTACCGCCGTAGACGCGTTGAACCTTACGGTTGAAAAAGGGGAGCTTTTTGCGCTGCTGGGGGTAAACGGGGCCGGCAAAACAACCACGGTTAAAATGCTTTGTGGGCTGTTAAGGCCAACAGCGGGGCAGGCCTTTTTGCAGGGGCACAGCATTTTAAATAATACAGCCGGGGTAAAAAGCATTATTGGCGTTTCCCCGCAGGAAACGGCCGTTGCCCCCAATTTAACCGTGCGGGAGAATTTAAGGCTTATGTGCGGGGTGCACGGCTTTTGTAAAGCCCTGCAACAGCAAAAAACGGCCGAGCTTTGCGAGCGGCTTGGGCTGGCCCCGGTTGCCGCCAAAAAGGCGGGCCGGCTTTCGGGCGGGTGGCAGCACCGGTTAAGCATTGCCATGGCCTTGGTAACCGAGCCCGAAATTTTGTTTTTAGACGAACCCACCTTGGGGTTAGATGTTTTAGCCCGCAGCGAGCTTTGGGAGCTTATTTGCGCTTTAAAGGGCAAGGTAACCGTTGTGCTTACCACCCATTATATGGAGGAGGCCGAGTTTTTGGCCGACCGGGTGGGTGTAATGAAAAACGGGCGCCTGCTGCAAACCGGAACGGTTTTAGCCTTAAAAGAGCAAACCGGCGCGCCGAATTTAGAGGCTGCGTTTATTAAAATTGTAAAGGGGGCTTAAAAATGCGACTTTGGAGCTTTAGTACACGAACGGCAAAGGAAATTTGCCGCGACCCGCTGACCGTGGCGTTTGGCCTGGGCTTTCCGGTTATTTTACTGCTGCTGCTTTCGGCTATTCAGGCCAATGTGCCGGTAAGCCTGTTTGAGCTAAAAAGCCTAACCCCCGGCATTACCGTGTTTGGCTTGGCGTTTATTACGCTTTTTTCGGCAACCCTAATTGCGAAAGACAGGGAAAGCGCCTTTTTACAGCGCCTTTACACCACGCCACTTACCGCGCCGGAATTTATTTTGGGCTACGCCTTGCCTATTTTGCCAATTGCCCTGCTGCAAGGGGCGGTTTGTTATTTGGCTGCCGCCGTTTTAGGGCTTAAAATTACGCTGCAGGCTGTTTTAGCCGTGCTGTTTTTGCTGCCCTCGGCCGTGTTTTTTATTGCCCTTGGGCTGCTGTGCGGCAGCATTTTTAGCGTAAAACAGGTGGGCGGAATTTGCGGGGCGCTGCTAACAAACCTTACGGCCTGGCTTTCGGGCGTGTGGTTTGATTTAAACCTGGTGGGCGGCGCCTTTAAAAGGGTTGCCGAAGCGCTGCCCTTTGTGCATGCGGTAGAGCTGGAGCGGGCAGTGCTTAGCAATAACCTGGCCGGTGTTTTTCCGCACCTTTGGTGGGTTTTGGGTTACGCCGCGCTTACCGGGTTTTTGGCGGTTTGGGCCTTTTTGCACCGAATGAAAAAATAACCAGGCAAAGCCGCTGCGCAAAAAACAAGGGCCAAGCGCGGCGTAAATGTTGCCGAAAATTTAAGTTTGGGTTTATTCATAACTGTATTGTTCTTTTAGGAGGAAAATTAAATGAAAAAACAGGTAAGCCTTTCTATTGGGGCACTGCAAAAAAAATACGGCGACCGAAAAGCGCTTGAAATTGCCGCACGCATTGGCGTTGACGCGGTTGATTTTGATCTATGCGCCGCACAAAACGATTACCGAACGCCGAATTCCCTTTACAGCAAAGGGCCGCAGGCGATTTTGGAATACTACGCCGAGTTAAAAAATCAGGCTAAGAAATACGGCATTTATATTGGGCAAACTCACGGTAAAATGTCGGGCTTTGTAAACCGCCCGGCCGAGGATGACGCTTTGGTAAAAAACACCGAGCTGGATTGTCTGGCCACCGCTGCTTTAGGGGCAGGGGTTTGCGTGGTGCACAACGCCACCTCTATTTTTTTAGGGCCCAACCCCGAGCCGGCGCTCATGTACCGTTTAAGCTACGAGCTGTTTTCCCGCACGGTTCCCTTTGCCTTAAAAAACGGCATTAAAATTGCTACCGAGACCTTTGGGGACGCCGTGAAATATTCGGCCTGCGACTTTTTTGGCAACTTTTCGGCCTTTGAAAAAGCCTACCTTGACATTGCAAGCCGGCCGGAATTGCGGGAAGGCTTTACGGTTTGTGTAGATACCGGGCACAGCAACAAAGCCATGCGGTACGGCAACCCCACCCCGGCCAATGTTATCCGAAAGCTTGGCAAGGCGGTTACAGTGCTGCATTTAAACGATAACGATACTTTAACCGACCAACACAAAATTCCAAAAACCGGCTGTATAGATTGGGAGGATGTGTTTAACGCGTTAGACGAAATTGGTTACAGCGGCATTTATAACATGGAGTTAAACCTTAGCCATTTTGGCAGCGATTTTTTGGTAGAAACGGCCGAATTTGCCGTTAAGGTCTTAAGGTACATGCTAAAACAGCGGTACGAATAATTGGCTGCCCGGGCACTGCTAACGGCCCGGGCGGTTTTGTGCGCTTTTGGGGAAAAAGGGCCAACAGGCGCCCGGCAAGATTTTTACAAAATTTAAGTAGCAATTGCGGCACAAATGTTGTATAATAATGCTGTATATTATTTCAAGGAGTAAACAGTAGCTTATGGATCAGGCTCATATTCGTAATTTTTGCATTATTGCCCATATTGACCACGGCAAATCTACCCTGGCCGACCGGCTGATCGAGCTTACCAAATCGGTTGAGCAGCGGGAGATGGAGGACCAGATTTTAGACAGCATGGATTTAGAACGGGAGCGCGGCATTACCATTAAGGCACACCCCCTTACCTTGTATTACACCGCCCAAAACGGGGAGGAGTACGAGTTTAATTTAATTGATACCCCCGGCCATGTAGATTTTAACTACGAGGTTTCCCGCTCGTTAGCGGCGTGCGAGGGGGCTATTTTGGTGGTAGATGCCTCGCAGGGGATTGAGGCTCAAACGCTGGCCAACACCTACCTTGCCATTGACCACGACTTAGAGCTGCTGCCGGTGATTAACAAAATTGACCTGCCCAGCGCCGAGCCGGAGCGGGTGCGCCAGGAAATTGAGGATGTTATTGGTATTCCGGCCGATGAGGCGCCGCTGGTTTCGGCCAAAACGGGGCAGAATGTGGAACAGGTTTTAGAGCAGCTGGTGCGGGTAATTCCCGCCCCAAAAGGGGACGCCGACGCACCGTTGACTGCCTTGATTTTTGACTCTTACTACGACCCCTACAAGGGCGTTATTGTTTATTTTCGCGTGGTAAGCGGCAGTTTGCGCCCCGGCCAAACGGTTAAAATGATGGCGACCGGCGCCGAATTTAATGTGGTAGAAATTGGGCGAAAAATGGCAACCAGCATGGTGCCGTGTAAAGAGCTAAGGGCCGGCGAGGTTGGCTACCTAGCCGCCGCCATTAAAACGGTAAGCGAGGCCCGTGTGGGCGATACCATTACCCTTAGCGAAAACCCCGCCCAGCAGCCGCTGGCCGGCTACCGCAAGGTAAACCCGGTTGTTTTTTGCGGCATTTACCCGGCCGACGGCGCCCGCTACACCGATTTAAGAGAGGCGTTGGAAAAGCTGCAGCTTAACGACGCCTCGCTGCTGTTTGAGCCGGAGACCTCTAAGGCCTTGGGCTTTGGCTTTCGGTGCGGATTTTTGGGGCTGCTGCATATGGAGATTATTGAAGAACGGCTGGAGCGGGAATATAACTTAGATCTGATTACCACCGCCCCCAGCGTTGTTTACCGGTTTGAGCTTTCAAACGGCGAAACGGTGGAGGTAGATAACCCTACCAACTATCCCGACCCGGCCACCATTACCGCGTCGCTGGAGCCGGTAGCCGAGGTGCACATTTTTTCCCCTAAAGAGTATATTGGTGAAATTATGGGCCTGTGCCAGGAGCGGCGCGGCGAGTATAAAGACACCCAATATATTGGCGACCGGGTAGATATTCACTACCTTATGCCGGTTGGCGAAATTGTGTACGATTTTTTTGACGCACTGAAATCGCGCACACGGGGGTACGCCAGCTACGATTACGAGCCGCACGGCTACGCGCCGGCCAAGCTGGTTAAGTTAGATGTTTTACTGGCCGGCGATGTGGTAGACGCGTTATCGTTTATTGTTTGCGAGCAAAACGCTTATCCCCGCGCCCGCCGCATTGCCGAAAAATTAAAGGAGCATATTCCGCGCCAGCTGTTTGAGGTGCCTATTCAGGTTGCCGTTGGCGGCAAGGTTATTGCCCGAGAAACGGTTAAGGCCATGCGTAAGGATGTTTTGGCCAAGTGCTACGGCGGCGATATTACCCGTAAAAAAAAGCTGCTTGAAAAGCAAAAAGAGGGCAAAAAGCGAATGCGCAAGTTAGGCTCGGTAGAGGTTCCGCCCGACGCCTTTATGGCCGTTTTAAAGCTGGATGAATAAGCTTGCTGCCGTGCTGCTTTCGGCGGTGCTGGTGCTTGGCGGCTGTTTTGGCCTTGCCGGCTGCCGCAGCGAGCTTTCCCGCACCTTTTTTACCTTAGATACCGTTTGTACCCTAACGGTTTACGAGGGGCAAAGTACGGTGCTGAACGGCGCCGTAGAGCTTTGCACCGCCTTGGGCGAAAAGCTGAACAGCAAGGCCGAAAATAACGAAATTGCGGTTTTAAACCAAACCGGGCAGCTGCAAAATGCCAGCGAGGATCTATTAGCCGTAATAAACAAAGGGCTTTATTACAGCAAGCTTTCGAACGGATTATTTGACATTACCCTGGGTGCCGTAACTGATTTGTGGGATTTTAAAAACCAAACGGTGCCGCAGCCGGAGGCGTTAAAAGCGGCACTTAAAACCGTTGGCTGGCAAAACCTTACGGTAGCCGAGGGCGGCAAAACCGTTACCCTAAAAAATGGCGCGCGGTTAGAGCTTGGCGCCATTGCCAAGGGCTACATTGCCGATAAGCTGCGGGATTATTTTTTGCAAAACGGGGTAAAAAACGCCTTAATTAATTTGGGCGGTAATGTGTACGCGTTAGGGCAAAACGGTCGCAAAAGCTACACGGTTGGGGTGCAAACCCCCTTTGAAACCGGCGTTATTGCCACGCTGCCCGCAAAAAACTTGGCGGTTGTTACCAGCGGCACTTACCAGCGCGGGTTTACCCAAAACGGGGTGTATTACCACCACCTGCTAAACCCCAAAACCGGTATGCCGCAAAACACCGGCTACCTTAGCGTTACCGTTTTAGCCAAAAATTCGGTAGACGCCGACGCGCTTTCTACCCTTTGCTATTTGTACGTCGAAAAAGGGCCGGAATTTATTAACGGCTTAAACGGGGTAGAGGCCGTTTGGGTAAACGAAAAAAATCAAATTAGCGTAAGCAGCGGGCTGCTTTTAAACGGCAGCAGCGTTTCGTTTAAAAACGCAGTGTAATTGCCCAAAATAATGCGGGGCGGTTGCCAACAGGCGCTGCGCCGGCGGGGCAGTGCCGCCGCAGGGCTTTCGGGGCAAATTAAGGCTTTTTGGCCGTGCGGTAAAGCCGAGCGGCTTTGTTTTGCTGCCGCGCGGGTTAAAAGCGCAGTGTTAAGGTTTGTAGATAACTATACTATATATTATATAAAGAAAGGGCAGCTTGCTGCCGGGTGAAGTGTTATGTTTGTAGATTTAGCAAAAGTGTTTTTAAAGGCCGGCAACGGCGGCAACGGGGCGGTTTCCTTCCACCGGGAAAAATATGTTGCCTCCGGCGGGCCGGACGGTGGGGACGGCGGCCGCGGCGGCAACATTGTGCTGCAGGCCGATACCAACCTTTCTACTCTGGCCGATTTTCGCTACAAGCGCAAATACGCTGCGCCAAACGGGCAGGACGGCTCCTCTAAACGGCGGTCGGGCCGCCGTGGGCAGGATCTAATTATTTTAGTGCCGCTTGGCACCTTGGTGCGGGAGGCCGAAAGCGGCCGAATTTTAGCCGATGTTTCCTCCTTAGAGCCGGTAACGCTTTTAAAGGGCGGCAACGGCGGCTGGGGCAACGCCCATTTTGCAACGGCTACCCGCCAAACCCCCCGCTTTGCGAAGGAGGGCAACCCCGGCGAGCAGGCCGAGGTTACGCTGGAGCTAAAGCTACTGGCCGATGTAGGGCTAATCGGGTTTCCGAATGTGGGTAAATCCACCTTAATTTCTGTGGTTAGCGAGGCCAAGCCCAAAATAGCAAACTACCATTTTACCACCTTAACCCCGGTGCTGGGCGTGGTGCGAATGGGACAGGGCAGTTCGTTTGTTATGGCCGATATTCCGGGTTTAATTGAGGGGGCCGGTTCCGGCGCGGGGCTGGGGCACGAATTTTTGCGCCATGTTGACCGCTGCCGGCTGCTGCTGCATGTTTTAGATATTTCGGGCAGCGAGGGGCGCGATCCGAAAGAGGATTTTGACCGTATTAATCACGAGCTGGCTGTGTTTAGCCCGGAGCTTACCGAGCGGCCGCAAATTGTGGTGGCCAATAAGTGCGATTTAATAGAGGAAGAAAAAATAGCCGAATACCGCGCGTATTTTGAGCAAAAGGGATACGCGTTTTTTCCGGTTATGGCGGCCATTGCCGAGGGTACAAGCGAGCTGATTAACTTTGTTGCGGCCGAGCTTGCCAAGCTGCCGCCGGTAAAGGTATATCAGGCCGAGCCGGCCCCGGTAGAGGATTTTGCGCAGCCCAAAAAGCGCGATTTTACGCTGCGGCGCGAGGGCGATGTATTTTTTGTAGAGGGCGAATGGCTGTTAAAGCTTTTAAACCAGGTAAACCCCGACGATTACGAATCGCTGCAGTATTTTCAGCGGTGTTTGCAATCCTCCGGCATTATTGCGGCCTTAGAGCAGGCCGGCGTGCAGGAGGGGGACACCGTTTGCGTTTACGATATTGAATTTGACTATGTACCGTAAAAAACCTTGTATGGAATAGGAAAAATAAAATGGAACAAGATTTAAAAACGCTTGGCACCGGCGCGTTGGCCTTTGTGGGGGATGCGGTTTACAGCCTGTTTGTGCGAGAAAAGCTGGCCGAAATTAACCGCCCGGCCGGGGCGCTGCACAGCCTTTCGGTAAATTATGTTCGGGCGGGGGCGCAGGCTAAGGTGGCCGCCGCCCTTTTGGGGCAGCTGACCGAGCATGAGCTGGCCGTTTTTAAACGCGGCCGCAATTTGCACACCGGCAACACGCCAAAAAACGCAACCGACGCCGAGTATCACGCCGCCACCGGGCTGGAGGCGCTGTTTGGGTACCTGCAGCTTTCCGGCAATACGGCGCGGGCGCGCCAATTGTTTGAGGCCGCCTGGCAGCTTCAAAACAGCCAATAAATTAAAATCGTTCGGCGTTGTTGGCCGGGCTTGTTCGTGCAACGGGCGGCAGCAAAAAACAAGCCGTACGCCGGTTTATTGCATTGGCTGGGGTAAAGCCGGTTTGCGGCCTTAAACCCGGTTGTAACGCCTTTGGCGCTTCTTTGGGCGCTTTTGTAAAATATAACGCCGCTTGGCGGGCATACTTTATTATAGCTAAGTATAAAGGGGTGTGCCTGTGAAAAGCAGTTTTAAAACATCAGCCGCTGCCGTAACGGCCGATTATTTATTTTACACGGCCGGCGCGTTTATTTACGCCTTTGGCTTTTATTATTTTATTGAAAATAACGGCATTTCGCCCGGTGGGTTTACCGGCGTGGCGGCGGTGCTGCATTTTTGGCTGGGGCTGCCAACCGGCGCTTTGTACTTTGTGCTGAATGTGCCGGTGCTGCTGTTAGGGCTGTTTTTAATTGGCGGCAGATTTATGGTTCGCACTACGGCGGTTACGGTGCTTATCTCGGCTTTTATGCAGCTTTGTGCCGCTGTTTTTCGCCCCTTTTCGGGGGATCGCCTGTTAGCGGCGCTGTTTGGCGGTATGCTAAGCGGGCTGGGCATTGCAACGGTTATGCTGCGCGGGGCAACCACCGGCGGAATCGATATTTTAGCAAAGCTTTGGCGGCGTAAAAGGCCCTACCTTTCAATGGGGCGGGTCATGCTGCTGTTAGATGGCGCCGTGGCGCTGCTGGCAGCGGTGTGCTACCAAGACCTGCAAACTTTGTTGTACACGGCTGTTTCGCTGTTTGCCTCCAGCCGCGTGATAGACGCGGTTTTGTACGGTGGCGACCGTGGCCGTCTGCTTTTCATTATTACCGCAAAGGGGCAAGAGCTTTCGGGCAAAATCATGCAGCAGCTGCGGCGTGGGGTAACGCTGCTGCCGGCCGTAGGGGCCTATTCCGGCAACTCCGGCAGTGTGCTGCTTTGCGCCCTGCGCGAGCCGGAGGTTGCCCGCGCGGTGCAATTGGTGCGCCAAACCGACCCGCACGCCTTTACGGTTATTACCGTTACCGGCGGCGTATTGGGGGAGGGGTTTCAGCTGCGCGCCATGGCCGAGCAGCCTAACCGCCGCGGCTAACGGCGCCCGGCGTGCGGGGCTGTATGTACCTTTGCTGGTGCAGCCTTGCAGTGGCTTGGCGGCCGTTGGCCTTACGGCAGCTTTGCGCTTTGCTGCCCTAAGCCTAAAAACAGCAAAGCCGGCAGGGCGTTTTGCCCGGCCGGCCCGCCGGTAAAAAATGCAGCCGGCAAATGTTTTTCTGCCGGTAAAGGCCTACCGGCGGTACAAGCTCACTTTGCAGCGTTTTAAAGCTTAAAATCAGTCGTTATTCTGCTGTTGCTGCTGCTTTTGTTGCTGCTGCTGTTTTTGCTGCTGTTGCTGCTGTTGCTGCTGTTGCTTTTGCTGGTTTTGCTGCTGCTGTTTTTGCTGGTTCTGGTTATTCATTTGTTTCACCACGCTTTCGGTATTGCTTGAAGTACATCTACTTCATTTTACAGTTTGCCCGTAATTATTTTAATTATGCAAAAGGGGTTATTTTTTTGAAAGAGCAGTTTTTAAAACATTTGGCCGGTTTTTCGGGTTACACCCTGCCGCAGCTGCAGGCCATTTTTAGCAAGCCGGCCTACCGCGGTATTCGGCTAAACCCGCTAAAGGCAACGCCTAAGGTGCTGCAGGCCGGCTTTAGCTTTTTGTTAGAGCCAACCCCGTTTTGCCAAAATGCTTACTATCTGCCCCCGGCCTATCAGGGCATTGGGCACCACCCGCTGCACCACGCCGGCGCGTTTTATGTGCAAGAGCCTTCTGCCGGCTCGGTAATTACCGCTGTGGCGGCGCAGCCGGGCCAGCGTGTTTTAGACCTGTGCGCCGCCCCGGGTGGAAAATCTACCGGAATAGGGGCGCTGTTAGCGGGTAAGGGCCAGCTTTGGAGCAACGAGTTTGTAAAAGGGCGCACGGGGGCGCTGCTTTCTAATTTAGAGCGGTTTGGCATTGCCAACGCCGTTGTAACAAACCTGAACACGGCCGAGCTTTGCGCCGCCTTGCCGGAGTATTTTGATACGGTTTTGGTAGATGCCCCCTGCTCGGGCGAGGGAATGTGCCGCCATAACCCCGAGGCGCTGCGGCAGTGGAGCCCGCAAAACATTGCCCTTTGCGTGCCGCGTCAGCGCGAAATTTTAAAAAACGCTCTGGTGGCGCTAAAGCCGGGCGGCAAGCTGGTTTACAGCACCTGCACCTTTAATTTGCAGGAGAATGAAGAAAATGTTGCTTGGCTGCTTAGTACATTTAGTAATTTAAAAATACAAAATGTAAACTTTAACTTTGGCCAGCCGGGGTACGGTAGGTTCCCCTTTGCCGGCAGCGTGCGCCGCATTTTTCCTACCAACGGCGGCGAAGGGCACTTTTTGGCCGTTTTTCAAAAAGAAGATTCTTTTAAAGGGGCAAGCGCCGCCTTGCCGGGCAGCGTAACCTTGCCCAAAATTTCTTCTGCCCAAAAGCTGCTTTGGCAAACCTTTTGCGGCGAGAATTTAAGCGCCCTCCCCGCCGGGGAACTTACCGTAAAAAACAACCGGCTTTATCTGGTTCCCGCCGGGCTGCCGCAGCTGCCGGGCGGGGTGCTGCGGGCCGGGCTTTTGCTGGGCGAATTTAAGCAAAACCGGTTAGAGCCGGCGCACGCACTGTTTACCTGCCCGCTGGTAAAGCCGCTGCAATCGTTAGAACTGTTGCTTTCCGATCCGCGGCTTCCGGCCTTTTTGCACGGGCGTGAAATTCCTGCCCAGGGCTTGCAAAAGGGCTTTGTAAGGGTTACGGTAAGCGGTGTGCCGCTGGGCTTTGGTAAGTACAGCGGCGGGGTGTTAAAAAACCGCTACCCTAAGGGGCTGCGGGAATTAAACGAAAATGTCTGGCCAAATTGGGGTGTGGAACAAAATTAAAATGCAAAAAATAAACTTTCAACTGCAAACAAACGCCGTTTTAAATAGCCTTACGGCGCAAAATAAGCGTGAAAGCCTGCTGCTGCACGCCTGCTGCGCCCCGTGCGCCAGCTATGTGTTAGAATATTTAACGCGCTATTTTAATATAACGGTGTTTTTCAGCAACAGTAATATTACGAATGCTAACGAGTACCAAAAACGCTTGCAGGCGCTGTACCGCCTTTGCAGCCTGGCCCCTTTTTGTAAAGGGGTTGCCGTGGTGGTAGACGATTATAACCCCCAAAGCTTTTTTGCCGCTGCCAAAGGGTTGGAAAAAGAGCCGGAGGGTGGTGCTCGCTGCAACGCTTGCTTTGAGCTGCGCTTGGGGCGCACAGCGCAGTATGCCGCCGAAAACGGCTTTGCGTATTTTGCTACCAGCTTAAGCATTAGCCCCTACAAAAACGCGGCGCTGCTAAATAGCATTGGGGAAGGCCTTGCCAAAAAGTACGGGTCGATTTGGCTGCCGGCCGATTTTAAAAAGCGCGGCGGTTATCAACGGTCTATTGAGCTGTGCCGCCAATACGGCATTTATCGCCAGCATTATTGCGGCTGCGCCTTTTCGCAGCCGGCCAATAGGACCTCCGACGAGCAAGAAAAATAGCCGCCTTTGCTGATTTTTTATTGTTAAATAAAAAAGATTACATTTTTTTAAAAAACGCAAAAAAAGTTCTTGACAAGGGGGGACAGATGTGGTATTATAATTGGGCGCTCTAAAAAACGGGGCGCGGCGAACCTTGAAA
>CABQLY010000023.1 GCA_902465155.1 uncultured Oscillospiraceae bacterium | reverse complement strand
CTACGGGCGGCAAGGCGGCACCGCACAAACAGCAGCGCTTGCAAACCGGCACGGCGGCCGGCTTTTACCGGCCTAACTTACCTTTTCCCAGCCGGCGTAAAGGGTCATGCTGGTTTCTACCCGGCTTTCCGGCTGCCAGCGGTTGGTACAGGCCTCGTCGGTGTACCAGCCGGTAAAGCGGTAGCCCTCCTTCACCGGGGTTTCGGAAAGGTTTAGCGTGTCGCTGTACATGGCTTTAATGCTTGGCACGGTAGAGCCGCCGTTGGTGGAAAAGCGCACCGTAAAGCCGGCGTTTTTAATAACAAATACGGTTGCGGCAATTAAAATAAGCAAAAGCACCGAAACCATGATGTTTGCGCCCTTTACCGACATTTTAACCTTAGCGTACAAACCGCCGCTGCGTTTTACCGGGGCGGCGTTTTGCGCTGTTTTTACTGTGCCTTCCACTTACAATCACCTTGCCTTTAAAAGTTAAACCGTTTATTTACGGGCTAAATATTTGCGCATATCAATTGCGCAGGCAACCAGAATAATTAAGCCCTTAATTACATAAAGCATATTCGGATCTACCGAAAGAAAGTTTAAGCCTACAAAAATAATTTGCAGCAAAAACACGCCAATTACAATACCGCTGATTTTACCCGTGCCGCCTACAAACGAAACACCGCCAATAACGCAGGCCGCAATGGCGTCGGACTCGTAGTTCAGCCCCGTATTGGCCGAGCAGGAGGCAATTCGCGCGCCCTCAATAAATCCGGTAATACCGTACATAACGCCGGCCAGCACAAACACCAGCACAATGGTCCAGAACACATTTACGCCGGAAACATTTGCGGCCTCCTCGTTAGAGCCTACGGCAAACATATTTTTACCAAACTTTGTTTTGTTCCAAATAACCCACATAACGGCGGTTAAAATAACGGCGTACAGTACATACTTTGGTACCGCAACCCCGCCAATGGTAAACAAGGTGCCGCGCACAAAGTTGGTGTAAGAGGCGTCTAACCCCGAAAGGGTTTGGCCGTTATTGCCGCCCAGCATTAAATACATTAGCACCAGGCCAAACACAATTAGCTGGGTAGAAAGGGTTACAATAAACGGGTGCAGCTTAAATTTTGCAACAAAAAAGCCGTTTACAAAGCCAATTGCCGCACCTACGGCAATTACAATTAACAGCACCAGCCACAGCGGCACTACCGCAAGGTTTGGAAAAATTTTGTTGGCGTACCCTGTCATTTGCAGCAGCGAAGCCGCAATACAAGCGGTAAGGCCAACACAGCGGCCGGCCGAAATATCGGTGCCCGTTAACACAATTGCCCCGCCAATGCCCAGCGCTATTGGCAGCTTTGCCGCGGTAAGCGAAATAATATTTACAATAGACGACATTTTTAAAAATGCCGGCACGCGAATGGCAATGTAAATAATGGCAATGGCAATAATAATATACATGGCGTTATTAAACAGCAGATCACTAATCATTCTGCGTTTATCCGCCCCGCTGGCCGCGCTGAATTTTTCGCGCCATGCGGTAAACTTGTTTGTTTTTTTAACAGCTACAGCAGACATTTTATCTTCCCCCATATTATGCAAATTTGGCAGCTAAGGCCATAATTTCTTCCTGCGTGGCGGTGCTGGCCTGAACCTCGCCGGCAAGCCGCCCGCCCGACATTACCAAAATTCGGTCACAAACGCCTAACAGCTCCGGCATTTCGGAGGAGACCATTAGCACCGTTTTGCCCTTTTCGGCCAGGTCAATAATCAGCTGGTAAATTTCGTATTTAGCGCCAACATCAATTCCGCGCGTTGGCTCGTCCAGCAGCAGCACGGTGGGGTCGGTCAACAGCCAGCGCCCCAAAATAACCTTTTGCTGGTTTCCGCCGGAAAGCGAACGGATCTTGGTTTCCTGGTCCGGCGTTTTAACCTGCATGGCATCTATGCACCATTCGGTATTCTTTTTTTGCTTTTTTTTGCTAACAAACGGGCCGGTACGACATTTATTCAAGCTGGAAATGGTCGTATTTTCCCGAATATTTAAAATGCCAAAAATGCCGGTAGCGCGCCGTTCCTCAGTAAGCAGGGCAAAGCCGTTTTTAATAGCTTCACGCGCGTTGCGGTTTTTAACCGGCTTGCCGTTTAGCTTTATGGCGCCTGAACGGCGGGTGGCAACGCCAAAAATATTTTCAAGCAGCTCGCTGCGGCCGGAACCGTCCAGCCCCGCTATGCCAATAATTTCGCCCTTGTTTGCGTGAAAGGTAACCCCCTGCAGCTTAGAGTACATGGCCGAAAGGTTTTCAACCTCCAACAATACTTCCCCAATTTTGTTGCTTTTTGGCGGGTAAATGTTGGTAAGCTCCCGCCCAACCATTAAACGAATAATTTCGTTCGTGGTTAGGCCCTTGGCCTCCTTCGTGGCGATCCATTTACCGTCACGCATAATGGTAACCTCGTCCGAAATCCGCAAAATCTCTTTCATTTTATGGGAAATGTAAATAATTCCGCAGCCCTGATCCCGCAGCATATTAATAATTTTAAACAGGTGCTCAACCTCCTCCTCGGTTAGGGAGGAAGTAGGCTCATCAAACACAATGACCTTAGCGTGGTAAGAAACCGCCTTTGCAATTTCTACCATTTGCCGCTGCGAAACCGGCATTTTGCTCATAACGGTTTTTGGGTCAACGCGAATATCTAATTTTTCAAAAACCTCTTGCGTGGCGCGGTACATCTTTTTTTCACTGGTAAGGGGAACGCCCTTGGCCACGGTGGGAAACCGCCCCAGCCACATGTTATCCATAACATTGCGTTTTAAAGCCTGGTTTAACTCCTGGTGTACCATGGCAACGCCGTTTTCCAACGCCTCTTTAGAGCTTTTAAAATGTACCTCTTTGCCCTCTAAGTAAATTTTTCCGCTATCCTTTGCGTACACCCCGAACAGGCATTTCATTAGGGTAGATTTTCCGGCGCCGTTTTCGCCCATTAAGGCGTGTACCGTTCCGGCCTTAACGGTTAAATGCACTTTATCCAGCGCTTTTACGCCGGGGAATGATTTTTCAATATCCTCCATTCGCAGCAACACCGGGGGCTCGGCAGTGCCAGCTGTGTTTTTTACTGCGTTGTTCTCTGTCATTTTAACTTTCCCCCAATTCTGTTTTGCTTAACCGGGCCGGCAGCGGCAGCCTAAACTGCAACTGCCGGCCCGGTTTGATGGGCGCTCGGCGCCCAAAAAGTTCTTACTGGTTCTCGTTCTCGGCGGTGTAGGTAGCGTAAGGAATGTTTACGCGCCAGGTGCCTACCACATCGCTTGAGTTTACACCCTCAAAGGTAGATTTGCCGTCTAACAAATTTTGCACAACGGTAGTAATCACCTTAGCCATACCTTCGGCATCCTGCTTAATGCTGCCAATCATGCTGCCGTTTTTAATGGCGTCCTTAGCGGCGTCGGTGGCGTCTACGCCAAATACCGGAATAACCTTAGCGCCGCTTTTGTTGTAGCCGGCGGTTTGCAGGGCAGAAACTGCGCCCAGCGCCATTTCGTCGTTATTGGCAATAACCAGCTCTACCATGTTGTTGTTTGATTCGCTGTATTGCGCTAAAATGGTAGACATATAATCGGTAGCGGCAGCCGAGGACCACAGGCCGTTTTGGTCTACTAAATATTTTTTAGTGTTCGAGGCGTCGTAGAACGAAAGCTGCGGCTTGCCGGCAGCGGTAAGGGCCTTGTCGGCATCCTCTACGCCGTACTGGGTACGGGCAATGGCCTCCATATTGCCCTCCTGCCCTTTAAACATTACATAGCTGATTTTGCCGTCGCCGTTTAAATCCAGCTTTGCAAAGTTTTCTACCAAATATTTGCCAATCATTTCGCCCTGCATGTGGCCGGCCATCTCGTAATCGGTGCCAACAAAAGCGCATTTTTCGTAGCTGCTTACAACCGATTCTTCTACCGAGCGGTTAAAGAAAATAACCGGAATATTTGCAGCCTTAGCCTGGTCTACAATGTTTTGGGCAGCGTCATTCGAGCCGGTGTCTACCACATTAACAATTAAGGCCGAGGAACCTTTTGCAATGGCGGTGGTTACCTGCTCGGTCTGGGTGGTCTGGTTGCCGTTGGCGTCGTAGTTTTGGAACTGCAAGCCGGCGTTTTTCAGTAAGCTGTCCATAGCCGTACGCACACTGGAAATGTAGGTGTCGCTGTAGGTGTAATAGAATACCGAAATTTCGCCCTTAGAGCCGGAGCCGCTCCCGCTCCCGCAGGCTGTTAGCCCTAACGCCAGGGCCAGGGTTAAAACAATTGCAAGTAGTTTTTTCATTTTGAATACCTCCGTTTTTTTAGCGCCCGCAAGCGTTTTGGCCGGCGCTTTGTACGACCCCTTTGTTGTCGTTGACTATATTATAGCGGCAGGCAAAGCAAATGGAAATGAGATTTTTTATTTAAAATGTATAAAAATTTACGGTGTTGGTTTTTAACTTATAATAATTTTTAAACCAAATTTTAAAAATGCCGCAAAAAACGCCGTACCGGCTTGGTACAGCGTTTAAAAGGTGTTCTTAAGTTTTTTTAAAGCTTTTAGTTAAAGGGCAGCTTTTTTGCCCGAATAGCCCGGCAAAATTTTAGCCTTTTTTTAAGCCTTAGGCTGGCAAAGCCCAAACCAACAAAGTGTAAGGCAGCCAAATGTAAAACTGCCAAATTCAAGACGGCCCGCGCCGTAAAGCCTTTTGTTAAAAGCCTTTTAAGATTGGTCCAGCGCAATGCTGTAAACGGTAAAGCTGCCGGCCGTTATTGCGGCGGTTACTTTAAAGTGGGTTTGATCCTTGGTTAGCGCCAGCAGGGTTGGAATGGTTGCCGAGGAGGCTGAAAACACCTGCTTAGATCCGTTGTTACCGGTTACGGTAACCGTGCCCTGGCTGCCGCTTGCAAAATTTGCAAACAAATACGCCTGCTTGGCCGAACCGGGCAGGGTAATTTCTAAGGTGCCGTTGGCCCCGGCTGCGCACTGCCACCCGCGGGTAGCGGCAGCGCTGCCGTCTAACTTTTTAAAACCGCCGCCGACCCGCACCGCGTTAGAGGTGTTGGTTAAACAATCGGCCTTTAAATAGTGCTGCTCCGAAAGGGCGGGCACCGCCGGCGCTTTGCCCGCCAGCTTGCTAAGGTTGTTTTTAACATATTCTAAGTGCTTGGTAATCAGCACCGCGGCAATGCTGTGCCCGGTGTTGTTGGGGTGAATGTAGTCGCTGCCAACATCCCGCCAGCTAAAAACCTTTTTATCAATCTTTTTCCAAATGTAGTCGTGGTAGCTTACGGTTGGAATTTGGTAGGTGCTCAGCGCGGCGGTAATTTGGCTGTCGGGTGCCGATAAGCCCTTTTTACTAAAGCCCGCAGCATACTGGCTTTTATCGCAATAAGTAAAGTGAACGCCCATAACGGCCGGCGCATTTTTTTGGTTTAACAGGCGGTACAGCAAGGTAGAGTAAGTAACATTTAAAAGGTAATCGCCGTAAGTGTTTACGGTAAAATCAACTACTACAAAATCCGGGTTAAAGCGTAAAAGGTCCGACTGCATACGGTAGCAGGCCATTTGCGGCGTAGTAGAACCTAAGCCGGCGTTTACAAAGGTAAACTGCGCTTTGGGAAAATTCTCGCTCCACCAGTTGCAAACCAACTCGCCATAGCTGTTGTTGCCGGTAGAGCCGGCCCCCTGGCTAATAGAGCCGCCCAGCACGGCCACGGTGTACTTACCGCCGGATTGCGCCTTTTTCATTAAATTTGCAATGCGAGCCGAATTGCCCTTGTTTACCAGCGGTGCCGGGTAAAGCTCCGGGTCTACCCCGTACAAAACCTTTTCCTGCTCGGTTAAGGTAAAGCTGTTATTGTCGGCGTTATTTTTAGAGGTTGTTTTTTTTGGTTTTGAGCTGGCCTTTTTGGCGCTGCTTGTTTTTTTCGGTTTTGAGCTGGTTGCCTTTTTGCTGGAATTCAGCTCACTTTGAGTTTCCTCGGTCGATGTTGCCGCCGCAGACGAGGCCGCCGGGTTCGGGCTTCCGCAGGCGGTAACCCCCAGCAGGCAGCAACCGGCCAACAAAACCGCTAACGCCGCCTTAAATTTTTTTGTTATTATTTTATTTTTTATTTGGCTTTTCATTGCTTTATATCATCCCCTGCTTTTTCATTTTAGCACGCCCCAGACCAAAAGTAAAGCCTAATTTAAAGCGCCTTTGGCACCGCTTTTTTTGCCTGCTCCCAAAACAGGCGCGCCGGCTCGGGCAGCGGCTCGTGCTCGCGGCAAACCAAAGCAATTTCAGAGCTTAGGGTGCGGTTGGTAATTGGCAGCGCCGTTAACCCCAGCTGCTCGGGCTGTGTTAGCGCCGAGGGGTGCAGCAGCCCAACGCCAAGCCCGCGGGCCGTTAGGGCCAGCGTCATGCGGGCATCGTCGTTTACACAGCAAATGTTTGGGGTGCAGCCCTCCCCCTCAAAGCAGGAGGCAATTATTTTTTGCCAACGGCGGTATACTATAATCGGGCGGTTTTCCAGCTGAGAAAGTCGCACCGGCTCATTCGGCAAATTTTTAAAAAAATGCGCCTGCCCAACCGCCAGCATCGGCTCCCGGTAAAGCTGCTGCACAAAAAGCCCCGACGCCGAAAACGGCGAGCGCACCACCGCCAAATCTATTTCCCGGTTTTGCAGCTTTTCTAACAGCTGGTAGGTGTTGGCGCTGTGAATAGAAACGGTTATTTTGGGGTGGCGTGCCCGGTAGTCGGTCAGCCAGTCTAAAAACAAAGTTCCCTGAACCGAGGAGATTACCCCAATGCGCAGCGTGCCAACCGCCCCCTTGCGGTAATCGGCCATCTCGGTTTTAGCGCCGTCGCACATATTCAAAATTTCGGTAGCCCGTTTGTACATGGTCTGGCCCGCGTCGGTAAGCTGCAGGCCCCTACCCTGCCTTTTAAAAAGGCTGCAGCCCAGCTCCTCCTCCAGTCGGTGAAGCTGCAAAGTCAGCGGCGGTTGGGTCATGTGCAGCTTTTTGGCTGCGGCAATAACGGTTTTTTCCTCCACCACCGCGGTAAAATATTTTAATTGGCGAATTTCCATACACATTACCTATACCTATATATTTTTTATATTATTATAGCATAAATAATATATTTTACAAGGGTTCTGTTTTGTAGTAAAATAAAAGGTGAAAAATTAAAAAGCTGAATAAAGAGGTTTAAGATGAAGTTTTTGTGGAGTTATTTTAAAAAGTACCGGTTGGAAAGCATTTTGGCGCCGCTTTTTAAGTGCTTAGAGGCTTGTTTTGATTTAGCCGTGCCCGTAATTGTTGCAAAAATAATTGATACCGGCATTGCCACCGCCAACAAGCCCTACATTATCAGCCGCTTTTTGCTGCTGTTGGCCATGGCCGTTTTGGGGCTGGCCAGCAGCTGCGTAGCGCAGTATTTTGCCGCCAAGGCTGCCATTGGCACCGCAGCCGGCCTGCGGCAGGATCTGCTTTGCAAAATACAAACCTTAAGCTGCGGGGAGGTAGACGCCGTTGGCACCTCTACCCTAATTACCCGCATGACCAGTGATGTAAACCAGGTGCAAAACGGGCTGAATATGTTTTTACGGCTGTTTATGCGCAGCCCGTTTATTGTGTTTGGCGCTATGATTATGGCCTTTACCATTAACGCCCGGCTGGCCCTTATTTTTGTGCTTGCCATTGCGGTGCTGTTTTTTATTGTTTTTGGCGTTATGTGGCTTTCTAATCCGCTTTACAAAAAGGTGCAGCAGCAGCTGGATGGCGTTACCGAAGCCACGCGGGAGGATTTAAACGGCGTGCGGGTTATTCGCGCCTTCTCGCGCGAGGGGGAGCAAAAAAAGCGCTTTGCCGCCCAAAACGGGCGCCTGCTGCACGCACAGCTGTTTGTTGGCAGGGTGGCCGCGGTTATGAACCCCTTAACCTACCTAATTGTTAACGCCGTTATTATTGCGGTTTTGTGGCTGGGTGCCGGCAAAATTCAAAACGGGGTGCTGCTTTCCGGCAGCATTATTGCGCTAATTAACTACATTTCGCAAATATTAGTAGAGCTGGTAAAGCTGGCCAACCTTATTACCCAGCTGGGCCGCTCGGTTGCCAGCATGAACCGGGTAGGCCAGGTGCTTAGCCTGCAAAGCGGTATGCAGTTTGGCAGCGGCAGCACGCCGCAAGCCGGTGCGCCGGCCGTACAGTTTAATAATGTTAGCTTTTGCTATAACGGCAGCGCCGAGCCGGCCCTGCAAAACATTAGCTTTACCGCGCAAAAGGGGCAAACCATTGGCGTAATTGGCGGCACCGGCAGCGGTAAAACAACGCTGGCTAACTTAATTTTAAGGTTTTACGACGCCACCGGCGGCACGGTTTTGGTAAACGGCGTACCGGTGCAAAGCCTTTCCAAACGGCAGTTAGAGCAAGCCGTTAGTGCGGTGCTGCAGCGGCCACGGCTGTTTTCGGGCACCGTTAAAAGCAACCTGCAGTTAGCAGCCCCGCAGGCCACCGAGCAGCAAATGCTTTGGGCGTTGCGCTTGGCCCAAGCCGAGGATTTTGTTTTAGAAAAAGGGGGCCTTGACGCCGCCGTAGAGCAAGACGGCGCTAATTTTTCGGGTGGGCAGCGGCAGCGCCTTACCATTGCCCGCGCGCTGCTTTGCGGTGCAAAAATAATTATTTTAGACGACAGCCTTTCGGCCCTGGACTTTGCAACCGACGCCGCCGTGCGCCGCGCCTTAAAAACCCTGCCGAAAGATGTTACCGTGTTTTTTATTAGCCAACGGGTTGGCTCTATTGCCGGGGCCGACCGCATTTTAGTGCTGGATGACGGCGCGCTGGTTGGCAGCGGCACCCACAGCGAGCTGCTGCAAAGCTGCAGCGTTTACCGCGAAATTTTTGAAAGCCAAACAAAGGGGGCAGAGGCATGAAAAAATCTACTGTAAAAAATGTTTTAACGCTGCTAAAGCCCTACCGGGCGCAAATTTTTTGCAGCCTGTTTTGCGCGGTTGTAAGCGTTGCGGCCGCTTTAATTATTCCCATTGTAACGGGCAGCGCCATAGACGCCATGTTAGGCCCCGGCCGCGTAAATTTTGCGGTGGTACTGCAAAAAATTGTTGCCATAGCCGCCTGGACAGCGGCCGCAGTAATTGCGCAGTACCTTTTGGCGGTTTTTAACAACAAAGCGGCCTACGGCATTTGCGCCGACCTTAGAAACCGTTACAGTGCCAAGCTGCACAGCCTGCCGGTAAGCTTTTTAGATACGCACTCCGCCGGTGATCTGCTTAGCCGAATGGTGGCGGATGTAGACGCCTTTTCGGACGGACTGTTAATGGGCTTTACCCAGCTGTTTACCGGGGTAACAACCATTGTTGCCGTGCTGGCCATTATGTTTTACCTAAACGCCGCCATTGCCTTAGCGGTTGCTTTGCTAACGCCGCTTTCAATTTTTTCGGCCCGGTTTATTGCCACGCGCATTAGCCGCTGGTTTCGGGAGCAGGCCGCCGTTCGCGGGGAGGAAACAGCCCTAATAAACGAGCTGATAGAGGGCCAGCAGGTAATTAAAACCTTTGGCGCGCAGGATCGCACCCAGCAGGCCTTTTTTAAGGTAAACCGGCGGCTGCAAAACGCCGCCCTAAAGGCCACCTTTTTTTCCAGCCTTACCAACCCCACCACCCGCATGATTAATAACATTGTTTACGCGCTGGTAGCGTTTATTGGCGCGCTGTACGCCGTTTCGGGCAAAATAACGGTTGGGGGGCTTAGCATTTTTTTAAGCTACGCCGGGCAATACGCCAAACCGTTTAACGAAATTAGCGGCGTTGTAACTGAGCTGCAAAACGCCCTTACCTGTGCCGAGCGCATTTTTGCCGTATTGCGGGAGCCGGACCGCGCGCCGGACCCGGAGCACCCGTTAACCCCCCCGGTTAAAGGGGCGGTAGAGCTAAAAAATGTTTGCTTTAGCTACCAAAAGCAGCACCCGCTTATTACCAACCTAAATTTAACCGTACAGCCGGGGCAGCGGGTTGCCATTGTTGGCCCAACCGGCTGTGGCAAAACAACCCTTATTAACCTGTTAATGCGGTTTTACGATGTTAACAGCGGCAGCATTTTGGTAGACGGCGCCGATATTCGTAAAATGTCCCGCCAAAATTTGCGGGCCCGTTACGGCATGGTACTGCAGGATACCTGGCTCAGCAACACCACGGTTTTTGAAAACATTGCCTACGGCAAGCCCAACGCCACCGAGCAGGAGGTTACCGCCGCCGCTAAGGCCGCCTTTGCCCACAGCTTTATTAAACGGCTGCCGCAGGGCTACCAAACGGTAATTACCGGGGGCGGCAGCAACCTTTCGGCCGGGCAGCGCCAGCTGCTTTGCATTGCCCGCGCCATGCTAAGCCTGCCGCCTATGCTAATATTAGACGAAGCTACCTCCTCTATTGATACCCGCACCGAGCTAAAGGTGCAATCGGCCTTTGCTAAAATGATGCAGGGGCGCACCAGCTTTATTGTGGCGCACCGGCTTTCTACCATTCAAAGCGCCGATGTTATTTTGGTGATGAACAACGGGCAGGTAATTGAACAGGGCCGGCACGAGGAACTGCTGCGGCAAAACGGGTTTTACGCCAAGCTTTATTACAGCCAGTTTAGCAATGAAAATAACGAGCCTTGACAATCCGACATAAAAAATTTTAAAATTCGTTACAGTTTTCTTGCAACTGCCTGCCCCGCCGGGTTATAATAAAAATAGTGCTTGGGCGAATATGCCCGCGCGCGAATAACCAAATTTAGGTGAGGATTTTGGCAGTAAGCTTAAACAAGAATAAAGAAATTGTTAAATTAGTGCAGGAGGGCCTTAAAAAAACCGGCGGCTATTGCCCCTGCCGGCGGGAACGCACGCAGGAGAATAAATGTATGTGCGAGGAGTTTAGAAAACAAATTGCCGACCCGGATTTTGAGGGCTACTGCCACTGCATGCTGTACTATAAATCGAAAGAAAATAAAAAACCACAAAAAATTAAACAAAAGAAGGAGCGTAAAAATGGCTGAAATTACAATTACAAAAGAGAATTTTAAGCAGGAGGTGCAAAACGCCGAGGTGCCCGTTTTGTTAGATTTTTGGGCCACCTGGTGCGGCCCCTGCCGCATGGTTGCGCCCGAACTGCAGGCCGTTGCCGAGGAACTTGGCAGCAGCGTTAAGGTTGGCAAAATTAATGTAGACGAACAGCCCGAGCTGGCCGAGCAGTTTAACATTAGCAGTATTCCCGCCCTGTTTGTTTTAAAAAACGGCAAGGTAACGGCTACCGCGGTAGGCTACCGCGAAAAGCCGCAAATTTTAGCGTTGTTAGAGCAGTAACACCGCTGCCGGCTTTGGCCTTGGCTAACCTGCCAAACGCAAAAACACCTAAAATTTAAAAAATTAGGCCAATTAAAATATTTTTAGGGGGAAGTATAAATGTACCAAGCAAGCGAGCAGCGCTACCAAAAAATGCCCTACGCCAAGTGCGGCAACAGCGGGTTAAAATTGCCCCGTGTTTCTTTAGGACTATGGCACAATTTTGGCTACACCGCCCCGTTTGAAAATATGCGGCAGCTTTGCTTTACCGCGTTTGAAAACGGCATTACCCACTTTGATTTAGCCAATAACTACGGCCCGCCGCCCGGCAGCGCCGAACAAAGCTTTGGCAAAATTTTAAAGCAAGACCTTGCCCCCTACCGCGACGAGCTAATTATTAGCACCAAGGCCGGCTACACCATGTGGCCCGGCCCGTACGGCGATTGGGGCAGCCGAAAGTACCTGCTGGCCAGCCTAAACGCCAGCCTAAAGCGTTTAGGGGTAGATTATGTAGACATTTTTTATCACCACCGGCCCGACCCCAACACCCCGCTGGAGGAAACCATGGGCGCTTTAGCGCAGGCGGTGCAAAGCGGCAAAGCGCTGTATGTTGGCCTTTCAAACTACAACGGTAAGGAGTTAGAGCAGGCCGAAAAAATTTTAACCGAGCTGCGCTGCCCCTTTGTTATAAACCAAAATCGGTACTCTATTTTTGACCGAACCATTGAGCAAAACGGCCTAAAGCAAACCGCCGAAAGGCTGCAAAAGGGCATTATTGCCTTTAGCCCGCTGGCGCAGGGAATGTTAACAAACCGCTATTTAAACGGAATTCCGGAGGACAGCCGTATTTGCACCGACGGCCGGTTTTTAAAGCGGGAGGCTTTAAGTGAACAGCGCTTGGCGCAAATTAAGGCCCTTAACCAAATTGCCGCGGCACGCGGGCAAAGCTTGGCGCAAATGGCGCTGGCCTGGGCGTTAAAGGATGGCGTTGTAACCTCGGTGTTAATTGGCGCCTCTAAGCCGGAGCAAATTTTAGACAATATTAAAGCAACCGAAAACACTGCCTTTAGTGCAGAGCAACTACAGCAAATTAACGAAATTTGCGCGCTTTAAAAATTTTACAGCCCTCCAAAAATCAGCCAAAGCAGACTTGGCTGATTTTCTTTCACCAAGGGGTTGTGCCCGCCCCTTAAATGTGGTAAACTAAAGAAAATTTACAACCGTTAACGGGGTGATTAATTTGAAAGAAAACAGAAAGCTGCTGCGTGAGGTTTTGTCGGATATTCGGCACGACATGACCGATGAAGAGGTTTTAAACCTACTGGCCGACAGTAAAATTTCTATTGACCCAAAGGGTGAAAAAGCCAAAAATACGCTGGGTCAGCGCGCGGCCGACGCCATTGCAAAATTTGCCGGCAGCTGGGCCTTTATTTTCTCCTTTACCGCGGTGCTAATTTTGTGGATGGTAATAAACGCCCTTTTAGCCGCCAAGGCCTTTGACCCCTACCCCTTTATTTTGCTTAATTTGGTGCTTTCCTGCGTGGCCGCTATACAGGCCCCGCTTATTATGATGAGCCAAAACCGGCAGGAGGAAAAAGACCGCCGCCGGGCAGAGAACGACTACAAGGTAAACCTTAAAACCGAAATTATGATAGAGGATTTATACGACAAGGTTAATGTTATTTTAGCCAAGCAATTGGCCCTTGAAAAGCACCTTGCCGAAAAAGGCGAAAATAAATAACAGCATTATCTATTAAGCCCGCCCAAAAGCCAAAATTTAAAGGCTTTTGGGCGGGCTTTCATTTGTTCTATACGCCGGTAAAATGCCGGTAAAAAACAAAGTGCCGTTTGCCAAAACAGTACATTCTACTCCACCGCAACGGTTACAAAGCCGCGAATTCCGTCGCAGTCTGCAACGCCGCTGGCCGTAATTAAAATGCGCAGCTCCATGCTTTCCAGCCCGCCGGTTTCAAAGGTAACCTCCACCGGCTTTTCTAAAATTCTGCCGGCCGAAAACACCAGCGCGCCGTTTGCGTACATTTCGGCCGCGCCGCAGCGCAGCTCATCAAAATGCAGGGTACAGCGCCGGTTTTGGCCGTCGTTTGCAAACTGCAGCCGGGTGCGGTAAAGCTTGTAGCTGCCGTTAAAGGGCTGAAAACGGGTGGGGTTTAGCACCAACGGCACAAACAGGTTCATCTCCCGGTCGGCAATGATCATAAGCGGGTCCGGCTTTTGGGTAAAGCAAATGTTGGATTCCACAAAGCCGCCCAGCAACCGACTGTAGGTTTCGGGCACATATTCGGGCTGCGCCGTTTTTAAAATATTAAAAGCAACCGTTGCCGGCAACACCCCTTTAGCGCTGGCCTTTAGGGTTAAGGCCTTTGCCCCCGGCGCCACCTTTATCATTACCTGGCAGCGGCCGTTAAACAGCCGCCGGCTGCTTGCCGCGTCCCTTTCGTGCGAGTTTTGGTTGCCGTTGCCAACCCCCAAAATTCTGCCGTTGCCTACGGCCTCAAAATAAATTTTTTTGTTTTCGGTTGGGCAGGGGTTGCCGTTTGCATCGGCTAAATGTGCATTAACAATAGCAACCTCCTCCCCGCTGTTTGTTAAGGTGGGGTTTACCGGGGTTAAAACAATTTTTGCAGCCTTTCGCGCCGTTTGCCGGCTGGCGGTAATAACGCAGCGGCCGGCGTTGTAGCCGCGCGCCAGCAGAGTGCCGGGGCAAAATTCAACCTGCCAAAAAAGCGGGGTGCAGGGGTTGTTTGGCTGTTTGCCAAGGCTCTGGCCGTTCAGCAAAAGCTCTACCTGCTCGCAGTTAGAAAAAGCGCGTACAAAAACCGGTTGCCCCCTTTTAAAGTTCCAGTGCGGCTCTAAATGCAGCACCGGTGCCGTGCTGTAACAGGCCTGCACCGCAAAATACCCGGCCTTTTCAAACCCGCAGCTATCCATAATTCCAAAATAGCTGCCAACCGAGGGCCACTCAAACGGAAAAGCCTCGCCCCGGTAATCAAACCCGTTCCACAAAAACATTCCGCTAATATACTCGTTATTTTGCACAGTGCGCCAAACCTCGCCAAACCGCTCGCCCGAAATGGTTTTAATTTCCCGGTAACAATCCAGCTCGTGAACCTCGTTGTTGCTTTGGTAGCAGCCGCGGGTGGTCATGGCGGCAACCTCCTCGGTACCAAGCAGCGGCTGGTTGGGGTATTTTTGGTGAAATGTTTTTAACTGTTTATAATTGTAATTCACGCCGGTCACATCGCAGCAAAGGGCAACGCCGTCCGGGTTTAAAAACCCGTTGTTCATGGCAGCGGTAAACGGGCGGGTAGAATCTAACGCGGCCGCAGCCCGCCGCAGCCGTTTAAAAATTTGCTGCCCCTCAAAGCTGCCCTGCAGGGGCTCCTCGTTAAACAAAGCGTACATAAATACGCACGGGTGGGGGCGGTCCCGCCGTACCATTTGGCGCACACTGTTTAAAATGTCCTCCCCCGTGCCAAAAAAGCGGTTTTCATCCAACACCAAAAGGCCAAATTTGTCGCAGGCGTCGTAAACCTCCCTTGGGTGGGGGTGGTGGGCGCAGCGGTAAGCGTTAGCCCCGGCCTTTTTCAGCTGCTTTACGCGATATTCTATAACCGATTTTGTTATCCCCGCACCCACGCAAGCGTGGTCAGAGTGAACGGCAATCCCCTTAATTTTTAAGGGCCGGCCGTTTAAAAAGCAGCCATGGTCGGCGGTAAAGGTAACGGTTCTAAAGCCTACCGGGGCGGTTTCGGCGTCTAACACCGTGCCGGCCTTGTTTATTAGCTCGGCCTTTAGGGTGTACAAATGCGGGCTTTCAACATCCCACAGCTTAGGGTTTTGCACCGTGGCTGTAGTTTGCAGCGTTGCCTGCTGCCCCGGCTGCAGCAAAACCGGGCCGGAAGCTGCCGTTACAACCTCTTGGTTTTGGGCGTTAAGCAGCGTTGTTTTTACCGTTACAACCTGCGGGGTATCGGTGCCGTTTTCTGCCTCGGTTTCGGCCGGCAGCCGCCAATTACCCCCCTCAACGGGGGTTGGGGCAGCCCAAAGGCCGTTGTGCGTAATATGCACCGGCTCTTTTACAATTAAGTACGCCGGGCGCACCAAACCGGCCCCCTCGCACCACCAGCCGTTTATTTCGGTAGGGTCGGCGTAAATGGCCAAAACATTTGCCTGCTTTTCAAAATGCATTCGCTCGGTTAAATCTAACTGCACCTCGGTGTACGGGGTGTAGCTGCGGCCAACCAACGCGCCATTAAAGTAAATTTTAGCCGTAACGGCAATGCCCTCTAAGCTAAGCAAAAAGTGCTTACCCTTTAACTCGGCCGGCATGGCAAAAGTTTTGCGGTACCACATAGGGCGGCGTTTGCGCCCGCCGTGCCAGTTAGATTCGGCCTTGCAAAACCCCTCCTCGGTTAAACGGTCGTGCGGCAGCTCTACTGTTTGCCAGTCAGCGTCGTTGTATGAAAGGGAGGTATAGCCGTCGCTATACCCGCATTTTAACCGGTAAAAATCAATTCGCTCGGGCTGCTTGTAAAGGGCCTCCTGCTTAGGGTTAGCCAGGCAAAACCGCCAATAGCGGTTCATGTTTAAAACTTTTCTCACCGCTGTTCCTCCGTTATTCGTTATTTTCCGCCTGTAAAATAAAGGCGTCCTGCTCCCGCTTTGAAAGCTCGTTAAAATAAACATTCCACCCGCAAAGCCGAATTTGCAAATTTGCGTAATTTTGCGGTTCGGCCTGCGCCCGGCGCAATACGGCCGGGTCTAACACATTTAAATGCACCGCCATGCCGCCGCGGTTAAAGTAGGTTTGAACCAGCCCCAATAAGGCCTGCAGGCCGTCTGCCCCGCTTACGGCCGAGGGGTGCAAAACCAAATCCAACACCGTGCCGTTGGGCAGGTCGGTGTGATTCAACCTTGTGGCCGAAAGAATTAGGCCGGTTACGCCGGCTTTATCGGCCGAAAGGGTTGCCGCAATATTTTTAGAAAGCGGCTCGCCGCACAGCCGCCCATTTGCCGAGGCCGCGCAGGGTCGGCCAAAATCGGCCCCCCAATCAATCGAGAACATTCCGCACCGAAAAACGCCGCCCCGCCCGTTGGGCTGCCCGTTCAGCGCGCCGGCCAGGCAGGCGGTCAGCTCGGCCGCAAGGGTATCAACCTCGGGGTTGTTATTACCGTACTTTGGCAGGCGGCCCCAAGCGTAAAGGCGCAGCTGCTCTTGCCCCTGCCAGTTATTTTTTAAAAGGGCCAAAAGCTGCAGCAGCGTTAGCCGCTTTTCCTCAAATACCAGCTTTTTAACGGCAATAACGGCGTCGGCCGCGCTGGCCAGCCCCAGCCCGCAAACCGAAGTATTGTTGTAAACCGCACCGCCGCTGTAAGCGTCGCAGCCCCGCTGCACACAGCTTTGCAGCGTGCCGGAAAACAGCGGCGACGGGTGTAGTTCGGGGTAATACTGCTCGTAAGCCGTAATTAGCTGCATGGTTTTTTTAGCCAAAAAAACCGTTTGTGCCAAAACGGCGTTAAAATATTCCTTAAAGGTTTTAAAGTTGGCGGCGCTGCCGGTGCTGCAGCCTGTTTGCTCGCCGGTTAAAAGGTCGTAACCGCCGGTTAGGGCCAGCTCGGCGGCCTTTAACAAATTAACCCGCCCGGCGCAGGTGCAGGGCACCTCGGCCCCAATGGCGGCCGGCTCGTAACAGCCAACCATAATGTAATTCTCGGCCAACTGCGGCGCCTGACCCAACTTTACAAGGGCCGATTTTACCGTATCGTCCCAACACAGCAAAAAGCTGCTGCAGCCGGAGCGAATTAGCCCCAACACCTTTAAAAGCAGCTCTTTCGGCGTTTGCGCGTTACAGCGAATGTGCAGCTTTGGGCTTTCAACCCTTAAATTTCCGTAAACCTCAATTATCAGCTTGCTTAAGCTGTTGGTAACATCTTTGCCGCGGCCGTTTAAGCCGCAAAGGGTAAAGGGCAAATTGGCAATTACCCCGTAGGCCTTAAACCTTAAAAACCAAAAGCCCAAAAGCTCGGCAATTTGGGCCTTGGTAAACCGCCCCTCGTTTAAATCCTTTTGGTAATAGGGGTACAGTAAAACATCTAACCGGCCAATAGAGCGGCAAATGGTGCCCTCTAAAAACGACTGCAAAAAGTAAAACGCCGAAATTAGCTGCATGGCCTGTAAAATGTTTTGGGGCGCGGCCGTTTGCAAGGCGCGCATATTTTTAGCGCTAAAAAGCAGCCGTTTTTCTCCGCCGGCGGCCTGCTCCATGGCGTTTGCCACCCGGCCAAAATAGCAGCCAAGCGCCGTGTAAACGGTTTTTTGGGCAGTGTAAAACTCCTGCTGTGCTGCGGTTAACGGGCCGTTTTTTTGCAGCGCCGCTTGCTGCTGCCCGGCCCGCTGCAGCAGCCCGGGCACCCCCAGCGTTAAAATGGCCTGCCAGTCTGGGCAGGTGTGGCCAAAATCAACCTCCCCGGTGTAAGCGCGGGTAGTTTGTGCGGCACGGTGCGCTTGCAGGGTTTTGGCCAAGGGGCCGTTCCCAACCTGCTGCAGCCACTGTTCCCGCAAATTTAGTATAATATTCTCGTGCTGTAAACTGTCGGCAAACCAGCCGGCCTTGCACACAGCAATAGGGGCATTTTTTAACAAAAATGCCTCCAGCTGCGCTTTTATTAGGGTGTGAGAAAGGCCGGGCTGCGCGGCAATTTCGGCACAGCGCGCTTTTAGCTGGGCGGGCAACAACCCGCTGTTTTGCACGGTGCAATCGGTTTTAAATTCGTTTTCCAACTCGGGGCGAACCTGCTCCAGCCGGTTCCAAAAACCATTCATACAATATTCCCCTATTCTTTTGGCAGTTTTTCTGCGCTTAGTTTTTAGTTTGTTTTATTATGGTGCGTTTTTAGGCAACTTTTTGGGGCAATTCTTTGCCCGTTTTGGGGCGCCGCCGCAATAAATTTTGCGGTAAAACGGCCGTTTTAACTTTACCTTTGCGACCCCCACCGGGCAAAATTGCCTTTTTTAGGTAGTTATTTTGTTTATTTTTATTTCATTCTTATTCATTTTTACTTTAACGCTTTGTTTGGCAGCCTTTGTCGGTATTGCTTTTTAAGGCTCCCCCGCCCCCGGCTTTGTTGCAGAGCCGTTTTGTTGCAGGGTGCCAACCTCGGTTATAAAGCCCTGCGCTTTAAAAAGCTCGGCCGCCGCCTGCAGCTGCCCCTTGCTTGGGGTTGGGTTGCCCGTTAGGGGCAGCGTTTGGCCAATGGCAAGGTATTTTGACTGCATAAACCCGTGGTATGGCAGCAATTTAACCTTTTTAACACTTTTTAACGGCTTTAAAAACGCCGCAATTTTTGGCATTTCGCCGCTGTTTTGCCCCAAAACCAACGGTACCCGCACCTCAATATTGCAACCCTGGCGGTTTAAATACAGCAGATTTTTTAAAATCAGTTCGTTGTTCTGCCCGGTGCAGCGGCGATGTACGGCCGGGTCAATAGCTTTAACATCAAACAAAAATTGGTTGGTAAACGGCAAAACCTTTTGCAGCGCCGCGGTTTGAACAAAACCGCAGGTATCTACCGCGGTATGAATATTTTTTGCCCGCAGTGCCGCCAACAGCTCGGCGCAAAAATCTGCCTGCAAAAGCGGCTCCCCGCCCGAAAGCGTAACCCCGCCGCCGGTGGCTTTAAAAAAATCCTCGTCCTCGGTTAGCGGCGGCAGCAGCTGTTCAACCGTTTTATTGCTGCCGTATTTTTTTAAAGCACCCGTAGGGCACTGCTCGGCGCAGCGGCCGCAGGCGGTGCAATCCGCCCGGTTAAAACGGTGCTTGCCTAAGGTTATTGCGTGGCAATTGCAAAGGGCGGCGCAGGCCCCGCAGCCGCTGCATTTATTTAAAAACAGCCCCAATTGCGGGGCAGAGCTCATTCCCTCCGGGTTGTGGCACCACTTGCAGGCAAGCGGGCACCCCTTAAAAAACAGCGTGGTGCGAATTCCGTTGCCGTCATGCACCGCAAAGCGCTTTAAATCAAAAACAGTTCCTTGCATTTTACTGCCCCCTTTTACTTAAAGCCTTTTTTTAATTGGTGTTTGGCTGCGTGCGTTAGGTTACATTTTTTAAACCTTACTACCCTTAATTATGGCTTTTTTGGGGCAAAACGCAATGCACATACCCGCCAAAAAATAGCACATTTCGTTCAAAAAAATAATTTAAAACCGTATTGACACCGCAATTTATTGCTTGTATAATTGAATAAAACAGCAGTGGAGGCTAAAATGGAAGCTTACAACATTACCGTGCGGCAGGTGCTGGCCGCGCACCACATTACAACAAAAAACTGGCAGCGGCCAACCGCCTTTGCCCGCCCCTGCGACGGGCTGGTGCTGCTAACTGCCGGCAGCATTTGCTACCACTTTAAAACCGGCAGCCAAACCGCCGTTGCCGGGGATGTTTTGTGTTTTCCCAAAGGGCTTGTTTACTCCGGCGAAAAGCAGACCCCAACCAACGCTTTTTATGTGGTAGATTTTACAACCGCCAAAGACGCACCTTTTTATCAACTGCAATTGCCGCCCGTCTACCGCCCCCGCAGCGGAGCCGAAATTTTAAGCCGGTTTAAAAGCTTAGCTGCCCTTTGGCAAAAAAACGCGCCCTACGCAAAGCTAACCCAAAAAGCCGAGCTTTACAGCCTGTTAAGCGCCTTAGCGGCCGATTACGCCCAAAACCAGCAGGAAACAAAAACCGACCGCGAAGCAAAAAACAATCGGCTTTTTCAAGCGATTACGGCCTACATTCACCAAAATTTTGCTAACCCCAATTTAAATGTTGCGGCCCTGGGCCGGCAGTTTTATTTAAGCGATTCCAGCCTGCGGCGCCTTTTTTACGAAAATTGCAATTGCTCCCCCTTGCAGTACATTTTACAACTGCGTATTCAAACCGCCGAAACCCTGCTGCGCGAGGGGGAACTGCCGGTTTTTGAGGTTGCGCAGCGCTGCGGGTTTTCCTCTTGCAGCTATTTTAACCGGCTGTTTAAAAAAACAACCGGCCAAACCCCCGCGCACTACCAATAGGGCTGTCTTGCCCCCACATACCGCCCCTGCAAAGCCGGCCGCCAAACGGTTTGCACCATAACCTGGAAAATTGCCGCCGCATTGCGACGAAACACGCACAAAGCAAAGCCGCAGCCCGCAACCAAGCAGCCAAGGGCAAAACTGCGCCTAAAACAATAACCGTTACAACAAAAATTCGGCAGTGGCCACCGGCTGCAAGCAAAAGCTTACAACCGGCAGCCACTGCCGAAAAAAGTATAAAGGTGTTATAAAAGGTATTTTAAAATAAATTTTGCCCCAAAATTGCTTTTTTGCAAAGCCGGCGGGCAACTTGCAGCCCTAAGGCCGCGTTTTTTATTTGTTAAATTTTTTTATTCCGCTACAATTAAATAAAGGCCAAACGCAAGGGTGGTACAATCCGCAATTTTATCTGCCACGCGCCACACGGCCGCCCTGCTTTTTGCAAGCTTACAGCGGCAGTACACACAATCTATCCTCTAAAACA
>CABQLY010000022.1 GCA_902465155.1 uncultured Oscillospiraceae bacterium | reverse complement strand
GGCTTTTAAGCCGCCCGGCTGCGCTTTTTAGTTTTGGCTATTTTTTGTGCCGGGTTATTTAAGCTGCTTTATAAGCTGCTTTAGCCCTAAATTTGTTAAAACCCAAAGCACTTCTTAAACAGCCCTTACAAAGCGCTGCTTTTGGGCTGCTATTATATACCGCTTTATAATGTTTTAAGCGGCTGCAAACAAAATGGCGGGGTTAATATCTCCTAAGGGTTGAAAAATGCTTTTAGGCCGGTATCGTCCCAAAGGGTTGTGTAGCTGTTTAATATTTTAGGGCTTGCTGCTTTTTAAAATTTGTTTTTTAAGGGGCGTTTTAAACGCCGGAATAGGCCGAAAATCCGCCGTCTACCGGAATCACAACGCCGGTAACAAACCCGGCGGCTGCGTCATCCAGCAAAAAGCTTAGGCAGCCCAAAAGCTCCTCCGGCTTGCCAAAGCGACCCATTGGCGTAGCCTGTAAAATCTTTTTGGTGCGGGGGGTGGGGTTGCCGTTTTCATCAAACAGCAGGGCCTTGTTTTGCCCGGTTACAAAAAAGCCGGGGGCAATAGCGTTTACCCGAATATTTTGCCCGGCAAAATGCACCGCCAGCCACTGCGTAAAGTTAGAAACGGCCGATTTTGCCGCACTGTAGGCCGGAATTTTAGTAAGCGGGCGAAACGCGTTCATAGAAGAAATGTTTAAAATGCTGCAGCCGCTGCGGCCAATCATATCTTTAGCAAAAACCTGCGTTGGCAGCAGGGTGCCTAAAAGGTTTAAATCAAACACAAAGCGAAAGCCCTCTTTATCTAAATTAAAAAAGGTAGAAAGCTCGGTTTCGGTTTCGTCGCCCGGGGTAAAGGTTTCGTGCGCGGTGGTGCATTTTGGGCTGTTGCCGCCTGCCCCGTTAATTAAAATGTCACAGGGGCCAAAATCGTTTAAAATTTGGGCGTGCACCTGCTCTAAGGCCTCTTTCTCCAGCACATTGGTTAGGTAGGCCTTGGCCTTGCCGCCTGCCGCGGTAATTTCGGCCGTAACCGCCTCGGCTGCCTTTAGGTTCAGGTCTAAAAGGGCAACGGCGTTGCCTTTTTTGGCTAAATGCTTGGCAAAAGCGCCGCACAAAACGCCGCCTGCCCCGGTAATTACAATGTTTTTCATTTAAATAAACTCCTTTAAACAACCCGGTACGGGCAAAAGCTTTATTTTTTTTGGCAGGCAAGGGCTCTTGCCTGCCAAAAAACAAACAAATTAATTAATAGGTACCCTCGGTGTTGGCAACCTGCTCTACCACATTGGTTTTGCGGCGAGAGGCAGCCACGCGCTTTTGCAGCTCGCTGTAATACAAATCATCGTCAATGGGCAGGGTAACCTCGCGGTTTAAAAAGGCCGAAAGGTGCATGGCGTTAGAAATGGTTAGGCCGTTAATGCCCTCGCTGCCGTCTGCCACCATGGGCTCGTTGCGCAAAATAGCCGCCGCAAAGGCGCGCAGCACGCCAACATGCTGTAAATTTTCGCCGTCGGTTTCTACCTTTGTTTCGGTCAGCTCCGGCTTTTTAAAGCCGCTCTTTTCGGTTTTAATGTGAACCGAGCAAGGAACATCGTTTTCATAAAGGGTAAGCTCACCGTTTTCGCAAACCAGCTTGGCCTTGTCTAAGGTAATTTCAAACCGGTTGGTGCCGGGGGCGTCGCCCGTGCTGGTTACAAAAACGCCGGTAGCGCCGTTTTTGTAGGTGGCAAAGCAGGTTACATCGTCCTCTACTTCAATATCGTGCCAATGGCCAAACTGCATTTTTGCCAGTATTTTTTCGGGCATACCGCAAATCCACTGCCAAAGGTCTAACTGGTGGGGGCACTGGTTTAGCAAAACGCCGCCGCCCTCGCCCGACCAGGTAGCGCGCCATTCGCCGGAATCGTAATAGCTTTGGGTGCGGTACCAGTTGGTAATAATCCAATTGGTGCGGCGAATTTCGCCGTATTTTCCGCTGTGAACCAGCTCGTGCATTTTGCGGTAAACGCAGTTGGTGCGCTGGTTAAACATCATGCCAAATTTAACATTGCAGGTTTTTGCAACGGCGTTCATTTCCTTCACCTGTTTGGTGTAAACGCCGGCCGGCTTTTCGCACATGACATGCAGCCCTTTTTTCATAGCCATAATTGCCAGCGGGGGGTGAGAATAATGCGGCACCGCAATTAAAACGGCGTCTACCAAGCCGCTGTTCATTAGCTCCTCGGCGCTTTCAAAACAGGGTATGTCGCCGTAGGTTTCTTTTACAAATTGCAGGCGTTCGGGCTTTACATCGCAAACGGCGCCAACAGCCATTTCCGGCACCTTGCCCTCCTGCAAATTTTTTAGGTGGCCGCTGCCCATGTTACCAATTCCAATAATGCCAATTTTAACCTGTTGCACGGTTATCTCTCCTTTATTCAACCTCAAGGCCTTGGGCCTTTAAAAATTCAAAGCTTTGCTTTAGGTTGCCAAACGGGTCGGCCCCGTAGCTGTTATCCTGCTCTACCAGCGCGTACTTAGTGCCGGCAAATTCGCAGGCCTTAATAATTTTTTGCCAGTTTAGGTTGCCGCCCCCAACCGGCGCCATAATAACGCCGCGGCTTTCCTGAACCAGCTTGCGGGTAACGGCTAAATCTTTAAAATGCACGCAGGGTACGCGACCCTTTAAATCGCAAATTAATTCGGCCGGGTCAAACCCGCCGTACTGCGCCCAGTAGGTATCCAGCGTAAAGCCCAGCTCCTCGCCGGTGCGTTCGGCTAAGTAGTGAATCATATCCTGCCCGTTCGGCAGCCGAACAAATTCGTAATGGTGATTATGGTACATTAGCTTTTTGCCGTTTTTTTGAAAGGTTTGCATTACCGGACGGTAATTTGTTAAAAACTCTTTTACAATTTCGTCGTCCGATTTTTCCTCAAAGTTCCAAAGCCCCGGCATACCGCCAAGGCCAATGTAGCTGCAGCCAAAAACGCTGTGCTCCTCGGCAACCTTTTGCGGGTCGGCCAGCATTTTTTCCGGATTGGTGTGCGTTAGCACGCAGCAAAGGCCGTTTTTTTCAAGCTGCTCCTTTAGCCAAGCCGGCTCGTAATCGCAGGTGCCCGAAACCTGCACATAGCGGTAGCCAATATCGGCCACCTTTTTTAAGGCTTCGGCAAGGTCGGGCAGCGTTTTGGTGTGCTCGTGCACGGTGTAAAGCTGTGCGCCTATTTTCATAAAAATCCCCCATTTAATTAAATGAAACAAAGTTGGTTTGGCCGGTTTGTTTTAGCCGGCCGTACTTTTACAAACGCTTTTACCATTTTACCTGCCAGCGCGCAAGATCCTCGGAATGTACATTGGGGTCTGCCGGTTGCTTTTTGCCCGAATGGGCAACGCGCTTTGCCAGGCAGGCGTTAAATTCGGCGTTGTTCAGCGGCAGGGTAACGGGCTTGCCCGTCCAGGCCGAAAGGTACGCCGCGTTTGAAAGGGTTAGCTCTAAAACGCCCTGCTCCCCCGGGGCAAGCAGGGGGCTGCCGGTTAAAACGGCCTTTGCAAAATCCTCTAAAATTTGCAGGTGCGGCTCTTTTCCGGGTTCATCCTTAAAAACGGTAGTGGTAACCGGAATTTTAGGGCTGGCCTGCCGGCTGTTGCAAAACTCCCGCTCGTCCTCGGCCGTTTTGGTTAGCGTTAAGGTGCCGTTTTCCAGCACCATTTTGCCTAAGCTGCCGCTAATTTCCAGCCGGTTGGTGCCGGGGTACTCCCCGGTAGAGGTAATAAAGGTTGCGGTGGCGCCGTTTTGGTATTTGGCCAGCAGGGTTACATCGTCCTCAACCTCAATTTGGTGGTACTTGCCAACATCGCAGCTGGCATAAATGCTTTGCGGCATTCCAAAAATCCACTGCCAAAGGTCTAAATTGTGCGGCGCCTGGTTTAACAAAACGCCGCCGCCCTCGCCGGCCCAAGTGGCCCGCCAGCTGCCGGAGTTGTAATACCCCTGCGTGCGGTACCAGTTGGTTATAATCCAAACCAGGCGCTTGGGGGTGCCGAGCTGGCCGGTTTTTAAAATTTCGCGCGCTTTTTGAAACAGCTTGTTGGTGCGCTGGTTCCACATAATGCCAAACACCTTGCCGCTTTGTTTGGCGGCGGCGTTCATTTCCTCGGCGTCGCTAACGCGCACACCGGCGGGCTTTTCGGTTAGCACATGCAGCCCGTTTTGAAACGCGGCGCAGGCAATAACCGGGTGCAAATAGTGCGGGGTGGCAATAATAACCGCCTGCACCTTTGGGCTTTGCAGCAGCTGCCGGTAATCTAAATAACAATCTACCCCGCTAAATTCGGCCTTAGCGGCGTTCAGCACGGCCGGGTCATTGTCGCAAACGGCGGCAAGCCGCAGCCCGGCAACCTGCTTTTCGTAAATTGCTTTGGCGTGAAAATGCCCCATGTTCCCAATGCCAATAACGGCAATATTTAGGCTGTTCATAAAAGCTCCCTGTTTTTAGCAATCTAAGCTGTTTATAATTTTTTCTACGGCGGTTACGGCGGCGTCAAAAGCGGCCTCGTTCGTGGGGTAGGCAAAATCGTCTATTTTGCTTTGCTCGCCCTGCTGCTCTAAATTTGCTAACCCGCCAAAAATTTTTAAATGCGGTTCTAAGGTCATAACGCCCGAGGCGTTGGTTTTATTGCGGTATTGCTGAATAAGCCAAGGCAAATTGCCCGCCCCGCAGCCGGCCGGAACCACCTGGCCGTTTGGCAGCGCGTCTTTAATATGAAAATAATAAATATACGGCTCTAACAGCTGCCAGGCCTCTTTGGTATCTTGCCCGCACTGCACAAAGTTAGCCGGGTCAAAAATGCCCTTTAGCTTTGGCAGCGCCCGGTGCAGCTGCAGGCAGCGCGCGGCAACATCGCCGTAAATGCCTTTTTCGTTTTCGTGGCAAACAAACACGCCGCTGCCCTTGGCCGCCTCTAAAAACAAATTTAACCGGCGGCAAACCTCGTCCAACGCGGCAGAGCTGTAATCCTTGGTAAAAAAGCTGAATAGGCGAATGCATTTTGCGTTTAAAATGCGGGCGGTTTCTAAACTTTGTTTAAACAGCTCCAGGTGGGGGGCAAAGTCGGCCGTTAGGTCTATTTTGCCTAAGGGGGAACCTAAGCTCCAAACCGCCAGGCCATTTTTATCCAGCGTGTTTTTCAGCGCTTTTGCCCCGCTGGGCGTTAGCTTTGAAATGTTTACGCCGTCTACATTTCGGGCCTCTAACAATTTAATGTGGTTGCGCTGCAGGGCCTCTACCTGCCCGGCAACGGTGGGGCTGCTCTCATCGGCAAAGGCGCAAAGCTTTAACAAGGTCATTGGGCGTTCCTCCTGTTTTGTTTTTCTACCGCCTCAAATAATCCGGCAAGGTAGGTGGCGCCTAAGGCGCGGTCGTAAAGGCCGTAGCCCGGTCGGCCGCTTTCGCCCCAGATCATGCGGCCGTGATCCGGCCGAACATAGCCGTTAAAGCCGGTGCTTACTAAGGCGTTTACAATTTCAAACAGATCTAACGAGCCGCAGGCCGAGGGGTGTGCCGTTTCGTGAAAATCACGCACGCCGTCCCATTTTACATTACGCAGGTGCGCAAAATGAATACGGCCCTTAAACCGGTGGATCATGGAGATCAGGTTGTTTTCGGGCGTGCAGCCTAAAGAGCCGGTGCAAAAGGTTAAGCCGTTGGCCTTACTGTTGTAAAGCTTTAAAAAGCGGGCAATATTTTCCTCCCCGGTAATAATCCGCGGCAGGCCAAAAATGCCCCACGGCGGGTCGTCCGGGTGAATGGCCATTAAAACGCCGGCCTGCTCGGCTACTGGAATAATGCGGCTTAAAAAGTGCTCTAAATTCTGCCAAAGCTGCTCCTCGCCAACGGTGCGGTAGGCCTCCAGCAGGGCGCCAAGCTGCTCTTTGGTGTAGCTTTCATCCCACCCCGGAAGAGAAAGCTCGCTTTTTTGCGGGTTCATGGCCAAAACGGTTTTGTTTACATAGGCCAAACCGTTCGAGCCGTCTGGGTGTGGCATGGCTAAGTCGCTGCGCAGCCAGTCAAACACCGGCATAAAGTTGTAGCAAATGCAGCGCACACCGGCGGCGCCTAACCGGCGAATGTTTTCGCAGTACGCGTCTATGTATTCGTCGGCCTTTGGGGCGCCAAGCTTAATATCCTCGTGCACCGGCACGCTTTCTACCACCTCAAACGCTAAGCCGTTTTGGTTTGCCGTTTGCTTTAAGGCGTTAATTTTTTCCTGCGGCCAAACTTCGCCAACCGGCACATCGTACACCGCGCTAACAACACCGCTTACGGTTGGAATTTGCCGGATCTGGGTCAGTGTGACCGGGTCAGACTCCCCATACCAGCGAAAGGTCATTTTCAAAACAAAATACCCCCGTTTTTTAATTTATTGAATATGTTCATTATACTCTGGTTTTATTTGCAAGTCGATTGCATTAAGTTACAAATTGTATTGCAAATAGAAACATTCTGTGTTACAATATTTTTAAAACCAAGCTGGCAGCCGCGGCCTTTTATAAACAATAACGCAAAATGCGGCGCTTTGGCCGGGCTCTACAAGGGCAGCGGGCAAAATTTAGCGGTTAGGGCGCCCCGGTAAGGTAATTTTGGCTGCGTGCGCTGAGGCTTTTCTGCGTGTGCTGCGGCTTTTCTGCGTGCGCTGCGGCTTTTCTGCGTGCGCTGTGCTTCGGCTGTGTGCGCTGCGGTTCGGAAAAAGCACCGGCAGCCCTGTTGAACGGTTGGCGTTTTCACACAGCTGTGCGAAAAAACGGGTGCGGGTTTGTTCCTGCTTGCCTAAGCCAAAAAAGGAAAGGAGCTTTACCATGTTTTTATATCGGGATGCCGAGCTTAGCTTTCACCATTCCTTTTCGCTGCACCCGTTGGAGGAATTTCCAAAATCGGCCGCGCCGCACACCCACACGCAGCACGAGCTTTATTTTTTTGTGGGCGGCAGCGCCGATTATTTGGTAGAGGGCCGGCTGTACCCCTTAGAGCCGGGCAGCGTTATGGTTATGCGGCGGGGGGAGTTTCACAAGGTTTCGGTGCGCAGCAACAGCCCGTACGAGCGCATTGTGCTTTCGTTTGAGGAATCGGTTTTGCAGCCCGAAAGCGCAGCGGCCCTGCTGCTGGCCCCGCTGGTAAACCGCCCGCTTGGCACCGGCAATTTGTTTACCGCAAGGGAGGTTCGGTCGGCCTATATTCAAGAGTGTTTAAAAGGGGTAGACCGCGCCCCGCAGGCCCCCGAACAGCGCCGTTTGGCGGTGCAGTGCGCTCTTTACACCGTTTTGTACGAGCTGCAAAGCGCTTTTTTGCGGCGCGGCGTTAAAACTGCGCAGGAGCCGGGCGTTCAGCTGCTGGGCAGCAGCATTGTGGAATACATTAACGGTCATTTGTTTGAGGAGCTTTCGTTAGAGATTTTGGCCGAAAAATTTTATTTAAGCAAAAACCACTTAAACCGCTTGTTTAAGGAGGCTTCGGGCAGTACGGTTTGGGAGTATATTCGCCTAAAGCGGCTGCTGGCGGCCCACTGGCGCATTGCCGGCGGTGCGGCGGCAACCGCTGCCGCGGCCGATTGCGGATTTCACGATTATTCGGCGTTTTACCGGGCGTACAAAAAGCATTTTGGCGTTGCGCCCGGCAGCCAAAAGGGGGAGCAGTAGCTTGTTGCATTTAATTTTTGGCCGGGCCGCGGCCGGAAAATCTACTTATATTTATAATCACATTGCCCAAAACAAGGCCGAGCACGGCAATATTCTTTTTATAGTGCCGGAGCAATTTACCTTTGAAACCGAGCGTGCCCTGCTGCACCGATTAGGGGGCGGCTTTGCCGCAAAGGCCGAGGTTTTAAGCTTTACCCGCATGGCCGAAAGCGCCGGGCGGCTGTACGGCGGCATTGCCGGCCGGCGCGTAACCGACGCCGAGCGGTTTATTTTAATGAATAACGCCATTAACAAAAACAAACCCGCTTTAAAGGCATTTGGCAGGGTTGGCAGCCTTTCGGCCTTTGTGCGGCAAATGCTGGGTACGGTTGCCGAGCTTAAAATGGCCGATGTTTCGGCCGAGGCGCTAAGCTCGGCCGCCCGGGTGCAAAACGGGTTGCTGCAGCAAAAGCTGCAGGAGCTGGCGCTGCTGTACGCCGAATACAACCAAATGCTGCAGGGCGTTTTTTTAGACCCGTTAGACGATCCGGAGCGTTTTTATAAAAAAGCGCGCGAAAACGGATATTTTAAAAACAAAACCGTTTATTTAGACGCGTTTAAGGGCTTTACCGGCCAGCAGCTTAAAATTTTGCGCCTTATTTTGCGCCAAAGTAAAAATTGCTACCTAACCCTGTGCGGGGAGGGGGAGCAGCCCGGCAAGGCCGGCGTGTTTGAAAATATTAGCGCCCTGGCGGCCGAGCTTACCGCCTTTGCCCGGCAAAACGGGGTTGAGGTTGCGCAGCCGGTGGTGTTGCCGGCGCCGGCGGCCCGCAGTCGGGAGCTAAGCGTTTTAGAGCGCACCCTTGCTTTTTCGGGTACCCGGCCGTATTTAGAGCCTACCCGGCAAATAACGCTGGCGGTGGCTAAAAACGCCAAGCAGGAGGTTGCCTTTGTGCTGCAAACCGTGCGGCGTTTAGTGCGTGAAAAGGGCTACCGTTTTGGCGATTTTGTGATTATTGCGCGGGATCTTACCCCCTACGAGCCGTATTTAAGCGGGCTTGCCCGGCAAGACGCCATTCCCTGTTATTTTGACCGCCGCCGCCCGCTGGCCGTTTCGCCCTTAGTGCGCTTTGCGCTTTACGCGCTGCGTGCCGCGCAGGATTATAACAGCAGCGCGGTGCTTTCTATGTTAAAAACCGGCTTTATGCCCTTTTCGGCCAAGCAGATTGGCGAGCTGGAGGAATATTTATTTATTTGGAACTTAACCGGTAAGGCTTGGCTAAAGCCCTTTACCCTAAGCCCGGAGGGCCTAACGGCCGAAGCCGACGAGCACCGCGCCCAAAACGAAAAACGGCTTTTGGCGCTAAACGAAATGCGGGCGGCCGTTGTGCAGGCCTTAAAGCCGTTAAACCGGGCCTTTGGCGGCACGGCAGAGCAGATTTCTAAGGCGCTGTACCGCCTGCTTTTAAGCTTAGAGGCCAATAAAGCCGTGCAAAAAACGGTTTTGCAGGCCGAGGAGCAAAACGACGCCGAAACCGCCGATTTTATTGCCGCCTCGTGGGACAAGCTAATGCAGGTGCTGGACAGCATTATGCTTTGCCTAAAAGAGCAGCCCCAAACGGCGCAGCAGTACCTAAACACCTTTGAAGCCTGCGTGGCCGGTATAACGGTTGGCAACATTCCGCACATGCTGGATGAGGTTAGCGCCGGCAGCGCCGACAGAATACGCCCCTCCCGCCCCAAGGTGGCGTTTGTGCTGGGGCTGAATCAAGGCGAGTTCCCGGCGCCGTGCAGCGAGGGTGGATTATTGCTGAAAAACGACCGCCTGGCGCTGGAAAAAGCCGGCCTGCAGCTAAGCGATTGCTACCGCCGCTTTACGCTGGATGAAAACTTTTTGGCCTATTCGGCCCTTACCTGCGCCGAGCAGGAGGTTTACCTTTGCCGCCACAGCTTTGGCACAAAGGGGGAGGCTTGCCTGCCCTCCTCTATTCTTGAAAAAATTACGGCGGTTTTTAAAAACCTGCGGGTTATTTTGCAGCCCGAGGCCCTGCTGCCCCAAACGCCCGGGGCGGCGCGCTACGCCTATTTAAGCGGCGCCGAGCCAAACGAAAGCAACCGCAGTGCGCTAAAGCAGTGGCTGCAAAGTGCCGGCGGGCAGGCTTTAAACGGGGCCGGTTGTTTATCTAACGCTGCAAAGCAGCAGGTGGAGCAGGGGGTGGCAGCCAAGCTGTTTGGCAGCGAGGCGCGGCTTTCGGCTACGCGGTTAGAGCGGTATTACCACTGCCCGTTTGCTTATTTTTGCCAGTATGTTTTAGGGGCAGCCCGGCCGCAGCGCGCCAATTTAAATTCTATGCAGCGCGGCACCATTGTGCATTATGTGCTGGAAAATATGCTGCGGCAGCATAAAACCGATTTTAAAACCCTCAGCCAAGAGCAGCTGCTGCAGGGTGTTTTAGCCCTTATGCAGCAATATTTACAATTGGTTCCGGGCGGCGAGCAGCTAAGCACCGGCCGGTTTTTGTTTATTTACCGCGAGCTGGGGCAAACGGTTGCGCAGGTGTTAACGCGGCTGCAGCAGGAATTTTTGCACAGCAAATTTTTGCCGGAGCGGTTTGAGCTTAGCATTGGAAAAGAAAACGGCGTGCCCGCTTTGCAGCTGCAGCTGCCGGGCGGCGGCACGGTAAGCGTGGTGGGGCAGGTAGACCGGCTGGACGCTGCGGTTTTGGAAAACGAGCGTTATATTAGAATTGTAGATTACAAAACCGGCGGTAAGGAGTTTGCCCTGTGCAATGTGTTAAACGGCTTTAATATGCAAATGCTGCTGTACCTTTACGCGGTGCGCCAGGGGCTTTCGCCCAACCGGGCCGACCAGGTTGCCGGCATTTTGTACCTGCCGGCAAAGCGCAGCCTAATAAAGCCGGGCGGCGAGGCCGAAAGCCTTTGCATGAGCGGCCTTTTAAACAATAACAGCGCGGTGCTGCAGGCTATGGATGACGAGCAGAGCAACCGCTATGTACCGGCGCCGGCAAACGGTAAACGAAAAAACGATTCGTTTATTTCTAAAGCCGATTTTGAAACGGTTTTTGCCTTTGTAGCTAAAAAGGTTCGGCAGGCGGCCGGGCAAATTCGGGCCGGGCAGTTTAACATTGCCCCGGCCGAGGAATGTAACAGCCCGGGCAGCACCTGCCAGTATTGCGATTACGCTGCGGTTTGCCGGGCAGGCAGCCAGCTGCCGCACACCAAGGCGCCGCAGTTTAGCACCGCACAAACAATTGTTAAAATGGAGGAGGAGCTAAAGCGTGGCCTTTAAACCAACAAAAACGCAGCAGCAGGCAATTTTTGCCCAAGGCGCAACCTTGGTAAGCGCCGCGGCCGGCAGCGGCAAAACGGCGGTTTTGGTGCAGCGCGTAGTGCAAATTTTAAGCAACGAGCAGCAGCCTACCCCGGCCGACCGGCTGTTAATTGTTACCTTTACCAACGCTGCCGCCGCCGAAATGAAGGAGCGCATTGAAAAGGCCATGAACGAGCGGGCCGCAGCCGAGCCGGAAAACACCTACCTGCAAAACCAGCTGCTGCTGTTGCCAATGGCCGATATTTGCACCATAGACTCCTTTTGCATTAAGCTGGTGCGGGAGCATTTTAACAGCCCCCAAATTGCCCTTTCGCCCGATTTTAAAATGTTAGAGGGCCCGCGGCTGGAAAATCTTTGCCAAAAAACGGTGCAAGCCCTTTTTGAGGAGCGCTACGCCGCGCAAGACCCCGCGTTTGAGCGCTTTGTGCAGGCAACCGGCAGCGAAAAGGGTGATGAAAACGCCATGCGCTTGGTGCGCGAGCTGTTTGATTTTTGCATGACGCTGCCCCACCCGGAGCAGTTTTTGCAAAACAGCTTAAACAAGCTAAAAACCCCGCTGCCGCAAACAAGCTATGCCCAAAAGATTTTTTTGCAGCTGCAAAAAACGGCAGACGAATTAAACGCCCGGTGCGCCGCACTGCTGCGGGAACTGACCAATGACAAACCGCTGCAAGAGCATTACGGCGCCGCCCTTGAGGGCAAAAGGGCCGCTTTTGGCGCCCTTGCCAAGGCCGCGGCCGAGGGCAATTTTGAGGGCTGCCGCAGCCTGCTTTTTAGCGGGGCGTTTGCCAAGGTAAACACCCTTAGCAAAAAGTGCAGCGCCGAGCTAAAGGCTAAAATAAAGCAGTTTGTTTCGGCGGTAGAAAAATGGGCCAAGCAGCAGCAAAAAAACAACTTTTACGCGCCGCTGCAAGAGCTGGAGCAGGAGCGGAGCGACGCTTTAAACATGGCTTTGGTGGCCGCCGAGCTTTGCCTTGCCTACAAAAACAAATTGCTTTTAGAGCTGCGCCGGCTGGGCGGGCTAACCTTTAGCCTTTGCGAGCAAATGGCGCTGGAGCTGCTTTGCCAAACCGGCGAAGACGGGCAAGCCGCCGGGGCCGAGCTGCTTGCCCGGCGGTACAACGAGGTTATGGTAGATGAATTTCAGGATGTTAATGACCTGCAAAGCGCTATTTTTAACGCCCTTTCTGGCGGCGGGCAGCGGTTGTTTGCGGTTGGCGATGTTAAGCAGAGCATTTACGGCTTTCGGCACGCCAACCCTAAAAACTTTAAAACGCTGGCCAAAAACGCGCTGCCGTTTGCAGAAAAGCTTTCGGCCAACACGCTAAAATGCGTTCGGCTAAACAGCAATTTTCGCAGCCGGGCGGGCGTTTGCCGGTTTATTAACGCCTTTTTTGCCGCCTTTATGAGCGAGGAGGCCGGCGGGGTAGACTACGCCGGCGAGCAACTAAACCCCAAGGCCGAGTTCCCGGTAACTGAGGGCCCGTGCTGCGAAATTCACGAGGTTACCTACAGCAGCGAAAGCTGCACCCGGCAGCAGGCCGTGGCGGGCCAAATTGCAGAGGCGATAACCGAAATTTTGGGTCGGGAGCCATTTTTGCGCGGGCCAAACGGAACGCTGCGCAAAGCCGAGCCGGAGGATATTGCCGTTTTAGTACGGGCAAAAACCGGCAACGGCGAGCTGGTTTGCGCCTTAAAGCAGCGGGGAATTACCGCTCGTTTAAGCGAGGGCAGCTTGTTTTTAAAGCCCGAAATTGTTTTGCTGCAGGCGCTGCTGCAGGCGGTAAATAACCCCCTGCTGGATCAAAGCCTGCTGGCGGTTTTAATGTCGCCGCTGTTTGGGTTTACGGCAAACGAGCTGGCGCAGCTGCGGGCGCAAAACCGCAGTGGCCGGCTGTTTACCTTGCTGCTGCAAAACCGGGCGCAGCCGCACTGCGAGCAGGCGCTGCAAAAGCTGGAAAATTACCGCCGCCGCGCCGCCTGCCTTTCGGTTGGCGCGCTGGTGGAGGAAATAATTCGGTTAGAGAATTTTGAGGAGCTGGCTGCCGGCAATTACGGGCAGGCCGCCGCGGGCAACCTGCTTTATTTTCAAGGTTTGGCGCAAGAGTTTTCGGCCGAGCCGGGTAACGATTTAAACGCCTTTTTGCAGTATTTAGAGAATATTAATACCGAAGCCGTTTCGGCGGTAGAGCAGGGGGCGGCCGGCGGTGTGACCATTGTTACCATGCACGGTTCTAAGGGGCTGCAGTACCCCGTTTGCATTTTGGCCAACGGCATGAACTATTTTAATCACGACAAAAACCCCACCTTTTTAGGGGACGCGGCCTTGGGCCTTAGCTTTAAGCCCATTAACCCCGAAAAAAATAAAGCCGAGGAGCCTTTTGATTACCGTAAATTAAAGCAGGAAAAGCAGCTGCAGGAAAACGGCGAGGAAATGCGCCTTTTGTATGTTGCCATGACGCGCGCCGAGGAGCTGTTGGTTTTGCAGCTGTGCGACACCGCCTTTGAAAAGAAAAAGCAAAAAGCCGAGGAGCTGGCCGAAACCGCCGTTTTCGGCCGCCTGCCCGCCGAAAAGGTGTTAGAGGGCAACAGCTTTGGCAGCTGGGTGCTGGCCTTTACGGCGCTTTGCCCGCCCGGCGAGCTTTACCGCTACCGCCAGTTTAGCTACCAGCCCGCCGAGCCGGCCGAGCTGCCGCCGGCGGCCGAGGTACCGCCAAACCCCGAATACTTAGCGGCGCTGCAGCAGGCGGTTTCTTACCAATATCCCTTTACCGCGCTGCACAGCCTTTCGGTTAAAACCTCGGTTTCGCAGCTAACGCACCAAAAAGCGGCGCGCAGCTACTGCGCCACGGCGCGGCCGGCTTTTCTTTCGGCCGGTGGGCTTACCCCTGCCGAGCGGGGCACCGCTTTTCACAAATTTTTGCAATTTGCAAACTTTAAAACCGCCCCGCAAAATGTTTTGGGGGAGGTGCAGCGCCTGTACGAGCAGGAGTTTTTAACCCTGGCCGAGGCCGAAAGCATTGAACCCGCTAAGGCGCAGCAATTTTTTAACAGTGCGCTGTTTGGCCGCATTTTTAAGGCCCAAACCGTATTGCGTGAAAAACGCTTTATGCTGGAAATTCCGGCCGGGGAGCTGCAAGAGGGTTTGCCGCCCGAGCTGCAAGGCGTGCCGGTTATGGTGCAAGGGGCTATTGACTGTATGTTTTTTGAGCCGGACGGCATTGTGGTGCTGGATTTTAAAACCGACCGTATTAAAGACGATGCCGTTTTGCTTAGCCATTACCGCGAGCAGCTGCGGCTTTACTGCCGCGCGGTAGAAAAAATGTACGAGCTCCCGGTAAAGGAATGTTACCTGTACGCCCTTTACACCGGGCGCGAAATTAAGGTAGAGTAGCCTTGCCGGCGTTTGACAATTTTTTGGATTTATGTTACAATATTTTGGCTTTTATTTTTTTAGGAAGGGGAGCGTTTTGTGCTTTTTGTTATTTTAGCTGTGCTCTTGTATTTTGTTTTTTTTAAACTGCTGCTGCGGCCCTTGGCGGCTTTGGGGCAGGAGAGTACCGTACAGGCCTTTATTTTTTCGCTTTGCGGTACCACCTTTTATTTGTACGCGGTAACCGAGGTGTTATCGGCTTTTTTGGCGCTTAGCTTTTGGGGCGTTTTAGGCTGCTGGGCCGTTTTTGCGGCGGCGGGCCTTGTGGGTACCGTTTTAGCGGCCCGGCGCTGCAAGCGGCTTGGCGAATACCCGGGGCTGCTGCGGGCGGTTTTTCCCGCCCGGGTTACGGCCGGCGGGGTGTTGGCGGTAATTTTTGCGCTTTGCGTAGTTGTCCTTAGCATTTACACGGTTACCTACAATTGGGATTCTATGCGTTACCACCTGCCGCGTATTATGAGCTGGGCGCAAAACAAAAGCGTTGCGCACTATTTTACCAATGATGTGCGGCGTATCAGCAGCCCTCCGCTTGCCGAGTTTTTTAATTTGCACGAGTATTTATTAACCGGCAGCGACCGGCTGTTTAACCTGCTGCAGGCGGCCTCTTACCTGCTAAACGGCTACTTTGTTTACAAAATTGCCGACCGGCTGGGGCTGCAAAAAAGCTGGCGCGTTGTTGCGGCGCTGCTGTACTTTTCTATGCCAATTGCGTTTGCCGAGGCCTTTACCACGCAGGTAGACCATTTGGCTACGCTGTGGCTAATGATTTTTGTTTACGAGTGTTTAAGGCTGGCGGCCTGCGAGCAGCTAAAGGCCGAAAAGCTTTTGTATGTGCGGCTGCTTTGCGTAGGGCTTAGCGGGGCGTTTGGCTACCTTACAAAGCCCTCGGTGTGCATTGCAATGGCCGTTTTTGCGGTGGGTCTGGTTGCCGTTCGCCTAAAAGCAAAAGATAAATTTTCGGTTTTAGCCTCCTCCTTGGGGGTTACGGTGGTGCCGGCCGTTTTAACCGTGCTGCCCGAGCTTTTGCACAACTTTGCAACCTTTAACGCTTACGCCTCCGGCACTACCGGGGCCCGGCAGCTGGTTGGCACCCTAAACCCGGCCTATTTATTGGTAAACTTTTTTAAAAACCTGGCCTTTACTTTGCCAACGGTGCAATTTGGCTGGCTTTCTAACCTTCTTTACAAGGGCGTAAACAAGGTAAGCGCCCTGTTAAGGGTGCCGCTCAACGACCCTGCCATATCTGAGGACGGGCACCCCTACCTTTTACCCAAAATGCCGGATTACGGGCACGACACAGCCGTGAACCCTTTAATTGTTTGGCTGTTTTTGGCGGCGTGCGCCGTTGAGGTTTACTTTGTTATTAAAAAGCTTAAAAACCGTGGCCCTAAAGCTCAAAGGGGCTGCGTTTACTACCTAATTTGCAGCTTTTTGGCCTTTGTGGGGCTGCTAACGGTGCTGCGCTGGGAGCGGTTTGAAACCCGGTACGAAATTGGCTTTTTAACCCTGCTTTGCCCGTTTATTGTTTACTTTTTGCAAAAAATGTTTCAAAATCGGGCGGCGCTGAAAAACGGGGCGGTTGGCGTTTTGGCGGTTGCCTGCCTGTTTAGCGGAATAGACCAAGCCTATTACCACGCCAATTTAGCCCGCAAGCAAAACGGGCAGCTGGCCGGCTATTTTACCAACAACGGCAGCCAGCGCGAGGTTTACAGCGAGCTGATTAACGAAATTAATTTAAAAAATTACAAAAGCCTGGGGCTTTACATTGTGCGCGGGCAGTACAGCTACCCGTTTTGGCCTATGTGCCCGGGGGTAGAAAGAATTGAGGATGTTGCCGGCGGCGGGTACAACGAAACCGAAAGGTACGACGACAAAGCCTTTGTGCCGGATTGCATTGTTTGGGTGGCCGACCTGCCGGAAAACGGCGAATTTGAATGGCACGGCGTTACCTACCAAAAAAGCTTTGAAGCAAGCAATTGCTATCTGCTTTGCCCCAAAACACCGTAAGGTATTTTTGGCCCGGCTTGTTGACAGAGCTTTAACAATATGATATACTGAATTTTGTAAGCAAATAGTGGGCAAATTTGCACGCAAAAAATGCCAAAACGGCGGGTTCGGCTTTTGGCGCTTGCTGCCGTTGCAAATTGCTTGCCAATGCTGTATTTAAAATAATAGGATGTGTTATTGTGGATAAAATTGCGGTGTTAATTCCCTGCTACAACGAAAGCAAAACGGTTGCCAAGGTTGTAACCGATTTTAAAAAATATCTGCCCGAGGCGGTAGTGTATGTTTACGACAATAACTCTACCGACCACACCGACGATTTGGCCCGCGAGGCCGGCGCGGTTGTGCGTTACGAGTACAAAGCCGGCAAGGGCAACGTTATTCGCCGAATGTTTCGCGAAATTGACGCCGAGTGTTACATTATGGCCGACGGGGATGACACCTACCCGGCAGAATTCTCCCGCGAGATGGTAGACAAGGTTTTAAACCGCCAGGTAGATATGGTGGTAGGGGATCGGCTTTCTTCCACCTATTTTACCGAGAATAAACGCCCGTTTCACAACTTTGGCAACACGCTGGTGCGCGGCTGCATCAATTCAATGTTCCACAGCAATATTAAAGATATTATGACCGGCTACCGTGCCTTTAGCTACCAGTTTGTAAAAACCTTTCCGGTTTTATCTAAAGGGTTTGAGATTGAAACCGAAATGAGCATTCACGCCATTGATAAGAATATGCTGGTAGAAAATGTTGTCATTGAATACCGCGACCGTCCGCAGGGCAGCGAATCTAAGCTGAACACCTACTCCGACGGCTTTAAAGTGTTAAAAACAATTACCAAGCTGTACAAAAACTACAAGCCGTTAAAGTTCTTTTCCGCTTTGGCGGCGGTGCTTTGCATTATTGGCCTGGCCTTTTTTATTCCCGTACTGGTTACCTTTATTAAAACCGGCTTGGTAGAAAAAATTCCTACCCTAATTGTTAGCTGCTTTGTAATTTTAGCGGCTATTCAAGCGTTTTTCTCCGGCTTAATACTTTCTACCCTTACGCAAAAAAATCGGCACGATTTTGAAATGCAGCTGATTCACACCAGGCAGGATTATAACAAGCTAATGAAAGAAGAAAAGGCTAAGTAATGAAAAAACTAATTTTGCAAATGGTAAAGTTCGGCGCGGTGGGCTTTTTGTGCTTTTTAATTGATTACGGCATTATGCTGCTGCTTACCGAGCTTGCAGGGGTAAATTATTTAATATCCTGCAGCATTTCCTTTTCGGTTTCGGTAATTGTAAATTACCTGCTTAGTATGCACTTTGTTTTTGCGGCCAAGGCTAACATGAAAAAGCGCACCCAGTTTGTTATTTTTGTTATTTTAAGTGTTATTGGCCTGGGGCTGAACCAGCTGTTTATGTGGCTGTTTGTAGATCTGGTCCACATTCCTTACCAAATTGCAAAGCTTGCGGTAACGGCAATTGTAATGCTGTTTAATTTTGTAACGCGTAAGGTGTTTTTAGAGGAGAAAGAGCAAGATGCTAATGCAAAATAAATTTCAAAAAATGTTTTCACCGCAAGCCGGTATTATTTTTTGCCGGCTTGCGCTTTCTTACTGCGGTGCCGCCGGAGTTGCAAATTACTACTTTTCTGGCAGCAGCTTAGTGCGGCAAAGCTTTTTAACGGTTGTTTTTTGCGCCTTTGTTTATTTGGCGCTGCAAAAGGCCGCTTTGTTGCCAGAACGCGTAAAAAAGCTTTCCTGCCTCGGCGGGGCGGTTTACGCGGCGGTTGCCGTAGTTGGCAAAGCGGTTTACGAAACGCACGGTTTAAGCACCCTTTACAAAAATTTTAACCGTGTTTTGCTAACGCTTTTAATGCTGGTTGGCCTTTGGGTGGTAATTGGCGCCTTTTTGGCGTTGCTTTTAAACTTTTTAAGCCGGCCTTTGGCGGGCCAAAACGCCCCGACCCGGAAAGTAGGAGTTGGGGGGGTAAAGCCCGCGGCCTTGTTTTTTAGCCTGTGGGGCGTTATTTTTTTGTTTTACATCCCTTGCCTGTTGGCGTATTACCCCGGCATTTATTCGTACGATATGAAAATGCAAACCGCGCAGGCGCTGGGCAAAACGGCGTTTACCAAATTTCACCCGCCCCTGCACACCTTTTTGTGGCAGCTTTGCTTAAAGCTTAGCGGCGTTTTTCACCTGCAGGCCGTAACGGTGTACGCATTGCTGCAAATGCTGGTGGTTTCGGCCTTTTTTGCCTTTTTTTGCTGCTATGTTAAAGGCAAAAGCCAAAAGGCGTTTCTTTGTTGTGTTGTTTGGTTTGCGCTAAACCCCGTTTTGGCAATTTTTTCAATCATTCCTACCAAAGATGTTTTATTTTCGGTGTTTTTTGGGTGCACCGCTTTGTTGCTGCACCACGCTTTTTGTGTTGGAAAAGCTTTTTTTAAAAGCCCGCTCAAGGTAACGGCGTTGTTGTTCAGCGTGTTGCTTAGCTGCTTATTTCGCAACAACGCAATTTATGTTTTTGTGGTTGCCGCTTTGGTGTTTTTGCTGTTTTTTAAAGGCTGCCGCCTGCGCCTTACGGCCGTACTGGCCGGTGCACTTGCCGCGTTTTTGCTTATAAACGGCCCGGTTTTTGCCGCTCTTAAGGTAAAAAGAGGGAACAGCCGTGAAATGTTTAGCGTGCCGGTTCAGCAAATTGCTTTGGTTGTTGTTCGGAACGAAAAAAAGCTGACCCCGAAGGAGGTTGGCAAAATCAATCAGTTTTTAGATTATCGCAAATTAAAAAAGCTTTATAATCCCCGTTTTGCCGACCCGGTTAAATGCTCCTATAAATTTAATGAAAACATTGGCAAGGAAAAGGATTTTATAAAGTTTTGGTTAAAGCTGGGTTTAAAATATCCAAAGGAGTATATTACCGCGTTTTTGGAACTGAACATTCCGTACTGGTATATGGACGCCGACTCTGTAGATCCGTACGCAAAAAGAATTTACATAGAAACCTTAGCCGGCTCTAACGAATATTACAGTGTGCGGCGAAATTCTAAGCTGCCGTTTTTGTACAGCCGGTACGAAAAGGTTGCCAATTACAGCGCATTTCAAAAGCTCCCGGTTATTTCAAACCTTTTTTCAATTTCTACGCCAATTTGGGCCATGTTGTTTACCGCGTTTTGGCTTATTTTTAAAAAGCGTTATCGCGGGTTGTTAAATCTTGTGCTGCCCCTTTTGCTTTGGGCAACCTACTTGTTAGGCCCGGTAAGCAACTTTAGATATATTTTGCCTATTTTCATGCTCTATCCGTTTTTTGTGCTGCTTATGGCGCAGCACCCCAAAAACGAAAAAACCGCTTAGCTCCTTGTGTAATGTGCGGCGGCCGGCTGTAACAAAATCTGCAGTCGGCCGCCGCAATTTTTCGGCGCAGCTTGGCTGTTGCTTTTAAAACGGTTTGGCGGCTTTCTTGCTTTTAGCTGTTGCATTACCGGTTTTGGTGTGTTATACTTAAAAGGTAGATTTTGTTAGCCTCGCAGGGCGGTTTGGCAGCGCTTGGCGCCCGCCGGTCTATAAAAAACTTGCAAACGGTGATCTCATGTCTATTTCAAATGTTATAGAGCTGTTAAGCGGCATTGCGTTGTTTTTGTTTGGTATGTCCTTAATGGGGGATGGATTAAAAAATGTGGCCGGCAGCAAGCTGGAGCTTATTTTGTACAAGCTTACCAGCACGCCGTTAAAGGGCGTGCTGCTTGGCACCGGTGTTACCGCGGTAATTCAGTCCTCCTCGGCCACCTCGGTAATGGTGGTTGGCTTTGTGAATTCGGGTATGATGAAAGTAAAGCAGGCCATTGGCATTGTGCTGGGGGCAATTTTGGGCACCAGCATAACCGGGTGGATCATCTGCCTTTCCGAGCTTTCGGGCGGCAGCGGTTGGGTCGAGTTGTTTTCCACCGCCACCCTTACCGGCGTTATTGCGGTGGTTGGCATTATTTTGCGAATGTTTTGCAAAAACCGTACCACGCAGCAGGTTGGCAACATTTTAATGGGCTTTGCGGTTTTAATGACGGGCATTACCGCCATGAGCGGCTCGGTTGTCCCCCTGCGGGAGAGCGCAACCTTCATTAGCGTGCTAACCTCCTTTTCCAACCCGTTTTTGGGCATTTTAGTAGGCCTGCTGTTTACCTGTGTGCTGCAAAGCGCCTCGGCCGCCGTTGGCATTTTGCAGGCGCTGGCCGTAACCGGGGCAGTCAGCTTTCAGGTTGCGCTGCCCATCATCATGGGTATTGCAATCGGCGCGGCGGTGCCGGTGCTGCTTTCGGCAATTGGGGCCAGCGTAAACGGCAAACGCACTGCATTTGTGTACTTATTAATAGATGTTTTAGGCGTTGTAATTATTGCAACCGTTTTTTACGCGGTTAACGGCATTTTTCACTTTTCGTTTACTTCTACCGTTTTAAACAGCGTGGGCATTGCGCTGCTCAACACGCTTTTCCGTTTTTTAACCGTGCTGCTGCTTATGCCGTTTATTGGCCTTTTAGAAAAAATAGTTTGCTTTATTTTTAAAGAGGACCCCGAGGACGCCGCCGAGGTGGCCGAGATTGACCGGCTGGAGGAGCGGTTTTTGCAGCACCCGGCCATTGCTATTGAACAAAGCAACCACGCGGTATGTTCTATGGCGCGCAAGGCGCGTAAAAATTTGGCCCGCTCCTTTGCGCTGTTAAGCAATTTTAGTGAGGACAGCTACAAAAAGGTACAAAATAAAGAGCAGATTATTGACCGGTATGAGGACAAGCTTGGCACCTATTTGGTAAAGCTAACCGGCGCCGAGCTAACGCCGGCCCAAAGCCGAATGATCTCCCGGTTTTTACATACCATTGGCGATTTTGAGCGTATTGGCGACCACGCCGTTAATATTGCCAACACCGCCCGCGAGCTGTACGAAAAAAAGCTGGTGTTTTCAAAATTCGCGCAGGACGATTTAGCCGTGCTGCTTTCGGCCGTTTCCGAGGTTGTAATTATTACGACCGACGCCTTTGCTGAAAATGACCTTGCCAAAGCCAAGCGGGTAGAACCGCTGGAGGAGGTTATTGACAATATGTGCGACCGCATTAAGCTGCGGCACATTCGGCGGGTGCAGGGGGGCGAATGTACGCTGGATCACGGTTTTGCGTTTAACGACCTGCTAAACAATTGTGAGCGTGTGGCAGACCATTGCTCTAACATTGCCGTTGCTATGATTGAACTGGCGCAGGATGAATTTGATACCCACGCCTACTTAAACTCTTTAAAGCAGGCCCACACCGAAAGCTTTGACCGCTATTATAACGAGTATGATAAACGCTTTGCCATTGCCGAATAGCCGCCGGGGCAGAATGTTATCGGTACATATATATAATGTAAAGCGCAGTTTGCGGTAAAAGCACAAATTGTTTGGTAAAACGCCGTTTGTTTTTTTGGGGAGGTCGCCATTTGGCGGCCTTTTTTGGCGCTAGTCCGGCTTTAGTAAAGTGCAGTTTGGCCTTAATTTGTCGCAAAAACGGCAAGCATAAAACTTTTTAAAGAAATTTTTTAAAAAACGCAAAAAAAGTTCTTGACAAGGGGGGATAGATGTGGTATTATAATTGGGCGCTCTAAAAAACGGGGCGCGGCGAACCTTGAAA
>CABQLY010000021.1 GCA_902465155.1 uncultured Oscillospiraceae bacterium | reverse complement strand
TTTATCCAACGGCGAAGTTTTCTGATTTTTGTAACACATCATTGACAAACCTACATTTTTAAATTGTTTTAACCGGCGCTATTGCTTTAAAATTTCGGCAACCGTGTTTTGCAGCTGGGTTACCCTTTCGGGCAGCAGGTCGTTGGTAAAGCGGTACGCCGGGGCCGAAATGCTAACGGCGTAGGGCAAAACGCCGGGCAAGGGCGGCAGCGCAACGCCCACACAGCGCACGCCGGGCTCGTTTTCTTCGTTATCTAACGCGTAGCCGCACTGCCTTACCGTTTGCAGCTGCTTTAAAAAATCGGCTTTTGCAAGCGGGCAGGCGTTTTGGTCGGTTGCCGCCTTTGCGCGATTAAAAACCGCCTCGGCCTCGGCCGATGGCAACGCAGCCAACAGGGCTTTCCCGGCGGCTGTGCGCCAAAGCGGCAGCGAAAGCCCCACGCGGGAGCTTAGCCGCACGGCAGAATTTGGCGCCTCAAATTTATCTATATAAACAATGCTATCCCCCTCGCGGGCCACTAAATGCACCGTTTCGCCGCAGCGGGCAGCCAGCTTTTTTAAAAACGGCTCGGCCCGGCTGCGCAGGCTAAAGCACTGCAGCGAGCCGGAGGAAAGCTGCAGCAATTTTAGGGTTAGGGTGTACGGCCCGCCCTGCCCCGCCTGGCGAACATAGCCCAGCTCTTGCAAAGTAGCAAGCAGGCGGTGTACCGTTGCTTTGTGCAGCCCGGTAGCGGCTGCCAGCTCGGTTACGGCCGCACTGCCCCGCTGCGCTAATTGCTCTAAAAGCGCAAAGCAGCGCGCAACCGATTGTACTGTTTTTTCTTGTTGCATAAAATTCCCCCTACTTTTACCTAAGCCGAACACCATACAGTTTTGCCTGATTATTTTTTTGCTCTTTGCTTATTTGCCGCAAGGCAAACGCTTTACGGCAATTTTGCGCCTTGCCGCCTAAAAAATAAACGCCAAAGCGAAGCCTGCTTGGGGCAGTTTTTTCCTGCCGGTTGAAACAACATCAGTATAGCATAATTCCCCGCAAAACACAACGCCGAATGTTAGAAAAATAAGGGTTGACATTTTGGCGGGGTTTGTTATAATAAAAGCATAAAAATAAAACACAGTTTCGCATTGTGAAACAAAGGAGTAAAATAATGAAAAAAACTGTAACATTTGGGGAAATTATGCTGCGGCTTACCACGCCGCAAAATCAACGCTTTTTACAGGCCGAAAGCTTTTCGGCCGTTTATGGCGGGAGCGAAGCGAATGTTGCGGTTTCGCTTTGCAATTACGGCCAGCCGGCCGAGCACATTACCGCCCTGCCGCAAAACGAAATTGGGCAGGCGGCCTTAAACTCGCTGCGGCGGTACGGCGTTGCTACCAACCACATTGCCCGCTGCGGCAGCCGCTTAGGCCTTTATTTTGTTGAAAAGGGCGCTGCCTACCGCAAGCAGGGCATTGTTTACGACAGGGCCCTTTCGGCCATTGCCACCGCGCCGGCCAACACCTTTAACTGGCAAGAGATTTTTAACGGTGCCGATTGGTTCCATTTTAGCGGCATTACCCCCGCGTTAAGCGAGGATTGCACAGCTATGTGCCTTGCCGCCTGTAAGGCTGCCCACAGCCTTGGCCTTACGGTTAGCTGCGATTTAAACTACCGCGAGGCCCTTTGGCCGCGAGAAAAGGCCAACCGCGTTATGAGCGAGCTTATGCCGCTGGTTGATGTTTGCTTTGCGTACGAGGACGAACCGCAGGATATGTTTGGCATTACCCCCAAAGAAGGGGCCGAACCGAACGAGGGCTACCGCCAAATGGCAACCGAGCTAAAAAAGCGGTTTGGCTTTAAGCTGGTTGCCATTACCAACAGCCGGTCGTACGCTGCCATGCAAATTGATTGGGCAGCCATGCTGTACGACGGCACCGATTTTTACTTTAGCCGGCGGTACGAAATTAACGCGGTAGACCGCATTGGCGGCGGCGACGCCTTTTGCGGCGGCTTTATTTACGCAGCCAAAAGCGGCTATACCCCGCAGCAGATTATTGAATTTGCCGTTGCGGCCGGCAGCATGAAATACACCGTTATGGGCGACTATAACTGCGTTTCGGCCGAGGAGGTTGCCGCCCTTGCTTTTGGCGAAAAAAATTAAATTTTAAGCCTAAAGGTTTGCCAAAAAACCGGCCTTTTGCTTTTTAATTGGCCATTGCCTTAGTTAAAACCGGCCTTATGTTCCTTTTAAAACCGGCCATTTTTAAAAACCGGCGTTTGCTTTTTTAAAGCCGGCCCCTTTTCTTTTTTAAATTTGGCTTTTTCTTAATTAAAACCGGCATTTGCCTATAACGCTAATTTTATTAAAGCTTTGTTTGTTTTGCTGCACCGCTGTAAAGTATTACCGGTGCAGCTTTTTGGTTGACAAAACTGCAATTTTCCTGTAAAATTGCATTGAAAGAAGGTTTTAAAATGACCCAAGCCCAAAAAAAGCAGACCATGCTAAAAATTGTAGAAGCGCTGGCAGCGGCCTACCCCAACGCCCGCTGCTCGTTAGAATACGAAACCCCGTTTCAGCTTTTGGTTGCCACCCGGCTTTCGGCACAATGCACCGACGCCAGAGTAAACTTAGTTACCCCGGCGCTGTTTGCGGCGCTGCCAACGCCAAAAGCTTTTGCCAACGCAACCGTAGAGCAGGTAGAGGGCCTAATTAAAACCTGCGGCCTTTACCACACCAAGGCGCGCGATTTAGTTAAATTAGGGCAAGAGCTTTGCAGCAAATACGGCGGCGAGGTGCCCAACAGCTTAGAGCAGCTAATTACCCTGCCCGGCATTGGCCGAAAAACCGCCAATTTAATTATGGGCGATGTTTACGGGCAGCCGGCCGTAGTGGCCGACACCCATTTTATTCGCCTTTGCAACCGCTTTGGCGTAGTAAACAGCAAAGACCCAAAAAAGGTAGAAACCGCCATGCGGGCGCTCTTGCCACCTAAAGACTCTGCCCTATTTTGCCACCGCACCGTGCTGCACGGCCGTGCCGTTTGCACCGCACGAGCGCCCAAGTGTCAAAGCTGCTGCCTGCAGGGGCTTTGCGCAGCGGTTGGAGTTAAAAGGTAATTTTGCCCGGCAAGCCCGGCAGCCAAAAATAGCAGCCAATTAAACAACAATAAAAGCAGCAACCAATAATGCTACAACAAAAACAGCAATTGATAAAACAGCAACAATATAAACAGCAACCCGCAATAAAAGCAGCTTTGGCCTTTATTGCGGGTTGCTTAATTATTATTTTTGGGTGGTGTAAACGGTTACGCCGTAAGCGGGTAAAATATCCTCAAAACTGGTTTTGCAATTGCTGATTTTGGCCGAAACCGGCAAAATATTGTTACTTTCGTTTTTCAAAATAGCAGCCGGGTCAAATTCGTGACGATACAGGGTTTTACCCAAAGCTTTTTCAAAATTAACGGTAACCGCTGCACGGTCGGCGTTGGCGTTAACCAAGGCAACCCCTACCGAGCCGTCCGGTGCCTCGCTCATTACGCAGTAAATGCTTTGTCCGGCGGCAGAGCCATAATTACAGCCGTAAATTTTAGAGCCGGACTGCCCTAAATAATTGGCAATTAACTGAAAAGCGTAAAAGCCCGGGTGCGGTTGGCTATCTGCAATGTAGTTTGGCAATAGGCCCCAGCAATGCACGCCGTTTTCCCACGAATCAGAGGTGTTGTTGCTGTTAGAATCCGGCCATTTTTGGTCAAATAGAGTCCACATAAAAGAACTCTTTAACCCGTTTTGCAAAACAGCCATTTGCTGCAGCGCAATTTGCGTACCAAAGTAAGCGTTGTTGCGGCGCCAGCTTAAGGCGTTGCCCTGACCGTAGTTGTATTCATCGAACACAAACTTATCCTTCCCGCCGCCAAAGTTTTGCAATTTCAGCTTAATATCCTCGTCCCAATAATCAAAATTATCGTTTAAAATATCAATATTATTGTAATAAGAGTGAGAGGAATACAGGTCGGTGGCACCTTCCTTATCTAAATTGTACACCGCTTTCATCATGTAGCCGCCGTTGGTGGTAGTGGCGCCCTCGTTCGGACCCATAATGGTTACGGCGTTACGCAGCCCGGCCGTTTTAAGCTTGCTGCTAACCACATTGGCGTAGGCCAAATACTCTTTGGCGTAAATTTCGGCCAGCTTGGCGGGGTCGGTAATACCGTTGTACTCGTACGCCGTAAAGCCCGGCTCGGTAGAAAGCGAAAGGTACCTTGCGTTGGTGTAGCCCCTGGCCTGCAGCTGACGAACCAATTCAACCATTAGGTTGGCAAAATTATCAATTGTTTTCGGCACATCGCCCTCTACATAAATTGACTCCGGCTTTAACCCTTTAATATAGGTGTTCTTTTTGTTCGCGTGGTCAGCGCCAAAATATTCGCCGTATATTTCGCGGAAAGCGTACCAGTAGTTTACCAAAACATCAATATCCCGCTTTTTCAGCTCCCCGCACCAGCGGTAAAGCGCCTGCATAGAGTCGCTGTCGTAATCCAGCTTTTTGCGGGCGGCGTCCCAAAGCATTTGGGAATCAAAATAAGTTCTGGCAATGTGAATACCGCTTTTCTTTGCGGCGTCCAGCTCGGCCTGAGCAGTACGCTCGCTGTGCTGACGGTGGTATTTATCACTACGGAAGGTGTAAGCGTGGTAAACGGCGTTAAAGCCTAAAAAGCTGCTTTGTAAAGGCGCAGAGGCATTGTTTAATTTAAGGTTGGCCTCTAAAAAAACTTCCTCGTCAGGATCTTCAATCTCCTCATCATCGTCGTCATCCACGGGGTCTTCCCAGTCCTCGTCGTCTATTGCGGTAGAATCCTCAGACGAAACCTCGCTGGAAATTTCAGAGGCAGCGCCTTTAGAAGAATTCTTTTTCTTTTTGCCGGTATTATTTTTTTTGCTATTGCAGCCGGCGGCACAAAGTAATAAAACTAAGGCCAGCAACAAGCAAAGTGCCTTTTTAAAACAATTCATGTGCCGCACCTGCCTTTCTAAATTTTAAAACAAGTAATGCCGCGCTTGCAAGCATTAACAAAATTACAGCAATGGTAGAAACGCCAACATCGCCGGTTGCCGGGGTTTCGCCGTCGGCAACTTCCTCCTGATTAAAATAGCTGCTGGAGGCCTTAATTTTAGCTAAAATTGAGGTTAGCTCCGGCGCGTCATCGGCGCTGGCGTAATTGGGCTGATTTAAAAATCCGGTTAAGGATTTATCCAGCTGCATGGCCTCGTATTTTGCTAAGGTAACATCGCTAAACGCACCTGCGCCCGCGCCGTTGTAAATAACCAAATAAATTAAGCCGGTTTTATTTAACAGTATGCGGTTTGCCTGCCTTTCGCCGGCGGTAATTTTGGTGCCGGCAAGCAGATTGTTACCGTCCTTATCCCAAGCCAGCGCAACATAAGAGCCGCCGGTTGCGTCGTTCACCGTGGCAGAAAGCGCATAGTCGCCCGAGCCTAAAAGGTTAAAGGGAATAACCTGCTTTTGGCTTGTTTTTTGGGTTAATGCGGTAATTGGTTGCGCGGTGTGTAAAACCTCGTTGTGCAGGGTCTGCGCGTAGGTGTTATCAATATTGCTTTCCAGCAGGCCGGGCTGCAGGCGGGTCACGGTAACATCATCAATGTAAAAATCCATACCGCCCCAGCAGTAAAGCCCTAAGTAGCAGTCGTAATCAATAGGTAATACCATTGAAACTTTTTTCCAGCTGCCGGTTTGAATAGACTCTTGATTGCTGGCCGTAAAGGAATAAATAATCGTAGCACGACGCTCATCGGTCCAGCTGGTGCTGCGCTTACTGTCCTCCAAAAAGGTTAAGCGAATTTCACCGTTTGTAACAAACTTGTTTAGCTTTAGCCAAAATTCAACGCGGTACATATCCCCTGCGGTAGTCTTGCTTCCGTACGGGAACAAAACAGAAAAGTTACTATCCTGAATTTTGCGGTGCATAGAATAATTTCCGCCGTGCACATTGGTGTCGTTATTATTCTGCTTTTTGTAAACCTCAAAATTCGTGGTGGTCATGTTACCGGTTGCAACATAGGCCTCGTAATCCTGGAACCAGGTTCCAGCCGGCAGCCATTTGGCGTACAGCGTCATGTTTTTTGTAAAGGTGGTTTCTAAAAACGGTTGGGTTAGGGCGCTGTCTAAATACCAGCCGCCAAAAGATTTATCGGCCCACTGCGGCGTGGGAATTCGGGTGGTAATGCTTTCGCCGATTGCACCCGAAACTGGCTCTAATGCCTCGCCCCCGTTGGTTTCAAAACGAACGGTAACACCGGGGGTTTCGGTAATGGTTACATCGTCTAAATAAAAGCCAATGGGGCCCCAGGTGTAAAGCCCGGCATAAGCGTCATAAGCGGCGGTAAAGTAAACGGTTTGCTTGCGCCAAACGCCCATTTGCTCGTTAATGGTTTTGCTGTTAATATCTACAAGGTCCATGTAGCGGTTAACGCTGTTTTCGCCCCAAGAGGTGCAGTTATCCCGGTTAGAAAGGTAGGTTAGGCGAATTTGGCCGGAGTTGGTCATGGCATACACTTTGTACCAAAGCTCGATTTTGTAATGCCGCCCTTTTTCCAGCTTTTCCCCGTACGGGAACAGCATAGCAAAAAAGCTGTTGTTTTCCGGCGGAACATAAAGCGAGCCTTCGCCGCCGTGAACATTCGTATCGTTCGGGCCGGTTTTTTGGTAGCGGGTAGCGCCGCCGGTGGTGTACACCTTGCCGCCGCCCGAACCGCTTTGGTAAGCCTCAAAATCCTGCTGCCAAACGCCTTTTTCGTACCACTTAGCGTAAAGGGTAATATTTTGTTCCGGGAAAACCGCGGAGGTAAACGGCGTTTTGCAGGCAGAATCAATGTACCAACCGGCAAAGGTGCTGCCCTGCTTTTCGGCACTGGGTAAAGCAATTGCCGAGCCCGACGCACCGAAAATTGGCTGTACGGCGTTGCCGCCGTTTGTATGAAAGCTAACCGTTACGGTAGGTACTTCAATCAAAACAGCGTCATCTACAAACACGCTGGCATATTCACTGTAATTAGGGCCGTCAGTATTCATCATCCAAAAGCCCAAATAGGCGTCTTGCGTGGCGTTAATAAACTGGGTAATTTCTACCCACTCGCCCTTGGCAATTTTGGTTAAATTAAGGGTTTGGACCACTTTATTATTGGCGTTCCAGGCACTTTGGTTCTGCGCAAAGTACTGTGTGTAAAGCACCGGGGTTTTGCCGCTTAAATACGATTCTACAAATACATAGTAGGTAAATTTGTAGGCGTGCCCTTTTTGAATGTACATGGCGGTATTCGCATCCCCAAACAGGCGCGCAAAGGCGTTGCCGGGCTTAGGGGCGTCGCTTTTAAAATGCAGCGAATTGTTGCCGGTTCGCGGTTTTAAATTAGTAATTTCACAATCGCTTACCGCGTAAGGCGTTTCAAAGTCCTGCATCAAACCAGCGGTTAAATCTAATACCCACTTGGCGTACAAGGTAATGTTGGCGCTGGGGAATACGGTGTTGGTAAAGGGAGTGCTGCAAGCGGCTTCGGTATACCAGCCGCCAAAAAAGTAGCCCGCACGGGTCGGCTGGGGCAAGTTGCCAATTTCGGTATTCGGCCTGCCAACAAGGGGGGTAGCACTGCTGCCGCCGTTACTGTTAAAGGTAATGGTAACATCGTTTACCTCGCTTAATACTACATCATCTACAAACACGCTGGCGTATTCGCTGTATTCGTCGCCCTTGGTGTTCATCATCCAAAAGCCCAAATAACCGTTTGCGGCCGGGGTTAAGCTTTGAGTAACGGTAACCCACTTGCCCTTTTCAACCGTGGTTAAATTTTTTTGCGCCAGGGTTTTATTGCCGGCGTTCCAAGCACTTTGGTTTTGTGGAAAGCATTGTGTGTTCAGCACCGGAACCTTGCCGTCTAAGTACGATTCTACATACACCTGGTAGGTTACCTGGTAGCTTTTACCCGCCTGCAAATTCTGGATTGCGCCCCTGTTGCCAAAAACAGCTACAAAGCTGTTTCCGGGCTTAGGGCAATCCTTTTTAAAATGCAGTGAATAGCTGCCCGAAACAGCCTGCGCGGTAGAAAGCTCTGCACCGCTACCAACCGAAAGGGTGCTTTCAAAATCCTGCGTGTAAATGCCGGTATTCTCCCACTTAGCGTAAAGGGTAATATCCTGCTCCGGGTAATTTTGCTGCTCAAAAAGCTGCGTTAGGGCCGAATCTACAAACCAACCGCCAAAGGTAAAGCCCTCCTTAACCGGGGTGGGCAGCGTACCAATGGTGGTGCCGGCGTTGCCGGAAAGGTCGGCAAGCTCGTTACCGCCGTTGGTGTTAAAATGAATGGTGGTTTGCGCCTGCTGCTCTAACTGGACATCATCAATATACACATCTGCGTAGCTGTTGCCGGCAGAGGCAGTGTTGTAGCAATAAAGGCCTAAATAGGCATTACGGTCTGCCTTAAAGCTGCGGGTAACCGTAAACCAAGTACCAGTTGTAGAGGTTGGCAAAATGCTAAAGGAAGCATTTTCATCAATTGCGCCTTTATCTTTATTAATAGTTACATTAGAATTGTTGTTCCAGCCGCTGTTGTTGGTGGTTAAATATTGCAGCACCACCGCCGAGCTGCCGGAGCTTTGCAAGGCTTTTATGTACATTTGGAATTTTACCGTGTAGGTTTTGCCTTGCTGAATGTACAGCCCCGTAGCGTCGCCGCCAAAGCCGGTGCCGTAAAAAAGCTTAGCCCACTGGTTTTGCACATTATTTTTAAAGTGCAGCGAGCCGTTGCTGTTGTAGCCAAAATCCGAAACAATTTCGCACCCCGCAACGGAGAATCTGCTTTCAAAATTCTGGGTCAACTTTAACGGTGCCTCGGCCTGTGCCGAAAACAGCAAAGGGTTTACAAAAACCAATGCCGCCAGCAGCAAGCTTAATGAAATAGATATGCCTTTTTTCAGCATACATCTGCCTCCCAATTTAAAATTTATTCACTGTAACAATTATACCGTATATTTTTGCCCTAATAAATGGTTAAAACATCATATTTTTTGTACAAAACAATAATTAAACCGTATAAAAACAGCCGCTTTTAAAAAACGGCTGAAAGGGTTGCAAAAATTGGTATTAAAAGGCTTTTAATGCCGCCTGAATGTAGGGGTCGTCGTCCCCTAAAAGGTGGTAATTGTTTTGCTGCTCGGTGGTGTAGGTAACGGTTACATCCGGATCAATGCCCTTTTGGTCAAAGCAAACGCCGCCGGGCGGGTAAAATTTTGCAACTGTCATGCGCACGCAGGAGCCGTCGTTAAAAAAGTAGGTGCGCTGCATAACCCCTTTACCGTAGGTGTTGTTGCCAACAATTTTTGCGTTTCCGGCGTCGCGCAGGGCGGCCGTAAACAGTTCGGCCGCGCTGGCCGTTTCGCCGTTTGCAATTACCACCATAGGTAAATTTGTTTTTTCTTTATTAGAGCGGTACAAAACCTTTTTGGGCTGATTTTTGTATTCTACCGAAATAATATCGCACTCGCCCAGTAATAAATCTAACATTTTTGCCGCCGAATCTACCGTACCGCCGCCGTTATCCCGTACATCAAACACCAGGCCGGTTGCCTTTTGCGTGTTGGCAAAGGCCAGCGCTTTTTCAAACTGGGTTACCGTGGCGTCGTTAAATCCGGTAATTTGAATGTAGGCCTTTTGCCCAATTAGGTGGTAAAAAACGGTTTGCTCGGTAAACTCCACGCAAACGGGCTTTAGCTCCACCGTTTGGCTGCCGCGCAGCACCGTTAGGGTAACGGCGGTGTTTTTTTGCTTTTTAATGGCCGCAACGGCTTTTTTGTAGCCTAACTCCTTAACAGTTTGGCCGTCTACCGCTGTAATGCGGTCCCCTACCTTTAAGCCGGCCTGCTCGGCCGGGCCACCCTCGAAAACGCGGTAAACAAAAAGGCAGTGGTTGGCTTTTTCGTACAGCACGGTAATGCCAACGCCGTAGCTTTCGCCTTTAAAAGAATCGGCAACCGCCTCGGCCGATTTTGCCCCCTCATAAAAGCCGTATTTATCGTCCATAGTATCTACATAGGCGTTTAGCAGGGCGTCGTCTAAGTTCTCGGAGCTAACGCTGCCGGTGTAATTTTGCTGCACCAGTCGGTTTAACGCGTAAAGCTTTGTTAGGGTTTGGCCAAAGGCGCTGTTACTAAGGTAAAGCCACAGCGCCGCCAAAGTAAAAATAATTGCCGTTACCGCCGCAATAACCGCGCACAAAACGGCCTTGCGCCGCGTAACGGTTTTAGGCATTTCAATTACTTTAGCGCCACTGCTTTCTATTTTAAAAAACGGTTTGGAATATCCTTTCAAACAATTACCTCCCAGGCCAAAGCCATTGGCCGGGGGTAAGCAGAAATAATCCACTGCTTACCTAAGGCCAACAAAAACAAATTTTGCCAAGCGAAAGCAAGACCGCTGTGCTTGGGGCAAGGCCCTTAAAACAAGTTAGAGGTTAGGCCCGGCTGCAGCACAGCGGTTAGGTTTAAATTTTAAACATTAAATTATTTAGCGCGGTTAAAATAGGCCATTGGGTTTACGCGGTTGCCGTTTACGCGAATTTCAAAATGCAGGTGCGGGCCGGTAGAATCACCGGTGGAACCAACATTACCAATGTGTTGCCCGGCCTTTACGGTTTGCCCGGTGCTAACGCAGGGGGAGCTGATCATGTGGCCGTAAACGGTTGCAAAATTGTTGCCGCCGTGCTTACCGTGATTGATCATTACCCAGTTGCCGTAACCGCCGCGGTTAAACCCTGCGGCAATAACAACGCCGTCGGCCGCGGCTACAATGGGCTTGCCGTTAATGCCGGCGCTGGAAATATCTACACCGCCGTGCAAACGGCCCCAACGCGTACCAAAGTTAGAGGTTAGGTTGTAGTACCCCGGGCAAGGCCAGGTAAACTGCCCGCTGGTAAATACCGGGGTAGCGGTTCCGCCGCTGCCGCTATTGGCCGCACTTAAAGCCTTTTGAATTTCGTTTTCAAGACTGTTAATAGCGTTTTCGTAAGATTTGTTTTCTTTTTCCAAACTGGCTTTGTTGGTGTTAATAGAGTTAATAACGCTATTAATTTCAGACTGCTGTGCCTTTAAAGCGGCCTGTTTGGTAGCAAGCTTGGCTTTTACATCGTTTTGGGCCGAAAGCTTTTGGTTAATTTCGGCCTTGCTGGCGTTAATAACGGCCAAGGCCTCGGTAATTTCGTTCAGCAGCTTTTTATCGTGCGAGGAAATTTTGCTGGAAACCTCGCTTAACGCTAAATACTCTGAAAAGCTGGAGGAATCCATTAAAACCAACAGGTCGTTATTGGTGCTGCCGCTCATAGAAATAGAGCGCATACGCTTTTTGTAGGTGTACTTGGTTTCCTCAATTTCCTTTTGCTTTTGGTCAATTTTTTTCTGGCATTCGCTAATTTCGGCCTTGTAGCCGTTAATGGTGCTAACGCAGGCGTTAATTTCGCTTTGTGTTGCGGTAATTTGCTCTTGCAGGGCCGCTTTAATTTCATCCTGCGCGGCCTTTTGCTTTTTTAGTTGAGCAATTTTGCTTTCTAACTGTTTAGATTTACTTTCTAAATCGGCAATTTCGTTGCGCATTTGCGAAGTGGATTTTGCAGCCGTACTAAAGCTTTGCGCTAAAGAAAACAGCAGAACAACGCTTAATAAAACTGCTACCGATTTTTTCAGAGAAAACAATTTTTTAAACATAAAAGCTCCTTTCAAAACTCTACGGCGCTAAAGCGGGCAAAGGCTTGCTTTAGTTTGCCGAAACAACCCGGCCTTTAAATTAGCCAATAGCCTAAAGCTTTTGGCGTTTAAACACCGGCCGCCAATTGTAGGTTAAGGCCCTTAGCCTAATAATTAGCCAAATAATTAGCCTAATAAAGTGTTAAGGCTCTTAACCAAAATATTATTCCACACCCCAAAAGCCCTTAAAAGCTTTTGGGCGCTAATTTTACCGTTTGCTTAAAGGGCTTTAAACTCGCTGCCCTCTTTTCGCAGGTACTTGCTAATCATAATAGCGCTGCCAAAAGCGCCGGCCAGCACACCAATTGCGGCAAAAATGCCCAACAGCTGCCAAGCCATTTGCCCAAACGGAATTGAAATGGTAAAGGCGCTGCTAATGGTTTCGGCCGCAATGCGGTAGCAAAGGTAAAGCAGCCCCTCGGAAATAGCAGCCGAAATAAGCCCTAATAGCATACCCTCAATAACAAAGGGCAGCCGAATAAAGGAATCGGTGGCGCCTACGGCTTTCATAATGCTAATTTCTAACTTGCGGTTGTACATAGTAACCCGAATGGTGTTAGAAACAATAACCAACGAGATAATGCCTAAAATGCCAATAATCCAAAAGCAAACCATGGCAATGCCGCTTTTTAAGGCCGAAAGCTTTTTGGCCAGATCGCCGTGTGAAACAACATTGGAAACGCCCTCGGTATTTTTAATGGCGGCAATGGTCTGGTCAAACTGATCCATAGAGGTTAAGGTAATTCGGCAGCCGGCCGACATGGGGTTGCCGCCCTCCTCCTCAAAAATCTCAAACGCGCCGGCTTGATCCTCCAGCACGGTGGACTTAGCATTTTCTAACGCCTTTTCGCTGGAGATGTATTCAACCGAGGCAACATTCGGCAGCTTTTGAATGGCGTCGCAAACCGCCTGAGCCTCCTGCTCGTTGTGAATACGGTAGGCCGTATCGGGCACCGAGGAATTGGCCGACTGAGAGGCGTTAGAAGCGGTAGAGGAAGCGCCGATGGCTGCGGCGTCGCCGTATACTACCGAGTTTTTATCGTTAAAATAGGCCATAATAACATTTTGCTGCTCTAACGAACTCATGCTTTTATCCACATTTTTAGTAAGCAAAATGGCCATGCCAATTAGGGTCATGCAAGCAACCAAAACGCCAACCGAGGCAACCGACATTAAGCGGTTTACCCAAACATTTTTAAAGCCCTCGTTTGTTAAATACTTTACGCTTTGCATTTTCATAAGGCACCCTCCGCGTTATCGGCCACAATGCGGCCGTTTTCCAGCATAATAACACGGTGGTGAAAATCACGAACCAAATTATGCTCGTGGGTAACCATTAAAACCGTAGTGCCGGCCGCGTTAATGCGGTTCAGCATTTCTACAATTTCATACGACATATTGGGGTCTACATTGCCGGTAGGTTCATCGGCAATAATTAAGCGAGGCTTATTAATTAACGCGCGGGCCAAGCCAACACGCTGCTGCTCGCCGCCCGAAAGCTCGGCAGGCTTAGAGCGCGCCTTGTGCCCCAGGCCAACCAGGCTAAGCGCCTTGGCAACCTCGCGGCGAATAAGACTGGGCGAAGCACCAACAACATGCATGGCAAAAGCTACATTATCAAATACATCCATGGTGGGAATTAAGCGGAAATCCTGGAATACTATACCCATGGTACGCCGCAACATTGGTATTTCGCGGTGACGAATGGTAGAAAGCCGAAAACCGTTTACATAAATTTCGCCGGCGTTGGCTTTTTCCTCCCGCATAATTAACTTCATAAAGGTGCTTTTGCCGGCGCCCGAAGCGCCAACAACAAACACAAACTCCCCCTGCCGGATTTGAATGTTCACATCCTCTAACGCGTGGGTGCCGGTTAAATAGGTTTTGGAAACGCCCTTAAACTCAATAACCGGGCGTTGATCTGCCGCACCCTGCGCCGCAGAAAAATTTTGTTCTTCCATTTAAAAACTTCTCCTAAAAACGGTAGTAACGGGTTTTTAAAGCTTAATACTTAATGGGGTTCGACTGTAAGTATTTTTTAACCATTAAGGCAATTTTAAACACAATGGCGTGGTCAAATTCACGCAGGTCCAGCCCGGTGATTTTTTTAATTTTATCTAACCGGTAAACCAGGGTGTTGCGGTGTACAAACAGCTTGCGCGAGGTTTCGGAAACATTTAGGTTATTCTCAAAAAAGCGCTGAATGGTAAATAAGGTTTCCTGGTCTAAGCTTTCTATAGAGCCACGCTTAAAAATTTCACGCAAAAAGGTTTCGCACAGGGTGGTGGGCAGCTGGTAAATTAACCGGGCAATGCCAAGGTTATCGTAGCTAACAATGGCTTTTTCGGTATCAAACACCTTGCCAACCTCTAAGGCCATTTGAGCCTCTTTAAACGAGCGGGCTAAGTCTTTAATATTTTCTACCACGGTGCCAATACCAACCACAACATGGGTGTAAAATTCGCCCGAAAGGGTATCTACAATGCTGCGGGCTAATTTTTCTAAGTGCTTGGTTTCAATGTCCTGCTTAATTTCTTTTACAATGGCAATGTCGGTCTCGCTAATGTTAATTACAAAATCGCGCGCCTTGTCGGGGAACAGGTTTTGCATTACCTCGTAAACCGAAACATCATTGTGGGAGGTAATGCGAATTAACAGCACCACGCGCGCAACATCGTTGGTAAAATGCAGCTCGCGGGATTTTAGGTAAATATCGCCCGGCAAAATATTATCTAAAATAACATTTTTAATAAAGTTGCCGCGATCGTATTTTTCGTCGTGAAAATGTTTAATGTTGGAAAGGGCAACCGCTAAAATTGCGCAGTATTTTGCGGCCTGCGGATCTGTCCCCTCTACAAAAAGGGTGTATTCCGGGTGCTGCGGCGTACCAAAAGGCTTGTAGGTAAAGCGGCCGCTCACAAACGCTTCGTTCCCGCTAACAATGGGAAAAGTTTCAAACTCCTGCGTTTCACCAATACGAACCAGCTCGCTGCAGGCAATTACGGTGTAGTTTTCATCCATTACGCCAATGGTACGGTCAATAGCGTCTTTCATCTGGTGAACAATACCCTGAAATAACCGATTAGACATATTTTTTTACAACTCCTTATTTTTTAGCCTGTAAAAGCAAAACTTTTTAGCAAAAAAGCATTTTTAATAAACAAACTACAAATTTCAACATTATATATTTTACAGCATTTTAGGTAGAATTGCAAGGCCTTTTTAACAAAACGGTTAAAAAAATTACAAAAAGGTTACAATTTCCAACCGCAAAGCCTAAAAAAGCCCGGCAGCCCAAAATTCAATATGCAAACAAGCGGGAATGAGCTGTTTCACACATTCCCGCCAAACCAGGCCGGCGCAGCGCGGCCTTAATGCACCGCAAACGCAGCCTGCTTAATTTTTTTGTTTACCACCGAGTAGAACCAGCAGTAAATAGCCTCCCCCAGTTCCTGATAAATAGGGTCGCCGTCATGCGCGCAAAGCATGGCAAAGGTTTGGCCAATACGGCGGTCTACCTCGGTGCCCCGCCGGTAAGATAAATAGTAGAACGAAAACGCGCCGGTATCGGTCGCGCGGTCCGGCAAATCGGCGTCAATAGCCCGCAGGGCGTCAAAAAACGCGGCCTTGGCAATTTTAACGGTGCAAACCGCCGGGCACTTGGTTTCCAGCGTGCTTAAAACCGTAAAGCAAAGCAGCAACAGCTTTTGGCGATCCAGCTCGTCGCTGTCGCCGGGGCAGCCGCCGTCAAAGCAATCGTTATTCCCGGCGGCAACAAAAGCCTCGGCCAGCGCGGCACCCAGCTTTTTGGCGCGCTCAATGTTGCCGTTTGCAACCTCTCTGGGGTACTCCTCAAAGCCGGAAACATCGGTTTTTTCTACTTCTTTTTGCTGCGAGGGCTTTTCCCCCGCTATTTTCATATCATAATCCTGACACAAATTACTCACCTGCTTTTGCTTTGTAGGCAATTAACGCCTGCGCCAATTGGTCGGGGCAGGAGGTTGGCTTAAAGCCGCAGCGAATGTGTTGCAGCCGCTGAATTACCTCATCTACCGGCATACCGCGAACCAACGCGCCTACCCCCTGCGTATTGCCGGAGCAGCCGCCGCGGAATTTTACCGACTGAACAATGTTGTTTTGCACTTCAATTTCAATAGCGGTAGAACAAACACCGCTTGGTTTGTAGGTAAAGGTCATTTAAAATTCACATCCTAACTATTTTAACAGTGCTAAAATTTTGTGCTTTTCGGGCTTTTGCACCCAAAGCTATTAAACAAAATAAGCAATAAACTGCCCTTTTGCGCCGCCCTGCCGGGCCGGCCGGGGCTAAAGCTTAAAATTTTGCGGGTCTTGGTTCAGCGTAATTTCGGAAAGCTTTTTTTTAATGTAACAGGTAATATCGGCAAAAACGGCGCGATACCGGCAATAGCCCTCGGGGTGCGTACAGGTCTCCCCCGCCAGCTGGCACCGATTAAGCGAAAGCGGGCCGTTCATGGTTTCAAAAACATCTAACAGGGTTATGCTGCCGGCGGGCTTGGCCAAACGGTAACCGCCCTTGCTGCCGCGCACCGAGCCAACCAGCCCGGCTAAAACCAGCTTGTGCAAAATTTTTAGGGCAAAGCGCTGGCTAACGCCGGTTTTTTCAGAAATTTCTACCGCGCCAATGCGTGTGTCCTGCTCCGAAAGGCAGGAGAGAATGCGAATGGCGTAATCGGTTTCACTGTTTAAAAGCATAAGAAATTACCTATCCTTAAACCGGTTGCTGCGAACCGGGTGGCGCAGCTTACGCAAAGCCTTTGCCTCAATTTGGCGAATTCGCTCGCGGGTTACTTTAAATTCTGAGCCAACCTCCTCCAGCGTGTGGCAGCGGCCATCTTTTAACCCAAACCGCAGGCGAATAACCTGCTCCTCGCGGGAGGTTAGGGTTTTTAAAACGCTGTCAATATCCTCATTTGTAATGGTTTTTAAAGCGGCGTCATCCGGCGCTAAGGCGTCCTCGTCCCGAATAAAGTCCATTAACCGGCTGTCCTCCTCCGGGCCAATCGGCGTTTCCATAGAAACGGGCTCCTGCGCTACACGCATAATTTCGCGCACCCGCTCTACCGAAAGCTCCATGCGCTCGGCAATCATCTCCTCACTGGGCTCCTGCCCGTTTTCGTGCAGCAGCTGGCTTTGCACCTTTTTTAAACGGTTAATGGTTTCTACCATGTGTACGGGAATACGAATGGTTCTGGCTTGGTCGGCAATGGCGCGGGTAATGGCCTGGCGAATCCACCAGGTGGCGTAGGTAGAAAATTTAAAGCCCTTGTTATAATCAAACTTTTCTACCGCTTTTATAAGGCCAACATTGCCCTCTTGAATTAAATCTAAAAAGTGCATCCCGCGGCCAACATATTTTTTTGCAATGCTAACTACCAAGCGCAAATTTGCCTCGGTCAGCCGTTTTTTTGCCGCATCGTCGCCATTGCTAATGCGAATGGCTAAATCTTTTTCCTCATCGTTACTTAACAGGGGCACCCGGCCAATTTCTTTTAAATAAACCTTTACCGGGTCGTCCAGCGTTAGGGCGCTGTCTACCGAAGTGTCGGCGCTTAAATTATCGGCGTCAATTTCCTCTAACTCGTCGGCGGTGGGCTCGTCGTAATCTAAATCCAGCACCGGCGGTTCGGCCGAAAGGGTTTCTAAATCCTCCGGTACTTCTTCAATATCATCCAATTCCTCTTTTTCGTCGGTTTCCTCGGGCAGCGGCTCGTCCGGCTTTGGCTCCTGCGCCGCAATCTCCGCGTCAATTAACTCGTCTGCCAGCAGGGCCTCGTCTTTTTTTGCTTTTTCTTTACTCATTGCCGTTGTGCTCCTTTTTACTTCTAATCATTTTTGTTATTTCATCTGCCCATTGCTCTTGCGAAAGGCTGCCGCTTTGGGACAGTTGTTGTTTTTCGTTTTCTTCCCGCAGCGTTTGAACCGACTGTTTAAAAGACTCGGCCGGGTTGTTAAACGCGCTGCGTTTAGCAGTAAGGGAGGTAATGTAGCCAATTTCCTCCGGCGTGTAATCGGCGGCAATAAAGCCAATATCAAACGCCGCGCCCTGCTGCGCACAGACCGTTAAGCTATGCAAAACGCGCCGGTTTAAAACCGAAACAAACAGGGGCGCTAAATCCTGCTGCCGGGTTAAATAATCGGGGTGGGCAATTAGCAGGGCTAAAATTTCCTCCTCGGCGTTAACGGCGCGGGCCAGCCTTTGCTTTTCGGGGTTTACGGCGTTTGGCTGTAAGCGGGGGGTAATAATTTCGCGCAGCTTGGCCTGCCGGCCGGCAAAGTGCTTTTTTTTGCGCAGCTGCTCTACCTTAGCGGCCAAAACCTCTTTCGAAACGCCAAATTTTTGCGCCAGCCTGCCAATGTACAAATCGGCCGCAATTTGGTCCTGCAGCTGCGAAAGCTCCTCGGCGGCGCGGTTTAAATATTTGCTGCGGCCATCGTCGGTTTGCAGGTTAAGGCCGGCAGCGGCGGCGTGCAGGCGATATTCCACCTCGTTCACCGCGCCGTCTAAAATTGCGCGGAATTTTTCCGACCCGTTTTTTTTAATGTATTCGTCCGGGTCTTTGCCGTCATCTACCGCCATAACCCGAACCGAAAGCCCGGTTTTGCCTAAAACCTCCATGGCGCGGGCAACGGCCTTTTGGCCGGCGGCGTCACTGTCAAAGCTTAGCACAACCTCCTTGGTGTAACGGGCCAGCTGGCGGGCGTGCTCGTCGGTAAAGGCGGTGCCTAAGGTGCCAATGGTGTTTTCAAACCCGGCCTGATGTAAGGAGATAACATCCATATTCCCCTCTACCACCAAAATGCGCTCGCTGCAAAAGTTTTTGGCAAAGTTAAGGCCAAACAGCACCTTGCTTTTTTTGTAAACGGCGGTGTCGGAGGTGTTTACATATTTGCCGCCGCGTTCCTCATCCGGTGCGCGGCGCCCGCTAAAGCCAATTACATTGCCGCGCAGATCAAATATTGGGAACATGGTGCGCTTGCGAAAGCGGTCGTAATAACCGCCGCGGCTGCCCTTTACAATAACATTTGCCTGCTCCATTTCGGTTAAACGAAAACCCTTGGATTTTAGGTGCTTTAAAAGCTCCTCCCACGCGTCGGGCGCAACGCCTAAGCCAAAATGCCGAATGGTTTGAACCGTAAGGCCGCGGCCGGTTAAGTAATCTAACGCCCACTTGCCGCCCGGGGTAAACAGGTAGGCGTGGTAAAATCGTGCCGCCTCGCGGTTAATTTCTAAAATTCGCTTTTTTATTTGGGCGTAAGAGTCGTCATAATCCCCCTCGGGAATAACCACGCCGGCACGGTCGGCCAGCTTTTTTAAGGCCTCAATGTAATCTAAATTTTCTATTTGGCGAATAAAATTAACGCTATCCCCCCCGGCGCCGCAGCCAAAGCAGTAGTAAGAGCTGCTTTCGGGGTACACGGTAAAGGAGGGCGTTTTTTCGCTGTGAAAGGGGCAAAGCCCTTTTAGGTTTCGCCCGGCCCGTTTTAGCTGTACATAAGGGGCAATAACCTCCTCAATGGGGTTTTTTTCTTTAATCTCCTGTATAACCGATTCGGGAATACGCAATTTTAATCACCTCCTGCAAATGTGCGGTTTGGCCGGCCTAAAGCACACGGCTTTGGCTGGCAGGGTTCAACCCCCGGCACACCTTAAAATAAAAGAATTAAAACAAACATTTTGGTTTTGCTATTTTTAAAACCGGTTTTCGTACGCGTGCGCCGTAGGCAAGGCGCCTAAGCTACAAAGTGCCGGCCCACGCTTTGGGAATAAACAACCGGCCGTAAACATCAATGGCATAGCGGTCGGTCATACCGGCAATGTAATCGGCAACGGCACGGTTGGCACCCTCGGCGGCCGCAATTTTTTGGTACTCCTGCGGCAGGGCGTTTTCGTGCTGCAAAAAGTAGTGGTACAGCCCCTCAATAATGCCGCCTACCTTGCTCTCCTCCCCTTTTGCTACGGGGTTGGTGTACACCCGCTCGTACAAAAAGGCGTGCAGCTCCTCAAAATAGCGCGCGGTGTCGGGGTCCATTTTAATGTTTTCAATGCTGTTAAAAATAACGGCCTTTACCATGGCGTTAATTCGCTCGCTTTTCGAGCGGCCAAGGTAATTGCGAATGTCGCTGCGAATGTCGGTCTCGGCAATAACGCCGGCGCGTACGGCGTCGTCAATATCGTGGTTAATGTAGGCAATACGGTCGGAAATACGAACAATTTGCCCCTCTAAGGTGTTGGGCTGCGGGCCGGTGGTGTGGCGGTCAATACCGTTTAAAACCTCGGCGGTTAGGTTTAAGCCCCTACCGTTATTTTCAAGCAGGCGGCAAACCCGAACGCTTTGCTCGTAGTGCCGAAAGCCGCCGGGCACCAGCGTGTTTAAGGCCCGTTCGCCCGCGTGGCCAAAGGGGGTGTGCCCTAAATCGTGCCCTAAGGCAATGGCCTCGGTCAAATCCTCGTTTAAACGCAAAGCGCGCGCAATGGTGCGGGCAATTTGCGCAACCTCTAAGGTGTGGGTCAGCCGGGTGCGGTAATGGTCCGATTCCGGCGCTAAAAACACCTGCGTTTTGTGTTTTAACCGGCGAAAGGCCTTGCAGTGAATAATGCGGTCGCGGTCCCGTTGAAAAACGGTTCGTAAATCACACTGCGGCTCCTCCCGCTCGCGGCCAAGGCTCTCGGCGCTTTTTACCGCGTGGGCCGAAAGCATTTGTTTTTCCAGCCGTTCGGTACACTCCCGAATATTTTCCGGCATACAAAGCCCCCTTGCACAGGTTTATCATTTTATTATTCGTAAAAAATACCGAAAACCCTTTTTTTATTTTAAAAACCGTAAAATATTTTTTCCTGCTCGGTAAAATGCAGGCGGCCGGCAAAGGTTTCGGTCATTAATTTTAAAAATTCGTTAAGCGTGTTGTTTTGCAACACCAGCCTTAGGTTTACCTGCTCGGCAAAATCGGCACCAAGCGGCCGCACGCCGGGGCGGCGCAAAAGCGGCTCCAGCACGGCGTAATCGGCGTAGCTGCACTGCCCGGTTAAAACGGTAGCCGGCTTCATGGTTAAAATTTTGCCGGCGGCAATACCGGCGCAGGTGGTTTCAAAGTAGGCGCGAACCAGCCCCCCGGTGCCCAACAGCACCCCGCCAAAATAACGGGTTACCGTAACGGCGCAATTGGTAAGGCCAAAATGCCCAATAGCCTGAAAAACCGGAAGCCCGGCGGTAGAGTGCGGCTCGCCGTCGTCGGAATAACGGGCCAAATTACCGTTTTTTAGCAAAAAGGCCGTAACATTGTGGCGCGCGTCGCGGTATGTTTTTTTCATCTCGCTAAAAAAAACTGCCGCTTGCTGCTCGGTGCAAACCGGCACAACGGTTGCAATAAAGCGCGATTTTTTAAAAGTTAGCTCGGCCGTGCTGCGCCCTGCCGGCGTTTTATATTCCTGCAAATTGCTGCCCCCCTGGCCGAAAACGGCTGCCGCCCCAAAAAACCGCAGCAACCAAGCGTTGTTGCATTAGCCCGCGCGGGCCGCTGCAAAAAGGTAATAAAAATACATAATATATTATAACATTACCGCAAAATAATAGCAACCAAAAATGTTTAAATTTACACATTTTTCACGCTTTTTTGCGGCCAAAAGCGGCATTTACCAACCCGACAGCACGCCCCGGCGCAAAAAACTGTTGCAATTGCCCCCGGTTTATACTATAATCTTAGTACGAATAAGGTATTTTTTACCGGGCTGTACGGCAGCCTGCCAAAGCCCTTGGCAACAAATATTTGTAATTTGGGGGTCTACCTTTGATTTGGCACAGCGCACCACTAAGCGATGTTTTAAACGAACTAAAAACCGGCAGTGAAAACGGGCTTTCGCCCGCCGAGGCCGCCGAACGCCTGCGCAAAACTGGGTTAAACCAGCTTAAAGCGGAGGAAAACACTTCCCCTTTTCGGCACCTGCTCAGTCGTCTTGCCGATCCGTGGTCTATTTTACTTATACTGGCCGTTGTTGTTACCGTTATTATTAACCTAATTACGGGCAGCGGCTCTTGGTGGGAGCCGGTTTTAATTTTGGCCGTATTGCTGTTAAACGCCGCCTTTACCGCTATTTTTAAGCAAAAGGCCGAGCGGGCGCTTAGCAGCCTAAACGCCGGGGTTAAAAGCACGGCGCAGGTTTTGCGCGGCGGCAAGCAAATGGCTGTTAGCTCCGAGCTATTGGTTCCGGGCGATATTGTTCTGCTTTCGCAGGGGGATCTTATTCCGGCCGACGGCCGACTGCTGGAATGTACCGGCTTAAGCTGTGATGAATCGGCCCTGACCGGGGAAAGCGCCCCGTGCGAGAAGGACGCCGCCGTTTTGCCCGACGACATTACCCCGCTGGACGAGCGGCACAACATGGTTTACATGGGCTGTACGGTTTTGCACGGTACCGCTGTTTTTGCCGTAACCGATACTGCGCTTAGCACCGAATATGGCAAGCAGGTTTTGCTGGCGCGCCAAAATGCCGAGGCCAATTTGCCGGCCAAAAAACGGTTAGATTCTATTTGCCGCGCCGTTAGCGTTGGGGCGGCGTTGGCCGGGCTGCTGCTTTTTATTTTGCTGTTTGCCTTTACAAGCCAAGGTGCCGAAACCTTTGCGGCGGCCTTTGTAGCAAGGCTTATGCTTTCGGTGGCGTTTGTTGTTGCCATTTTGCCCGAAAGCATTTCGGTTATTTTTACCGTTTCTATTGCGCAGGGTATTTTAAAAATGGCCCGGCAGCACGCGGTGCTGAAAAACATTTCTAAAATAGAAAATTTAGCAGCGGTTAGCGTTATTTGTGCCGACAAGACCGGCACCATGACCCAAAACAAAATGCAGCTCAAGCAGATTTTTGACGGCAACGCTACGGTAGATTTAACAACCGACGAGCCAACCGAGAATATGAAAACCCTGCTGCTAATGGGGGCGCTGTGCTGCGACGCCAGCGTTGAGCTAACCTCCTCGGGCAGGCAGTTAAAGCACGGGGACGCCACCGAAGCGGCCATTGTTGCCGCCTGCCTAAAGTATTGCGGATTGCAAAAGCAGGAGCTGGAAAACACCTACCCCAGAATGTACGCGGTTCCGTTTGATTCGCAGCGGCAATTAATGACTACGGTGAACATGATTAACAACCGGCACTACGCCATTGTAAAGGGCGCGCCGGATAAGCTTTTGGCCTGCTGCACAACCGGAAATTTTGAAACGGCAAAGGCGCAGATCGAAGCGTTTTCGGCCAATGCGCTGCGTGTCATTGCCGTTGGCATGAAGCCGTTAGACGCCTTAGACGCCAACCCAACGGCCGAAAGCATGGAATGTAATTTAACCCTAATGGGTATTTTTGGGCTGGGCGACGCCATTCGGGAGGATACGATAGCCGCCCTGCAAAGCTGCGAAAGCGCCGGTATTCGCACCGTTATTTTAACCGGCGATAACCGCATTACCGCCGAGGCCGCCGGCAAGCAGCTTGGCATTTTAAATGGCGGCCTACACACCGCAGCCGGCGAGGAGCTGGCCCAGCTGACCGACGAGGAGCTGTGCGCGGCTGTTCCTAAAATTGGGGTTTACTCCCGGTTAGACGCCGCCGGGCGCGACCGTGTAATAAAGGCCTACCGCGACCGCGGCGAGGTTGTTGCCGTTACGGGCGACGAGGTGCGCGATTCTTTAGCCCTTAAAACTGCCGATGTTGGCTTTGCTTTAGGGCAAAAGGGCACCGACGCCGCTAAAAGCTCGGCCGATGTTGTTTTAACCAACGACAGCTTTTCGGCCGCCGTGCAGACCATTGCCCTTGCCCGCAACACCCTAAGTAACATAAAACGGGCCATTGGCTTTTTGTTTAGCAGCAATTTGGGGGAATTAATTTTTATGCTGCTGGGCGTTATAATATTCCGGCTGCCGCCGCTTACCGCTTTAGGCCTGCTTTGGATTAATTTAATTACCGATTGCGCCCCGGCGGTTGCCTTAGCCACCGTTGCGCCAACTAAAATGACCATGCACCAAAAGCCCACCGAGCGGGGCCGCTGGTTTGGCGCGGTTTTGCAGCCGCTGCTGGCCTTGCAGGGCGCTGCCATTGCCGCCGTAAGCCTAATTGCCTTTGCGGTTGGTAAAGCCACCTCGCCGGAGGTTGGTATTTCTGCCGCTTTATTTACCCTGGGGCTTTCCCAATTATTCGGCGCCGTAAACACCCTTTCCAACAGCCCGCTGTTTTTGGCAAAGCCGCGCCTTAGCCTAACCGCCAACGCCGCGTTTTTGTGCGGCCTGCTGCTTTTGCTGCTTTCGGCCTTTACGCCGCTGGCAAATTTGTTTGGCGGCTGCGTACTGCCGGCCGGCACCGGGTTTACCTGCCTTGCCCTTGCGGCTACTGTGCCCGTAACCGGCGAGCTAATTAAGCTTGCCCGCACCTATTTATTTAAAGCAAACCGTTAAAGGCTAAAGGACCTTAACAATTATAAAGCTTTATTGTTAAACCAAACACCGGCGCTTAGCTTTGCGCTAAATCAAAACCACCCGTCAAACGGGTGGTTTGCACAAGGGCTATAAGCCCATAATACCGACC
>CABQLY010000020.1 GCA_902465155.1 uncultured Oscillospiraceae bacterium | reverse complement strand
GCATTGTTTGTGTTACAGTATTCATGACGAGTGGTGCTTCCTTTCAGTTGGTGTCGCAACTTTAACTGTAACACAGGAAGTTCCATTCGTCACTCTTTTTTATCCTTTGTAACACATCTATTGTAAACCTACAACAAAATTTAAAGGGTTTTTGAAAAAAAACTTGACTCTGCCAAAAAACTGTGGTATAATCGTATTTACCTCTGAGGGTCTGTTTGTTGTGCAATTTTTTGCCGCGGGCCTTTTCAAAAAGCCGAGTTTTATTGTTCTTCATCCTTCGGTTTGAGCAATCCGTTGGGTTTCGGTTTTTTGAGATTGAGGGAGGCTCATTTACTTTCTTTTACCAAGAAAGCAAAAAATATTCCGTGAAACGGGAGGTGCCGTTATGAGAGTAAAAATCACTTTAGCTTGTAGTGAGTGCAAACAGCGCAACTACAACACCATGAAGAACAAGAAAAATGACCCGGACAGGCTTGAAATGAACAAGTACTGCCCATTCTGCCGGAAGCATACGCTTCACAGAGAAACAAAGTAAGGGGGGCTTTTAAATGAAAACTTGGAAGATCCTAAATAAGTCCAGCCAAATTTTGGCGGCGGCTTGCACCCTTGCTTCGCTGGTGTTTTACTTTTTCCCCTTTGCGGCGCTTACCGCCGGTGGAAAAGAGATCACCTTAACCGCAGCTCAAATGACCTTTAAAGGCACAATTGAACAGGCCGGTAACGCCAAAATGGCCGTTTCGGCAGATGTTTGGTTTTGCTTTTGGCTGGTTGTGTTAGGCGTTGTTTTTACGGTTTTTACCTTTATTAAAGGTAAATTTTCGCGGTGGGCGGCCCCGGCTGTTATGTTGGGCTCCGGCATTTATATGCTGGTAATTGGCTGCAGCAGCCCCGCTAAATTTGTAGATGTTCGCCCGTTAGACACCGTTTTAGGTGCCGACGCCTGGAGCACCGTACATTACGAATATGCCGTTTGGGTAATAATGGCGGCTATGTTCGGCGCTTTTGTGTTTGGCACGGCGCATTTGCTGATCAACGATCACATTACCGTTGCAGCTGCAAAATCGGGCAAGGGCAGTATTCCTAAACGCTTTGTTCGCTTTATTAAAGACTATAAAAGCGAGCTGAAAAAGGTTGTTTGGCCCAGCTGGCAATCGGTTGTTAAAAACACTGTTATTGTTTTAATCATGTGCTTAATAGTCGGCGTGGTTATTTGGGTGCTCGATTTTGGTTTATCAAATCTTTTGGATGTACTGTTTAAATAAGCTGCCGCAGCAAAGGAATTATTGGAGGTCTATATGTCACAGGTAAGTGATGCCAAATGGTATGTGGTGCATACCTATTCCGGTTATGAAAACAAAGTGGCTACCGATCTTGAAAAAATCGTTGAAAGCCGCAAAATGCAGGACCTCATTATGGACATTAAAATTCCTACCGAAAAGGTTACAGAGGTTAAGGATGACAAGACCCGTGAGGTAGAGCGCAAAATATTCCCGGGCTACGTTATGATCAAAATGATTATAACCGATGAATCGTGGTATGTTGTGCGCAATACCCGTGGTGTAACCGGCTTTGTTGGCCCGGCCTCTAAGCCGGAGCCGCTTTCCGACGCTGAGGTTGCGGCGTTTGGCATAGAGCAGCGCAGCGTTGAAGTTAGCTACGCCGAAGGGGATCGCGTTAGCGTGATTGCCGGCCCGTTAAAGGGTATGGAAGGAACGGTTATTTCAATTGATGTTCCTGCGAACACCGTAAGTGTAAAGGTTTCCATGTTAGGGCAGGAAATTCCCGCCGAAATGGAATTAAACCAAATTGCAAAAATCTTTTAACTAAACGCGCGGGCGCGTTCAGCACCGCGTATGTGGGAGGAAGAAGGGCTGTTAAGCTAAGCAGCACCTGTTCCGCCTGGTGGAAAACCACCTTACCACAAAATTTGGAGGTACAATTATGGCTCAGAAAATTACAGGCTATATTAAATTACAAATTCCTGCAGGTAAAGCAACTCCGGCCCCGCCGGTAGGCCCCGCGCTTGGTCAGCACGGCGTTAACATTATGGCCTTTACCAAGGAGTTTAACGAACGCACTAAGAACGACGCCGGTATGATTATTCCGGTTGTTATTACAGTTTACGCCGACCGCTCTTTCAGCTTTGTTACCAAAACGCCGCCGGCAGCTGTTTTAATTAAAAAAGCGTGCGGAATCGAAAGCGGTTCCGGCGTTCCCAACAAAACGAAGGTTGCAAAGATCACCAAAGAGCAGGTTCAAAAAATTGCCGAGCAAAAAATGCCCGACTTAAACGCTGCCAGCGTAGAATCCGCCATGAGCATGATTGCAGGTACTGCCCGCAGCATGGGTATTGAAGTGGTAGACTAATAAGCAACCCGGTGGGAGGATAAGATCCGATGAACCACTTATTTGGAGGTAAACAACAATGAAGCACGGAAAAAAATATGAAACCAGCTCGAAGCTGATTGAGGCCGGCAAATTTTACGATGTAGACGAAGCCATGGGCTTAACCGTTAAAACTGCCGCCGCAAAGTTTGATGAAACAGTTGAAGTTCACATTCGCTTAGGCGTAGACTCCCGTCACGCCGACCAGCAGGTTCGCGGTGCGGTTGTACTGCCGAACGGCACCGGCAAAAAGGTTCGCACCCTGGTTATTACCAAGGGCGACAAGGTAAAAGCAGCCGAAGAGGCCGGCTCGGATTATGTAGGCGGCGAAGAGGTTGTAGCCCGTATTCAAAACGAGGGCTGGATGGATTTTGATGTTGTCATCGCGTCCCCGGATATGATGGGTATGGTTGGCCGTTTAGGTAAGGTTTTAGGCCCGCGCGGCTTAATGCCAACCCCCAAGGCCGGTACCGTTACGCCGGATGTTGCTAAGGCCGTTACCGAGGCCAAGGCCGGTAAAATTGAGTACCGTTTAGACAAAACCAACATTATTCACTGCCCTATTGGCAAAGTATCCTTCGGCGAAGCAAAGCTGAAAGAGAATTTTGACACCTTAATGGGTGCTGTGATTAAGGCCAAACCGGCCGCCACCAAGGGCCAGTACATTAAGTCTTGCGCGGTTGCCACCACCATGGGCCCCGGCATTAAACTGAATGTTGCAAAATTTGGCGTTTAAGTGTAATTAGCACTTGACAAATGCGAAAAGGTGTGTTACAATACACCCTGTTATTTGTCCTAAGACAGCAGGTTGCGTTTGGTGTAATTCCTGCCGAGGGCGGCTTTAACTTTAACCTTGTTTTAGTTTTGTGCCTGCCTCTTGCTTGGGGCAGGCATTTATTTGTATTTTTTCAGGAGGTGAAATTCATGCCCAGTGAGAAAGTTTTAGAGCAAAAAAAGCAAATTGTTGCAGATTTAGCCGAAAAAATTAAAGCTTCCTGCGTTGGTGTTATTGTAGATTATAAAGGCATTAGCGTTGCCGACGATACCGCCCTGCGTAAAGAGCTGCGTGAGGCTGATGTGCACTACGCTGTTGTTAAAAACACCCTGTTAAAGCGTGCAGCAGACGAGGCCGGTATTTCCGGTTTAGACGAGGCATTAAACGGTACTACCGCCATTGCCATTTCTAACGACGATTACACTGCCGCTGCAAGAATCCTCGGCAAATACGCCGACGGTCACGAAAACTTTAACATTAAGGCCGGCTATATGGACGGCGAAGTGATTGATCTTGCCACCATTGACAGCCTTGCAAAGCTCCCGACCCGGGAGGTTCTGCTTGCTACCGTTCTCAACGCCTTCAATGCCCCAATTGCCGCATTTGCGCGCGCAGTTCAAGCTATTGTTGACAAGAACGGCGAGGAAGCCCCTGCTGACGCAGAATAATTTAAAACTAAAATTTATTTAATTGGAGGAAAATAAAATGGCATCTGAGAAAGTTACCGCTATGATCGAAGAGCTGAAAGCTCTTACCGTACTTGAGCTTGCAGAGCTCGTTAAAGCAGTTGAAGAGGAGTTCGGCGTTTCTGCAGCCGCAGCCGTTGCTGTTGCTGCTCCGGCAGCCGGTGGCGCAGCCGCAGCTGAGGAGAAAACCGAATTTGATGTTGTTCTGGCCGAGGTTGGCGCAGAGAAAATTAAGGTTATTAAAGTGGTTCGCGAAATTACCGGCTTAGGCCTGGGCGAAGCCAAGGCTTTGGTTGACGGCGCACCGAAAACCTTAAAAGAGGCTGTTGCCAAAGAAGAAGCTGAAGAAATTCAGAAGAAGCTGACTGATGTTGGCGCCAAGGTTGAGTTAAAGTAATTCAAACTGCGGTTACGCCCCCGAATGTTAAAAAACATTCGGGGGCTTTTAAAAACCCAAGGGCAAAAAGGTTCGGTAAAATTCTGCTTTGGCAAAAAATTGTTCAAAATTGCTTTAATCGGCAAGCTTTTGCCGCCGTTTGCTCTTGCGTTGTTACGCCTATTTTTGGTAGGCGTAGGGGAACAAGCTGTGCAGGGCAAGGCTTTGCTTGCACCCTTTATTCGCTTAAATAGCGTTATAGTTAGGCACGCAGGGCCAAAATAGCCTTGCTTTTGGCGGCTTGCTTTTAGCCTTGCCTTACGGGGCACCTTACGCTTTGCTGCCTAAATGAATTATTTTGGAGGAGAAAAAATGGAGTATTTAATTGCCGGTATTGCTGTAATTGTTCTTATTCTTTTGTTTGCAAACATTCGCATTGTTCCGCAGGGCACCCAGTTTATTATTGAATTTTTGGGCAAGTACAAAACAACCTGGGACGCCGGACTGCATGTTAAAATTCCGCTGTTAGAGCGTATTGCGAAAAAAATTACCCTAAAGGAGCAGGTGTTAGACTCCCCACCGCAGCCTGTAATTACCAAAGATAATGTTACCATGCAAATTGATACCGTAGTGTATTTTAGAATATTTGACGCAAAGCTGTACACCTACGGCGCCGTAAACCCCATTAACGCGCTGGAGAATTTAACGGCTACCACGCTGCGTAACATTGTTGGCGAATTAGAGCTGGACGGCACCTTGACCTCGCGCGATACCATTAACGGTAAAATGACCGAAATTTTAGACGAGGCAACCGACCAGTGGGGCATTAAGGTTAGCCGCGTAGAACTGAAAAACATTATTCCGCCGGCCGAAATTCAAAACGCTATGGAAAAACAAATGAAAGCCGAGCGTGACCGCCGCGAAACCATGCTGCAGGCCGAGGGCCACAAAGCGGCGGCTATTACCCGTGCCGAGGGGGATAAGCAAGCCATGATTTTAGCGGCCGAGGGTGAGCGCGACGCGCAAATTGCCCGTGCCGAGGGCGAGGCAAAGGCCATTTTGCTTTCAAAGCAAGCCGAGGCCGACGGCCTGCGCGCCTTAAAAGCAGCCGGGGTAGACAGCGTGGTACTGGAGCTGAAAAAGTACGAGGCTTTGGTAGAGCTGGCAAACGGAACGGCCGCAAAGCTGATTATTCCTACCGATGTGGTAGATACCGTAACCAAAAACACCGTTTTTAGCGAAACCACCGGCTTGGGCGAAAGCACAAAATCGGCCCCCAAAAAAGCCGAAAAACCGGCCGCCGACCCCTGCTGCGAGCGCTTTGAAAAGGGCGAGGACCAGTTTAAGTAAAGCGCCGGCTTAAAAAATGCAGCATTTTAAAAGGCTGCTAAAAACCGCTTGGCAAAACCGGTTTATTAAGGGTTAATAAAAGGTAATGCCTTGGCCGAAAAAATGCCGCTTTGCCCTTTTAACGGGTGAATAAACGCATTAAACGCCTGTAAAAAATAGGCGGCGGCAAAACGGCCGGCATTGCGCTGTTTTACCAAAAGGTGCGGGCAGCAGATTTATTAAAACAGCCGCATAAAAGGCAGCGCTGCCATTAAAAACGCCGCCTTTTAAGCGGTGTAAAATAAAGCGCAAAACACTTTAAGCAAAATATTTTGCATTTTATTGCAACAAAACAGCCTGAACAGAGCATTTTTTGCTCTGTTCAGGCTGTTTTTGGGAGATATGTCTAACCACTTTGCAACCCCGTTCCGCTTACGAAAAGGTGGGAGAACGCTTTTTGTAGGGAAAAACCGGCTAAGGCTTAATCGGGGTCGGTGGTGTAGACGGCTACGCTGTAACCCGGCAAGGTATCGTGCAGGGTGCGGGTTACATTTTTTAAAATGTGCGAGGTGCCAATAATTTTGGCCTCGGCCGTTGGCACTACATCTGAGGTGGTGTAAAGGTGGCGGTAAAAGGTTTGTTTGCCCAGGCTTTTTTCAAAATTAAGGCGCACCGGCATTTCCTCTACATTGTAGTTAACAACAATTACGGTGTAACGGCCGTCCTGCCGTTTTAAAACCGAAAGGTATAAATCGCTGCCCTGCTCGCACCGGTAAACGGTGCCGGCGGCGGTGTAGCGGGTAATTAAACTAACGGCGTACCACGGCTTGTAGGGAATGTTGCTAACTAAGGGGGAGGGCATTAGCCCGCCCAATTGCAGCCCGTTGCGGAACTCAAAATTGCTGCGCATATTGGGCCACTGTACATCGGCAACCGACCAAAGAAAGGCCGTGTTTAGCCCGCTGTTTAAAATGCCGCAGTAGGTTGCCGCCTGAGCCACCCCGTGAACCGGGTCGGCGTTTACAATTACGCGTTCATCGTAGGCCATGCTGCCGTTTAGGCTGGCGTTAAATTCGTCTAACCAAATTTGTTTGCCGGCCGCCTTGGCCATGCGTATTGTTTTACCCATGGTGGTTTCAACATTGTCGTAATAAACGCTGTCTACAAAATCGTTGCCGTTAGAGTATTGGTGGGTGCCAATAATATCTACATAACCGCTTAAATGCTCTAAGGTGTACTTGGTTAAAACCGAATACTGCTCCGGGTCGGTGTAATCAAGGTTATTATCGTTTTGAAAAACATCGCACGGGCCAATAATTTTGTATTTGCTGCGCAGGCCGCTTTCTTTTAATCCGGCGTCCAGCGTTTTAATGGCGTCGGCGTAGTTTTGGCACAAAATGTCGTAGCGGCGGCGCTCGTGCGTGGTGGCGTCCTGCGGCAGCGCCTTGGCGCCCTTGGGGGCGTTAATGTAAAGGTAGGTGTTGTTGCACTCGGTAAAGGCGGTAAGCAGCCGCGCGTTGTGAATACCGTTGGCCTCTAAATTTAAAACCGTTTTGCTTACAAAGCTTTTAAAGTTTTGCAGGGTGGTTTGGTAGTCACCGTTTACGGTTAGGCCTTTGCCCTCAAACCCGGTGTAGTTTACCGATTTTGCGTCGGCGTTTTTCCAAGAATTGTCGGTTTCAAGTAGTCCACTTAACCCCCAAATAGGGGAGATGGCAACCTGAACCTTGCGCTTTTGCCACTCGTTAATGCCTTTGTAAAAGCCCTTTAGGGCGGCATTTTTTTCGGGGTCCCACTCAAATTTTTGCTGCTTTTGGTCCCAAACCATGGCAGGGCCGTAAATGGTGCGTACCATGCCCACCCGCATGGTTTTGGCAATGCGGTCAAACTCCTTTTCTACCTGCCAATCCTCCATGGGCAGGCGGCCGGCGCCGGTGCCGTCCGGCAGGTAACCAATGCTCATGTGAACAACGCCAAAGCCCAAAAAGTTGGTGTTTAAAGGGGTGGAGCCGTTGGCTACGCCGAGCTGGGTGTACTCTACGGCGTCCTCCTCATTTTCCTCAAACGGGTCGGCGTTTTCTTCCTCCTCGTTTAAATCCTCCGCCCCTTGCGAGGAGCTAAAGGGGGCAGAGCTGCTGCTTTTAGCAGAATTTTTTTTGCCGGTTTTTTTGCCGGCTTTTTTGTTGCAGCCGGTTGCCGTAAGGGCAAGCGCCAAGGCCAGCAAAAGGCAAAGCAGCTGCTTAGCGGTTTTATTCATTACACTCACCCTTGCCCTTTCTTAAAATAAACAGCGCGGCGGCCGCCGTAAACAGCACCACAAGGCTAACGGCTGCGGTAGGCGCTTCGCCTGTTCCCGGGTTGCCGGAAACAGCGTAGTCGTAAACCGTTGGGTTGTAAACCGGCGAGACTGCAAGGTTTGGGTCTTGCTCGGCCCCAAGGGAGAGCTGCGTTGCAACCGAAAGGGTGCGAAAAATTTGCGTGCCGCTAAGCTTTAGGGTGCCGCCGGGGTTTTGTACTACCAGATAAATAAACCCGCTTTCGTTTGTTACAAAATCAAAGCTGTAGCGCTTGGCGGCGGCGGTTGGGGTAACAACCGCGTTGGGAACCCCCTCTACCACCGAGAGCATAGGGCTGCTGCCGTTAAAGGAAAGAAAAAGCTTATCCTGCGGGTTTTGGCCGGACGCGGTAACGGCAAAGGTGTACTGCGTGTTGGGCTTAACCGGCAGCTTGTAAACCCCCGCCGCCGCAGCGTTTACCTTTTGGCTAACGCCATGGCGGTAAAGCAGGTTAAAGTCCTCCTCACAATAGGTAAGGTCGGTTTGCCGAAATACCCCGGGCCGAAAGGCCTCGAATTTAAAATCGTCAAAATACGCGTCGGGCGCTACCTTACCTAAGTTAAAAAAGGTGTTGATTTTTGTTTGGTCGGCACCGGTTAGAAAAAATACCTCGCACTTTTGCCAAACCCCGGTTTTGTAGTTTACCCCGCTGCCCTGCAGGTCTAAAATAGTAGAGGGGGTGTTGGTGTCGCCCATTACCTCGCAGTAGGTAAAGCGATTGTTTTTCATTAGGTATACATAAAATGAGAACTTGTACAGCGTGTTGGGCAATACCGGAATGGTAAATACCCGGTCGGTGCCCGGGTTGCCCTGCCAAAGGGTAGATTGGTTTAGGCAAACATTGTAATTAAACTCGCCGGCAAAAATGCGCAAAGCGCGGGTGGGCTTGCCGTCCCGTTCGGGGGCGTCCTCTATGGCCATGTTGTCCGGCAGCTCAAAGCTGTAGGGGCGGCCGTCCTCAAAAGTAATTTCGGTAACATCCTGCGGGGTGGTGTGCAGCTTAATAGGCCCAACATCCTCTAATTTAATATCGTCAATGTAAATGTTAGAATAAATGTTTTTTGCAAAGTTTAACGAAACGCCCAGCTTTTTGGTGCTTTCCTGCGTAACAATGTAATTTTCAATTTTAACCCAAGTGCCGGTCTTGCGGTTTACGGTAGCCGTAAACACCTTGTCGTTACGGCTGTTGGCCTCGGCGCCGTAAAGGTAAACCTCGGTCCAGCCCGCCGGCTTTTGGCCGGCGCTGTTGGTGCTTTCAATAAAAATGTAGGCCGAAAGCTTGTAGGTTTTGCCGCCCACAACGGGAATGGCAAAGGCCGGGTCGGTTTGGCTGTTTAGGGTGGTGTTTTGGTTAATAACCGCGTTGTTATTGTACATTCCCTCTTTTACCTTTAACACCTTAGAAACAACGCCGTTTCGCGCGTGGGGGGAGGTTACAATTTCAAACTGCGGTTTGTCAAAATTGTAAGGGCGGTTATCGTCAAAAGTAATGCTCTCCTGCGCCTGCGGGTTATTGTAATCGTAGTATTTTAACGGCTGCGTTTCGGTTACGGTAATGTCATCAACAAAAACATCGGCCGCAACAGTTTTGCCAAAATTAAAGGTAACGCCCAGCTTTGCCGTTTCGTTTGGGTTGGTAAGCGTTGGGGTAATAGTGGCGCTTAGCTGCACCCACTGGCCCCTTTTATGATTCAGCGCGTCGTGAAAATCGGTATCCTGCCGGGTTACCTCGGCGGCAGAATTGGCTTTGTAGGCCAAAATTAAGCCGGCGTAGGCCAGGTTGGCCGAGCCGTTTGCAAGGTAGGCCCAGGCGGTAACCTTGTAAGATTTATTGCCCCTAATTGGCGCGGCAAAGGCCGGGTCGGTTTGGCTGTAAAGGGTAGAATGAATGTTTACAACCGCGTCGCTTTTGTAGGTGCCGGCGCTAAGCTTTAAAGCGTTGGTGGCGGTGCCGTTTTTTTCCGGCGCTAAGGCAACCGTAAAGCCGGGGCGCTCAAACTCGTAGGGGCGGTTGTCGTCAAAGGTAAGGGTTTGCACCTCTTGCGGGTCGCCGAATTGCTTTATTTCGCCTATTTCGGCAATTTCCATGCTTTGCAGGTAAACAATGCCGTTTAAGCTGTAATCAAACTCTAAGCTTAAAGCAATGGGGCGTTTGGTGCTGCCGGTTTCGCCGGTAAAGCTAACCTTAAAGTAGGTTACAACCTGAACCCAAACGCCGGGGTTGTTGTAAAGCTTTTCGGCAAACGATTTTCGCACCGTGCCGGCCGAGCCGTCGGCGTTCATTTTATTATAGCGAAAAACAAGGTTGGCTACGGCGTTTTTGGGCTTTTCGGTAACGCTTTCATCCAGCTTTAGCCAAGCCGAATAGCGGTAATAGCTGTTATTTTTAATGTTGTAGCCGGCAAAATAGGGGTTGGTTTTGCTATCCGGCGTGCCGGCTAACGATTGGTTTTGGTTTAGGTTGGTGGTAACACCGGGGTTTACGGTGCCGTCAATTTTTAAAACAGTACTTTCGGCACCGTTAAAGCCGGCCGTTTTAAAAAGCGAAAATTTGGCTTTGCGGTCTTTATTTGTTTCTACAACATAGTCCCCAACCTGTGCGCCCTCTTTGTTAAAATCAATTACATACGGCGCGGTTTCAGAACTCTTTGAAGTTGCCGAAACCGTTCCCGGTAGGCCGAGAACGGTTGAAACAAACAAAACAGCAATTAAGAATAAAGCGGTTCCTTTTTTCATTTAATTTGCTCCTTTGCGGGCAATTCGGGTTGCTTGGCCGGCAAAGTCAGCTTTGCAAAGCAGCGGCAACGCGCCGGCCAAGGGCCTTTTAAAATTTAATAATCGTCAGCGTCGCCGGTGGTATCAATTTCGGCGTCTACGCCGCTGGTAAACAGCACGGCGGCTTCTAACTTGCTGCTGTACGCCAGCTCAATAAATGGGGTTGTATATTTTTTCATAGCAGTTCCTCCGTACTATTAGCCGTTAACCTTGCTAATGTAGCTGTCGTACGCGGTTTTAATGTCCTCGTTTGCAAGCTTTTCGGCAACATAGGCCTTGTCGCTTTCGTTGTTTCCGCTTTGAATTTGCTGCATTACGCCAAACACCGACTCGCTGCCGGCGGCTTTTTCGCCGTAATAAACGGTTGTTTCACCGGTTGCGGTGTTTTTCAGCACCGCGTAGGGCAGTACATAGTACTCGGCGCCCCAAACATTGTAGTTCATTTCGCCGTTAGATTTTAAACCAATGTTGGTTAAAGCGGCGGTGTAAACAATGCTGCCGTCCTCATTTTCGTCAAAAATTAAATCGGTTCCGGTGCTTTTTACAAAGGCGCGGCCAATGTAAACCCGTTTTGGTTTTTCGTCGCTGCCCGTTACGGTAGTGCTGTTGCCCTCGGCAAAATACTGCGGATTTACGCCAAAGGAGTCTATGTTATTTTGCAGGGTGGTTAGGCAGCCGTATTCGGCCAGCTCAAAGCCCGGCAGGCTGTTTAGGGTGTTGCGGTTTAAGGTTACTTTAAAGCGCAGAGCCTGCGAAACCTCGCCGGCCTGTTTTCTAATTTGCACGGTGGTAGAATTGCCAAAGGCCCCCTCTGCCGCAGCGGTAACATCGGTTAAAGTAAGGTCGTCTAAATAAACATCGGCCGCAACATCTTTGCCAAAGTTGGCCGTAATGCCAACCTTGCGAATTTCGCTGGAATTGGTAAACTCCGGCTTAAAGGGAACCGAAACCTGAACCCACTGCCCTTTGTTTTGGTTTAAAAGCTTGTGGAACTCCTGCGTTGCAGAGGTAACAGTGGCGTTGTTTTCGGCCTTGTAGTTGGCGTAAAGGCAGGCGTAGGTTAAATCGGCGGCGTCGGCTGCCACATACACTTTAGCCGAAAGCACATACTGCCGGCCGGAGTTTACCGGAACCGCCAGAGCCAAATCGGTTTGGTTGTTTAAAGTGGTGGGTTGGTTAATAATAGAGGTATTGCTGTAGCTGCCGCTGCGCAGCATTAAGGCGGCCGAGCCGCTTACGCCGGCGTTTGGCACAATTTCAAACCGGGAGCGGTTAAAGCTGTACGGGCGCTCGTCGTCAAAAGTAATGGTCTGCACCGTTTGCGGGGCGGTAAACTCTACAACGCCGCCGCTAAGCTCCTCCAGCTGAACATCGTCCAGCCAGGCAACCCCGTTTAGGGAAGTACCAAAGTACAGCGAAAGGCCAATGTTTTGGCTTTCTAAAGCGGAGCTTACGGTAAAGTAGGCTACCAGCTTGGTCCAAAGGCCCTTATTGTCGTTATACAGCATACTGGAAAAATTATAAGTGTTTCCGTAGGTTTTTTCAATGGTTTTAAATTCCAGCTGAGTTTTAGCTTCGTCTTTAAAATAAGAGTAAACCAGCTGCGCGGTGGGCTGGGCGGTTACGGTGTCGGCGTCTAACTTACCCCAGGCCGAGTATTTGTAGGTCTTGCCGGCGGTAACCGCAGCGCCGCTAAAGTATTTGTCCTGCTCCGGATTTGGCTTTAAGCCAACAATATTTTGGTTTAGGTTGGCGGTAACGGCAGAATTTACGCTGCCGTTAATTTTAACGGCGGTGGTTTCTTTTCCGTCGCGGCCGGTAACAGTTTCAAGGCTGTACTTGGCGTTCCGGTCGGCGTTGCTGTCAACAAAATAATCGGCAGCTGTGCCTTGCTCAAAGTTTAGCGTGTAAGTGTAGCGCGCGGCGGCTGTGCCCTCGGCCGAGGCCGAAAACGCCCCGCCAAGGCAGGTAAGCGTTAAGGCCGCAGCCAGTAACACTGCGAATGATTTTTTCATAATACTTTCCCCTTTTTTTAATAAATTTTGGTTTACTTTTTAGCTTACTTATAGCGTATTAAGTATAAAGCAAAAACTATTTTACAGCAATTACAAATAAAATCAAAAAAGTATTGCAAATATCACGAAAATGTGTTATCGTTAAAGAAAAGGGCTTTTAGGGGGTTTTTAAATGTCTCTTTTTGATACTTCACATTCCTACTCTCAAACGCCGGTTCAGGGGGATTATTTGCTGCAGGCGCACCCCCGGTACGAAATTTTGCTGTTTTTAAAGGGGAACATTAAATTTAACATTGAGGGGAACATTTACCACTTAAAAAAAGGGGATCTGGCTTTGGTAAGCTCGGCCGAATCGCACTATGTTTATTTAGATTCGGCCGCCACCTACGAGCGCATTGTTATTGAATTTTACCCCTCGGTGCTAAACCGGTTTGAATGTAAGCCCAAGCTGCTGGCCGCGTTTAACGAGCGCCCGGTGGGAAAATTTAACCACTATTCGGCTGCGCTGTTTCCCAACAATAAATGGACCTATTTGGCGGAAAAATGCAACGCCGCCGAAACCGACGAGGAAAAGCTTTGTTATTTGCTGCCGCTGCTGTTGGATATTAACGAATGTTTTGAAAAGGTAAAGCAGCTGCCGCCGGCCGAAACCGTTTTTTGGCAAAATGACATTGCTTTTCCTATTATTGAATACATGAATAACAATTTAACCGCCAACCTTAGTTTGGATGATATTTGCAACCGCTTTTTTTTAAGCAAAAACCAGCTGAACCGCATTATTAAAAAGGCTACCAACACTACGGTTTGGAGCTACATTACCACCAAACGCCTAATTTACGCCAACGAGCTTTTGTACCAGGGCACACCGCCCCTTAAAACCTGCGAGTATTGCGGCTTTTCCGATTATCCTACCTTTTACAAGGCCTACAAAAAGTATTTTGGGCACGCCCCCTCGGCCGATTATGTAAGAAAAAAGCTGTAACGCCCGGCCAAAAGGGCGGGAGCGCGGGTTGCCGGCTGCCGTTTTGCAGGCGCTTGGCGCAGATGAAAATATTCTGTAAAATCGGCGTTTTTACTATTGAATATGCCGCGGGTTAATGGTAAAATTATAATGATATATTTTAAACTTTGGGCTGTTTACGGCTTTGGGCCTGCCAGCCTTTTAGAATAGGGGAGAAAAATATGCAAGCAGTTTTAAATTCTATTGCCTCCTTTTTTTCGCTGCTGTGGTACATTATTTCTAACATTCGGTTTATAGATGTGTTAGATATTTTAGTAATTACTTACCTTATTTACAAATGCATTGTATTTTTTAGGGAAAGCCGGGGCGGCCAGCTGGTAAGGGGGTTGGTGCTGCTTTTGGTTTTGGCGGTAGCCGCGCGGCTTTTAGGCATGGTTAGCGTAAACTGGTTAATTACCAAGGTAATGGATTCTATTTTAATTATTGCCGTAGTAATTTTTCAGCCGGAGTTGCGCCGCGTGCTGGAGCGGGTTGGCAACAGCCAGCTGGGTTTCACGGGGCGTGCCGCCTCGGGGAGTGACGAAACCGAACGGATGATCCAATCGGCCTGCACGGCGGCCATGCAAATGCAGGAGCAAAAATGCGGCGCCCTAATGGTGTTTGAGCGTAAAACCCAGCTGGGCGAGATTATTGCCACCGGCACAGTGGTAGACGCCAAAACAACCTCCCAGCTAATTTGCAATATTTTTTACCCCAAATCGCCGCTGCACGACGGCGGCATGGTTCTGCGGGACGGGCGAGTTTACGCCGCGGGCTGCATTTTGCCCCTAACCCCGAATAACGAGCTGAATAAGTCTTTAGGTACGCGCCACCGTGCCGCCATTGGCATGAGCGAAAATTCAGACGCGGTTGTGGTAGTGGTTTCGGAGGAGACGGGAACCGTTTCGGTTGCCTGCAACGGGGAGCTAAAGCGCGATTTTGACGCGATTACCCTGCACACCGAGCTAACCGCGCTGCTAACCCAGCAAAGCAACAAAAACGAGAGCCTGCTGGCCAAGTGGCGCGCAAAGCTGAAAAAAGCAAAGCAAAACGGCCCAAAAACCAAAAAAGGGGGCGAGCCGAATGGCAAAAAGTAAAGAAACCGGCAGCGCCGGCAAGCTGTTTTACAACAAAAAGTTTGCAATTTTATTCTCCCTTATTGCGGCGGTAATTTTTTGGATGGTGATTACCGCTACCGAATCGCCTACGGCCGAAAACTCTATTTCCGGGCTAAGCATTTCGGTTCCAACCGAAAATTCGGTTGCCAGCGAGTTGGGGTTAGATGTAATTGGCGATATTTCTAATTTAAAAGCGGCGGTAACGGTAAAGGGCCCGGCCTATGTTATCAGCGCGCTGGGGGAAAAGGATATTGCGGTTACGGCCTCCCTCTCTAATGTTACAAACGCCGGCACCTACGAGTTAGAGCTGCGCGCCAACAAGCAGGCCGGCAGCCTAAACGGCGAGTTTGAAATTGCTTCAATCTCCCCGGCCGCTATTACCGTTACCTTTGATTACATTGATACCAAGCAATTTACCGTAACGCCGGTAGCCGTAGGCGCCTCGGCCGTAGAGGGGCTGGTGGCCGAAAACCCGGTAGTAAGCGACAGTAATAACGCAACCCTTAGCTTTAAGGGCCCGCGTAAGGAAATTGAAAAAATTGACCGCGTTGTTGCAACGGCCGAGGTGAACTCTGTGCTGAACGCCACCGCCTCGTTCGACGCGACCCTAAAGGTTTACAACGCCGCGGGTGAGGAGCTGGATACCTCGGTTTACACCATTACAACGGCCGACGGTGCCGGTGCGCCGCACCTTAAAATTTCGGTTCCAATTTCTAAAATGAAGACGGTGCCGCTGGTGGCCGCCTTTACAAACGCCCCGGGCGTATTTTCCAGCTCGGCGGTGCAGTATTCTTTAAGCGAGCAGCAAATTGATGTAATTGGCCCGCCCGAAACGGTAGACAGCATTACCCAAATTAAGCTTAGCGAAATTGATTTTGATAAAATCAGCAACACCTCTACCTCCTTTACCGCCAGCCCGGTATTGCCGGACGGCGTAAAGAGCGTAGATAATATTGAGTCGGTAACCGTAACCGTGCAGGGGCTGGAGGATTACATGACCAAAACCGTAACAGTTAAGGATATTCATTACGCCAGCTCCGGCTCAAACCAAACGGCAAAGCTTTCCCGCAGTATTCGCAATGTTAAAATCTGCGGCCCGCGCTCGGTGCTGAACAAGCTAACCAGCAACGACTTTTACGCCGAAATTGAAATTTCGGGCAAAACAAACGGCGAGCACACCGTTTCGGCCCGCATTAAATGCAGTAAAAGCAACGCCGTTTGGCAGGTTGGCACCTACAACGCAACCGTAACCATTAGCTAAAGCCGCAATTTTTAGCCGGCTGCCGCTGCTTTTGCAAAAAAGTAAGCCCAAAGGTGCCGCCTTGCCGCCTTTTAAGGCAGGTAAAAACAAAAAATTTCGGCCGGCTTAACCGCTTTGGCAAAAAAGTCAGCTTTAGCAAAAATTCCGGCTTTAGCAAAAATTCCGGCTTTAGCAAAAAATTCGACCTCGCAGAATATTCTGACCCTGCAAAAAAATTCGGCTTTGGCAAGCTCTTGCCGGGCCGGGCAGGCGCCGCCCCTTGGGCCGGGCTAACCGCAGCGCATGCAGCCAAACCCGCCGGCCTAATCTGGCCGCATTGGCGTGACAAGCTGCAAAAACCCCCGCCGCCTCATATACTGCATTGAGGTGATGACCATGTGGGAAGCCACCGTAATTGGTTTGGCGGTTGTTGTTTTTGTGTTTGGCTTAACCGAGCTGCTGCGTTTGCTTTGGCTTTACTTGCTGCGGCCAAAGGGGGACCCGCCCCGGGTGCTGGTTGTGTTTTTAAAAAGCGGCATTTGCCTGCAGCAGCTGCGCAGCGCGCAGGAGTTTGCAGATTTTGAGGGCGGCGGTGCCGTAGGCGGCATTTTGGCGCTGGATTGCGGGTTAACAAGCGCCGAACGGCAGCAGGTGCAGCAGGCGGCCGATTGCAGCGGCCGCATTGTATTTGGCGCCGACGTCGCCAACCGCCTTTTTGCCGAGTACGGCGTAAAACAAAATAAACAATAAAACAGAATTTTAAATGGGGGGTGACGGTGTGACCGCAGAGCAGCAAACCGGCGCCGTTCAGGCCCTGAACGGTACGGTAGAGCACATTACTTACAAAAACGACGCAAACGGTTACACCGTGGCCGTGCTTGAAACGGCCGACGGCAGCGTTACCGTAGTTGGAATGATGCCGTTTTTATCGGTTGGGGACACCTTAACCGTTACCGGCCGGTTTGATAAGCACCCCACCTACGGCTCGCAATTTAAGGTAGAAAGCTTTGAAAAATCTGCCCCGTCTACCCTGGCGGGCATTTTAAATTACCTTTCCTCCGGGGCGGTTCGCGGGGTAGGGCCGGCAACGGCCCGCGCCATTGTAGAGCGCTTTGGTGAACGCGCGTTAGAGGTTATTGAGCACACCCCCGAGGAGCTGGCTAAAATTCGCGGCATCTCCTTAACCAAGGCGCGGAATATTGGCGAGGAGTACCAAAAGCAGTTTGGCATTAAAGATATTATGCTGTTTTTATCTCGCTTTAAGGTTACGCCGGACGCTGCCGTGCGGGTTTTTAAGGCGCTGGGCGAAAATGCCGCCGAGGTCATTCGCCGCAACCCCTACACCCTTTGCTGCGAGGAAATTGGTTTTTCCTTTGAAAAGGCCGAGGAGGTTGCCGCCGCCTTTGGCATTGATAAAGAAAGCGACTGCCGCATTGCCGCGGCGGTAGAATATGTGCTGCGCCACAATTTAATGAACGGGCACACCTGCCTGCCGCAGCAAAAGGTTTTTGCCGTAACGGCCGAGCTGCTGGGCTGCGGCCCCGAACGGGTGCAGGAGGTTTGCAAGCAAATGCAGCAGGCGCTGCAGCTGCGCACCGGCCAAAAAAACGGCGAGATTTTTTTGTTTTTGCCAAAGTATTACATGGCCGAGGAGTTTATTGCCGCGCGGCTTTCGGTGCTGCTTAAGTACGCGCCGCCCTCGGAATTCATGGCCGAGCAGGAAATTGATTACATTGAAAAACGGCAGGGGATTCATTACGAGGAAAACCAGCGTTCGGCCATTAAAATGTCGCTGGAAAACGGCATTATGGTATTAACCGGCGGGCCGGGCACCGGCAAAACAACCACCCTAAACGCCATGATTAAAATTTTAGCCGGCAAGGGGCTGGAGATTGCTCTGGCCGCCCCAACCGGGCGGGCCGCCAAGCGCATGAGCGAGCTGACCGGCTGCGAGGCCAAAACCATTCACCGGCTGTTAGAGGTTGAGTGGGACGAAAACGACCGGCAAAAATTTGCCCGGAACGAGAAAAACCCCTTAAGCTGCGATGTTTTAATTATTGATGAAATGTCGATGGTAGATGTGCTGCTGTTTGAGGCGGTGCTGCGGGCGCTGCGCCTGGGCTGCCGGCTAATTATGGTCGGCGACGCCGACCAGCTGCCAAGCGTTGGCGCCGGTAATGTGTTGGCTGATGTTTTAGAGGCGGGCTGCGTACCGGCCATTCGGCTAAGCAAGGTTTTTCGTCAGGCTATGGAAAGCCTAATTATTTCTAACGCACACCGTATTATTGCCGGCGAGCCGCCGGTGCTGGATTGCAAAACCTCCGACTTTTTTATGCTGCGGCAGGCCGATTCGTTTAACGCCGGCCAACTGGTGTGCGAGCTTTTCGCCGAACGCCTGCCCAAGGCCTACGGCTTTGACCCTATTACCGACATTCAGGTGCTTTGCCCCTCCCGCATGATGGAGCTGGGCAGCCGCAACCTAAACAATTTGCTGCAGCTGCGGCTAAACCCTTTAAAAAAGGGAATGAAAAAAATTGTTTTTAAGGGGTTTGAGCTGCGCGAGGGCGATAAGGTTATGCAAATAAAAAACAATTACGATATTTTGTGGACGGCCGACAGCGGCGAGAGCGGCTCGGGCGTTTTTAACGGCGATATTGGCATTTTAGAAAAAATTGACCCCCCAAGCGGCGTGGTGCAGGTGCGGTTTGACGACCGGCTTGCCACCTATTACAACGAAAATTTGGGCGAGTTGGATTTAGCCTACGCTATGACCATACATAAAAGCCAGGGCAGCGAGTTTGAGTGCGTTATTTTACCGGTGCTGGACGCACCGCAAAAGCTGCTTTACCGTAACCTTTTGTACACGGCGGTTACCCGCGCCAAAAGGCTGTTAATTGCCGTTGGCAGCCGGGAGCTGCTGCAAAAAATGGTGCAGAATAACCGCAAGACGCTGCGCTATACCTCCCTTGCCCAGCGGCTGTTAGAAAGCTTTGAAAAAAATGTTTAAGCCATCGGGCCGTCTGGCGCGCATCGGTTTTGTATTGCGCTCGACCCTGTTTCCCGAGCGGTGCGCCGTTTGCGGGCGGCTTTGCACCACCCGCGGGTTTTGCAAAAGTTGCGCCGTAAAAATAGTGCCGTACCCCAAACGCTGCTGCCAAAAGTGCGGGCTGCCGGCGCAAAATTGCGAATGTGCGCTGTATTTTTACTACTTTAGGGGCGTTGCGGCGCCGTTTTTAAATAAGGACGAGGCCAAAACCGCCCTTTACGCCTTAAAATTCCGCGGGGCGTTAGGCGCTGCCCCGTATTTTGCACTGCAAATGGCAAACCGGGTGCGGCAGTGCTTTGGCAGGGTAGATTTTGACCTTGTAACTGCAGTGCCAATGGGCAAAACAAAGCTGCGCGAGCGGGGTTATAATCAAGCCGAGGTGCTGGCCCGTTTGGTAGCGGCCGAGCTGCAGCTGCCGTACCGCAGGCTGCTTTGCCAAAACCGTAAAACAAAAGAGCAGCATTTTTCGGCTACGGTGCAGGAGAGGTTTGAAAATACCGTTGGCAAATATCGCGTAAAGCGATTTAAAAACCTAACCGGCAAAACGGTACTGCTGGTAGATGATATTAAAACCACCGGCGCCACGCTGAACGAGTGCACCAGACAGCTGCTTTTAAACGGAATAGGTGCGGTTTACTGTACTACCGCGCTGGTAACAAATTACGAAAAAGAAACCAAAAACGCTTAGAATTATTTTCAGGGGATGTTGTAATATGGCAACTAACATAGCTATAGATATTGGCACAAAAAAAACCGTGCTTTACTCCGGTTCCCGCGTGGTGCTGGAGCAGCCAAGCGTGGTTACCGTTACGGCCGACACGCGCGAGCCAATATATTTTGGCGAAAAGGCCTACCAAACCTTGGGCCGCACGCCGGATAGCTTAACCTGCGTTTTTCCGGTGCAGCGCAGCGTAATTGCCGATTACGATGCTGCCGAGGCCATGCTGAGGGAGTACATGACAACCGCCTTTGGCAAGCGCATTGTGCGCCCGCGGGTTATGGTTGTTATGCCCAGCGGCGTTACTGCCATGCAGCACCATTCGGTGGCCGACGCGGTAGAGGCCTCCGGCGGGCGGGACGCCTCTACCATTGAGGCGCCGTTGGCCGTTGCCATTGGCCTGGGGTTAGATTTTAACAAGCCCCGCGGCGGCATGATTATTGACATTGGCGCCGGCACTACCGATGTTGCCACCCTTTCTATGGGCGGTATTTCGGCCTGCTCCTCTATTCCGGTAGCGTCGGGCGATTTTGACGATTGCATTGTTAAATATGTTAAGCGGCAGAACAATGTTTTAATTGGGCTAAACATGGCCGAGCAAATTAAAATGCGCATTGGCACCGCAGTAACGCACCGGCTGCCGGTGCTAATTACAGCCCGCGGGCGGGATATTCGCACCGGGCTGCCCGTTTCGTTTGAAATTTCCTCGGCCGAGGTGCAGGAGGCTATTTTAGAAAAATGCAACGCTATTGTAGACGGTATTCGCAAGGTTATTGAAAAAACCCCGCCCGATTTGGTTGCCGATATTTTGTCGGACGGCATTTACTTAACCGGCGGCGGCTCGCTGCTTGGCGGGTTTGACCTTTTGCTGGAAAAACGGCTGGAAACCAAAATTCACAAGGCGGCCGACCCGCTGCATACAGCGGTAAAGGGGGCGGCTATGGCGCTGCAAAACCCCGATTATTTGCAGAATGTTGATTACCAGTTCCGCGCCATTCAGGAACTGCAGGTAGAAAACGACTAAAGGAGCGTTAAAAATGAAGATTTTAATTATAAACGGACCAAATTTAAATTTGCTGGGGGTGCGCGAGCCGCAAATTTACGGAACCCGCACTTTGGAGGAAATGAACCGCGATCTGGTGGCCGAGGCCAAGGCTTTGGGCGCCGAGTGCAGCTTTTTTCAGTCTAACAGCGAGGGGGAACTGTGCGGCGCTATTCACTCGGTATTAACAAATTACGACGGCTGCGTGATTAACGCCGGCGCCTACACCCATTACAGCTACGCCCTGCGGGACGCCATTGCCGGGGTAAACAAGCCGTTTGTAGAGGTGCACCTCTCCAACCCCCACGCGCGGGAGGAATTTCGCCACCGCTCGGTGTTAACGCCGGTTTGCCGCGGGGTAATTGCCGGCTTTGGCGAGCAAAGCTACGCCTTGGCCGTAAGGGCTTTGGTAGCCCAGCTAAAAGACCAAAACGGCGGGAGGGAATAGCCTGTGCCTACCGTTTTAAGCCAGCTGCAGCAGGCCCTGCCGCAGGGCAGCGCCGCGCTGCTGATAACCGATACCGCCCGGCGGTATGTAACCGGGTTTGCCTCCTCCTTAGGGTACATTTTTGTAACAAAGCAGCAGGTAACCGCATTGTTTGACAGCCGCTACATAGAAGCCGCCACCGCCGGGGTTGCGCCCGGCATTACCGTGCAGCTGCTGAAAAGCTTAAAAGAGCAGGGCAGCAGCCTGCTGCAGGGGGCAACCGCCCTTTACACCGAGGTTGGCATTACTCTGGCGCAGCTAAACGCCTTGGGCGGGCTTTTTAACCTGCCGGTAAAGGGCGCCGCGTGGGTCGATACTTTAATTGCCAAGGCCCGCAGCCAAAAAACCGATTGGGAATTAGAGCAAATTACAAAGGCCCAGCGCTTTGCCGAGCAGGCCTTTGAGCAGGTTTTGGGCTTTATTCGGCCCGGCGTAACCGAGCGGCAAATTGCCGCCGAGCTGGAATACCGCATGAAGCTTTGCGGCAGCGACGATATGTCTTTTGAAACCATTGCCGTTACCGGCAAAAAAACCTCGCTGCCGCACGGCGTGCCGGGGGATGAAGCCGTGAAAAAGGGCGATTTTATCACCATGGATTTTGGGGCTACCTGCAACGGCTACCACAGCGATATGACCCGTACCGTGGCGGTTGGCGCCCCAACAGCCAAAATGCGCAGGGTTTACGAAACCGTTTTGGCGGCCAATTTGGCGGCGGAGGAAAAGGCCGCAGCCGGCGTTGCCTGCAGCGAGGTAGACGCGGCCGCGCGTTTGGTGATTGAAAAGGCCGGCTACGGCAGCTGCTTTGGTCACAGCACCGGCCACGGTGTTGGGCTGGAAATTCACGAAGCGCCAACCGTTGGCCCCAAAAACAGCCAGCCGCTTTGCCCCGGGCAGGTTATTACCGCCGAGCCGGGCATTTATTTGCCGGGGGAATTTGGGGTGCGTATAGAAGATATGCTTTTTATTACAAAAAACGGTGCAAAAAACTTGACAAATACAAAAAAATCCCTTATAATTTTATAAACCGGCTTTTTTGCTTTACAGCTACTTTACAACATCTGCCGGTAACTTGGAGGTAAAAATTTATGGTAAGTGCCGGCGATTTTAGAAATGGCGTAACTTTTGAAATGGACGGTAATGTCTATCAGATCATTGAATTTCAACATGTAAAGCCCGGTAAAGGCGCCGCGTTTGTGCGCGCTAAAATTCGTAATGTTATTGCAGGCTCGGTAGTAGAGCGCACCTTTAACCCGAACGACAAATATCCCACCGCCTATATTGAGCGGAAAGAAATGTCCTTCTCTTATTCCGACGGCGATCTGTTCTATTTTATGGACCCGGAATCTTACGAATTAGTGCCCGTAAATAAAGACGATGTTGGGGATAATTTAAAATTTGTGAAGGAAGAAATGGTTTGCAAAATTCTTTCCTACAAGGGTAAAATTTTTGGCATTGAGCCGCCTACCTTTGTAGAGCTGCAGGTTACCGAAACCGAACCCGGCTTTAAGGGCAACACCGCCACCAACGCAACCAAGCCCGCTAAGCTGGAGACAGGGGCTGAGATCCGCGTTCCCTTGTTTATTAATGAAGGGGATATGATCCGCATTGATACCCGCACCGGCGAGTACATGGAGCGCGCCTGATAGATTTAAAGGAGAATAATTATGACGATTTCTGAGAGAGTTGCCTACATTAAAGGCTTGGTAGACGGCTTAGAGCTTGACAGCAACGACAAAAACAGCAAGGTATTAAAAGAGGTTGTTTTGGTGCTGGAGGATATGGCCCTAAGCATTGAGGATAACGAAGATGTTACCAATGCCATTGGCGAGCAGCTGGATGAGGTTGACAGCGATCTTTCCAGCTTAGAGGACTATGTTTATGACGATGAGGACGACTACGAGGACGATGATGTTTACGAGGTAGAGTGCCCCAACTGTCACGACATTGTTTATTTAGACGAAGAAATGCTGGAGGACGGCGAAATTGCCTGCCCCAACTGCGGCACGAATTTAGAATTTGACCTTTCCTGCGGGTGCGATTGTGACAGCTGCGACGCGGATTGCTCAGACGAAAAATAATTTTTATTTTGTTGCTTTACGGCACCGCTTTGTCATTTTTTTGACGCAGCGGTGCTGTTTTTTACGGCGTCCGGCTGCGGCGCTGTGGCTAAATTTAAAGGTGTTAAGGCCTTGCGGCAAAAGGGGATTTTTATGAAGCTTAAAACCGCAATTTTTGTTTATGCTGCCTGCGGCGTGGTGTTTTTGCTTTGCCTGGTTCCGGCCCTAACCGGCTGCTTTCAGGCGGCCGAGCTGGCCGTATTTCGGGCGCTTTGCCCGGCCAAGGGCAGCTTTTATTCGGCGTTTTTAAAGGCAATTACCCTGCTTGGCAACTGGAAGTCGGCTGTTTTAATAGCGGCGCTGCTTTTGGCGGTGCCAAAGCGGGGCTTTCGGCTTAAAATTGCCTTGCCGGCGGCGGCAACCGCTTTGTTCAGCGTTGCGCTAAACGAGTGTATTAAGGCGCTGGTTGCCCGGGCGCGCCCGGCGGTGGCGCTGCTTAGCGAGCGTGGCTTTAGCTTTCCCAGCGGGCACGCAATGAACAACGGCGCTTTGTACCTTACGCTGTTTTTGCTGGCAAACCGTTACCTAAAAAAGGGCCCCTTAAAAACGGCGGTGCTTTGCCTTTTGGGGCTGCTGCCCGTACTTATTGCTTTTTCCCGTGTGGCGCTGGGGGTGCACTATTTAAGCGATGTTCTTGCCGGCTTAGCAGTGGGCCTGGCGCTGGCAGTTACCGCTTTTCAAATAACCGTTAAAAATATGGGCGCTTTGCAGGCGGCCGCCCAAAAAAACGCAGAATAAAGTGGGGGTAGTACCGTGAAAACAAAAACCTTTGCGCTGCAATATACCACAAAGCAGCAAACCGGCGGCGTAGGCGTTGTTATTGCCGCTGCCGGCAGTGCCGAGCGCATGGGCGGGGTAAACAAGCTTTTTGCCCCGCTAAACGGGGTGCCCGTGCTGGCGCATACCCTTTTGGCCTTTCAAAATCACCCGTTGGTGCAGTGCATAGCCGTTGTAACCAAAAGCCAAAGCGTGCTGCAGGTGCAGCAGCTTGCCGAAAAATTTAACCTTACAAAGGTTAGCGATATTTTGCCCGGCGGCCAAACCCGTGCCGAATCGGTTAAAATCGGGTTCAATTCTATTCAAAAATCCGGGGTCAATACGGTTTTAATTCATGACGGCGCCCGCCCGCTGGTGTCGGAAAAGGTTATCTCCCGCGTAATAGCCGGGGTGGAGGAATTTTCGGCCGCCGCGGCCGCTGTGCCGGTAAAGGATGCTATTAAGCAAACCAACGGCTTGGGCAAAATTTTAAAAAATGTTGAGCGCAGCAGCCTTTGCGCCATGCAAACCCCGCAGGGCTTTCGGGCGGCCGATTACGAAAGCGCGCTGCAAACTGCCGCGTTGGCCGATTTTACCGACGATTGCGCCCTTATGGAGCAGGCCGGCTACCCGGTTTACACCGTACCGGGCGATTATAAAAACATTAAAATTACTACGCCGGAGGATTTAATAATTGCCGAGGCGCTGTTAAAGGGGAATACCGAATGCGAATAGGTCACGGGTACGATGTTCACCGCCTGGTTCCGGGCCGAAAATTAATTTTAGGCGGCGTAGAGCTGCCGTTTGAGCGCGGGCTGGACGGCCACTCCGATGCCGATGTGCTGCTGCACGCTGTTGCCGACGCCCTGCTGGGCGCCGCGGCGCTGGGGGATATTGGGGTGCATTTCCCCCCGCAGGACGAACGCTTTTTAAACGCCAACAGTCTGGAGCTGCTGGCAAAGGTGGGCAAGCTGGTTCAAAATGCCGGCTACACGGTGCAGAATGTTGACGCTACCGTGCTGGTGCAGCGCCCAAAGCTGCAGGGCGCTACCCTTAAAATGCGGCAAAACATTGCGGGCGCTTTAGGGCTGTCGGTTTCGGCTGTTAGCGTAAAGGCCACCACCGAGGAGGGGCTGGGCTTTACCGGCGCCGGGCAGGGCATTGCGGCCCACGCGGTTTGTTTAATCGAGTAAAATAAGCGGCGTAGGGTAAGCCGCAATAAAATAAATTGTTATAAAATTAAGCCGAGAAATTAAAACCCGCAAATATAAACTCAAAGCATAAACGCAAATGTCCAAACTTACAAACCTAACCCTGTAACCCTAAACCCGTAAATCTAAGCCTGCAAACCTAAGCCCGAAAGCCAAAAATGAAATAAGCGTAAAGCTGCAAAATCGTTTTTGTGCTATTGGCGCTTGGCCTGCCCCAAAAGCAGGGGCGGTGGGCTGTTTGGCAAGGCGTTTCGGCATAGCCGGCGCTTTTGGCCCATATAATGGGTTGAGGTGTTGCAAAATGTTTTTTCGGGTGCTTTCGCGCAGGCGGCTAACCGCCGTTTTTACCACTTTGCTTTTGGCGGTTATTTTGCTTTGCACGGTTGCTTTGCGGGCGGCAACGCCGGCTGCTCAGTCCGGCACAAAAAACGGGGTAGACCCGGCCGCACGCATTTTGTTTTTAAAAGATTTGGGGTACGAGGTAGACGAAATTGAGGCGGAGGAGAGCAAAAACATTACCGTTCCGCAAAGCTTTAATCAGGTTTACAGCAACTACAACAATTTGCAAAAGCGGGCCGGGCTGGATCTAACCCCTTACCGGGGTCAGGGCGCGGTGCTGTACACCTACAAAATTAAAGATTCGCAGCGAAACGATGTTTACGCCCACCTAATTGTTTTAAACAACAAAATTATTGGCGGGGATATTACCGCCATTTCGGTAACCGACGGCTACGAGCTGCCGCTTATTAAAAGGTAACGGCTGCCGGCAAAGGCGCTGGGTAAGCGTTTCGGGCGGGTGCTTCGTGCAAGTGCTCGGGACGGGTGTTTTGTGCAAGCTTTCCGGTTGGGCGTTCCGGTTGGGCACATCGGGCGCTTTGCAGATTGACCCCAAACGCCGCCCCAAAGCGCAAAAATGCTATAAAAACGCTAAAAGTATTATGAAAGCGCCAATAATGTTACGAAAACAAAATATTATTGAACCGCAAATTGTGTTATAAAACCGCAAAGAATATAAAAAAGGGCAGGGATTTTATTGGAAAGGCTGGATAAAATAGTTGCCGGGGCGTTTGGCTTAACCCGGGCGCAGGCCCGCAAGGAAATTTTAGCAGGCCGGGTAACGGTGCAGGGCGCCGTTTGCCGCAGCATTGCCGCTAAATTCAACCCCGAACAGCCCGTTTTGTTAAACGGCACCGCTGCCAGCTACCAAAAATTCAGCTACCTTATTTTAAATAAACCGGCCGGGGTGCTTTCGGCCGCTGTAGATAAACGCCAAAAAACCGTGTTAGACCTTTTGCCGCCCGAGCTAAAGCGGCACGGCCTGTTCCCGGTGGGTCGGCTGGATAAAAACACAACCGGACTGCTGCTGATTACCAACGACGGCGATTTTGCCCACCGCCTGCTGGCACCGGCCAAAAAGGTGCCAAAGGTTTATTTGGCAACGCTGGACGGCCCTATAACCGAGCAGGTGGTGCAGGGCTTTAAAGCCGGCGTGACTTTGGCCGACGGCACCAGGCTTTCGCCCGCGGGGTTAAGCCCGGCCGGCGGCAACACCGTTCGGGTAGAAATTTACGAGGGCAAGTACCACCAAATTAAAAGGATGTTCGGCGTTTTTCAGCTGGGGGTAAACGCGCTGCAGCGCGTTAGCTTTGCGGGGCTAAGCCTGCCGCCAAACCTTTTGCCCGGTCAGGCGCGACCCTTAACGGCCGAGGAGTTTGATTGCATAAAAAACACAATATTTTGCTAAAAAGCAAAAAACTTTTGTCAGTAATGTTTTCCTTTAAAAAAATGTTATGCAAATGTGCCAAAACAAAATTTAAAAGTTTGGATAATTAAAGTATAGTAATTCCCTAAAAGCGTTGGTATAATATAGTTGTATATTCGGTTGACCTTTCAGCCGTGGAATTTTTTAGGAGGTCTTAAAACATGGCAAGTCTTTCCCTTAAGCACATTTACAAAAAGTACCCCGGCGGCGTTGTTGCCGTTTCGGATTTTAACCTTGAAATTAAAGACAAAGAATTTATTATTTTAGTTGGCCCTTCCGGCTGCGGTAAATCTACCACCCTGCGTATGATCGCCGGGTTAGAGGAAATTAGCAGCGGCGAGCTTTATATTGGCGACAAGGTTGTAAACGATGTTGCCCCGAAAGACCGCGACATTGCCATGGTTTTCCAGAACTACGCTTTGTACCCGCACATGACCGTTTACGACAACATGGCGTTCGGCCTAAAGCTGCGCAAAACCTCTAAGGAGGAAATTAAGCGCCGCGTAGAAGAGGCCGCCCGCATTTTGGATATTGAGCATTTGTTAGAGCGCAAGCCTAAGGCTTTGTCCGGTGGTCAGCGCCAGCGTGTTGCTTTGGGCCGTGCTATTGTTCGTGAGCCTAAGGTATTCCTGCTGGATGAGCCGCTTTCTAACCTGGATGCCAAGCTGCGCGCCCAAATGCGTACCGAGTTAACCAAAATTCACCAGCGCTTAGGTACCACCTTTATTTATGTTACGCACGACCAAACCGAGGCTATGACCATGGGTACCCGCATTGTTGTTATGAAAGACGGTTTAATTCAACAGTGCGACGCTCCGCAGATTTTGTACGATAAACCCTGCAATATGTTTGTGGCCGGCTTTATTGGCTCCCCGCAAATGAACTTTATTGAGGGCAAGGTGCTGAAAAAGGGCGACGATTTTTACGCCGAATTTGGCTCGGAAGATACTAAGACCCGTGCCGGCGTAAAGTACCAGATTTTATTACCCAAGGAAAAGAACGAAAAAGGCGCTTTAGAACCGTATGTTGATAAAGAAGTAATGATCGGCGTTCGCCCCGAGCATGTGCATGACGAGCCGAACTATTTGGAGAGCATTCCGCAGGGTATTGTTACCGCGAATGTAGAAGTTACCGAGCTAATGGGTGCCGAGACCTACCTTTACATGAACTGTGAGGGACACTCTATTAATGCTCGTGTTGACCCGGCCTCTACCGCCCGCCCGGGGGATACTATTCAAATCACCATTGACCCGAAAAAGATCCATTTGTTTGATAAAGAAACCCAAATTACCATTTGCAACTAAGCAAAAACAAAAGGGTTTTACAAAAACTTTTCGCCGCGCAGCAAAAGCTGCGCGGCTTTTTTGTGCGTTTTTGCTGCCTTTTTAGGGTGCACTCTTTATTACAGCGCGGTTTGGGGTTTGCCATTTTTGCGGCACGGTTTGGTTGGCGTAAACCGCCCCGTGCCGCAGCAAAACAAAGGGGCAAAGCATTAGCTTGTTGGCCCGTTGTAAGGGCGGGTTAAAATACCGGGGTGCAATTTTTTTAAAACGAATTTATAATAACCTCTAA
>CABQLY010000019.1 GCA_902465155.1 uncultured Oscillospiraceae bacterium | reverse complement strand
CTCTATTCGTCACTCTTTTTTTATTCTCTGTAACACATCTATTGTAAACCTACAATAAAATTGCACTTTCTTTAAAAATTAGTATTGTAATTTTGGTAAAAATTTGCGATAATATAATTATTATACCTTAGTATTGTAAATTCGCCGGTAAATACCGTGCGCTTAAAGAGGTGTCGGAATGACAGAAAACGAAAAACTGGCAGAGCTGCTGCTGCCGAATATTACCAAAACGCCGGAGGATTACGAAGCTTTGTACCCGCCGCGCCAATTAAAAGAGGGGGCCGCCGTAACAAGAATTGCCCCCAGCCCAACGGGCTATTTACATTTAGGCACCTTATTTATGGCGCTGATTAACCGCATTACGGCCGATTCTACCGGCGGGGTAATGTACACTCGCATTGAGGATACCGACAAAAAGCGTGAAATTGCCGACGGTATTCGCGATATTGTTGGCGGGCTGGAAAGCTTCGGGGTAAACATTACCGAGGGCTACACTGCAAACGGGCAGCAGGGGCTGTACGGCCCTTACCGCCAAAGCGAGCGGACCGAAATTTACCAGTGCTATGTAAAACGGCTGCTGCAGCAAGGCCTGGCCTACCCCTGCTTTTGTACGGCCGAGGAGCTGGAAGCCGTGCGCACCGAGCAGGAGGCGCAAAAAATTCGCACCGGCTACCACGGGCAGTGGGCCAAATGCCGCAATTTGCCCTTAGAACAGGTAGAACAGCTGGTGCGGGCTGGCCGGCCTTATGTTATTCGCCTGCGCTCCGGCGGAAGCGAGGAGAAAAAAGAGATTTTTACCGATTTAATTAAAGGTAAAATAGAAATGCCGCAAAACGATGAGGATTTTGTGCTGCTAAAGTCCGACAAAATTCCCACCTACCATTTTGCCCACGCGGTGGACGACCATTTAATGCGCACCACCCATGTTATTCGCGGGGACGAGTGGATCTCCAGCGTGCCAAAGCATTTAGAGCTGTTTCGCGTGCTGGGCTTTAAGGCGCCGAAATACGCCCATGTAGCTCCCATTATGAAAACCGAAAACGGCAACAAGCGCAAAATTTCTAAGCGGAAAGATCCGGAAGCTGCCGTGCGTTACTTTTTAGAGCAGGGGTTTGAGCCGCAGGCGGTAATGGAGTATTTAATGACCATTGCTAGCGCCGATTTTGAGCAGTGGCGCCGGGCCAACAAAAGCCTGCCGTACTGCGATTTTAAATTTAACATTAAAAAAATGAGCGTTTCGGGTGCGCTGTTTGATGACGCTAAGCTGTTAGATGTTTCAAAAAACTACATTAGCCAAATGAGCTCGGCCGCGGTAACGGCCGCCGTGACCCGTTGGGCCGAGCAGTTTAACCCAGATTACGCCGCGCTGTTAAAGGAAGATGAAAGCTATACCCGCAGCATTTTTGCCATTGACCGTGATGTGCCAAAGCCGCGTAAGGATTTAGCCAAGTGGAGCGACGCGCCGGAATTTACCGCCTACTTTTTTGAGCAGACCTACACCCCCTGCTACACCCTGCCCGAGCAAATTGACCCAGCCGCGGCGGCAAAGATTTTAACCGCCTTTGCCAAGGTGTACCAGGAGGGAGACGACAAAAACGCCTGGTTTGAAAAGGTAAAATCTATTTGCGAGCCACTGGGCTTTTGCAGTTCTACCAAAGATTACAAAGCAAACCCCGGCGCCTTTAAGGGCCATGTTGGCGATGTTAGCACCGTGCTGCGTATTGCGGTAACCGGGCGTACCAACACGCCGGATCTGTGCGCCATTATGCAAACCTTAGGGCGCAGCCGCACCTTAAGCCGTTTGCAGCAGGCGGCGGAATATTACCAAAAAGCCCAGCTTTAAAACCGTAAAGGAGCAGTTATTAAAATGGACGAAATTAAAACAAACGAAGTGCCGGAAATGGCCGGCAACTTTATACACGATTTTATAGACGAGGATTTAAAAACCGGCGTTTACGACCATGTGCAGACCCGGTTTCCGCCCGAGCCCAACGGCTACCTGCACATTGGCCACGCCAAAGCCATTTGCATTGATTTTGGCACGGCCGAAAAGTACGGCGGCACCTGCAACCTGCGGCTGGATGACACCAACCCGGTTAAGGAGGACACCGAGTATGTAGACGCCATTATGGAGGACATTCACTGGCTGGGCTACCACTGGGACAATGTTTACTACGCTTCAGATTACTTCCCCTTTATTTACGATTGCGCTTTGCGGTTAATTCGCAAGGGGTTGGCCTATGTTTGTGACTTAACGCCGGAGCAAATTCGGGAATACCGCGGCACCTTAACCGAGCCGGGTAAGGAAAGCCCTTACCGCAACCGTTCGGTGGAGGAGAATTTGGATTTATTTGAGCGCATGACGGCCGGCGAGTTTGAAAACGGCGCCAAGGTGCTGCGCGCTAAAATAGATATGGCCTCCCCCAACCTGAATATGCGGGACCCGATTATTTACCGCATTATGAAGGTAAGCCACCACCGCACCGGGGACAAATGGTGCGTGTACCCCATGTACGATTTTGCCCACCCGCTTTCCGACGCGAAAGAGGGGGTTACGCACTCCCTTTGCTCGTTAGAGTTTGAAAACCACCGCCCGCTGTACGATTGGGTGCTGCAGGCGGCCGATATTAAAAACCCGCCGCGGCAAATTGAATTTGCCCGCATGAATGTAAACTACACCCTTACCAGCAAGCGCAAGTGCCTAAAGCTGGTGCAGGAGGGGCTGGTTTCGGGCTGGGACGACCCCCGCATGGCCACCATTTGCGGAATGCGCCGCCGCGGCTACCCGGCCCAGGCAGTACGGGAATTTGTTTCTAAAATTGGCGTTTCCAAGGCTTACAGCGTTATTGATTTTGCGCTGTTTGAATCCTGTGTGAGGGACTATTTAAACGAGCACGCCGAGCGCGCTATGGCCGTGCTGCGCCCGTTAAAGGTGATTATTGACAACTACACCGGCGAGGAGCAAATAGAAGTGCCGGTAAACCCCAATCAGCCCGAAAAAGGTAATAAAACCGTTACTTTTTCGAAAGAGATTTATATTGAGCAGGACGACTTTATGTTAGAACCGCCCGGAAAATATTTTCGCCTTTGCCCGCAAAAAGAGGTTCGCCTAAAAGGCGCCTACTTTATTAAATACGCCTCGCATGAGTGCGATGAAAACGGCAATATTACCGCCGTGCATTGCACCTACGACCCGGCCACCCGCGGTGGCGACGCACCGGACGGCCGCAAGGTTAAGGGCACGCTGCACTGGGTTTCGGCCAAAACGGCGGTAGACGCCACCGTTCGGCTGTACGACCGGCTGTTTATGGTACCAAACCCTTCGGATGAGGAGGGGGTTGCCAGCTTTGCCGAAAACCTAAACCCCGGCTCCCTTACCGTGGTAGAGGGCGCTAAAATTGAGCATGATGTTGCCGCCGCCAAACCGGGCGATGTTTTTCAGTTTATGCGGCAGGGCTATTTTGCTGTTGACCCGGATTCTGCCAACGGCCATTTGGTAATTAACCGTACGGTAGCGCTAAAGGATTCTTTTAACCCCAAGGCCAAGGGCTAAGCTATGACAGTACAGGATATTTTTACGGCCTTGTGCCAATTGGCACCGCCGGAAACCGCTTTAAGCTACGATAACCCCGGCCTGCTGGTTGGCAACGCCGAGGATAAGGTGCAAAAATGCGTTGTTGCGCTGGATTGCACCACTTCGGTGCTGCAAACGGCGCAGCAGCTGGGGGCGCAGCTAATTGTAACCCACCACCCGGTTATTTTTAACCCGCTGCGCGCGGTGACCGCCACCGGGGAGGACAGTAGGGTTTACCGCTGTATTCGGGCCGGCGTTGCGGTAATTAGCATGCACACTAATTTAGATAGCGCCGCCGGCGGCGTAAACAGCTGCCTGGCCGAGGCGCTGGGGCTTTTAAAGGTAAAGCCCGTTGTTGAAAACGACGGCTTTGTGTTTCGCTTAGGGGAACTGCCGCAGCCGCTTACCGCTAAAGAATTAGCGGCTTTTGTAGGGCAGCAGCTGCAAACAAAAGTGCGGTATGTTGCCGGCGGCCCGGTTCGCACCGTTGCGGTTTGCGGCGGCAGCGGGGCTGACCTTTTGCAAACAGCCCGGCAAAACGGGGCCGACGCGCTTGTTACGGCCGATGTAAAGCACAGCGCCTTTATTGCCGCCTTAGAGCAAAATTTTACCCTGCTGGACGCCGGACATTACCAAACCGAAAACACGGTAATTCAGCCGCTTTGCCGGTATTTAAGGCAGCAGTGCGCCGGGGTGGAGTTTTTTTCGGCCGAATTGCCGATTTTGGCCGTGTAGGCGCACCGCTTTTTAAAAGCAGCATATAGAGCCGTTTAGGCGCCGGCTTTAAAGCGGCGCACAGCTCTGCTGCGCACCGCAGATTACAGCGTAGATTTTTTGCACCGCCGGTTTGCAAAGCCGGCCTTGGGTGCAGCTTTTACGGAGGTTTTTAAAATGGAACAAAATCAAAACGGGGGCGGGCAGGTTTACCGCGCCAAAGGGGCGGGCAGCTTAAAGGCCGTTTTCCCCGCGTGGCGGGAGCAGCTGGGTACGCTGCTGCGCGCGCTGCCGGCCGGCATTGTTTTGGCGCTTGCCGGCTTGGTTTATTTAAGTGTAGACAGTAAATACTTAAGCACGGCCGTGCTGCCGTTTGGTTTTTTAACGGTTTACCACTACCGCTTTAAGCTGTTTCACGCCGAGGTGGGCTACGCCCTTGGCCGAGGTGCAAAACAAAACCTTTTGTTGGCGCCGGCGGTGCTGGGCAACGCTTTAGGGCTGCTTTTGGTGCCGCTTTTGCTTAGCTACACCCGCGTGTTTGAAAAGCTTTCTACCCGGGCGCAAAAGGTAATGGAAACCCGCCTGGCCGATACTGCTTTCAGTGTTTTTTTGCTGGCGGTGCTGTGCGGGGTTTTAATGTTTGTTTCGGTAGACGGGTTTAAAAACGCCGAGAGCGGCTGGATGCGCTTTTTGCTGCTGTTTTTGCCGGTTATGGCCTTTGTTTACTGTGGGCTGGAGCATTCGGCCTTAGATTTGTTTTATGTTACCGTTGGCGGGCTTTGGAGTCTGCGGGCAGTTTGGTACATGCTAGTAATAACGGTTGGCAACGCCCTCGGCGCGCTGGTAATTCCTGCTTTTTATTTCGTTTATCGGCGGTTTTTCTTAAAAAAAGCTTAAATTTTTGTAAATTGCCATTTTTTGCGTGACAATTGCGCAAAGGTGTGTTAAAATACTAAGTAATGTTCCTTATTACTAAGGGGTTACTATCTTTATTCGGGATGTGTGAAAATGAATCAATCTGTTTTAAAAGCGGTAACCGATCAGCTTTCGGTTTTAGCGGGCAAGTACGGTTTTGTGCAGGATGCTTCCGGCTTAATTTTTACCAACGGCACCTATTCTTACAAAATCGGGCACGATGAGGGCCGCAAGCTGCTAACGCTGGATATTGCAACCGTTGCGGAGGACGGCACGGTAGGAGAGTATGAAAACGCCTCCACCTGGCTGTTTGAGGATCCGGATAACACCGAGGACGCCGCCTGCGCCGGTATGGACTTTTTAGACACTTTAAAAGGTAAGCTTGGCATACGCGGGGTTCGCACCAACAGCAGCGGCGAGGTTGTTTTACCGAAAACCGACAGCAGCGCCCCAAAAAACACCGATGCCCTTTGCGCCAAGACCCTGGCCCTGTTCCCCCAGTATAAAGAAAATTACAAGCAGCATGTTTCTACTTACGGGCAATTTTTACCCGTGCACTTTTTTAGGGAAACCTTGCTGCCCAAAACGGTAGAAATATTAGAGGAGAACAACAAAAAAACCGTTAAAAAGCTGTTAGACTTTTTATCGAACCAGTATGTTGAGGGCGACCGCAATGTGCAAAACATAGTTGCAGCCGTTGTTTTAGGCGGGGCTGTGCGCGGCAGCAAACCGCGGTACGACCGCTTAATGACTTATTTGGAAGATTACGAGTATTTAAAGCCGGTTGTGCAAAATATTGCGCCGCTGCTGGAAAAGGGCAAAAAGGCGGCCGATATTTTCGGTGCGTAATGCGCGGGGCGCAAATTCGCCAATTTTTAAAAAATTAAAAATAAATGTTGACATTGTACTATGTTATAGGTTATAATTTAAAATTGTTAGGCCAGTAATTTTATTTATTGCCTTATTCAGCAAAGCCGCCGTTTTTGTTTTAGGCTTTGCGTGGTACGACTGTGAAATAAAGGAGGTTACCTAAATGAAAAGAACATATCAGCCTAAAAAGCTGCACCGTAAAAAAGAGCACGGCTTTTTAAAAAGAATGGGTACTGCGAACGGCCGCAAGGTGCTTGCCCGCCGCAGAGCCAAGGGCAGAAAGCAGCTTTCCTACTAATTGCTGTTAGGCTCTTGCCATTCTTAGCCGCTTTACCTTTTGCGGTTCGGCCGGGGGTTCGGGTTTTTCGGGGCTTTGGTGCGTTGTTGGCATTTTGTAAAGCGCACGCAGTGTGCCGTTGTATCCGTTCGGCTTCGGCTAATATTCGTATAGCCAAGGCCACTTAAACCTTTAAGTGGCCTTTGTGTTTTATGAAGGGCGCGGATTTATGAAGTACATTTCTTTTAAACTGAATAAAGAATTCCGCCGCCTTTACGGGCGCGGCAAATGTTTGGTTTTGCCGCAGGTTGTTATTTACTACAAGCGCAACAATTTGCCCTATTGCAGGGTGGGCGTTAGTGTAAGCAAAAAGCTGGGCGGCGCCGTGCAGCGCAACCGGGCCAAAAGGGTTATGCTGGCGGCCTTTCGGCAAATTTTGCCGCAGCTGCCGTACGGGTACGATTTTGTTTTTGCCGGCCGCGTTAAAACAACAAAGGTTAAAAGCACGGCGGTGTACGTTGCTATGCAAAACGCGCTGCAGAGCGAGGGCGTGCTGCCTTTATGAAACGCTTTTTTATTCTTTGTATTCGCCTTTACCAAAAAAGCAAAAACCCGCTTACAAACGGCAGCTGCCGTTTTACCCCAACCTGCTCGCAGTACGCGCTGCAGGCCATTGAGCGGCACGGGGCCTTTTTTGGCGGCGCTTTGGCCGTTTGGCGGCTGCTTCGCTGCAATCCCTTTGCCAAGGGCGGGTACGACCCGGTGCCGGAGCGGTTGTTTTTTCAAAAAAAATAGTTCCTTTAAAAAGCGGCAGCTTTTGGCTGAAATTAAAATTCGTTGTTTGTAATAAAAAAGGTTTATTGTTTAAAAAGCAGTAAGGCTGTTATTTTAAAGGTTTGTAGTTTGTTTGGCCGTTTGGGGCTGTTGCCGGCTGGCGGCAGCGTTTAAGTTTTTAAGTTCGGAGTTGAGTGTATGTCAAAATTCTGGGATTTTTTATTAATGCCGCTGGGCTGGATCTTGGAAAAGCTTACCCTGCTTTTTGGCGGGAACTTTGCTTTAGCCATTTTCTTTTTTACCTTAATTTTAAATGTTATTTTAATTCCCCTTTCTATGAAAACGCAAAAGTCCTCTGCCGCACAGGCGCGCGTAAAGCCTAAGCTGGACGCTTTAAAGAAAAAGTACGGCGACGACCGGCAGCGTTATTCTATGGAAATGCAAAAGCTTTACCAGCAGGAGAATGTTTCAATGTCGGGCGGTTGCCTGCCGCTGCTCATTCGTTTTCCTATTATGATTGGCATTTACAATGTTGTGTTAAGCCCGTTAAAGTACATTGCCGGCGTTAGCACCGAAACCATAGAGGCGGCCGGTAAAGCCGTTGAGGCGCAATTTGGCAAGGTTGGCAACAACTATTTGCTGCAGCCCGCCATTATTAACCGTATTCAAAACGGGGAACTAACCGGGTTTGACGAAATTGCCAACAAAATTAAAAATTTAGATTTTAACTTTTTGGGTATTGACCTAACCTCTAAGCCTACCTTTAATATTGATATTATTCACCATTTTGAGTGGAACTGGATGATTCCGATTTTGGCGTTTGCCGCCGCAATGATCTCCAGCATTATTTCTATTATGGTGCAAAAAAAGGTAAACCCCGACGCCCCGAACATGAAGGGCATGATGTTAACCATGCCGCTGATCTCGCTGTTTTTGGGCTTTACCGTTTCGGCCGCGGCCGGCTTTTACTGGGCTTGCTCCAGCTTAATTGCCGGTGGTATTCAGGCTATTTTGCAGGTTGCCTACGGCCCCGGAAAAATTATTGCCGCCGAGCAGCTAAAGCAAACGCACAAGCGCGTGTTAGAGGAGAATAAACTGGCGGCTGCCGCAAAAAACAAACCGGTGGAAGATTAATAGGCGTTTGCCTTTAGGAGGAAAAGAAATTGATTAAACAAGCAATTGGAAAAGCCGATACCGTAGAGGCTGCAAAAGAGCAGGCGCTGTTAGAGTTAAACGCCCCGCTGGACGCAGAGGTGCAGTTTGAAATTATTGCCCTGCCGAAAAAAAAGACCCTGGGCTTATTTGGCGGTAGCCAGGCCGAGGTAAAGGCGTTTATTGAAGTAGCCGAAAAAACCGAGAAAAAAGCAGCCCGCCCGCGTGCCGAAAAGGCACCGCGCCCCGAAAAAGCCCCGCGTGCCGAGCAAAAATCGGCCCGCCCGGCACAGCAGGCCGCCGCGCCGGCAGAGCCGGTAAGCGTTACGCCGGCTGCCGAGGTTGCCGCCGATTCACCGGCCGGCAAGGGCATTGCTTACCTAAGCAATGTTTTAGAAAAGCTGGGCTGTACCGAAGCCGAAATTACCGTAAACAGCGTAGAGGGCGGCACCCAAATCAACATTTCCGGCGAAGGGCTGGGGGTTGTAATTGGTCACCGCGGCGAAACGCTGGACGCGCTGCAGTACTTAGTTTCTTTAGCGGCGAACGCCGGCCAGGGCGGGTACCACCGCATTGTGCTGAACACGGGCGATTTTCGTAAACGCCGGGAGCAGACCCTAATTGCTTTGGCGCAAAGAATGTCGGACCAGGCTATTAAAAGCGGCAAGTGCCGCACCTTAGAGCCCATGAACCCTTACGAGCGCCGTATTATTCATACCACGGTTCAGCAAATTGAGGGGGTTACTTCCACCTCATTCGGCGAGGGGGCTGCCCGCCGCGTTGTTATTGCGCCGGAGGGTAAAGAGCCGCGCCCGCGTATGGATTATAATCGCGGCAGCCGTGGCGGCCGCAGGGGAGATCGCGGTTTTTCCCGCCCAAGAAAAGAGGCGTACAAGCCGCAGGTAAACCCGGATAAGGCCCCGGTAAAGGACGCCGACGCCCTGCCGCTTTACGGCCGGATTGACAAGTAAAATCAGCTTTAAATTTACAGCGCAGCAGCGGTTTTTCGTTGCTGCGCTTTTTGTAGGTTCGGGGCAATTTTTGTAAATTTAGGGGGTTTTGTTGAAAAACTGTTACAAAACTTTCAATTTTTAAAAATAGCCCTTTATTTTTCAACCTAATTTTGGTATAATGTACTGTGTATATTTGCAAATTGTGCGCTGCGTTGGCTTAACACCGGGGGGCTTGCCCGCAAATGCGCGGTGTTGGCACCGCCGGCGGCCTTTCAGTTGTTAAAACCAACCGGGCTTGGCTGGGGGCGTTCGGCTAAAGCTTGCGCGGCTCGGCCGTGACCTTTGGCTAAAGCTTGCACGGCTTGGCCGTAGCGTTCGGCCAAAGCTTGCCGGGTTTTAACGCTTGCCAGGTTTTAACGCTTGCCGGGTTTAGCTTTGCACAAATTTGATTTTTGAAAGGATTGCAGAATATGAGTTTTTTAGATAAGCTGTTTGGAAATTACAGCGCCAAAGAAATTAAACGCATTAAGCCGCTGGAGCAAAAGGTGCTTTCTTACGAGGAGGAGTACCGCGCTTTAACCGATGACGAGCTGCGCCAAAAAACAACCGAGTTTAAAAGCCGGTTAGAGGGGGTTGAAACGCTGGACGACCTTTTGCCGGAGGCCTTTGCCGTTTGCCGTGAGGCCAGCGACCGTGTGCTGGGTATGCGGCACTTTCCCGTGCAGGTGCTGGGCGGCATTGTGCTGCACCAGGGCCGCATTAGTGAAATGCGCACCGGCGAGGGTAAAACCTTAGTGGCAACCCTGCCGGCCTACCTAAACGCTTTAAGCGGCAAAGGGGTACACATTGTAACGGTTAACGATTATTTAGCCAAGCGCGATTCGGAGTGGATGGGCAAGCTGTACAGCTTTTTAGGCCTTTCGGTAGGGCTAATTGTGCACGGCATGAGCAACGAGGAAAAGCGCGAAGCTTATAACGCCGATATTACCTACTGCACCAACAACGAGCTGGGGTTTGACTATTTGCGCGACAACATGGTAATTTACAAAGAGGGCCGGGTGCAGCGCGGGCACAATTTTGCTATTGTGGACGAGGTAGACTCGATTTTAATTGACGAAGCGCGTACCCCGCTGATTATTTCCGGCAAGGGCGATGAATCTACCGATTTGTACCAGGCCGCCAACCGTTTTGCCCGCGGGCTGAAAATGGTAAAGGTAACCGAAACCGACGATAAAGCAACCGACGAGGAGCAGCATTTTGACGGCGACTATGTAGTAGACGAAAAGGCCAAAACCTGCACCCTAACGCCGGAGGGGGTTAAAAAGGCCGAACAGGCTTTTCACTTAGAAAATTTAAACGACCCCGAAAACCTGACCATTGCGCACCACATTAACCAGGCCATTCGCGCTTACGGCGTTATGAAGCGGGATGTTGACTATGTGGTAAAAGACGGCGAGGTTATTATTGTAGACGAATTTACCGGCCGTTTAATGTTCGGCCGCCGCTATAACGAGGGGCTGCACCAGGCAATCGAGGCGAAGGAGGGCGTTAAAATTGCCCACGAATCCCGCACGCTGGCTACCATAACCTTTCAAAACTTTTTTAGGCTTTACGGCAAGCTTTCGGGTATGACGGGCACCGCCGCTACCGAGGCCGCCGAGTTCCAGGAAATTTACAAGCTGGATGTTATTGAAATTCCCACCAACAAGCCGGTTGTTCGAAACGACCGACCGGATGTTGTTTACAAAACCGAGCGGGCTAAGTTTAACGCTGTAATTGAGCAAATTAAGGCCTGCCACGAAAAGGGCCAGCCCGTTTTGGTTGGTACGGTTACTATTGAAAAATCTGAGCTTTTAAGCGGTATGCTGAAAAAGGCCGGCATTAAGCACAATGTGTTAAACGCTAAGCACCACGAAAAAGAGGCCGAAATTATTGCGCAGGCCGGCCAGTACGGCGCCGTTACCATTGCTACCAACATGGCGGGCCGCGGCACCGATATTATGCTGGGCGGCAACGCCGAGTATTTGGCTACCGCTGCCTTGCGTAAGGAGGGCTTTAGCGACGAAATTATTGCCGAGGCCACCGGCTACGCCGAAACCGAGGACGCCGACATTTTAACCGCCCGGCAAAAATACCACGACTTGTTAGAAAAATTTAAGGCCGAAATTGCGCCGGAGGCCGAAAAGGTGCGCGCTGCCGGCGGGCTGTTTATTATTGGTACCGAGCGGCACGAATCCCGCCGGATTGATAACCAGCTGCGCGGCCGTTCCGGCCGTCAGGGCGACCCGGGCGAAACCCGCTTTTATGTTTCGCTGGAGGATGACCTAATGCGCCTGTTTGGCGGCGACCGGGTAATTGCCATTATGAACACCTTAAAGGTGGATGAAAGCGTTCCGCTGGAAAACAAATTTCTTTCCAGCTCTATTGAAACGGCTCAGGGCAGGGTAGAGGCCCGGAACTTTGCCATTCGTAAAAGCGTGCTGGAGTACGACGATGTAATGAACAAGCAGCGCGAGCTGATTTACCAGCAGCGCAATCAGGTGCTGGACGGTGAGGATTTAAAAGATACCGTTCGCAAAATGGTGGCCGAAAATATTAGCGACGCCACCGCGCAGTATTTAACCGACCCGGTTGTGCACGATAACTGGAACTTAGACGGCCTGCGCAACTACTTTTTGGGCTGGCTGCTAACGCCGGACGACCTGCGCTATTCTACCGAAGAGCTGGCGAACACCTCGGTAGAGGAGGTTGCCGAGCAAATTACCCAAAAAGCTTACGATATTTTAGACCGTAAGGAAGCCGAATACGGCAGCGAGCTGATGCGCGAAATTGAGCGGGTAATGCTGCTGCGCACGGTAGATGAGCATTGGATGGATCACATTGACGCCATGGATGAGCTGCGTCAGGGCATGAACCTGCGTGCCTACGGCCAGCACAACCCCATTGTAGATTACCGTAACGAGGGCACCGATATGTTTAACGCAATGATTGATTCGGTGCGCGAGCAAACCGCAAAACGGGTGTTAACGGCACGGGTGCGCCGGCAGGAGGATGTTAAGCGCGAAAAGGTAGCCGAGGAGAGCGGCACCGGCGGCGACGGCACGGTAGACCGCACCGTACGCGGTAAGGGCGTTGTAAGCAAAAACGCACTTTGCCCCTGCGGCAGCGGCAAAAAGTACAAACGCTGCTGCGGTAAGGACCTTGCCGATTAAACCTTTGGCTTAAGGCCGGCGGGGGGCAAACAACACCCGCCGCTAAGCCTGCCTAAAAGGGCAAAAAGGCTGTTTTTGCCTGTGGGCCTTGTAAGGCTTGCCGCCTTGCAGGGCCGGCCCAAACGCTTACGGGCCGTTTGGCTTTATTGGGCTAAAAAACCGGCTAAAGGGTTAAAAATTAACCGGTGAACTTAACCAGTAAAATCAATCGGTAAAATTAACCGGTGAAATCAATCGGTAAAATCAATCGGTAATATCAATCGGTAAAATTAATCGGTAAAATTAACCGGTGATTAAACGGTGAAATTAAACGGCAATATCAAACCGCAAAGTAAAATGGCAAGTAAACGGCAAAAGTAACCGGCAAAAGTAACGAAAATAATAACCGGTAAAAGAAAACGGGTGCTGCGCTGCCGCCGCTTTTGGCGGCGCTTTGGCGCCCTTGGCCTGCGGCCGCAAGGCCCGGCGCATGAAGGGATTTTTTAAAATTATGTCCGAAATACAAAATGCAAAACGCATTGTTATTAAAATTGGCTCCTCTACCCTTACCTACAGTAACGGTAAGCCCAATTACCGCAAAATTGAGCATATTGCCCGCGTGGTAGCCGACCTGCAAAACAGCGGCAAGCAGGTGGTGCTGGTATCCTCCGGCGCCATTGCCGTTGGGGTTGGCCGGTTAGGCCTTAAAAAACGCCCTACCGCTACGAGGGATAAACAAGCGGCGGCCGCTATTGGTCAGTGTGATTTAATGAGCCTTTACGACCGATCGTTTGCCGAATACGGCTATGTACCCGCGCAAATTTTAATTACACGGGAGGATATTGACCACGACGAGCGGCGTTATAATGTTACCAACACTATTGAGGCACTGCTGGAAATGAACGCTATTCCCATTATTAACGAGAACGACAGTGTAAGCTGTGAGGAAATTGTGGTGGGGGATAACGACCGCCTTTCGGCCATTGTTGCCAATTTAGCCGGGGCCGAAGCCTTAGTGATTATGACAGATATTGAAGGCTATTACGACAGCGACCCCCGCAAAAACCCCGACGCCAGATTGGTACATAGGGTAGATTTTATTACCGACGAAATGCTAAACGCTGCCGGGGGCAACGGAACCGACCGCGGCGTTGGCGGCATGAAAACTAAATTAGAGGCCGCGCGTTTTGCCACGCAGCGCGGCATTATGGTAAGTATTCTTTCGGGGGATACGCCCGAGCGGCTGTACGATTTGTTTGACGGGCGCTGTGTTGGCACCCTGTTTACGGCAAAAAAGTAAAACGGAGGTTGTTTTTTTGAAGATAGAACAAATTGCCGCCGAGGCCAAAAAGGCGGCGCAGGCTCTTTCTTTTGCCGCTACAGAGCAAAAAAACAGCGCTCTTAGCAAAGCGGCGCAGGCCCTAACGCAAAACACCGCGGCCATTTTAGCCGCCAACCAAAAGGATTTGGAAAACGGCCGTGCCGCCGGGTTAACCGCGGCGCTGTTAGACCGTTTAACCGTTACCGAGCAGCGGGTGGCCGATATGGCCGCCGGCCTGGCCGAGCTGGTGCATGAGGCCGACCCGGTAGGCGAGGTTGTAACGGGGGCCAAGCGCCCCAACGGCCTTTTGGTGCAGCAGGTGCGGGTGCCAATTGGGGTAATTGGCATTATTTACGAGGCCCGGCCGAATGTTACGGTAGACGCCTTTGGCATTTGCCTAAAGGCGGGCAACGCCGTTATTTTGCGCGGCGGAAAAGAGGCCATTGAAACCAACAAGGTATTGGCCGAAATTTTGCAAAGCGCCGTTTTGGCTGCCGGCCTGCCAAAGGGCACCGTGCAGCTTATAACCAACACCACCCACGAAAGCGCCAACGAGTTAATGCGCTGCAACACGCTGGACCTTTTAATTCCGCGCGGGGGCGCAAGGCTAATTAACGCCGTTGTGCAAAACGCTACGGTGCCGGTAATTCAAACCGGGGTGGGCAATTGCCACGCGTATGTAGACGCCTCAGCCGACCTTGAAACGGCGGCAAAAATTGTAGAAAACGGCAAGTGCTCGCGCCCCAGCGTTTGCAACGCGCTGGAAACCTTGTTGGTACACCGCAGCATTGCCGAGCAGGCGCTGCCCGCCATTGCCAAAAGGCTGGCGCCGCACGGGGTTGAGCTGCGCGGCTGCGCCGAAACCTGCCGCATTTTAAGCGGGGTAACGCCGGCCACCGAGCAAGACTACGCCACCGAGTTTTTAGATTACATTTTGGCGGTGCGCGTGGTAAACAGTTTTGAGGAGGCACTGGCGCACATTCGCCGGTATTCCACCGGGCACAGCGAGTGCATTATTACCAAAGACTATAACAACGCCGAGCGCTTTGTAACCGAGCTGGACAGCGCCGTGCTTTACATTAACGCCTCTACCCGCTTTACCGACGGCGGGCAGTTTGGCATGGGCGCCGAAATTGGCATTTCTACCCAAAAGCTGCACGCACGCGGCCCTATGGGGCTAAAGGAGCTTACCAGCACCAAGTATATTGTGCGCGGCGCCGGGCAAATTAGAGAATAACGGGTTAAAGAAGGGGTAAAATGAACGAGAAAAAAGGCTTTGGGCTAAAAAACTTTTGGCTGCCGCTGTTTATTTTTGCGGCCGTTGTTATTGTTTTTTACAAAACCTTAGATTCTTTACCGGGCATTGTAGCCGGAATTGGCGCTATTCTTTCGGTTCTTTCGCCGTTTATAATGGCGCTAATCTTTTCGCTGCTGCTGTACAAGCCTACCAATAGCTTAGAGCAGTTTTTTAAAAAACGCAAAGCCCCTTTTGTTAAAAACCACGCGCTGGGGCTGGCCGTGCTGCTAAGCTATGTGGGGTTTATTTTAATTTTAACCGCCCTGCTGTATGTTATTATTCCTAAAATTATTAGTAGCATTACCAGCCTGGTAAGCAATGTACCGTATTATTACGACACGGTTTTGGCCTACCTAAAAAGTGTGGCCGATGAAAACGGCAAGGTGCTGGGGGTAGAGGTTGCAAAAATTAAAGACTATATTTCGTTAGATACGGTGCTTTCCTACTTTAGCTTAGAGCGCCTTACCGGCTACCTTTCGGGCATTACCAAGGCCACCGGCTTTGCGCTGCATTTGTCGCTGGCGTTTGTGGCCTCTATTTATATGCTGCTGGGGCGCAAACAGCTGGTAAAAACGGCCGGGCGGCTGTTGGCGCTGTTTATTCCGCGCGGCAGGGTTACCCGGCTGCACGGTTACCTTTCCCGCTCCTGTGCCATTTTTTGCAACTACCTGTACAGCCAGTGCTTAGACGCTATGCTAATGGCGCTGCTAAGCTTTACGGTGCTTTCTATTGCCCGAATTCCCTACGCGCTGCTGCTGGCAGTGGTTATGGGCTTGTGCAACCTAATTCCTTACTTCGGCGCGTTAATCAGCGGCGTGCTGGTAGTAGGCGGCACGCTAATTTCAACCGGTAATTTTGTGCAAACCTTAATTGCGCTGGCCTGCGTTATTGGGCTGCAGCAGCTGGACGCTAATTTTATGCAGCCGCGCGTGGTTTCGCAGTCGGTTGGGCTAAAGCCTATTTATGTTTTGTTTGCCATTACGGTTGGCAACGGCCTGTTTGGGCTGCCCGGCGTGCTGCTGGGGGTTCCGGCCTTTGCCGTTATTCGTATGCTGGTGGTAGATTATATGAACTCCCTAAACGGGGAGGATACCCCGCTGGTAAAGCGGCAGCTGGCCGCCCGTGGGGGGCCGGAGCAAGGCGCAGAGCCTGCCCCAAAAAACAACGAACAACGGGAGCGTTAAAGAAAAATGCCGAAAAAAGCAGAATATACCAACGAAAGCATTTCAAAATTAGAGGGGGCCGACCGGGTTCGCAAACGCCCTGCGGTTATTTTTGGGTCGGACGGCTTAGAGGGCTGCGAACATTCGATTTTTGAAATTATTTCAAACTCTATTGACGAGGCGCGCGAGGGCTACGGCAAAAAAATTATTGTAACCGTATATGCCGACGGCTCTATTGAGGTGCAGGATTTTGCCCGCGGTGTTCCGGTAGATTTTAACAACAAAGAAAATTGCTTTAACTGGGAGCTTTTGTTTTGCGAAATGTACGCCGGCGGTAAGTACAACACCAACGGCGGCGAGAATTACGAGTTCTCCTTAGGGTTAAACGGCTTGGGCCTTTGCGCCACGCAGTACGCCTCGGAATTTATGACGGTGGAGGTAAAGCGCGACGGCTTTATTTACCACTTGGCGTTTCAAAAGGGGCAGAATGTAGGGGGGCTGAAAAAGGAGCCCTACCCGGGGAAGGATACCGGCACAAAAATCCGCTGGAAGCCGGATTTGGAGGTTTTTACCGACATTGAGGTGCCGCTGGAATTTTATTTAGATATTTTAAAGCGGCAGGCGGTGGTAAATGACGGGCTGCTGTTTTTGCTGCGGTACCAAAACGGCAATAAGTTTGAAAATTACGAATTTCAGTACAAAAACGGTATTTCCGACTATGTTGCCGAGCTGGTTGCCGAAAAGGCCCTAACCCCGCTGCAGTTTTGGCAAACCGAGCGGGTGGGCCGCGACCGGGAGGACCGCCCCGATTACAAGGTTAAAATTAACGCGGCGGTAACCTTTTCCAACCAGGTGCATTTAAAAGAATATTACCACAACTCCAGCTACTTAGAGCACGGCGGCTCGCCGGAAAAGGCCGTTCGGTACGCCTTTGTAGCCCAAATAGATAACTATTTAAAGCAAAACAACAAGTACCAAAAAAACGAGAGCAAAATTTCGTTTGCCGATGTGGAGGAATGTTTGGTTATTGTAATTTCCTCCTTTTCTACGCAAACCTCTTACGAAAACCAAACCAAAAAGGCCATTAACAACCGCTTTATTTACGAGGCCATGGCCGACTTTTTTAAGCACCAGTTAGAGGTTTATTTTATTGAAAACCACGCCCAGGCCGAAAAAATTGCCGAGCAGGTTTTAATTAACAAGCGCAGCCGCGAGCGCAGCGAGCGCGAGCGCTTAAATTTAAAAAAGACGCTGCAAACCGGCAACGACATGGCCAACCGGGTGCAAAAATTTGTAGATTGCCGCAGCCGCGATGTTGCCGAGCGGGAGCTTTACATTGTAGAGGGCGATTCGGCCTTAGGCTCTTGTAAATTAGCGCGGGACGCTGCCTTTCAGGCCATTATGCCGGTGCGCGGAAAAATTTTAAACTGCCTAAAAGCCGAGTACGACAAAATTTTTAAAAGCGATATTATAACCGATTTATTAAAGGTTTTGGGCTGCGGGGTAGAGGTGCGCTCTAAGGCCAACAAAAATCTTTCTAATTTTGATCTGCAAAATCTGCGCTGGAACAAAATTGTAATTTGTACCGACGCCGATGTTGACGGCTTTCATATTCGCACCTTAATTTTAACCATGATCTACCGGCTAATGCCCACCCTAATTCGCGAGGGCAAGGTGTTTATTGCCGAAACGCCGCTGTACGAAATTAACACCAAAAGCATGACCTATTTTGCCTACGATGAAAACGAGAAAAAAGAGATTTTAGAAAAAATAGGAAATGAAAAGTGCGAGCTGCAGCGCTCAAAGGGATTGGGCGAAAACCAGCCGGATATGATGAACCTTACAACCATGAACCCCGAGACCCGGCGGCTGATTAAAATTATGCCGGAGGACGCCGAGCGTACCTCGGAGGTGTTTGATTTACTGCTGGGAGACAATTTGGCCGGCCGTAAGGACTATATTTCGGAAAACGGCTACCTGTACATGGAGGACGCCGACATTAGCTAACGCCCGCAAACCGCAGGGCCTTAGGCTTTTTACCAGCCAAAAATTAAGGAGGGTTAAACCTTTATGCCACCTAAGAAAAAAGCAAGCGCCGCAAAGCCAAAAAACGCGGCGGCCGCTTATATTGCCGGTGCCGGCACGATTGTAGACCAGCAGGTAACCGAAACGCTGAAAAACAATTTTATGCCCTACGCTATGAGCATTATTGTTTCCCGTGCTATTCCGGAAATCGACGGATTTAAGCCATCGCACCGTAAGCTGCTTTACATGATGTACACCATGGGGCTGCTAAACGGCGGTACCATTAAATCGGCCAACATTGTGGGAAGAACCATGCAGCTAAACCCGCACGGCGACGCCGCTATTTACGATACCATGGTGCGCCTTTCAGAGGGTAACGGTGCGCTGCTGCACCCGTTTGTGCGCTCTAAGGGCAGCTTTGGTAAGGCCTACTCGCGAGATATGCAATGTGCCGCCGCCCGTTACACAGAGGCTAAATTGGCCCCAATTTCGGCCGAATTGTTTGCGGATATTGATAAAGACACCGTAGATTTTGTAGACAATTACGACGCCTCTATGAAAGAGCCTACCCTGCTGCCGGTTACCTTTCCTACGGTGTTAATTAACGCCAATATGGGCATTGCCGCCGGCATGGCCAGCTCTATTTGCTCGTTTAATTTAGAGGAGGTTTGCAAAACCACCATTGCCCTAATACGGGATGAAAACGCCGATTTGTTCGAGACCCTGATTGCGCCGGATTTTTCAATTGGCGGGCAGCTGCTGTACGATCGCGCCGCCATGGAGCGCATTTACGAAACCGGGCGCGGCGGCTTTAAGGTGCGCGGCGTTTACAGCTACGATAAAGCGGCCAATTGTATTGATATTACCGAAATTCCCCCCACCACTACGATTGAGGCAATTATTGAAAAGGTTATTGAGCTTTGCAAGGCGAAAAAGATTACCGAAATTAACGATATTCGCGATGAAACCGACTTAACCGGCCTTAAAATTACCATTGACCTAAAGCGCGGCGCCGACCCGGAGCGGCTAATGAACCGCTTGTTTAAAATGACGCCGCTGCAGGATACCTTTTCCTGCAATTTTAACATTTTAATTGCCGGCTCCCCAAAGGTTATGGGAATACGCGAAATTTTAAACGAGTGGATTGCCTTTCGTCGGGAGTGTGTGCGCCGCCGCGTTTATTTTTCGCTTAATAAAGCCAAAGACCGGCTGCACCTGCTAAAGGGCTTAGAAAAAATTTTGCTGGATATTGACAAGGCCATTAAAATTATTCGCGAGACCGCCGAGGAAAAAGAGGTGGTGCCGAATTTAATGATCGGCTTTGGCATAGACCAAATTCAGGCCGAATATGTAGCCGAAATTAAATTGCGCCACTTAAACCGGGAATATATTATGAACCGGTTAAGCGATATTGAGCAATTAGAGGCGCAGGTGGCCGATTTAACCGTAACGCTGCAAAGCAAGCGCCGCATTAACAGCATTATTGTAAAAGAGCTGGAGGGCGTTATAAAAAAGCACGCCCAGCCGCGTAAAACCGCCGTGCTTTACGATGTAGACCTTTCGGCCGAGGCCGAGGACGAGCCGGTAGATACCTCTCCCGTGCATTTGTTTTACACGCAGCAGGGCTACTTTAAAAAAATTACCCCGCAATCGCTGCGCATGAGCGGCGAGCAAAAGCTGAAAGAGGGCGACGCGGTGCAAACCGAGCTGCTTTCCTCCAACAACGCCGAGCTGTTGTTTTTTACCAACAAGTGCCAGGTGTACAAGGCCAAAGCAACCGATTTTTCTGACGGAAAAGCCAGCCTGCTGGGCGAGTATTTGCCCGCAAAGCTGGAAATGGAAAACGACGAACACACCGTTGCCATGGTTGCCACCACCGACTATAAGGGCTTTTTGCTGTTTGTTTTTGAAAATGGGCGCGTAGCTAAAATAGATTTAGCCGCCTACCAAACCAAAACCAACCGCAAAAAATTAATTAAAGCGTATACCGAAAAATTCCCCCTGCACAGCATTTTGCACCTGCAGCAGGAGGGCGAGGTGCTGTTAACTTCTACCAACGGGCGTATGCTGCTGCTGCACACCGGGGCGCTGGCCACCAAAACAACCAAAAACAACAGCGGCGTAGCGGTTATGACGCAAAAACGCGGCCAGCGGGTGCTTAGCGTGCAGCCCTACACCGAAGGTATGCTGCTAAAGCCGCACCGCTACCGCACCAAAACCCTGCCGGCAGCCGGCAGCGTTAAAACCGCCGAGGAGCAGGGCGACCAATTAAGCCTGCTTTAGGCCGGCGTTAGGTTTGCTAACGCCCAAAACCGTCCAAAAGTGTTTTGGTCTAAAAAAGTGTTGCATCAGCGCTTTGGTGCGTGAAAAGTAATTCGTTTTATTGAATAAAAAGCTTTTTTACAAAAGAAATACCGCCCCGGCGGTAAACCGGGGCGGCAGTCAGCCTGTATATTAAACGGCAAAGATGTTAAAACTTGCAGTTGCCAAAAAAATGAATGAACCGTTTAAAATTCCTTTTGCTCTTTTAGCCTGCAATGTAACATCTGCTCTGCCAAATGCAAACGCTTTGTTTTTGTGGCAACTGCCTGTGGTTAAAATTTTTAACCGTAACGCCGTTGCCCGGCTGACAGTATTATTATAAACCTGCGGTGTAAATTTATTTATGCCAAATTTTACAAATTTGTTTAGGCTTGCCGCATTTTTGGTTGACAAAGCCGGCCTGCGGCGGTAAAATAAAAATAATTTGCAAAGCGCCTTTCGGGCCGCTTTATTAATGGAGGATTTTTTCAATGGCTAAAGAACTGGCAAAGGTTTACGACCCTTCCGAGGTGGAGGATCGCCTTTATGATTTTTGGCTGAAAGGCAATTACTTTCACGCCGAGCCGGACCCCTTAAAAAAACCGTATACAATTGTAATTCCGCCGCCGAACATTACCGGCCAATTGCACATGGGCCACGCGTTAGATAACACCCTGCAGGATATTTTAATCCGCTACAAGCGTATGCAGGGCTATTGCACCCTTTGGATGCCCGGCACCGACCATGCCTCTATTGCCACTGAGGCTAAAATTGTAGAGGCCATGCGGAAAGAGGGCCTTTCGAAGGACGATGTTGGCCGCGACGGCTTTTTAGAGCGCGCCTGGGCCTGGAAGGAAAAATTCGGCTCCCGCATTATTTCGCAGCTTAAAAAAATGGGTTCCTCCTGCGATTGGGAGCGCGAGCGCTTTACGCTGGACGAGGGCTGCTCTAAAGCGGTAAAAGAGGTTTTTGTTAATTTGTACGAAAAAGGCCTAATTTACCGCGGCGAGCGCATTATTAACTGGTGCCCGCACTGCAAAACCTCAATTTCAGACGCCGAGGTTGAATACGAGGAGCAGCAGGGCAAGTTCTGGCACCTGCGCTACCCGTTGGAGGACGGCAGCGGGTTTATTGAGCTGGCCACCACCCGGCCCGAAACCCTGCTGGGCGATACAGCCGTTGCCGTAAACCCCAAGGACGAGCGCTACACCGCCTTGGTGGGCAAAAACTTAATTTTACCGCTGGTTGGCCGTAAAATTCCAATTATTGCAGACGATTATGTTGAAATGGATTTTGGTACCGGCGTTGTTAAAATTACCCCCGCGCACGACCCGAACGACTTTGAGGTTGGCCTGCGGCACCAGCTGCCGGTGTTAAATGTGTTAACCGACGACGCAAAAATTGTGGCCGATTACCCCAAGTACGCCGGGTTAGACCGTTACGAAGCCCGCAAGGCCATTGTGGCCGATTTAGAGGCTGCCGGCGTGCTGGTTAAAACCGAGGACCACGCGCACAATGTTGGCACCTGCTACCGCTGCGGCACAACGGTAGAACCCCGCGTTTCCAAGCAGTGGTTTGTTAAAATGAAACCCTTGGCCGGCCCGGCTATTGAGGCCGTTAAAAAGGGCGACACCAAATTTGTGCCTGCCCGGTTTGAAAAAATTTATTTTCACTGGTTAGAAAATATTCGCGATTGGTGCATTTCCCGCCAGCTGTGGTGGGGGCACCGTATTCCGGCCTGGTATTGCGCCGAGTGCGGCGAGGTAACCGTTTCTAAAACCGTGCCGCAAAAATGCTGTAAATGCGGCGGTACGCACCTTACGCAGGATGAGGACACGCTGGATACCTGGTTTTCTTCGGCGCTGTGGCCGTTTTCTACCTTGGGCTGGCCTAACACCCAAAACCCTGATTACCAATATTTTTACCCCACTAACACGCTGGTTACGGGGTACGATATTATTCCGTTTTGGGTAATGCGAATGATGTTTTCGGGCTTAGAGCACACCGGCCGCGTACCGTTTGATACGGTTTTAATTCACGGCTTGGTGCGGGATTCTCAAGGCCGCAAAATGTCAAAATCCTTAGGCAACGGGGTAGACCCGTTAGAGGTTATTGACCAATACGGGGCCGACGCGCTGCGCTTTTCTTTGGCTACCGGCAACAGCCCGGGGAACGATATGCGCTACATTGAGGAGCGCGTAATTGCCAGCCGCAATTTTGCCAACAAAATTTGGAACGCGGCCCGCTTTGTGCTAATGAATCTGCCGGAAAACGAGCCGGCACCCAACATTCCGGCGCATTTGGCGGCCGAGGATAAATGGATCCTTTCAAAATTCAATACCTTAGTGGCCGAGGTTACCGCGAATTTAGATAAATTTGAATTAGGCCTGGCCGTTTCTAAGCTTTACGATTTTATTTGGGATGTATTTTGCGATTGGTACATTGAGCTGGCCAAAATTAAATTAAACGGCGAAAACGAGCAGGAAAAAGCCACTGCCAGGGCCGTGCTGGTTTATGTGTTCTCTGAAACCTTAAAGCTGCTGCACCCCTTTATGCCCTTTATTACCGAGGAAATTTGGCAAACCCTGCCGCACAGCGGCGAAACCATTATGACCGCCCCCTGGCCGCAGTTTAACGCAGCACTGGCGTTTACCGAGCAGGAAAACGAGCTGCAAAAAATTATTGAGGCCATTCGCGCGGTTCGCAATCGCCGCAGCGAAATGAACGTTCCGCCCTCTAAAAAAGCTAAGCTGATTGTTTGCACCGAGGATAAAGAAACCTTTAAAGCCGGCGCCGCCTTTTTACAGCGACTTGCGTTTGCCTCCGAGGTTACGGTGGCCGACTCCTGCAGCAGCGACGGGGCCGTTTGCGTTGTAACAAGCAGCGCCTCGCTTTACATGCCGCTTAGCGATTTAATTGATTTTAAAGCCGAACTGGCCCGCCTGCAAAAGGAGCTTGAAAAAGCCGAGGGCGACAAGCAATTTGCCGAGAAAAAGTTAAATAACCCCGGGTTTGTTGCCAAGGCGCCTGAGCAGGTTATTTCCGCCCAACGGGAGCAGCTGGCCAAAACCTTAGAAAAAATTGAAATGCTGCAAAACAGCATGAACGATTTAAAAAAGCAAATGTAATATTCTGCACCCCTTTTAGGGGCAAGCGGCTGCCGCGTAAACCGGCGGCCGTTTTGCAAATTACCGTGTTTGGTTGAAAGGTGAAAAATGAGCAAGGCGTTAGATTATATTCATTCTTTAAACCGGTTTGGCATAAAGCCGGGGCTGGAGCGTATTACGTTGCTGCTAAAGCTGGTTGGCAACCCGCAAAATAACCTGCAGTGCGTGCAGGTGGCCGGCACCAACGGCAAAGGCTCGGTTTGCTGTATGCTCTCGAACATTTTTAGGGCTGCGGGCAAAAAAACGGGGCTGTTTATTTCCCCCTATGTGGTTTGCTTTAACGAGCGTATTCAAATAAACGGGGAGTATATTCCCACCCCGGCGTTAGAGCAGCTGTGCGAGCGGCTGCGCCCGGCGGCCGAGCAGGTTGCAAAACAACTGGCCGACCCGGTAACCGAATTTGAGTTTATTACCGCGCTTGCCTTTTTGTGGTTTTATCAAAACAGCTGCGAGGTAGTGGTGCTGGAAACGGGCCTGGGCGGCCGGTTAGATTCTACCAATGTAGTAGCCCAAAATTTAGTTAGCGTTATTACCAAAATTAATTTAGACCACACCCGCGTACTGGGCAGCACCGTGGCGCAAATAGCCGGCGAAAAATGCGGCATTATAAAGCCAGGCAGCGCAGTTATTAGCTCAAACGAGCAGCTGCCGGCGGCCGCGCAGGTTATTCTGCAGGCTGCGGCCAAAAAAAACAACCGGCTTATTTTGGCTAATACCCAAGAGATGAGCAAGGTTACCGTTACCCCGTTTGGCAGCAGCTTTTGCTACCGCGGGCTAACCTTAAAAATTAATTTGCCGGGGCGGCACCAGCTTTTTAACGCGGCGCAAAGCGTAGAGGCCGCACTGTATTTAGGCCTGCCAAAAGCCGCTATTGTAAACGGCCTTGCGGCGGCGCAGTTCCCCTGCAGGTTAGAGGTGCTGCAAAAAGAGCCGCTAATTTTAATAGACGGCGCCCACAACCCCGACGGCGCCGAAACCTTAGCGGCCTATTTAAAAGAGTTTAACCTGCGGCCGGCCGCAGTTGTTGGCATGATGGCGGATAAAGACTGCGCCCGCGTGCTGCAAACGGTGGCGCCGCTTTGTGCCAAGCTTTTTACGGTTACGGTGCAGGCAAACCCGCGCAGCCTGCCGGCCGAGCAGCTTGCCGCGCTGGCCAAAAATTACGCCCCCGGCGTTACGGCAGCTAAAGGCTACAGCCAGGCACTGCAGCAGGCTTTTGCCCTGCAGCAAAGCAGCGGCTGCCCGGTTATTCTTTTTGGCTCGCTTTATTTGGCCGCCGACCTGCGGCCGTTGGTGCAGCAGCACCTAAAAAATGCCGCGCAAAATTTTTAGCCCGCAAAATTAATTTTTAAATTGACAAAATTCCCCTAATTCTTTATAATAATAGGTAATATCTTAGAAAGGGTGCAGCAAATGGCATATTATTTTAACGAACCTTCCAGAACCTTTAACGAGTATTTATTGGTGCCCGGTTATTCCTCGGCCCAGTGCGTGCCGGCAAATGTTTCTTTAAAAACGCCGGTTGTAAAGTTTAAAAAGGGGCAGGAGGAATGCCCGCTTACCATGAACATTCCGCTAACCTCGGCCATTATGCAGTCGGTTTCGGGGGACCGTTTAGCTGTAGCCTTAGCCAAGGAGGGCGGCATTTCGTTTATTTACGGCTCGCAATCGGTGGAGAGCGAGGCCGCCATGGTAAAAAAAGCCAAGGATTATAAAGCCGGCTTTGTACGCAGCGACTCTAACATTACGCCCGACGCCACCTTGGCCGATATTATTGCCCTAAAGCAAAAAACCGGTCATTCTACCGTAGCGGTAACGCAAAACGGCCAGCCCAACGGCAAGCTGCTTGGCATTGTTACCAGCCGCGATTACCGCATAAGCCGTATGCAGCCGGATGAAAAGGTTTCGGCGTTTATGACGCCGCTGGAAAAGCTGATTACCGCAACCGACGGCGTAAGCTTAAAAGAGGCTAATAACATTATTTGGGACAACAAATTAAACTCCCTGCCGGTAGTGGATGAAAACGGCAATTTGTGTTATTTTGTATTCCGAAAGGACTACGATTCCCACAAGAACAACCCGTTAGAGCTGTTAGATAGCGGCAAGCGTTATGTGGTAGGCGCCGGCATTAACACGCGCGATTACGCCGAGCGGGTGCCCGCGCTGGTGGCGGCCGGAGCCGATGTGCTTTGCATAGATTCCTCCGAAGGGTTTTCGGAGTGGCAAAAGCTTACCTTAGAATATATTCGCAAAAACTACGGCGACAAAGTTAAGTGCGGCGCCGGGAATGTAGTAGACCGCGAGGGATTTTTATTTTTGGCCGAGTGCGGCGCCGATTTTGTAAAGGTTGGCATTGGCGGCGGATCTATTTGCATTACCCGCGAGCAAAAGGGTATTGGCCGCGGTCAGGCAACCGCGTTAATAGAGGTTTGTAAAGCGCGGGACGAATACTTTGCTAAAACCGGCATTTATGTTCCGGTTTGCTCCGACGGCGGCATTGTACACGACCACCACATGACCTTAGCTTTAGCCATGGGAGCCGACTTTTTAATGCTGGGCCGGTACTTTGCAAGGTTTGATGAAAGCCCCACCAACAAGCTTTCTATTGGCGGGAACTATGTAAAAGAATATTGGGGCGAAGGCTCTAACCGCGCTCGGAACTGGCAGCGGTACGATCTAGGCGGGGATAAAAAGCTTTCCTTTGAAGAAGGGGTAGATTCTTATGTTCCTTACGCCGGCACACTGAAGGATAATGTAAACCTTTCGCTCAGCAAGGTGCGCTCTACTATGTGCAATTGCGGGGCGTTAAGCATTGAGGAATTGCAGCAAAAAGCCAAGCTCACCTTAGTTTCGGCCACCAGCATTGTTGAGGGCGGCGCGCATGATGTTATTCAGAAGGATACTTCTGTTAATATTATTAAATAATTTTTTGGAGGATGACGAGATGAAAACTTGCCCAAATTGTAACACCACCCTGCAGGAAAACGACCGCTTTTGCCCCGCCTGCGGCATTGCCGTAGCAACCGAACCGCAGCCCACCCAGCAGCAAACAGCAGGGCGGCAGACTGCCCCGCAGCAGCCGCCGGTTGCGCCCGTGCAAAACCAGGCCCCGAACTACACCGTTCCGCCGGTACAGCCGCCCTTTGTGCAGCCCCCGTACTCGGCCGCCCCGCAGCGTAAAATGAGCGGCGGAATGTTAGCATGGTCTATTATTAACATTGTGCTGGGTGTATTATTCGGCCTTCCAACCCTAGTGCTGGGCATTGTTGCAACCGTTAAAACCGCCCAGGCCGCTAAAGCATTTACCGATTACGAAGAGCAGGCAATGTTAAAAACCGCCAAAACCCTAAATTTAACCGGCACCATTATTGCCGGGGTAATACTAATTTTATTGGTAGTAATAGGGGTTATTTTAGGTTCAGCCTTTGGCGAGCTGATTAGCGAGGCCATTAACAACGGCGTTTATTATTAAAAACCATTAAACGCCCGTTTAAAGGGCACCGCAGAATTTGGCTTTAAAAGGCTTAAAGTAATGTAAAAAACACCCGCCGGCATTGTGCAAATTCAGCACGACCGGCGGGTGTTATTTGCGGCGTTTCTGTTGCGTTATTGTTTTTCTGCGGGCAGGTGCAGCAAAATGTCTTGTAAGCAAAAACCCGCAGAATTCTGCGGGTTTTTAAGAGTGCGGGGGCAGTTGGCATTGGCCGGTTTAGGGGCAAAACGCAAAGGGGTGCTATTTTTCTTTTAAAAATAAAATGCGCTCTTTGTAATCGGGCAAAAACTCGGCAATTAGGGCGTAAAAGGCGCGGCTGTGGTTGTGGTGCTTTATGTGCGCCAATTCGTGTACAATTACATAATCAATAATTTCGGGCGGGTAGATCATAACCCGGCAGGAAAAATTTAAGCTGTTTTTGGCCGAGCAGCTGCCAAACCTGGTTTTAGCGCTGTTAATTTTAACGGCCGAAGGCGTCAGCTGCATTTGCTTTGCAAAATACTGCACCCGAGGCGGAATGTACCGCTCGGCGGCGGCCTTTAAAAGGGGCAGCTGTTCTTCGCCAATGGCGGCAATGTTAAGGCTGCGGCTTTGCTGCTTGCTTAGGGCCTTTTGCAGCCAGCCTTGGTGCTGTAAAACAAAGCGTTCAATTTCGGCTTTTTTGGTGTGCAGCGGGGCGCGCACCGTAACGGTAAGGTCCCGCCCAACCTCTAAGGCCAGGGTGCGGCGGCCGGAGCGAACAATTCGGTATTCCATAACGGCAAAACCTCCGCTTTTATTGTAGCAAAAAAAGCCGGCTTGCACAAGCATTAATTGAAAAGGAATGGCAGAAAACAAAGAAAAACCGCCGTAAAACTTATAAAATATAGAATAATCTACAAATTTTGCTGGAATTTAATGTTTTATGAGAAAATCTATTGACATTTTGGCCCCGGCAAGATATATTTAATATTACGTTTATGCATCTGTGTTGAAAGAGCGGCTTCAAGTACTGCGCCGTAGCTTCTGCCCGCAGCGGGCAAGAAAGCTATGAAAAACCCTTTGCGGAGGGCGCTATACAGCGAGGCTGCGGGTATCGCGCAGAACTGTAACAGTTTTCGCGGCACTTTGTGTCCGCAAAGGGGGATGCTTAAATGGCAGAAAATAATAATATTGTTGCGCTGAAAAACATTACGGTTTCGTTTGACGGCCAGCCCGTACTGCGGGATTTTTCACTGGCCATTCAAAACAAGGAGTTTGTTACCCTGTTGGGGCCTTCGGGCTGCGGTAAAACAACCACCTTACGCTTAATTGCCGGCTTTTTAACGCCGGATAGCGGGGAAATTTTGTTTGACGGCCGAAAAATAAATGGTGTTCCGGCTTACAAACGGCAGGTGAACACCATTTTTCAGCGTTATGCCCTGTTTCCAAACATGAATGTTTACGACAACATTGCCTTTGGGCTAACGGTAAAACGGGTGCCGAAGAAAGAAATTAAAGAGCGCGTTACCGAAATGCTGAAAATGGTAAACCTTACGGGGTACGAAAAGCGGGATGTGAACAGCCTTTCGGGCGGGCAGCAGCAGCGGGTGGCCATTGCCCGGGCCATTATTAACCGGCCCAAGGTGCTGCTGTTAGACGAACCGCTGGCCGCTTTAGACCTTAAAATGCGTAAGGATATGCAGGTGGAACTAAAAAACATTCAGCAAACTTTGGGCATTACCTTTGTTTTTGTAACGCACGACCAGGAGGAGGCCCTGGCCATGTCAGATACGGTTGTAGTAATGAACGACGGTGAAATTCAGCAGATCGGCACACCGCAGGATATTTACAACGAGCCCAAAAACGCCTTTGTGGCCGATTTTATTGGCGAGTCTAACATTTTAGACGGCGTAATGAAAAAGGACTTTTTAGTAAACTTTTTTGGCCACGATTTTGAATGTTTAGACCGTGACTTTGCCCCGAACGAAAGTGTAGATGTTGTAATTCGGCCGGAGGATGTTGACATTGTGCCGCCCCAAATGGGCCGCCTGGTTGGCGAGGTAACCTCGGTTACCTTTATGGGCGTGCATTACGAGATTATTATTGATATTGACGGCTTTAAGTGGATGATCCAAACCACCGAGGAATCTAAGGTAGGGGACAGAGTCGGTCTTTCTATTGATCCGGACGCCATTCACATTATGCACAAATCCAAATACTCCGGGCTTTACGGCGATTACAGCTCCTTTAGCGATGAAATGGATCCCCTTTCGGATTTTGGGGAGGCAGAACTGTGAACCGCCGCACCTTTGGCAGCAGGCTGGTGGCCTCGCCCTACCTGCTGTGGATGGTTTTATTTATTGTTGTGCCGCTGCTAATGGTTGTTTATTACGCCTTTACCGACAAAACCGGCGCCTTTACCACCGAGCACATTTTTGCCCTTTCCCGCTACGGGCAAACGCTGGGCATTTCGGTTTTGTATGCGTTTATTGCAACGGCAATTTGCCTTTTCATTTCCTTTCCCTTTGCTTATTTTATGGCGCGCAGCGCAAAAAACCGGCAGCGGGTTATGATGCTGCTGGTTATGCTGCCAATGTGGATGAACTTTTTAATCCGCATTTATTCCTGGATCACCATTCTTTCCAACACCGGCATTATTAACACCCTGCTGGGCAAGCTGGGTCTTGGCCCGGTGCAGCTCATCAACACCCCCGGCGCGGTAATTTTGGGTATGGTCTACAACTTTATTCCGTACATGATTCTGCCCATTTATTCGGTTATGTGCAAAATTGACCGCCCGCTGTTAGAGGCGGCCGACGACTTGGGCTCCGGCGCGTGGATGAAATTAAAACGCATTATTTTGCCGATGAGCGTACCGGGCATTGTTTCGGGCGTTACCATGGTATTTGTGCCGGCGGTTAGCACTTTTTACATTTCGCAAAAGCTGGGCGGCGGCAAAACGCTGTTAATAGGCGACGCCATTGAGGCGCAGTTTATGAACACCGGGAACTACAATTTGGGGGCTTCGCTCTCGTTGGTTCTTATGGTTATGATTTTAATTAGCATGTTTTTTATGAACCGCTTTGCCGATGAGGACGGAGGGGTGCTGATATGAAACATTTTTGCAAAATTTACATTGGCCTGGTGTTTTTATTTTTGTTTGCGCCGCTGTTGGTTATTTTAATCTACTCGTTTAACCAAAGCAACAGCTCCTCGGTATTTACCGGGTTTTCGCTGCAATGGTACCGCGCACTGTTAAAGGATACCGAGCTGATCAACGCCTTAAAAAATTCTATTATTTTAGCGGTGCTTTCCTCGGTTATTGCTACCGTTATTGGCACGGCGGCCGCTGTTGGCATACACGCCTTTAGACGCAAATGGACTAAAAGCGTTGCCATGACGGTTACCAACATTCCAATGATGAACCCGGACATTGTAACCGGCATTTCTATGATGCTGCTGTTTGTGTTTGTTGGGGTTTTGGTTGGCACCAAAAGCGTGCTGGGCTTTACCACCCTGCTTATTGCGCATATTACCTTTAATATTCCTTATGTGTTGCTTTCGGTTATGCCAAAGCTAAACCAAACCGACGCGCACCTTTCCGAGGCGGCCGAGGATTTGGGCTGCACGCGGTTAAAATCCTTTTTTCGGGTTATTTTGCCGGCAATCTCCTCCGGCATTTCTACCGGGTTTGTTATGGCCTTTACCCTGTCGTTAGACGATTTTGTAATTAGCCACTTTACCAGCGGCTCCAATTTTCAAACCCTGCCGATCTTAATTTATTCCATGACGAAAAAGCATGTTCGAATGGATATTTACGCCCTTTCTACCGTGGTGTTTATTGCGGTGCTGGTGCTGCTTATTTTAAATAACATTGGCAAGGGGGAGGACCCCGTGCAGCGCGAGGCCTCGGTAAAGGCGCGCCGGGCTAAAAAAGCAGCTAAGCCCGTGGCCAACCGCAGCAAAACGGTTGTGCCAAGGGTTTGCAAGGTAACCTCGGTGCTGCTTGTGGCAGTGCTTTCGGCCTCGGTTATTATTTTTTCGGGCTACGCCAACAAAAACGCTGAGCCGCTGGTTGCCCTGCGGGGAACCTACCCGCGCGATTTAGCCGGCACCACCTTAAATGTTTACAACTGGGGCGAATACATTTCCGACGGTTATGAGGACACCTTAGATGTAAACGCCGAGTTTGAGAAAATTACCGGCATTAAGGTAAACTACACCAATTACGATTCTAACGAATCTATGTATTCTAAGCTCAGCGGCGGCGGCATTGCGTATGATGTCATTATTCCGTCGGATTATATGATTGCCCGCATGGCTAACGAGGGCCTGCTGATGAAGCTGGATACCGCCAAGCTTACTAACTACAAGTACATTGACAGCGCTTACAAAAACGCTTATTTTGACCCGAATAACGAATATTCGGTTCCGTACTCGGTTGGTATGGTGGGTTTAATTTACGATAAAACCGTTATTTCGGCCGAGGACGCTGCCTCCTGGAAGGTGCTTTGGAGCGAAGAATACAAGCCCTACGGAATTTTAAACTTTAACAACCCAAGAGACGCCTTTGCAACGGCCCAATTTTTACTGGGGCTGGATGTTAACAGCGAAAGCAAGGCCGACCTGCAAAAGGCTGCCGAAAAGCTAAAGCAGCAAAAGCCACTCATACAGTCTTATGTTATGGATGAGGTTTTTGATAAAATGGAATCCGGCGAGGCGGCCGTTGCGCCCTACTACGCTGGCGATTACTTTACCATGGCAGAAAATAACGAAAAATTGGCCTTTGCCTACCCTAAAGAGGGCACCAATATTTTTATTGACTCTATTTGTATTCCAAAAACCGCGCAGAATTATGAGGCGGCAATGCTGTACATAAACTTTTTGTTAGAGCCCGAAATTGCCCGCGCCAACGCCGAGTACATTGGCTACGCCAGCCCGAACACCGAGGTTGTAAACAACCCCGAATACGAATATTACCAAAACGAAATTTTGTACCCCACGGCGGCGCAAAAGCCTAAAACCAGCTATTTTGAGGATTTAAGCGACGAGCTGAAAAAAGAGATGGACCGTTTGTGGGAGAGCGTAAAGCTTTCGTAAAAAATACACCGTTTGGTTTGGCAAGCAGGAATTATTTAAACCTGCCGGCTGAACCGGGCGGTGTTTAACTGTTTTGACTTAGCGGGCAAGCAGCCCCCTGTTAGCCAAAATAAAGGGGTGTAAAAAAATGTGGGTGCCGTTTGCGTTTGGCTCGGCCCTGTTTGCCGGGCTTACAGCCGTTTTAGCTAAATGCGGAATTAAAAAAACCAATTCGGATGTTGCAACTGCCATTCGCACCATGGTGGTGCTGCTGTTTTCCTGGCTTATGGTGTGGTTGGCGGGCTCGGCCAATACTTTGGGCTCGCTGAGCGTTAAAACTTGGGTGTTTTTAATACTTTCCGGGTTGGCTACTGGGGCGTCCTGGCTTTGCTATTTTAAAGCGCTGCAGCTTGGGGATGTAAACAAGGTTGTTCCTATAGATAAATCTTCTACCGTGTTAACCATTTTGCTGGCCTGTGCCTTTTTGGGCGAGGCGCTTACCTGGCTAAAGGCCTTGGCCGTTTTGCTTATTGGGGTTGGCACCTTTTTTATGGTAGAAAAAAAGCAAGCAGAGCCCGAAAGGCCAAAGGGCAGGGGTTGGCTTTGTTACGCGGTGCTTTCGGCCGTGTTTGCCAGCTTAACCTCTATTTTAGCTAAGGTGGGAATAACCGGGGTAGAATCTAACCTTGGCACCGCCCTAAGAACCGGCGTGGTGCTAATTATGGCTTGGTTTATGGTGCTTTTAAAGGGCAAACAAAAGGCAGTTTTGGTAATCTCGCGGCGCGAGTTTTTGTTTATTTGCCTTTCGGGCATTGCAACGGGCGGCTCCTGGCTTTGCTACTACAAGGCGCTGCAGCAGGGCCCTGCCAGCGTGGTGGTACCAATAGATAAATTAAGCATTTTGGTTTCTATTGCTTTTTCGGCCGTCGTGTTTCACGAAAGGCTTACCAAAAAAGCGGCCGTTGGCCTTTTGCTTATTGTTGCCGGCACCTTAGTGCTGCTTATTTAAGCTTGCCGGTTTTGTGCGGTTAATTTGGCGCAGTAGGGTTCAAGTAATAGGGTGGGGCTTGCTTGGCCCAACAGGGGCTTAAGCCTAAAGCGGCAAAGGTAATGGTACGCCGCCTTACCCTGCCCGGCGTAATATTTTTTGCCTGCGGCAAAAGTAATATTGTTCGTTTTTCCACAGCAATATTATACAGCGATATTATACTTTCCCTTACACGCGCAAAGCGAATATCACCCGGCAAAAGCCGAATATTACTGCAAAGCAATACCGCTCGCCGTACGGCGAATAGAGCATAAAAAAAGCAAGGCAAAGCCCTGCAAAATTCTTTTTCACTTTTTACTATTACTTATTACTTCCAAGGTCTAAAGGCGGTTTTTAGTAAAGAATGAATAGTGAATAGGTAAAAGTTAAAGTCCCAAAAACTTACGCCTTTGGGACTTTGTGACTGCGCGACGAAATCGCACAAAATCAAAACTCTTTGAGTGCGATTTGAAGTTTGGCAATAAAATCGGCCGTTCCGTGACCGTAAAAAGCTTCGCGAATGTTTGCACCATCACTTGTTCCGCTGCGTAGAAGTTGGTTTGTTAATATGCTTTCTTTTTTAGTTTGCTTTACATAGTTGCAAACCTTAATAATCTGCAAAGCAAATTCTTTGGATTTTATAATTAACGGACTATCAGACATAAATATTACTGCCTTTTCTATTACAATTATAACGCTATAAAATAAAAAGAGCAAGGTGTAAACCTCG
>CABQLY010000018.1 GCA_902465155.1 uncultured Oscillospiraceae bacterium | reverse complement strand
TTTATCCAACGGCGAAGTTTTCTGATTTTTGTAACACATCATTGACAAACCTACAAACACAGGCAAAATAAATTGCCGAAAGGGCTTGACAGAACCAAAAAACCGTAGTATAATGATAAACTGTCTAATGATGGAGTATTATCCCCATATTGTACCAATATGGCGGGTAGGGCGGCTATTGCTGTTTTTACTAAGGCTGGTTTTTGTTGGCCTTGGGCCGGCTGTAGCACAACCGCCGCCGTCATGTAAATATATAAGGAGTGATTAAAGCTTATGGCGCCGAAAAAAGTAATGCTGGGCAAAAATGAGCGTATGAGTTTTTCCAAGATCAATGAGGTTATTAATATGCCAAACCTGATTGAAATTCAAAAAAACTCTTACCAATGGTTTGTAAATGAGGGGCTCAAGCAGGTTTTTTCGGAAATGTCGTCCATTACCGACTTTTCCGGGAATTTGCAGCTGGATTTTATTGATTACAGGTTAGAGGACACTCCTAAATACAGTGTAACCGAGTGTAAAGCGCGCGACACCACCTACGCCGCGCCGCTGCGCGTGATTGCACGCCTTTATAATAAAGAAACGGGCGAAATTAAAGAAAACGAAGTTTTTATGTGCGAATTTCCGCTGATGACCGACGCGGGCACCTTTGTAATTAACGGTGCGGAGCGCGCCATTGTTTCGCAGCTGGTTCGTTCGCCCGGTGCCTACTTTGGCGTAGAGGAGCGCAACGGCAAGGAGTTTTTTACTTCTACCATTATTCCAAACCGCGGCGCGTGGCTGGAATATGAAACCGATATGCACGATGTTGATGTAATTCATGTTCGGATTGATAAAAACCGCCGTTTTCCGCTGGCAACATTTATTCGCTCTTTAGGGGCATACACCGATTTTCCGCTTTCCACCAATGAGGATATTTTAGCTGTTTTGGGCGAGGACGACCGTCTTTACGCTACGCTGGAAAAAGACCCTTCGGTTAATACTGATTCCGCTTTAATAGAGGTTTACAAAAAGCTGCGCCCCGGCGAGCCCGCCACCATTGAGGGCTCCCGCCAGCATGTACAGCAGCTGTTGTTTGACCCGCGCCGCTACGATATTTCGCGCGTAGGGCGTTATAAATACAACAAAAAGCTTTCCTTAGCGCCGCGTATTGAGGGCCGCAAGCTGGCCGAGCCGGCCGCCGACCCCCGCACCGGCGAGGTGCTGTTTGAGGCCGGCACGCTGCTTTCCCGCAAGGACGCGCAATTGCTGCAGCAAAAGGGTGTTCGCAGCGTAGTGCTGGATTTAACCGACTTAGAGGGCAACAGCCACACCTTTAAGGTGCTTTCTAACGGCATGGTAGACCTTAAAGACTTTGTTAGCCCCGCCGTTTACGAAAAGGCTTACGCCGAGGGGCTGAACGAGCAGGTTAGCTTTGGCCTGCTTTGCACCCTGTTAGACAGCTGCGAAAATGACGACGATTTGCTGGAGGCGCTGCTGAATAACGCCGACAGCCTTATTCCCAAAAGCATTTGTGTAGACGATATTTTGGCAACCGTAAACTACTTTATGGGCCTGCCGCACGATATTGGCTGCACCGACGATATTGACCACTTGGGCAACCGCCGTATTCGCTCGGTGGGCGAGCTGCTGCAAAACCAGTTCCGCATTGGTATTGCCCGTATGGAGCGCAGTATTCGCGAAAAAATGACCATTCAGGCGCAGGAGCCGGATTCGGTAACGCCGCTGACCTTAATTAACGGCCGGCCGGTAAGCGCCGCCATTAAAGAGTTTTTTGGTTCTTCGCCGCTTTCCCAGTTTATGGACCAAACCAACCCGCTTTCCGAGCTAACGCACAAGCGCCGTTTGTCGGCCTTGGGCCCGGGCGGTCTTTCGCGCGATCGCGCCAGCTTTGAGGTGCGCGATGTACACTACAGCCACTACGGGCGTATGTGCCCGATTGAGACCCCGGAAGGCCCGAACATCGGCTTAATTTCTTACCTTGCTACCTTTGCAAAAATTAACGAGTACGGGTTTATTGAAGCGCCGTTCCGCAAGGTAGATAAAGCCACCGGCCGCGTGCTGGACGAGGTTTATTACCTAACCGCCGACGAAGAGGACGAATACATTGTAGCCCAGGCGAACGAGCCGCTGAATGAGGACGGCACCTTTAAAAACGCCAAGGTTAACGCCCGTTTCCGTGATCGGTTTATGGAAGTGGAGCGCGAGCGCGCCGATTTTATGGATGTTTCCCCGAAAATGGTTGTTTCGGTTGCAACGGCAATGATTCCGTTTTTGGAAAACGACGATACCAACCGCGCCCTAATGGGTTCCAACATGCAAAAGCAGGCGGTGCCGCTGCTTAAAACCGAAAATCCGTATGTTGGCACCGGCATGGAGTACAAGGCCGCCATTGACTCGGGCGTTGTAGTGCTGGCCGAGCAGGCCGGCGTTGTAACCCGCGTAAGCGCCGATAAAATTACCATAAAGCAGGATGACGGCACCACCAAAACCTACGAGCTGATTAAATTTTTGCGCTCTAACCACGGCACCTGCATTAACCAGCGCCCCATTGTAGACGAGGGCCAACGCATTGAAAAGGGCGAAGTAATTGCCGACGGGCCGGCCACCTCTAACGGTGAGATCAGCTTGGGCCGTAACGCCTTAATTGGCTTTATGACCTGGGAGGGCTACAACTACGAGGACGCCGTTTTAATTAACGAGCGCCTGGTTCGGGATGATGTTTACACCTCGATTCACATTGAGGAGTTTGATATTGAAGCGCGCGACACCAAGCTGGGGCCGGAGGAAATTACCCGCGATATTCCCAATGTTGGTGAGGACGCTTTAAAGGATTTGGACGAACGCGGCATTATTCGCATTGGTGCCGAGGTTCGCTCGGGCGACATTTTAGTTGGTAAGGTTACCCCTAAAGGGGAAACGGAGCTGACCGCCGAGGAGCGCTTGCTGCGCGCCATTTTTGGCGAAAAGGCCCGTGAGGTAAGAGATACCTCGCTGCGGGTACCGCACGGCGAATACGGCACGGTTGTAGATGTTAAAGTATTCTCCCGCGAGAATGCCTCGGAGCTTAGCCCGGGCGTTAACTTAGTGGTTCGCTGCTACATTGCGCAAAAGCGTAAAATCTCGGTGGGCGATAAAATGGCCGGCCGCCATGGTAATAAGGGTGTTGTTTCCCGTATTCTGCCCAGTGAAGATATGCCGTTTTTAAAGGACGGCACCCCGCTGGATATTGTATTGAACCCGCTGGGCGTTCCGTCCCGTATGAATATTGGTCAGGTGTTAGAGGTGCATTTGGGCTACGCCGCCGCCGCTTTGGGCTGGAAGGTTTGCACCCCGGTTTTTGACGGTGCGCACGAGTCGGATATTACCGAGTGCTTCCGCCTGGCGAACTGTATTCACGATGAATATGTAGACCGTGCCGATATGCCGCTGGATAGCGGCTACCAGGCCGACCCCGCTAAAATTGACGGCAAATTTACCCTTTACGACGGTCGTACCGGCGAAAAGTTTGATAACCCCGTTACGGTAGGGTATATGTACTACCTAAAGCTGCACCATTTGGTAGACGATAAGATCCACGCCCGTTCTACCGGTCCGTACTCCTTAGTTACGCAGCAGCCGCTTGGCGGTAAAGCCCAGTTTGGCGGCCAGCGTTTTGGTGAAATGGAAGTTTGGGCCTTAGAGGCCTACGGCGCCGCGTACACCCTGCAGGAAATTTTAACCGTTAAGTCGGACGATGTGGTAGGCCGTGTAAAAACCTACGAGGCTATTGTTAAGGGTGAGAATGTTCCCGAACCGGGCGTTCCGGAATCCTTTAAGGTGTTAATTAAAGAACTGCAGTCTTTGGCCTTAGATGTTAAAGTGCTGGACAAGGACGAGAACGAAATTGACCTAAAGCAAACCTTTGAAGAGGATGAAATTGATTTTTCACCCTCGGCCCGCCGGCAGGATAACCATTTTGACGAGCAGGTAGTAGCAGAGGAAAACAGCTTTGACGGTTACGCCCTGCAGGACGAAAACGGTGAGGACATTATTACCGAAGCCGAGGACGACGCCGACGATGTTGTTTTAGATGACGAAGAATTATAATTCAGGAGGAAACCAAACATGGATTGCATAGAATTTGAATCAATTAAAATCGGCCTGGCTTCCCCTGAAAAGATCAGAGAATGGTCTTATGGTGAAGTTACCAAGCCCGAAACCATTAACTATCGCACCCTAAAGCCGGAAACCGGCGGTTTGTTCTGCGAGCGTATTTTTGGCCCGCAGAAGGACTGGGAGTGCCACTGCGGCAAGTACAAGCGTATTCGCTACAAGGGCAAAATTTGCGAGCGCTGCGGCGTTGAGGTTACCCGCTCTAAGGTTCGCCGCGAGCGGATGGGTATTATTGAATTAGCTGCCCCCGTTTCGCATATTTGGTACTACAAAACAATTCCCTCCCGCTTGGGGTTAACGCTGGATGTTACCCCCCGCGTGTTAGAGCAGGTGCTGTATTTTTCGCAGTACATTGTTACCGACCCGGGCGACACCCCGCTGGAGAAAAAGCAGCTGCTGAGCGAATCGCAGTACAAAGAATACCGCGATAAATACGAGAATGACTTTGAGGCCGGCATGGGCGCCGAGGCCATTCAAAAGCTGTTAAAGGATATTGACCTTGAAAAAACCTGCGCCGAGCTGCGGGAGGAGCTGGAAACCGCCAGCAACCAAAAAGCCGCCCGTATTATTAAACGGTTAGAGGTTTTAGACGCATTTCGCCTTTCCGGCAACCGCCCGGAGTGGATGGTGCTGAACTGTATTCCGGTTATTCCGCCGGATCTGCGCCCCATGGTGCAGTTAGACGGCGGCCGCTTTGCCACCTCGGACTTAAACGATTTGTACCGCCGGGTAATTAACCGTAACAACCGTTTAAAACGGCTGTTAGAGCTTTCCGCGCCGGATATTATTGTTCGCAACGAAAAACGCATGCTGCAGGAGGCGGTTGACGCTTTAATTGATAACGGCCGCCGCGGCAAATCGGTTACCGGGCCTAACAACCGCCCGCTAAAATCGCTTTCGGATATGCTAAAGGGTAAGCAGGGCCGGTTCCGCCAAAACCTGTTAGGTAAGCGTGTAGACTATTCCGGCCGTTCGGTTATTGTTGTTGGGCCGGAGCTTAAAATGCACCAGTGCGGTCTGCCGAAGGAGATGGCGCTGGAGCTGTTTAAGCCGTTTGTAATGAAGCGGCTGGTTAAAACCGATATTGTAAACAACATTAAAACTGCCCGCAAAATGGTAGAGCGCGCCGACCCGCAGGTTTGGGACGCTTTAGATGTTGTAATTAAAGAGCACCCCGTGCTGCTGAACCGCGCGCCGACCCTGCACCGCTTGGGTATTCAGGCCTTTGAGCCGGTGCTGGTAGAGGGCCGCGCCTTAAAGCTGCACCCGCTGGTTTGTACCGCTTACAACGCCGACTTTGACGGCGACCAAATGGCGGTTCATGTGCCGCTTTCTGCCGAGGCGCAGGCCGAAGCCCGCTTTTTAATGCTGGCGGCCAACAACCTGTTAAAGCCTTCGGACGGCAAGCCGGTTGTTGTACCTACGCAGGATATGGTTTTGGGCTCTTACTACCTTACCATTGTTAAAAATGATGAGGCCGGTGCCCCCGTTACCGATGAAAACGGCAACACTGTTTACCGCACCTTCCGCGATAAGGACGAGGCCATTATGGCTTACCAAACCGGGTCGCTGGGGCTGCACTCTTTAATTAAAGTGCGCATGACCGGGAAGAACGCGAACGGCGAGCCGATTACCCGCATTATTTTAGCTACGGTGGGCTTCCTTATTTTCAACGAGTCTATTCCGCAGGATTTGGGCCGTATTGACCGTACCGTTGTAGGGCAGGAGTTAGAGCTTGAAATTCCGGTTTACAACAAAAACGGTAAGGTAAATAAGGTAGATAAGAAAAGCCTTGGCCGCATTATTGACGATTGTATTCGCGTTCACGGCACCAGCCTAACCTCTTTGGTGTTAGATAAAATTAAGGCCACCGGCTTTAAGTATTCTACCAAGGGCGCTATTACCGTAGCGGTAAACGACGCGGTAATTCCCCCCACCAAGGCCGAAATTATGGCCGGCGCCGAAAAGCAGATTGATGAATGCACCGCTTATTACAAGCGCGGCTTAATTAGCGATGACGAGCGCAGCCGTAAGGTAATTGAAATTTGGAACAAGGCCACCGAGGATGTTGCCGACGATTTGAAGGACAACTTAGACGAGTTTAACCCGATCTTTATGATGGCCGATTCCGGCGCCCGTGGCTCCATGAGCCAGATTCGCCAGCTGGCCGGTATGCGTGGACTAATTGCAAACACCGCCGGTAAGGTTATTGAGGTTCCAATTCGTGCAAACTACCGCGAGGGCTTAAATGTATTAGAGTACTTTATTTCCTCCCGCGGTGCCCGTAAAGGCTTGGCCGATACCGCACTGCGTACTGCCGACTCGGGTTATTTAACCCGCCGTTTGGTAGATGTTTCGCAGGATGTTATTATTCGCGAGGACGATTGCGGCACAGATGTTGGCCTAAAAATTCAGGAAATTAAAGAGGGCAACCATGTGCTGGAGCCCATTTCCGAGCGCTTGACCGGCCGCTACCTGCTGCACGATTTTGTAGATGAAAACGGCAAGGTTTTAGTAAGTAAGGATGAAATGCTGACCGCCACCGAGGCCGAGCTGATTGAGTCTAAATTGGCCGAACGCCCGGAGGAGGAGCGCAGCATTGAAATTCGCTCTATTTTAACCTGTAAATCCGACCACGGCATTTGCCGCCGCTGCTACGGTGTAAACCTTGCAACCGGCACAAAGGTTACCATTGGTGAATCGGTTGGTATTATTGCGGCGCAGTCAATTGGCGAGCCCGGTACCCAGCTTACCATGCGTACCTTCCACACCGGCGGTATTGCCAGCACCGAGGATATTACCCAAGGTTTGCCCCGTGTTGAGGAGCTGTTCGAGGCCCGTAGGCCAAAGCACGCCGGCTTAATTAGTAAATGCGCCGGTACCGTTGCTATTGATGACGAAAAGCGCAACAAGGCCGTTGTTGTTACCGGCATTGACGCCGACGGCAACCCGTACGAGGAGCGCATGAGCATTTCGGCCGGCGCCCACTTAAAGGTTACCGACGGTGATGTGGTAGAAAAGGGCCAAGTGTTAATTGACGGCGCCATTGCCCCGCAGGATATTTTAGAGATCTTAGGGCCGGAGGCTGTTCAAAACTACATTATTGAGCAAATTCAATCTACCTACCGTACGCAGGGTGTTGATATTAACGACAAGCACATTGAGGTTATTATTCGCCAAATGATGCGTAAGGTGATTGTAAACGAGCCGGGCAGCAGCAAGCTGTTACCGCTTTCGCGCATTGAGTGCAGCGAGTTTGACAAAGCCTGCCAGGAGATTAAAGACCGTATTGCCGCCGGCGAGGCCGATTTAACGCTGCCTACCTGCACTCCGGTTCTGTTGGGTATTACCAAGGCCTCCTTGGCAACCGATTCGTTCCTTTCTGCTGCGTCGTTCCAGGAAACGACCCGCGTATTGACCGAGGCTGCCATTATGGGCAAGAGCGACCCGCTGTTTGGCCTGAAAGAAAATGTTATTATTGGTAAGCTGGTTCCGGCCGGCACCGGTATGAAGCTTTATAACGAAAAGGCCAAGGATGTTATTAACAATTACGAGGCTGCCAAAAAAGCCGCGCGAGAGGCTGAACTGGCCGCCAGCGAGGCCGACGCGGCCGAATCGGTAGCTGCTGCCGCAGCCACCGAGAGCGAAGCCGCAGCACCGGTTGCCGAGGCAGAGCCCGCCGCCGAGCCCGCGCCAGAGGCGCAGCCCGAACAGCCGGAAAGCCAAGAGTAATTCACAGCAATTCATTCGCAGTAAGGCTTAAAATGCGCCCGACTTTTGCCGGGCGCTTTTTTTACGCTGCCAAGGCCGGCAGAAATTTTTAAGGGCTTAATTTTGGTATTTTGTAAACATGAGCTTTGCAAAGTGCTTGCCAAAATTGTTAGCCAAAACCGTTTGCAAAAACAAAAAGAAAGGAATTTTAAAGAATGACCGACCCCGTAATTCAAGAACCAACCGCGCCACAGGCGGCAGAACAGCCAAACGCCGCTTTGGCACAATCGCAAACTTTGAACCCGCAGGCGGCAGAGCCGCCCCAAGCCGAGTTGGCGCAACCGCAGGCCGAACCGGCCGCGCCGAACCTGGCACCGCAAGCACCGGCAGATTCGGCAATGCCGAACCGGGGCGGCGAACCGCAGCCCCAAGCCCCCACGCCCGGGGCCCCGGCAATGCAGCCCGGGGCGGCAGCCTTTGCAGCGCCGCCGGCCACACCGCAGGGCGCCCAAATGCCTCAGCCGCGCAAGGGCTTAAGCACCGGGGCAATTGTTGGCATTGTGTTGGGCGCCGTTGCCGTGTTTTTGGTTGCCATTGTTGCGGCCTCGGCCGCTTTTTTGGCGGTGTTTGGCAAGGCCGAGCCTAAGGAATTTGTAAAAGACGGCCTGCATATTACCTTAACCGACGATTTTGTTGCGACCGAAATGGAGGGCTTTACCGCCTGCTACAGCGCGGATAGCGCAATGGTTTTAGTACTGAAGGAACCGTTTACATTGGCCGAGGGCCTTGAAAATTACACCGTTGCTCAGTACGGCGAATTGGTTATTCAAAACAGCAATTACAGCAGCCAAACAAAGCTGGAGCAGCAAGACGGCTTAAATTATTTTGAGTACCGTTATAAAAGCGGGCAGGACCAGCAGGAGTACCATTACATTGCCACCCTGTTTAAAAGTAAGGACGCCTTTTGGCTGGTGCAGTTTGCCGTGCTGCAAGACGATTTTGAGGAGCAGCGGCCGCAGCTAATGCAGTGGGCAAAATCGGTAAGCTTTGAGGAATAAGCTTAGAAAAGCAAAAATTAAAATAAGCAGCGGTAACGCTGCTTATTTTTTTGTTGCCCTGCCGGCTTTTTGGTGCAGGGCGCTTGCCCTTGGCAAAAGTAAAACGCTTTAGTTTTTAGTAAGCTTTATGCTTTGGTTTAACTGGTGGTAGGTTTTTACAATAATAATGCCCGAAATAATGGCGGTTAAAAGGTCGGATACCGGCATAGAATACAGCACGCCGTTTAGCCCAAAAAATTTTGGCAGCAGCAGCGCAAAGCCTACGCCGAACACAATTTCACGAACCGTTGAAAGCAGCGTAGAAGCCGCCGCCTTGCCCATTGCCTGCATAAAAATAAAAGTTGCTTTGTTTAGGCAGGCCAAAACAATTAGGCAAAGGTAAACCCGAAAAGATAATATAGCAAAATTGGTGTAATAAACGCTTTCGTTCGCGGCGCCAAAAATTTGTATTAACGCCTTTGGAAAAGCCTCTACCATTAAAAGGGCAACGGCGCCCACACAGGCCTCGGCGCAAAGCAGCCTTGTAAACAGCTCTTTCACCCGGCTAAATTGCCCGACCCCTATGTTAAACCCAAACAGGGGAATACACCCGGCCGCCATGCCAATCACAACCGAAATAACAATTTGAAAAAATTTCATAACAATGCCAACAACCGCCATTGGAATTTGGGCGTATTGCGGCTGGCCAAAAACTTCGTCTAAAGCGCCGTATTGGCGAATCATGTTGTTAATAGCCATCATAGCCGCAACAAGCGAAATTTGCGCTAAAAAGCTGCAAAGCCCCAGCGAAAGCGTTCGGCCAATTATTTTAAAATTCGGTTTAAAATCTAACCCTTTGGGCTTAATTATTTTGGCGTGGGCTAAGTACCAGCCGGCCAGCACGGCTGTAATAATTTGGCCAATAACGGTGGCAGCGGCGGCGCCCATCATTCCCCAATGAAAGCCAAAAATAAAAATAGGGTCTAAAATAATGTTGGCGACGGCACCCGCAAGGGTAGAAAGCATGGCAAATTTCGGGCTGCCGTCGGCCCGAATAATGGGGTTTAACGCCTGCCCAAACATATAAAACGGTACGCCAAGGGTAATCCAAAAAAAGTATTCCTTAGAAAGGGCAAAGGTCTCGGCGTTAACCTTGCCGCCAAAGGCCGTTAAAATAGGCTCGGCAAAAATTAGGTAACCGGCGGTTAAAATAACGCCGGCAACCAGGCAAAGGGTTACCGAATTACCAACGCTGCGGGTGGCGTTTTTGCTGTTTTGCTCCCCCAGCGAAAGGCTTACAAAAGCGCAGCAGCCGTCGCCTAACATTACCGAAAGGCCCAGCGCAATTACCGTAAGCGGAAAAACAACCGAGTTGGCGGCGTTGCCGTAGGAGCCAAGGTAGCTGGCATTTGCAATAAAAATTTGGTCTACAATGTTGTACAGCGCCCCAACCAGTAAAGAAATAATGCAGGGCACGGCGTAGCTGCACATAAGCTTTGCCACGCTTTGGGCAGCAAGGCTTTGTTGATTTTTGTTCATTTAATTTTCCTCCTAAAAACGCAAAAAATGCGTAAGCCCAAAAACTGGACTTACGCATTTTTGCTACTCGTTAAAAGTATTATAGCACAAAAATTTAAGCTTTTCAAATGTTTTTTGCGCCGCGTTTAAAATTGCCGCAATCAATTTATTTAAGAGTTTTCTTTTAAAGCGCTTAAAGTGGCAGGGGTGTTTTACCTTTAGCCGCACCCTGCAAGCGGCGGGGAACCCCTTTGCTCGGCGCCAAGGGCGGGCCTTAATGGGCGCCGGGCAAAGGGGCAAAAGGGCTGCGGCCCTGCTTTTTTGGCAAATTTAAATGCCGCTAAAATAAAAGGCCTTAGGGGTTAGCCACTGCTCTAAAGGCTCTGCAAGGTCGCTGCGAAGGGCTTTTAGGGCGCCTTGCAGGCGCCACTCAAGGTAAACGGCGGCGGCCAGCGGCAAGGGCTCTGCCGCGCCAAACTCGGGCAGCAGGCCGGTTAAAAACTGTTGGGTTTTAGGCAGGCTTTTGGCCAGCGCCTTTAAGGTTAGCGGGCTTTGCTGCGCCGGGTTTAGCAGGGCGGCGCCGTTTAGCGCATTGGGCGGGGCCACCGCGCAGGGCACCAGCGGCGTTCCGCAGTGCTGCAGCAGGGCGCGGTTTAAATTGGCCGGCGGCACCCCTAAAAAGTAAAGGCGGCGAACCTTTGGCGCCAGCTGCAGCAATTGCTCTTTTAAAAAGCGGCAGCCCTGCGGAATAAAAACCTCTCGGTTTTTTAGGCCGGGGCTTTTTAAAAGGGCAGCAAAAAAGGCCTGCTGCAAAAAGGGAAAAACGGGGTAAACCCCCGGCAGGCTGCCGTAGGGGCTGCCGGCCGGCGGCACAAAATAATTCAGCTTTTTTAAGGCGGCGGCGTTTTTGCGCTGCTGCCGCTTTTTTTGCGCCGGGTTTAGCAGCAAAACCTGCAAATTGCCGTAGGGCGTTTGCCAGGCCTGCAGCTGCGGCTGCCGGGTACGGGCGTAGTTTTGTAATATTACAGTAAAAATTTTCATCACCGTTTTATTGTATGTCCCACTTAAAAAATTCATGCCCGCTTGGCAAAAAATAAAGCGTTTTGTTTCTGCCGCCTTAAAAAAGCGCATATATTGCAAAGAGGTGATGAAAATGATCTTACTAAATAAAGGGGATAGCGGCAGCTATGTTTCTATGCTGCAGCTGGCGCTTGACCGTGCGGGGGAAGCTCCCGGAGAAATGGACGGTATTTTTGGTGAGCGAACCCTGCGGGCAACCCAAAGCTTTCAACAAAAGCGGGGCCTGGTGCCCGACGGCATTGTTGGCCGAAAAACCTTTGCGGCGCTGCGGCCGTACCTGGTTGGGTACACCACCTACCAGGTTCAGCCGGGGAACACGGTTTTTGCCCTGGCCCAGCGCTTTGGCAGCAGCGTGGCGCTAATTGAAAACGCCAACCCCAAGCTGCAGCAGGCCGATTTAATGGTAGGGGATACCATTTATATTCCTTACAATTTTGCGCTGGTGCCAACCAATGTGGCGTACAATTCGCTGCTGTGTGAGCTAATTTGCGAGGGGCTGGCGGTGCGTTACCCGTTTATAGGCTTGCAAACGGTTGGCAAAAGCAAATACGGCCGGCCGCTGGTGGTGCTAAAGCTGGGGCACGGCAAGCGGGAGCTGTTTTTTAACGCGGCCCACCACGCCAACGAGTGGATTACCACCCCAATGGTGCTGCGCTTTACCGAGCAGTACGCCAACGCGGTGGTAGACGCCGTTAAAATTGGCAGCGCCTTTGCCGATTATTTGTTTGATACGGTAACGCTTTATGTAATGCCAATGGTAGATCCGGATGGGGTAGATTTGGTAACCGGTGCGCTGCCGAAGGATAGCGCCGCCTACAAAACGGCCGTTGCTTACGCCGGAAACTACCCGCAGATTCCCTTTCCGTCGGGGTGGAAGGCTAACCTTGCGGGGGTAGATTTAAACCTTAATTACCCCGCCATGTGGGAGCGGGCGCGGGAACTTAAATTTGCGGCTGGCTACCAAAAGCCCGGCCCGCGGGACTATGTTGGTTCAAAACCGCTTAGCGAGCCGGAATCTACCGCTGTTTTTACCTTTACGCAAAGCCGCAGCTTTGCGGCGGTGCTGGCGTTTCACACCCAAGGGGAGGTTATTTACCAGGGCTTTGAGCGTTACCTGCCGCCCGGCTCGGCCGCTTTGGCCGAAAGGCTTGCAAGGGCCAGCGGCTACGCGGTAGAAAACGCCCCGGCCTATTCCGGCTACGCCGGGTATAAGGATTGGTTTATTTTAGCCTACAACCTGCCCGGCTACACGGTAGAGGTGGGGCGGGGGGTAAACCCCTTGCCAATAAGCTCGTTTAACCGGTTTTACCCGCCGGCCGCCGCCTTAATGGCAGCTGCGCTGCAGGGGGTATCGGCCGGGGAAACGGCGCCGGAAACGCCTGAATAAGTGGAATTTTAGAGCGAAAACGGCAATAGGGTTGAAACAATTTTCAAGTAATTTTAGGGCCAATTTTTGTGCCGCTTGGGGCTAAAAATAAAGCGCTTTTTAAGGCGAAAATAGATGAATATTTTTAACAAAACAGGTTTTGCACCCATTTTTTTAAAGCCAAAAGATCTAATTTATTTTGGAATTTTTTGGTTTTTTGCGGCACAGCCCTATTGTTAAAATAGGAAAAAAATTTGCCCAAAAGGGCCAAAATTCTATTTTTAGCATAAAATTATTTTTAAAAATTTGTTTTTAAAAAATGTTTGTACAAATAGTAATGAAACCTATCAACAGGGTTATCAACCGTTTTTCGCTTAAAAATGGTGGAGAACAGGCTGTTTTTGCTTTTAAATGTTAACAACTCGGTGGATAAGTTGAATACTTTTTGGTTTTTGCCCTTTTGAATTACCAAAAGTAGGAAAAAATTCAATACAAAAAGTATAGCCCTTGTTTTTCGTGCAAATTTGCGCCGTAGGTTGCATATAATTACACCGTAGTGCCCTCGCAGCTTTAAAAATGTGCGGGTTTAAAAATTAAAGGGGGTTTGTGTACCATGTGTGGTATTGCAGGGGAAATTGATTTAAAGAATTCGGTTGAATTGGCCGATTACCACGAAAAAATGCTGCTTTCCATGAAGCGGCGCGGGCCGGACGGCCACGGCATTTACCGGGCGCAAAACGCGGTGCTGCTGCATACCCGTTTGGCGGTAATTGATGTTGAAAACGGCAAGCAGCCCATGACGGCCACCCGCGGCAACCAAAGCTTTACGGTTTGCTACAACGGGGAGCTGTACAACACGGCGCAGCTAAGGGTAGAGTTAATTGCCGCCGGCATGAGCTTTAAAACCAACAGCGACACCGAGGTGGTGTTAAAGGCGTATATGCACTACGGGGAAAGCTGTGTGCAGCATTTTAACGGCATTTTTGCCTTTGCTATTTACGAAAGCCACAACCGCCGCTTATTTATTGCGCGTGATAAAATGGGCGTAAAGCCGTTTTTTTACACGCTGCAGGGCGGCCGATTTATTTTTGCCAGCGAGCTAAAAACCGTTTTGCTGCACCCGGCGGTTCCCCACGAAATTGACGAAATTGGCATTGGCGAGCTGCTGCTCATTGGCCCGGGGCGAACCCCGGGCTGCGGCGTTTTTAAAAATGTTTTTGAGCTAAAGCCCGGCGAGTGCGGCGTTTTTAACGAATCGGGGCTGCATTTGCGGCAGTATTTTGAGTTTACTGACCGCGAAAACACCCAGCCGGAGCAGGAGGTGATTGAGCGGGTGCGCGCCCTGGTGCAGGATGCCATTGAGCGCCAGCTGGTAAGCGATGTGCCCATTGGCACCTTTTTATCCGGCGGGCTGGATTCCAGCCTGATCTCCAGCATAGCGGCGCAGTATATGCGGCAGCGGGGCAAGCAGCTTACCACCTTTTCGGTAACCTACAAAAACAACGAAAAATATTTTAAAAAAAGCAAGTTTCAACCCAATAGTGATGACGGCTATATTAAAATTATGGCCGATTATTTGCAAAGCAACCACATTAGCGTAACGGTAGATACCAACGAGGTGGTAGAGGCGTTGTACCGCGCGGTAGACGCGCGCGACCTACCCGGCATGGCCGATGTAGACTCCTCGCTTTTGCTGTTTTGCAAAGAAATTAAAAACCATGTAACCGTTGCCCTTTCGGGCGAGTGCGCCGACGAAATTTTTGGGGGTTACCCCTGGTTTCGGGATCCGCAGGTGCGGGAGCGGTACGGTTTTCCGTGGGCGCAGTCTACCGCCTACCGGGCCGAATTTATTCACCCGCAGTGGCAAAGCCGCCTAAACGCGCAGGAATTTGTAAACAGCCGCTACGAGCAAACCCTGCAAAACACCCCGTGCCGGCAAGGGCTAAGCCCGTTGGAAAACCGTATGCGGCAAATGGTTTACCTAAACGCCAAGTGGTTTATGCAAACCCTGTTAGACCGCAAAGACCGCATGAGTATGTACAGCGGGTTAGAGGTTCGCGTGCCGTTTTGCGATTACCGCATTGCCGAGTATTTGTACAGCGTGCCGTGGCAGCTAAAGGATTATAACGGCCGGGAAAAGGGGCTGCTGCGGCAGGCCATGCAGGGCTGGCTGCCAAACGAGGTGCTTTGGCGCAAAAAAAGCCCCTACCCCAAAACGCACAACCCGGCGTATTTTGAGGCGGTAAAGGCCGAGCTGCGCCAGCTGCTGGCAAACCCCGCCGCCCCTATTTTTGCGCTGGTAGAAAAAACGGCCTTAGAAAAGCTGCTGCATACTGAAAGGGCCGAGCCGTGGTACGGCCAGCTTATGACCACGCCGCAAACGGTTGCCTATATGCTTATGCTGAATTACTGGTTAGAAAAATTTAAGGTAAAAATAGTTTGAAAAATTAGTGCTTTTCTATTATAATAAAAAGGAACCAAGCCTTTTGGCGTTGGAAATTTTAAAAGGTTGGAGCAAACAAATATGCTGCACAGTAAAACTTTAAAGGTTGTAAATAACGGGGATCTTATTTACCTTACCTTTCCCTCCCTTTTCATGCCGGGGGTTACGGCGGCGTTTTCTACCCGCATGGGTGGGTACAGCCGCGGGCGCTTTGCGCAAATGAATTTAAGCTTTACAAACGGGGATGACCGCGAAACCGTTTTAAAAAATTACGAGGCGCTGTTTGGCGCGCTAAAGCTAAACCCCAAGCGGGCCGTGCTGAGCCACCAAACCCACACCGACAGGCTTAGGGTTGTAACGAAGGAGGATATTGGCAAGGGCATTGTAAAGCCGCGGGACTATGAAAATGTAGACGGGCTAATTACCAACCTGCCCGGCGTGCCGCTGGTTACGCAGTACGCCGATTGCGTGCCGCTGCTGTTTTTTGACCCGGTTAAAAGGGTTGTGGCGGCGGCGCACGCCGGCTGGCGCGGCACCGTGCAGGAGATTGGGGCAAAAACCGTGCAAAAAATGCAGGCCGAGTTTGGCTGCAGCCCTGCGGATATTCACGCGGCGATTGGCCCCTCGATTGGTCCGTGCTGCTACGAGGTAGACCGCCCGGTAATTCAGGCGGTTTGCGCCTTAAGCTACCTTGCGCCGGAGCAGGTTTTAACCCCGGTAGACGCTGCCCACCAAAAGCTGAACCTGCAGCAAACCAACGCCCTTATTTTGCAGCACGCCGGCATTTTGCCGCAAAACCTAACGGTTAGCGACCTTTGCACCTGCTGTAATTCTAACTACCTGCACTCGCACCGTGCTACGGGCGGCAGCCGGGGCAATTTGGCGGCGGTTATTGCGCTAACCGAATAAACCGGCGCAAAGCTGTAAGATGCGGGCGAAAATAAATAATGATTTTAGCGATTTTTGTATTGCTTTTTAAGAAAAATATGCTATACTAATTAAGTGGTGCTGGCTTTGCACTGTAAAATTAGTATAGCTTTATTTTTAGGGAGAGAGAAAAATGCTAACAAATGGATTTGTAACCGGAGTAAACTACTGGGCCTCGAACGCCGGCATTAAAATGTGGCGGGAATTTGAGCCAAAGGTGATTGATGACGATTTTAAGCGCCTGGCCGCGTTAAAGCTGGATGTGGTTCGCCTGTTTCCGCTGTGGCCGGATTTTCAGCCGATTTTACGGCTGTACGCTGGCCGCGGAACCGAGGGGGACATACGCACCACGGGGGAGGAAAATTTGGGCTACGAGCCGGCCGCCTTTGCGGGGCTGGATGAAGCCATGTTAGAGCGGTTTGCTACCGTTTTAGATTTAGCCAAAAAGCACGGCCTAAAGGTTTGCGTTGGCATTGTAACGGGCTGGATGAGCGGGCGCCTGTTTGCCCCGCCGGCGCTGGACGGCAAAAATTTGTTAACCGACCCTACCGCCCTTTACTACGAGCTGCGCTTTGTGCGGGAGTTTGTTCGGCGGTTTAAAAACCGGGAGGAGATTATTGGCTGGACCTCGGGCAACGAGACCGACTGCCTGGCCATTGCTACGCCAACCGAGCAGGCCAACTGGGCGCTGAATATGTACAACGCCATTCGCGCGGTAGACCCTAACCGCCCAATTTTAGAGGATATGCACCCCCTGCGGCACAATGGGGCCGACCGGCAGTACGACCGGCACGATATGTTTGAGGTTACCACCGTGCACCCCTACGCCAAATTTACCCCTTACGCGTTAAACGAGCCAATTACCAGTATGCGCGGGCTGCTGCATGCCGTTGCCGAAGCTAAGGCTTGCGAGGGGGTAACCGGCAAGCCCTGCTTAATAGAGGAGGTTGGCACGCTGGGCGATTTTGTTTGCTCCAAGCAAATTTCGGGCGGGTATGTAAAGGCGCAGGCTATGTCGGCCTGGGCCAACGGCCTAACCGGGTTTATGTGGTGGTGCGCGCACGAGCAAACCACCCTGAACTACCCGCCTTACGATTGGTGCCCCTTAGAGCAGGAGCTGGGGCTATTAAACGCCGACAAAACCGAAAAACCGGCAGCATCCGCTTTTCGGGAGGTAAAAGAGCTAATAACCACTCTGCAGGCCAAGCTGGGCGGCAGCCTGCCCCCGGCCCGGCAGGACGCCGTTTGCGTTTTAGAGGGCAGCCGGGACGACTGGCGCAACGCCCTTGGCAGCTATGTGCTTTCAAAACAGGCGGGCTTTAATTTGGGCTTTAGCAGCCGTCACCACATTCCGCAAAGCAGTTTTTACATTCTGCCCTCGGTAAAGGCGCCCATTCGCGCAACGCAAATGCAGGAGTTGGCCAACCGGGTGCAGCAGGGTGCCACACTGCTTATTACCTACGAGAGCGGCATTATTTTAAGCCAGCTGCTGCATTATTTTGGGGTAGAGCTGCTTTCCTACAGCGAGCGGGGGCAGCAGGCCGTTTGCAACGGAAACGCCTATCCGTCGCCGGTTAAGCTGCAGCTGGCGGCACATGGCGCGCAGGTGCTGCTGCAAGAGCAGGACGGCAACCCGGCCCTAACGGTTTACCCCTTTGGCAAGGGCAAAATGTATTTTTGCACCCTGCCGGTTGAAAAGGGCTACGCCGAAAGCCACGGCGGGCAGGACGCGCAGTTTAATTTAATTTACAAAATGCTGGCTCAGCAAATGCCGCTGCCGCTGCGCCGCGAAAACGAAAAAATTGGCGTTACCCTGCACCAGCTGCCAAACGGCGCTACCGCAGTGGTGGCGGTAAACTATTCGGAAAAACCGCAGCAAACGGCCTACACCCTAAACGGCAAAGCGTTTGAAAAAGCGCTGCACGGCAAGGTAATCCCAACCGAAATTTTGTTAGAGCCCTACGGCACAGCGGTGTTTACCGTAAAATAATTTTTGCCAAAGGGCTAAAAAGCCGCCGTTTGGCCAATAAACCGGGTTAAATTATTTTTTTCGACACGCCGGTTCAACAATATTTTTAAAACAAGCCTTTTATACTTTTAAGGTATAAAGGGCTTGTCTTTTTTTATTTTTAAATTTTAGGCTACAGCCCGTAAAGTAAGGGGTGATTTTATGGTAGAAATTATTCATCACGCGCCGGTGGTAACAGCCTGCCTCAGCGGCGAGATCGACCACCACTCTGCCGCCGAAATGCGCGAAAAAATTGACGCCGCCATTGCCGAGCATCAGCCCAGCCTGTTGGTGCTGGATTTTAAAAATGTGCAGTTTATGGACAGCTCCGGCATTGGGCTGGTTATGGGGCGGTACAAGGCCATTAGCGCCGTAAACGGCGAGCTGACAATTACAAACACCTCGCCGCACATTCGCAAGGTGCTGCGCTTAGCGGGCATGGAGCGGTTAGCAAAAATAGGAGCGGAGGAAAAATTATGACGCTGCAAAACAGTTTTAAAATGGAGCTGCTTTCAAAATCAAACAACGAAAGCTTTGTGCGGGTGGCCGTGGCGGCCTTTGCCGCCCAGTTAGACCCTACAATTGAGGAAATTAACGACATTAAAACCGCGGTTTCGGAGGCGGTTACAAACTGCATTGTGCACGGTTACAAAAATACCCTTGGTAAAATTTACATAACCGTTGAGCTGCTGGAGCAGCGAATGCTGCGCATTAAAATAAGGGACCGCGGCTGCGGCATTGCCAATGTGCAGCAGGCTATGGAGCCGCTGTTTACCACCGGCGGGGAGGAGCGCTCCGGCTTGGGGTTTTCGGTTATGCAAAGCTTTATGGATAAGGTTGGCGTGCGCTCGGTACCCGGCCGGGGCACAACCGTTACGCTGCAAAAGCGCCTTTCGGTTAAACTGTAATGCAGCAAGAGGAGCTAATTTGCAGCAATTTACGGCTGGTGCACGCCTGCTGCAAACGCTTTGTTGGGCGCGGCGTAGAGTACGATGACCTTTACGGCGCCGGCTGCGTTGGGCTGGTAAAGGCCGCCGGCGGCTTTCAGCCCGAGCGGGGTTTTTGCTTTTCTACCTACGCGGTGCCGGTAATATTAGGGGAGATCAAACGCCTGTTTCGCGATGGGGGTGCGGTAAAGGTCTCCCGCGGGTTAAAAGAGCTTTCGCAAAAAGCATTAAAGGCGCGGGCCGAGCTTTCCGGGGCCGCCGGGCACGAGGTTGGCATTGCCGAGCTGGCCCGTTTTTTAAAGGTAGAGCCCGAGGAGGTTGCCGAGGCTCTTTGCGCCGCCCGGCCGCCGGAATCGCTAAGCTACGCGGGGGAGGACGGCGAGGTAAAGGAGCTGCAAATTGGCACGGCCAAAAGCGCCGAGGACGAGGTTGCCGACAAAATTGCCATAGATCAGCTGCTTTGCCGCCTGCCGGAGCAGGACCGCGAGCTGATAAGGCTGCGCTATTTTCAAAATAAAACCCAATCCGAAACGGCAAAGCAGCTGCTAATGACGCAGGTGCAGGTTTCCCGCCGCGAAAAAAAACTGCTGCAGCTAATGGCGCAGCTGTTGGCCTCTTAACCCTAAAACCGGCAAAAGCTTTTGCCAAAAGCGGCGTTTGGTCGGCTGCCGGCAAACGGCGGCGGTTTTTAGGCAAACAGGCGGGCCTTGGTAAGGCCTTACGCTAAAACGCCGCCTTTTGCGTAAGGGGGTTGCTCAAAGCTGCAGCACCGCGTTTGGCAGCCGGCTTTGGCGGTTAAAAGCCCTTTAAGCGTTGGCCGCGCCCCCCGGCTTTGGGGGCTAAAAAAACCGCCCGGAGAATATTTCCCGGGCAGCTGAAAGCTGTAGGCCTTTTAATTTTAAAATTACTCTAAAATGTAAATTTTAACATTGCGGCGCCCAAACTGGCGGCAGGCGGCCTCGGTGCTCATGTAAAGGTCTACCGCGTAAGGGTTTTTGCGGGCAAAACCGCCGGTGTCCGAAGCAATAGCATAGCCGTAGGTGTACTTGCCGTCGGCCGAAACAATATACATTTTAGTGCCGTAGGGAATAACCTTTGGGTTTACGGCAATGCGGCCGGGCTGCGGTTTTACGCCGGTAGAGCAGCGCGCGCCGGAAGAGGCCGTGTAAGCGGTGCCCTCAAAGGTTAAGCACTTTTTGTACTTTAGCGGCACGCCGTTTTGGTTTAGCGCAATGGGGCTGGCCGGCGTAAGGGTAGAAATGCAGGCCGTATTGGCCGAGGTTTTGGCCCCCTTGGTGCCAATAACCGTTTTTTGCGCTACCGGGGCAACGGTGGTTTGCTCCGAAACAACCTGGGTGTTTTTCAGCGCCCCGTTTTCGTACTTTTTGCTAACGGTAACGGTTTTTTTGCCGCTTTGGCCGGCCGTGGTGGTTTGCTTACCGCTTTCTAAATCGCTGGAGTATTCTACCTTTGTGGTGTAGGGAATGGTTTCTTCGTGACGCTCGGTTACATAATTCACGGTTACAATGTCAATGTAAGCGTCGCCGGTCAACAGGTCGTCCGGCTTGTAGTTGCAAATGTCGTGCTCGCTCAGCTGAATGTTTAGGGTTGCTAAAATATCCCTCACGGTGCCGGCGGTCGCGGTGGTTTGCCGGGGCGTTTCGTTCCCGTAGTTTACCAAAACGGTAAAAGCGCGGTTTACCTTTAAGCTGCCGCTGCCGGCGGTTAAGGTTAGCTCGGCTTTGTCCAGCGTGCCTAAGGGCATGGCGGCCTGGGTTAAAATTTGCTCGGCCGTGGTAAAACAGGTGCGAATAATTTTTGTTGTTTCGCCGTCTGTAATTGTCACGCTGCGGCTTGCTTTGCCCGAAAAAGCGCTTACCGTAAAAATAGTAACGGCGCTTAGCAGGCAGGCAACGGCACACCTAATAACAATAATTCCGGTTTTTAACATTAAAAAACTCCTTTTCCGTAGCGCTGCGTTTTAGCGCTAAAGCTGGCGGCTCTTAAAATTTAAACGCACGGAAAAACGCGTTTGTGCCGCCGCAGCAGGGCAAAATAAAGCCTATTTGCCGCAAACTACCCCAAAAGTATACGGCGAAAAGCCCGTAAAGTCAATGCAAAAATAGCGGTTTTTGCTATGCACATTTGCCAAAATTGGGCCTAAAAAGGTTACAAAGAAATGATTACAAAGCTGTAACAATTACGGATATTTCTATTTTTTTCCATTTTTGCGAAAACGGCGTTGTGCAAATTAACAACATAAATTGAAATTTATTCACACTAATGCCGGTTTTTTACGCAAAAAGCTTAAATTTAGGCTTAATTTTTTAAAAAAGTGGGGAAAAGGCGGCCTTTTTAAAAGAAAATTGGCCCGGTTTTTCTTAAAAATCGGCTAATTTTTAAGCCTACAAGGCCATTATTGCCCGTTTGTTAAAATTTATGCAATTTTTTAGCCCCCTTTTTTCCGCCGTCGTTTTTAAGGGGAACATTGGGGGCGCGGGCTTTGGCGGCAGGCTTGTTTCACTTTTGGGGTGCGCTGCATAAAATGTAGTGTTGGCGGGGCGGCAAATAAGCGCTGCTTTTGCCCGGTTGTTTAATATTAATGTATGAAAATTTTAAGAATTTAGAACCCCAGCGTTTAAAAGTAAAATTTTGCGGCAACAATACAGTTGTCGCGACAGTTAAAATAAGTAAGGTAAAATGCCAAAGGCGCATTGCCTAAAGCGAAAGAAAGGATTGACTTGAAATGACCGTAAAACGGGGAGAAATTTATTATGCCGATCTTAGTCCGGTTGTAGGGTCCGAGCAGGGCGGTATTCGACCGGTACTTATTATTCAAAACAACATCGGCAACCGTTACAGCCCCACTGTGATTGCGGCTGCCATTACCAGCCAGCAGGATAAAACAAAGCTGCCAACCCACATTAGCGTGGCAGCCGATAGCTCCGGCCTGCAAAAAAACTCGATTGTACTGTTAGAGCAGGTGCGCACGCTGGATAAACGCCGGTTAAAGGAGAAAATGGGCGATTTGGATTTAGAATCTATGAACCGGGTGGATCACGCGCTTTCGGTAAGCTTTGGGTTGGTTTAGGTAAAACAAAATTAATTGCCGTTTTAATAACCGGCCCCGCAGGGTACAGCTGTACTTTGCGGGGCCGGTTTGTTATTTAGGGCTTTAGCCAGTTGAGGACGGAACGTCCGAAACAAAGAACCACCCGCTATGCGGGTGCGCGTCGGAAGTTATACAAAAAAATTCCCCAAAGTAGTACAATAAGGTTGTTCAAGTCTTAGAGAACTACGAAAGGAGAATTTTAATGGCTAATAGCACAAATAGTTTATCACACACAAAATGGTTATGCAAGTACCATATCGTCATTGTTCCAAAATATCGCAGGAAAATAATATATAACCAAACCCGTAAAGATTTGCGGGAGATTATAAAAACGCTGTGCGAATACAAAGGCGAGCGCAAACGCAAAGAAATGTCAAGTATAAAAGCTGCGGCAGAAGGCATTTCATATGCATCGGCATTAAGAATTATTTTGTTTCATTTCCGCAATAAAAATAAAAGCAAAATCTGTTTCAAATACTTTTATTAAATTCATCCCGCTTTGGGTGATATACTTCACAATATCTTCTTTATTATCAGGATAGATTTTGATTTTTCGTGTGGCGTAATCAATAGTATCGCTTTGGTTTTTGTCTATGGAAAGCACAAACCGACCGCCGATATTTAACAGCGACTTTACTTTATTTGTTGCCGCTTGCTTATCCTTTATGTGCATAAAGGTGAGCGACGAATAAATCACATCAAATTTGTGTTCAAAATTGTATTCTGTAAAATCTGCGCAAATAAGCGCTACATTACCGTGTGCTTTTAGGTTTTCCTTTGCCCGTTTTACGGTTTTCGGCGAAAGATCAATGCCGCAAAATTCGCGACATTCGGGTGCCGTGTGAACTGCGAGCCGTCCTGTTCCCACACCAATTTCGAGGACGGATTTTTCTTTTGTCAGCTGTAACGAATCAATAAACTGTCGCCCATCCCATTTGTCCATATATTGCCGCAAAGGCTCCGGGTCGTGGACAGGGTCGTTGTTTTCATCTATCATTAAATCGTAATGCCGGACAACATCATCGTTTGTGGAGGTTACAACCAATGAATCCTCATCACGCAAGGCATATACCTTGTATTTTCCCTCCGATTTAAGCTTATCATACAGCGCTTTGTGTTCCTCGGTATAGTGACAGAAAATAATACCGTCAAACAATCCAAGTCCTTTAAAATCAGTCATACCATCGGGAATAGGATCAAACGCCGCGATGTGTGCAATGCTTTGTGTGGCAATGTGCGCGCCCGCACTACCACCAATATAAAGAACGCCCGATTTCACATAGCGTATGATTTCTTTATCAAAACCACAATCTTTTATCCGCTTTAGTGTTGCAAATGTATTTCCACCACTTATGTAAATAATGTCTAAATTCAGGTTTATAAACTTTTGTGCATTATAATAGTCAAAAACTGCGATATTATCTTTTGCAAATCCAAACTCTTGCATTCTTAAAAAATACTTTTCACTGTGTATAGCTTCATGTGTTGCTTTTTCGTTAGGGATAAATAGCAGTTTGCATTGATCAATCGGTTTGCTTAGATTATTAAGCATGGTTTTCTTTGATTTCTCATTGCGAAAATCGCAAGACGAAAGAATGAGTTTCATTTTAAACCCACTCCTTTCAAAACCTCATTCGTGGTTATTCCGTTGAATTTATATGCAAGCTCGCTCATATCGAACGGTAACTGCGCCGAATTATCGAGTTTGATAATCTTATAATTCGGTCTTAACCTTTCGGCATTCCCGATTATAGACTCCCTAATTGAAGGCTCCTTTATTAAATTTGCATTGCTATTTGTAATATTTTTTTAATCCTATGGGTACTGTCTGTAATCCTTGTGTGTTGATCCCAACGGTCGGATAACGGGAAATACACACCGTCCTTTGCAGCGGAGCCCATATCCCATGTTCCGTCGGCTCGTTGATTGCTCTTTAACCAATCGTAGGCAAAGGATAATTTTTCTTTCCCGGATTCGTATCGTGACAGCAGTTCTATTGCTGCCAGATAACGGCTTGCTTTTTTACTTTGGAACTCGTCTGGTATGCTATTGAGCCTGTTTTCATAAACATAGTAGATACCATCCTCTAGTCTCAGCACATAGTCGAGCATAAGGCTTTCTGTTTTCCTATTGAGCATACCGGGAAGTATGGATAACTGATAGAAATTGACGAAATCGGCAAGTCTTCCGCCTTTGGGCTTTCTGCCAAATGTTTTCGTATAGCAAGCATTATAATCAGTCTGAGAATAAGCACCGCTGCAGAACGCCTTAGTGATTATCTGTGCCCATTTGGCGGCGATTTCATTGGCAACCTCACATCGATCTGTAAATCTGCGGATTCGTGCAGCAACAATAAGGTCAACAAAAGTTTCAAAATCGCTCGTTTTCTCTTTCCCTTCGGGAAGCTCACCCGTATGTAACAGCGTCTCCATGTGGGTAATAGATTTTTTTATACATTCGTCTTCCTCGGTGTAACCTAAAAGCTCCAAACGGAGCAGAGCCATCTCTGTTGTCATCTGTGTGGCGCTATCCCCATTCAAAGTATGAAAACACCCCCAACCTCCGTCAGGATGCTGTATAGAGATTATTTGATCTGCCAATTTTCCGTTTTTATAGTTCAACATTAAGATCCCGCCTTATTTTATGAAAATTCTAAGTATTCATCCTTGCTCCTTTGTGCCACGCAAACAGCAAGGAAAACATTTCATCAAAATCCAATGCAGGTCTGCCGTCAAATGTAATTGAGGTATCAAAACAAGCCCATCATTATCAGATAACACTTCTTTGAGCTCTTTTTTGTTCCTATAAATTTGCCGCCGTTCAAATAGTGTAAGTTTTGCAGTATGAAAAATACTGAGAGCTTCACAAGCGATGTTCTTTCATTAATAGTTATGAATTACATCATCCCCCTTAGCGTGACAGACTTAAGTCCTGCCATGCTACTATAAATTATTTTAACATAATACGGTAGGCTGCGCAATTACCAAATATTATCCAATTAAAAATATTTTTTGTTTGATTTTAAGTATCAATATTCGGTTATTGCTATTAATAAAATAATATGGTATAATTTATTTGTAAACGGGGACGGCACCCATAACAAAAAACAGCTTTACATTATTTACACAGGGGATGACACCCATAGAAAAAAACATTATTGTGGTAGACGAAAAAGGAAATGAATACGAAGCGACCTACCCGAAAAGGGCGAAGGGTCTTGTTAAACACGGGAGGGCGCATTTTATAGAAAAAAACAAAATATGCTTGTTGCGCCCGCCGAATTTAAAATTGGAGGATAACGATATGCCGAACGCACCAACAACAAAAACAAAGGTTAAAGATAAATTAACAATTAAATATGTTCTTGATAAAACAGAGCAGATAATAAATGACACAGAGTATATTCATAGTGCGTTAGAACAGCTTGCTTTAATGCCAAAATCTGACCCCGGTGATATTGCAGGTCAGGAAAAAGCAAAAGCCATTGGCGAGATTGTTCGTTGCCGGGAAGCAACAAACCAACAGGCGCTAAAGTTTTATGAAAAAATGTATGATGATTTAACCGGTAAAAAGGCTTTAAAGGATAAAGCTCTTGCGGCGCTTGAAAAATGTTCGGGTAATGAAGAACAGATGAAAAAATTATCCAGTATAATGACCGAAATCGGTTTTTTAGAAGAATAGTATTGAGAGGCTTTGTCCAACAAAGTTATATTAAAACAAAAAGCCAATAAAACGGCTTAAAACACGCAAGGGCAGAGAGTTTTTACTCTCTGCCCTTGTGCTATGATGTTAAATTGAGTCGCTTATAAAAATCAAAAATCCGAACGCGTCACCGTTGATGACAATGTTCGGATAACTTGACTTTGGCCGTTGTGAGCCGTTATGATGCATCCTGTTTTTTGGTATATCGTACTTTGTTAGGCTTGGTGCTTTTCGTGATATGCCTCACTTCGTTTGGCGTGATATTTTTGCTTTCGCAAAAGAGATATTGCGCCGTTGTCGCAGTGGTATTCTATTCACCTTTTAAAACTCGCAAAGCGAATAGCACTCGGCGAAGCCGAATATCACTGCGGAGCAATAGAACTCGCGTAAGGCGAATAGAACTGAAAAAGCACTTGCGAACGCAAGTGCTTTTTCTGGTGGGAGAGGGTGGATTCGAACCACCGAAGCTAAAAGCAGCAGATTTACAGTCTGTCCCCTTTGGCCACTCGGGAACTCTCCCATATATTAATGACAAGCCCGTGTAGGTGGAGCTGGTGGACGGACTTGAACCCCCGACCTGCTGATTACAAATCAGCTGCTCTACCAACTGAGCTACACCAGCAAAATTGAGTGCCCTAATAATATAACACAATTAAGGCCGAAAGTCAAGAAAAATTTTTAAGGAACTGAATTTTTTTGCATTTTTTTAAAAATTGCCGGTGCCGCCCGAATTTTGCGTGCGTTACGGCGGCAAGCTTTTAGCCGTTTTAAGCGTTTTTTTACCCCAAACGGGCCAAAGGCACCGGCCTTAAAAATGCCCAAAGCAACGGTAAAAGCTTAATCTAAAATATTGCCAACTTTGTAATGAATAGGAAGCCCGTTTCGAATTTGAATCACCTGCTCGCCTTGAATAAGCGGCAAAAAGTAAGGCAGGGCGGCGTCTAATACATTATTCTGCTCCGGATTGATCCACTTGGTGGGAAAAAAGCGCTCCCGGTTTGCAACCAAAGCGGCGTCAACCGGCTCAATAATAACGGTGTAGGGCATATCCAGCGTGCGGTGAAACCGCATCATTTTTCCGCTTTCGCCGCCGGTTACGGCGTAGCGAACCGCCTCGGCGCCGATGGACTCGGCTTCGTCGATATCGGTGCGGGAGCTGATGTGGGAGGAGCAGCGCTGCATGACATTCAGCTCAATAGAGCGCACCTTGCAGCCAAATTCCTCCCGCACTTTGTTTTCCAGCACCTTGCCAACGCCCGAAAGGTACTGGTGGCCAAAATTATCTACCTTTCCGGAGCGGTAGTCGCCGCCGTTGATTTCGTCTACCTCAACCCCTTCGGAAACTACTACCACAACGGCCTTGTACCGCCCCAGCATTTGTTTTACATCGGTTAAAAAGTTTTTTAGGCAAAAGGTGGCCTCCGGCAGGTAAATAAGGTGCGGGGCGGTCTCGCCGTTTACCCGCAGCGTGCAGGAGGAGGCCGCAAGCCAGCCGGCACTGCGGCCCATAACCTCAATAATCGTTACCGATTGCACGCTGTAAACCGAGCTGTCGCGCACAATTTCTTGAATGGAGGTGGCAACATACTTTGCGGCCGAGCCAAAGCCGGGGGTGTGGTCGGTCTCCATTAAATCGTTGTCAATGGTTTTAGGAATACCAATAATTTTAACATCTACCAAATGCTCTTTGCAGTAAAGCGAAAGCTTGTGTACGGTGTCCATAGAATCGTTTCCGCCAATGTAAAAAAACATTTTAATGCCGCGCTGAATAAAGCACTGTAAAATTTTTTCGTACACGGCCGGGTCGGCTTTGGGCTCTGGCAGCTTGTAGCGGCAGGAGCCTAAAACGGTAGAGGGGGTTTGGCGCAGCAGCTCCATATCCTCATTGGTGCGAATGGCGTTTTTTAAATCTACCAAATGGTTGTTAATAATGCCCTCAATGCCGTTTACCGAGCCGTAAATGGTTTTAATTTGGGGGTATTTTAACGCCTGCTTTATAACCCCTAAAAGGGAGGCGTTAATGGCACAGGTAGGGCCACCGGATTGTGCTACTGCAATGTTCATAAAAATAATGCTCCTTTAAAATGCGCTTGGCTGTTTCGTTAAAATTAAAACCTAAAGGCGTTACCTGCGCCGTCTGCGGCGTTTTTTGCGGTGCCGGTTCAGCCACAGGCAGTAGGCCACCAGCAAAATAATAAATACGGCTAAAACGGTTAAGATCAGCTTTAGGGTAGGGGAATGTAAAAAATCGGTTAGCACCTGTATAAGGTATAGCATGGTGCTGCGCTGCACCTCGTTCATGGCAACAACATCTACCGTGGCAAGCTCCTGTCCGGCGTACTTTACCGTAGCGGTGCCAAGCTTTTGCCCCTTGGCAACCGGCGCCTGCACGCCGCCCTCATTAAAATGCAGCTCTACCTCTACGGTAGAATTATCGGCGTTTTTGGGCAGGGTGGCGTTCACACTTTCGGCCAGCAAAACGGCTACATGGTCATTTTCAGCCGAAAGGGCTACGGGACATTCCCCAACCGGGGTGGAGGTATCGTAAATTTGGCGGTATTCAAAATTTTTAAAGGCCCATTCGTAAAGATTTTTACTGTCTGGAAATTCGTACCGCACCTTTACGCCTTTTTCGTTGGTAACCGGAGATTTCATTAGCACGCAAAGGTAGGTTTCGCCGTTTTTGGTGGCGGTAGAAACCAGGCAGCGGCCGGCTTCGTCGGTGTAGCCGGTTTTAACGCCGCCGGCGTACTTATAAAAATATTCGGGCGTTACCGAGTTGGCGTCCTGCAAAAAGTTGGTGGTTGCCAAAATGCGCTGCCCGTGCTTGTTGGTGGCCGGAAGGGTGTAGCGAACCGTTTCAACAATTTTTTTAAAGGTCTCGTTTTTTAGGGCGTAGCGCGTTAGCAGGTACATATCGTACGGGGTGGTGTAGTGGTTTTCATCATGCAGGCCGTGCGCGTTAACATAGTGGGTGTTTTGCATACCAAGTTCGGCCGCTTTTTGGTTCATTTTTTTAACAAATTCCGCAATGCTGCCGTTGCCAAAGCGCTCAGCTAAAATGTTGGCGGCGTCGTTCGCCGAATGAACCAGCAGGGTGTAAAGCAGGTTTAAAACCGAAAGTTGCTCGCCCGCCTGCAGCCCCATGGTGGAGGAATCGGTGCCCTGCAAAATGGCAATGGCGCTTTCGCTGGCGGTAACAACCTCGTTTAAATCGCCGGCGGTATCCAGCACCACTGTGGCCGTCATAATTTTTGTTAGCGAGGCGGGGTAAAGCTTTTCATTCTCGTTTTTTTGGTACAAAAGCTCGCCGGTATCTAAGCTGGCCAAAACGCAGCCCTCGGCCCGCACGGTAAAGGTATCCGGCTCGTAGGCGGCGGCGGTAAAGCAGCTGCAAAGCAGCACAACGGCACAGCAAAGGCCGGCGATTATTTTTTTAGGCATATTGATTTTTCCCCCGCAATGTAATATAATGAAAAAACAAAGCAAGCAGCTTTTAATTTTTAAACAGTACACTTTATTATAATACATTTTGCCGCTAAGGTAAAGAGGAATTTTGTTTTTTACCCTTTTTGCTTTGGCCGCGGCTGAGCAACAAATAATTTTAAACAGGAGAACGGGCATGGTTTACATTACCGGGGATATGCATGGCGATGAATCCCGCTTGTACGATAGCCAGTGGCGCAAGCTAAAGGCCGGCGACATTTTAATTGTTTGCGGCGATTTTGGCTTTGTTTGGCAAAACACGCCGCTGGAAAAAAGCATTTTAAAATACTTAGGCTCCCGCAAGTTTACCGTTTGTTTTTTAGACGGCGCACACGAAAATTTTGATTTATTGGAAAGCTACCGCCAAACGGTTTGGAAGGGCGGCCGTGTGCACCGCATTAGCGGCAATTTGTTTCACCTAATGCGGGGCGAGGTTTTTCACTTAGAGGGGCAAACGGTTTTTGTTTGCGGCGGCGGTGAAAGCCCGGATAAGGACATTCGCATTGAGCAGGGCAGCTGGTTTAAAAACGAGCTGCCCTCGCCGGCAGAGCTGGCGCACTGCGCCGAAACGCTGGATGAGCTTGGCGGAAAGGTGGATTACATTTTGACCCACGAACCGCCCGCACTGGTTAAAAGCGCCATGCTGCTGCGCAACGGCCTGCCGGACCATGTAGACAAATTAAACGGTTTTTTGGGGGAGATTGAAAGCTACTGCAGCTTTAAGCATTGGTACTTTGGCAGTATGCATGAGGACCGCACCGTTACCCCCAAGCACACCTGCGTATTTAACAAAATTTTGCCCTTAGGGCAGGATTTTAGCCACAGCCGCAAGCCGCGCTTTTTAAACCTTGCCGCCGGGGCCGAGCGGCGGAGCGCCGAGACCGAAAAGCAACCGGCTAAAAGCCTTGCCGAAAAGGCTTAACGGGCGTTAAAGCTTAAACGGAACAAACCAAAGGCAAATTTTTTAGCTTTGGGGCACAAAATTTTGGCGCTTTAGGCACCGAGCATTTGCCCCCTAAGGCAGCGCTGTGCAAAGCCGGTACGGCGTTGGTGTTTTAGGCAGCGGCCGGCTTTAGAAGCCAAAAGCAATGCCGCGCAAAGTAGGTACGGCGTTTGGCGCTTTAAGTTAGGGGTTATTTTAGTGTTTGAGGCCGCTGTTTTTGGGGCGCCGTTTAGAATTATTATTTTTTGGAGAGAAAACATGAACCTGCAAGATTATTATTTTAACAAGGGTGAAAAACCGCTGGACCGTATTCCGCAAAACGGGGGCTTTGCGGCAATTTTCCGCACCATTGCCTGCGTGGGGGATAGCCTTTCTTCCGGCGAATTTGAAATTAAAAAGCCGCAGGAGGAGGGGTATTATTACTTTGACCAGTACGAATACTCCTGGGGGCAGTTTATGGCCCGAACGCTGGGCAGCAAGGTCTACAACTTTTCCCGCGGGGGAATGTCGGCCAAATGGTACCTAAATTCCTACGCCGATGAAAACGGTTTTTTTGACCCGGCTAAAAAGGCCCAGGCCTACATTTTTGCGCTGGGTGTAAATGATGTTAGCGCTATGAAAAATGGCGACCTAGCCTTTGGCACCAAGCAAGATATTGTAACCGACCCTAACGCCCCCTGCGCCAACAGCTTTACGGGCTATTACACCAAAATTTTAGCTAAATACCGCCAAATTTCGCCCTTTGCTAAGTTCTTTTTAATAACCTGCCCTAAAAAGGAAAACGAAAGTGACGAGGGTGAGCGGCTTTATAATGAGCACGCTGCATTGCTGCGGGATCTGGCGGCACAGAACAAAGATACTTATGTGCTGGATTTTAGAACCTTTGCCCCGCCGTACGACGAAGCGTTTCGCCGCGCGTTTTACTTAAACGGGCATCTAACCCCAACCGGCTACCGCTTAACGGCCGAAATGGTTATGGCGTACATTGATTACTACATTCGCAAAGAGCCGGACGATTTTAAATACGCCGGGCTAATTGCCACAAATAACGAAGGATTAATTGCCACGGCAAAAGGGCAGGATTAAAGGATGAAACCGGCATGAGGATGCGCTGTAAAAAGAATTTGGACGAACGACTGGCCGCCTGCGGCGACATTTTTTTGGTCCCGCGCTGTGAGCAATTGCACTACGACCTGCCGGACGCTACCGAGCCGGTAGATTTAAACGCTCTGTTTGGCCGCGCCGCGCCGCTGGTGCTGGAAATTGGCAGCGGGCGTGGGCATTTTGCCCGCGAATTTGCCCGCCAAAACCCTAAGGTTAATGTATTAGGGGTTGAAAAATGCCGCAATGTGCTGGTAGAGGCCTGCGAAAAAACCAAGGCGCAAAAAATTGGCAATTTAAAATATTTGTGCTGCGCGGCCGAGTATTTGGGTCGGCTGCTGCCGGCCGGTAAAGTAACGGCGCTGTACTTAAATTTTTCTACCCCTTTTCAAAAAAACAGCTACGCCGATCACCGCCTTACCGCCCCGCGCTTTTTAAAAATTTACCGTGAGCTTTTAACGCCTGGGGCCGTTATTTTTCAAAAAACCGATAACGCCCAGCTGTTTGAGTATTCGCTGCTGCAATTTTCGCAAAACGGGTATGCGCTAAAGGCCGTTTCGCTGAATTACCACGCCACCAACCCCAAGGGGAACATTGTAACAGAATACGAGGCGCGGTTTTTGGCGCAGCAGCTGCCGATTTATTATTTAGAGGCGGTTAATTTGGCAAAAACGCGTTAAAACTTTACAAAGTTAAGTAATTTTTGTTAGAAACCTTACATTTAAACTTTACAACTTCACAAAAATATGGTACAATAGAGGATATTAATTTAGGAGGAATTTTTATGAAAAAACTTATTCGTACCGCGTGCGTTGGTTTAGCAGCGGTTTTAGCAGCGCTCAGCTTTGCGGGCTGCGGCAGTGAAAAAACAACTTCCGAGGCTTCCGGCAAAACCGACGCTAAGGTTTGGGTAGTTGCCACCGATACCACCTTTAAACCCTTTGAGTACACCGACAGCACCGGCGCCTTTGTTGGCATTGATGTTGACATTTTAAAAGCCATTGCCGAAGACCAGGGCTTTAAATATGAGCTGAAAAGCTTAGGCTGGGACGCTTCTATTGCCGCTTGCCAGGCCGGCCAGGCCGACGCGATGATTGCCGGCGCCTCGATTACCGAAAAGCGTAAGAACGAGGGCTGGATCTTCTCGGACGGCTATTACACCGCCACCCAGTGCATGACCGTAGCTAAGGATTCTGACATTACCGGGTTTGACAGCCTAAAGGGCAAAACCGTTGCGGTTAAAACCGGCACCGAGGGCGCAACCTACGCCGAAAGCTTAAAAGATAAATACGGCTTTAAAATTAACTATTTTAAAGATTCCCCAACCATGTATCAGGCTGTAACCGGCAAACAGGCCGTTGCCTGCTTTGAGGATACGCCGATTATGGCCGCCACCATTAAAGATAACGCCAATTTAGGCCTTAAAATTGTAGAAGGCACCGAAAACGCCGGTTCCCCCTACGGTTTGGCCATTCACAAAGCTGACCGTCAAGAATTTTTAGACCTGTTTAACAAGGGCTTAAAAAATATTAAAGCCAACGGTAAGTACGACGAAATTTTAAAGAAATACCTTGGCTAAGCGTTAGGCTTTTACGGTTTGTTAAAATATTTTTACGGAACACCGTAACCCGGTGTTCCGTTTTGTTGTGAAAGGAGCTGCCAATGGTTAGAATTATTACCGAGTACGGGCACCTGCTGCTGCGCGCAATGGGTCAAACCCTGCTTTTGGCACTGTGCGGCTTGCTTTTTGCTTGCATTTTAGGCTTGTTGTTTGGTATGTTAAGCGTTGTAAAAAGCCGCGTGTGCAACATTATTGCACAAATTTTTGTAGATATTGTTCGCGGCGTACCAATGATTGTTTTGGCCTTTTTTGTGTTTTTCGGCGTACCGTACTTTTTTCAAAACATTGTTGGGGTTAACATAACGCTTTCGGCCTTAACAGCCGGCACCATTTGCTTGGCGCTAAACTGCGGTGCCTACATGGCCGAAATTATTCGCGCCGGTATTCAGTCGGTAGATAAAGGCCAAATGGAGGCCGCCCGCAGCTTAGGGCTGCCCTATTGGCGCTCCATGCACCGGGTGGTGCTGCCGCAGGCCATTCGCACCATGATCCCCAGCATTATTAACCAGTTTATTATTACTTTAAAGGATACCTCTATTCTTTCGGTAATTGGCTTTCCGGAGCTGGTTAACAGCGCCCAAAATGTGGTGGCAAACACCTTTAAATCGTTTGAGACCTGGGCGCTGGTAGGCTTTATGTACCTGGTTGTAATTACCATTCTTTCAAAAATTGCCAAGCTGGTGGAAAGGAGACTGAATGTTGGCCGTAAATAAAAATAACATTAAAATTCATGTAGAGGAACTTTGCAAATCCTTTCACAGCCTTAAGGTTTTACAGGGCATTACCACCAACATTTACGAGGGCGAGGTTGTGGTTGTTATTGGCCCCTCCGGCAGCGGTAAATCTACCTTTTTGCGTTGCTTAAACCGGCTGGAGGACATTACCTCCGGCACTGTTACGGTAGACGGGTACGATGTTTCAAGCAAAAAAACCAACATTAACAAAATGCGGGAGAATGTTGGCATGGTATTTCAGCACTTTAATTTGTTTAACAACCTAAATGTGTTGGAGAATTTAATGCTGGCCCCGGTAGATTTAAAAAAAGAAACCAAGGACCAAGCCCGGGTGCACGCCCTGCAAATGCTGGAAAAGGTAGGCCTTTCAGACAAAGCCGAGGCGTACCCCTCGCAGCTTTCGGGCGGGCAAAAGCAGCGGGTTGCCATTGCCCGCGCACTGTGCATGAACCCCGATATTATGCTGTTTGATGAACCTACCTCCGCCTTAGACCCGGAAATGGTAGGCGAGGTGCTGCAGGTAATGAAGCAGCTGGCCGCCGAGGGCATGACCATGGTGGTAGTAACGCACGAAATGGGCTTTGCACGGGATGTTGCCGATCGCATTTTGTTCATGGCCGACGGCGTTATTTGCGAGGAGGGCACCCCGCAGGAAATTTTTGCAAATCCCAAGCAGCAGCGCACCAAGGATTTTTTAAGCTGCGTGCTGTAAGCTTTTTTAAGCCACCTGTTTTTTAAGACGGGTGGCTTTTTAGCGTGGTTCGCGCTTTTGTAATTTTGGCGTTGTTTATTAATGCCTATTCATCAATTAGGCTCTTAAATTAGGCTCCTTTTGCAATATGGCGTTTTTGCCAACTTAGCAGCTTTCACAAACTTAGCGACTTTAAAAAAGCGGCAATTTTTATAAATGGTAGTTTTTAGCGCGGTAAAGGGTTTTTGGCAGGTAGCTTTGCGCCAATGAGCCGCCCCACAGTTTTAAAAGGGTTTGGCATCGACCAAGTGTTTTGGGGCAAAAATAAATAGCTGCTTTGCGCGGGCTGTATTGGCGCCGGGGGGTTGACAAAAGCCCTTAAAACCGCTATAATTTTTTTGAATTCAATAATACCTTGCCCGGTTTAAAAATTGGCGGGTATGTACGGCCCTGCGGCCGCGTTTAGTTGCGTGTAGCTTCGGTTGCGGGGGCGTCCTCGTTTCTAAACAACAGCGAAATGCACCAAATTGCCGCCAACGCTACCAGCGTGTAAATAATTCGGCTGAACACGGCTGTTTGTCCACCAAAGATCCAGGCAACAATGTCAAAACTAAACAGGCCAATGCTGCCCCAGTTAATGCCGCCAATAATTACCAAAATTAAGCAAATGCGGTCAAAAACATTCATTCTAACACCTCATTTTTAAAAAAATTCTACAAACCGCGCGGCGGTAACGCCCCGCTGCTTTAGCAGGTTGAGCTTTGCAGGCCGCCGAAAACCGGCGCAAACCAACGGCTTACGCTTTTGGCGCCCTTGTTTTTGCCGGCCAAAAGGCAGCAAAGCTCGCCCGTACCTTTATTATGGGTGCGGTTTTTAAAAATATTCAATTAAAATATTTTTTGGGAGGAACATTTTTTTATGTCACAAAAAACAATTTTAGCTTTTGATTTCGGCGCCTCCAGCGGCCGTGCCATGCTTTCAAAATTAGTAGACGGCAAGCTTGAAATTACCGAAATTCACCGTTTTTCAAACGACCCGGTGCAAATAGGCTCGCGCCTTTATTGGGATGTGCTGCGCCTGTTTCACGAAATTAAGCAGGGCATTTTAAATGCCAACGCTGCCGGCGGTTTTAGCGCTATTGGTATTGATACCTGGGGCGTTGATTTTGGCCTTTTAAACGAGCAGGGCGAGCTAATTGGCAACCCGTCCCACTACCGCGATACCCGAACCGATAACATTCCGGCTGAATTTTTTAAAAAAATGAGCAAGGACGAGGTTTACGCCGAAACGGGGATTCAGTGCGTTTCCTTTAACACCTTGTACCAGCTGCAGTATTTATTAAGCGAGCGGCCGGAGGTTTTAAAGCAGGCCAAAACCCTTTTAATGATGCCGGATTTGTTTGCCTACTTTTTGACCGGTGTCAAACGGATAGAGTACACCAACGCCTCTACCACCAACCTGTTAGACCCCCGCACGCATGATTGGAGCGAAAAGGTGCTTTCAAAGCTGGGCCTTTCTAAAGAGCTTTTTGGCAAAATTATTATGCCCGGTGAGGTTTACGGAAACTTATTACCCGAAATTTGTGAGGAGCTGCACTGTAACAGCGTGCCGGTAATTGCCGTAGCCTCGCACGATACCGCTTCGGCAGTAGCCTCGGTGCCTACGCAGCAGGCCGATTACGCCTACATTAGCTGCGGCACCTGGTCGCTTTTAGGCACGGTGCTGGAAAAACCGGTTTTAACTAAAAATTCCAGCGACGCCGATTTCACCAACGAGGGCGCCAGCGACGGCAAGGTGCGTTATTTAAAAAATATTATGGGCCTTTGGCTTATTCAGCAATCCCGGCAGGAGTTTAAACGCCAGGGGTTAGATGTTTCGTTTGACGAGATGGAGCGCGCCGCACGGGCAGCCAAGCCGTTTTTGTGCTTTATTGACCCCGACGCGAAGGATTTTGTTGCCCCCGGAAATATGCCGGCCCGCGTAGCCGAGTTTTGCCGCCGTACCGGGCAATATGTTCCGCAGGGAATGGGCGAAATTCTGCGCTGCATTTACCAAAGCTTGGCCTTTAAGTACAAGTACGCAATTGAGGTTATGGAGCAGCTTACCGGCAAAAAATACCCCGTTATTCACATGATCGGCGGCGGAATTAAAGACCAGCTGCTGTGCTCTATGGCGGCCGATTACTGCGGCCGGCCGGTAGTGGCCGGGCCGGTAGAGGCAACGGTTACCGGCAATGTTGCCATTCAGTTTATGGCGTTTGGGCTAATTAAAGATTTAAACGAAGCGCGCGGGATTATTGCAAACAGCTTTCCCCTAAAGCAGTACCAGCCGCAGGCAGACCCCAACGCCGAGGCCGCCTACGCCGAGTTTAAAAAGTACATTGGCCGGTAAACGGTTGAAAAAGCAGACCGTAACAGGCTTAAACCGCTTTTGGGTACTTTTTTGGCGTTGATTTAAAAAAGCAGCAGTTTGGCAATGTTGTTGGTGCTTTCAAATTGTTTAGAAAAGACCAGCCTAAAAAAGGGGCTTTTAACTTTTTGGCGCTTGGCTTTTCATTGGGGCACTGCCTAAGGCATTGTTGCAAAATGTACGCTAAAAGAACAAACAACCCTGCCGCCGGGCTTAAAAACCGGCAACAGGGTTGTTTGTTTTAATGCGGTTAGGCAAATACGGGCGGCGTTTTTTGCCTTTTGCTTCGTTTTTTCACTGGTTTTTCGGCCTTGTACCTGCTTTGTGCGCTTGTTTTTGGCGGTTGCTTTTTGGGCTTTTAGCGCTTTTGCCCCACCCCTTTCGGCGGTAAATGCAGGCTTTAGTTGTGCGCTTCGCGGCGGTACGCCAAGGGCGAGGTTCCGGTAACCTGCTTAAACACCCTTAAAAAGTTAGATTCCGAGCAAAAGCCGCACTCGCTGCCAATGCGCTCAATTTTTAAATCGGTTGTAATTAACAAATTTTTAGCGTAGCTAATTTTTAGGTGGTTTAAGTATTGCGAGTAGGTTTGCTTCATTTCACGGTGAAAGCAGGTGCTAAAATGGCTGGCGTTGTAGTGGGCCACCTTGGCAACCTGCTGCAGGGTTGGATTTTCCATAAAATGCATTTGCAAATAGGTTAAGGCGGCCTGCAGCGGCTCCTGCTGCTCGCTGGGGGGCGGCAGCGTTAACGCCAGCCTTTTTTGCACGGTTAGCATTAAACATTCTAACAAACGGTGCAAAATCAGCTTGTTGGCTTTGGGGCGCCCGGCCTCTAACAAAAGGGCTTGGCACAATAGCCCGGCCATAGAAAATTCCTCGCCCGTTAAAACGGCGTAAAGGTTACCGCGAAAAGCGGCAATTGATTGCAGCAGCGCGTGGTCTAATAAATGCTCAGAAAAGCTGATGTTGTAATAGCGGGTGGGCTTGTTTAGGGTAACGCCGTGTAAATCGGCCGGCCGCAGAATAGAAATGCTGCCGTTTTGCAGCTTGTAAAGGCTGCCGTTTAGCAGCTGTTCGCCGCCGCCTTGCATAATCAGCTCAATTTCCAAATAATCGTGGCGATGTATTTGGGAGTAAGCCTGCGGCGTGCAGTAGCGCTGCTCTACCCGAATACCAACCTCTTGCGTCAGCTTTGCCGGTAAAGAGAAAAAATCTACTTTTTTTGGCATAAAACCCCACCCAGCCCCGTTGTGTTATTTTTAAAAATATTTGCTATTTAAAATTCTTAAAGGCATTTTAACACAATTATTTTTACATTTCAACACTAAAACCAAAAAAACTGTAATTTTATGCAAAGATATAAGAACAAATTAAACCCAAAAGTGTTACAATGGTAGCAGTAAAATTGCAACCGCTAAAAACGGAACCCTACGGGAGGTATTTGAATGAATTTAAACGGAACCTGGAAGCTGTATTATTACGAAAACGGCAGCGTTACGGTAAACACGCCGGCCGAGCTGGCCGCCGCCAAG
>CABQLY010000017.1 GCA_902465155.1 uncultured Oscillospiraceae bacterium | reverse complement strand
ATTTATTTCTGTTTTTACCGCATTTCTGCGTTTACACAAAATTTGGGATAGAGCCTCCTCTGCTTCGGCGTCGGGCGTGCCTTGAGGAATATACTTGGATAATTTATCGCAGGACAGCCTGTATTTCGGCTTTTGATTGCCTTTTTCTTCTTCAAGAATCTGTAATGTTTTTTCGTATGTAAGTTCTCCGCTTTCATACAGCCTGCGTAAACGCCGTGCCTGTCCGTGTGAGGGAAAAGCTACACAGGTTTCTATAACGTCGCAAAGGTCGCGTTGCGCATCTTCACCGAGATATGATATTTCGGTAGCGGGTAAAAGCTTAATTTTTTCAGCGTCAACATATTCCAACAATTCGGGTATTAAGTGTGTAAGACGGATATACCGCCTTATCTGGTATTCGCTTTTGCCTTCCTGCTCTGCTAAAATCTGACGGGATTTTAACTTGTGTGCGTTTTGCACACAGGTTAGATCCGTGCGCTTACCCTGTCGTTTCATAGCGTCAAGCTTCATTTTATATGCAAAGGCTTTCTCACTCGGTAACAGTTTTTGCCGCTGACAATTGCTGTCTACCATTATAATTGTTGCCTCGTCGTCTGTAACCGCGATTATATTGCACCGTATTTCCTCATAACCAAGGGTGCTGCAAGCATATTTTCTGCGGTGACCGGAAATAAGTTCATACCTGCCGCCGTCTTCTTCTTCTCTTACGATTATAGGGGAAATAAGACCGTTTTTTCTTATGCTTTCCGTTAGCTCCGCCATGCTTTCGTCATCAAAAATATGATACGGGTGGTTCGGGAAATCATCAATTAAAGATAAAGAAATTTTTTTAATGTTTTGCACCAAGGGGTTAGTCTGTTCATTTTTGCTCATAAAATCACCTATCGAATATGCAAAAAATAACCGTTTCCGATCACTTTTGCGTTTTAAGTGATAAGGAAACGGTTTTTCTGTATAAGCAGGAATTTTTTATGCTGTGAGTTCGAGTCTGCCGCAGGTACGGAAACAGGCAAATGTTTGCCGTAGGACAATAAACATTAAAGAAACTCAAAAACACGAAAAACCCTTGATTATTCAAGGGTTTTCCTATGTGTTCCATATTGTGAAACAAAGATGGCAGGGGCAGAAGGACTTGAACCCTCGGCACGCGGTTTTGGAGACCGCTGCTCTACCAACTGAGCTATACCCCTATATTTATTAAAAATTAAATGGTGGGCCATCAGGGACTCGAACCCCGGACCAACCGGTTATGAGCCGGTCGCTCTAACCAACTGAGCTAATGGCCCATGTTCTTTCATGCACATTTACAGCGCCATATTATAATAACACATTTGTTTTAAATTTTCAACCCCTTTTTTCAAAAAAATCTGCAATAGTTGTAAAGGCCTAAAGTTCTGCAAAAAAACGGTGCTTGTTTTTTGCAATTGTAGTGGTAACTATTTCTTAAAGCACTATTTGTTTTGTAAAACAGGGGGCAGCACCCAATAAACAAACCAAAAAATTACCTCTTTTGGCCGTTTGCTTTGCCATTGACAATTGGCCGAATTTGTGTTAAAATACTGCTATACAAGGTATCCTAACATTAAGTTTTTACTGCGTGAAAGGGTGCGTTCAAGCCAAAAGGTTTTGGGGTGCACCTACGCGTTGGGTGCGCCTTTTATTTTTTACAACACGCTGCGCCAAGGCGCGGCAAAAGGAGCGTTAAAATGCAAACAAGAGTTGCCGTTATGGCCATTATTGTTGAACAGCTGCAAGCCGCCGAAAAGCTAAACGCCGTGCTGCACGAGTACGGGGAGCACATTATTGGCAGAATGGGCCTGCCGTACCGCGAAAAGGGAATTCACATTGTAAGTGTGGCGTTAGACGCCCCGCAGGATACCATTGCCGCCTTAGCCGGCAAGCTGGGGAATATTGAGGGCGTTAGCGTAAAAACTGCGTACTCGAACATTACGGGCAATGAGTAACCTAAAGGCCTGCATTACCCGCCTGGCAAGCGAGCACCGCCTAACCCTGCCGGAGTACGAAGCGCTGGTTGCCGGCCAAACGCCGGAGCTGGCCGAGTACGCCGCTGGGCTTGCCCGCGAGCAGCGGCACCGCATTTACGGCAAGGCCGTTTATGTACGCGGGTTAATAGAAATTGGCAACCTTTGCAAAAACAACTGCTATTACTGCGGTATTCGGCAAGAAAACAAAAATTGCGACCGTTACCTTTTAACGCCCGAGCAAATTTTGCAGTGCTGCGCCGAGGGCTACCGCTTGGGCTTTCGCACCTTTGTGCTGCAGGGGGGCGAGGGTGTTTTGCCGGTAGAAAAAATTTGCAGCATTACGGCAAAAATCCGCGCAGAGTACCCCGATTGCGCCATTACCCTTTCGCTTGGGGAGTATGAAACGGCCGATTATTTAAAAATGTACCGGGCGGGCGCCAACCGCTACCTGCTGCGGCACGAAACGGCCGACGCGGCGCATTACCAAAAGCTGCACCCGGCGGGCATGAGCTTTGAAAACCGTATGCGCTGCCTGCACGATTTAAAAGCTATTGGTTTTCAGGTTGGGTGCGGGTTTATGGTCGGCTCCCCGTACCAAACGGCGGCCTGCCTTGCCAAAGACCTTAAATTTATTGAAACCTTTTGCCCGGATATGTGCGGAATTGGGCCTTTTATTCCGCAAAAAGATACCCCTTTTGCCGGCTTTAAGGCCGGCACCGCCGAGCAAACGGTGTACCTGCTTTCGTTAATTCGGTTAATTAAGCCCAACATTTTGCTGCCGGCAACAACCGCCCTGGGCACTGTTTTGCCCACCGGGCGCGAGCAGGGCATTTTGGCCGGTGCCAATGTGGTAATGCCAAACCTTTCACCCGTGGCGGTACGCAAAAAGTACGCGCTGTACGATAATAAAATTTGCACGGGGGAGGAATCGGCCCAGTGTAAGGGCTGTTTAAGCGGCAGAATGAGCGCTATTGGCTACCAAATTGTAACCGACCGTGGCGATATTAAAACCGTTTAAAAAGCGTTTTAAAAAAGCTTAAAATTTTAATATTCTAACTGAAAGAGAATTCTAACAGAAAAGAAAGTGTGATTAAAATGGCAATTTACAACCCAAAATCTTTAAAAGCGGAGGAGTTTATTAACGACGCCGAGATTTTAGAAACCTTGAAATACGCCGAGGAGAATAAAAACAATGTAGCGCTAATTAATTCCCTGCTGGAAAAAGCGCGCCCGAAAAAAACAGCCAACGGCGTTACCTGTGCCGGACTTACGCACCGTGAGGCCTCGGTTTTGCTGGCGTGCGATATTCCTGAAAAGGTGGAGCAGATGTACAACCTTGCAAACGAGATTAAGCAGGCGTTTTACGGCAACCGCATTGTAATGTTTGCCCCGCTGTACCTTTCTAACTACTGCGTAAATGGCTGTGTTTACTGCCCGTACCACCACAAAAACAAGCACATTGCCCGCAAAAAACTAACGCAGGAGGAGGTACGGCAGGAGGTTATTGCCCTGCAGGATATGGGCCACAAGCGGTTGGCGATTGAGGCAGGGGAGGACCCGGTAAACAACCCCTTGGAATATATTTTAGATTGCATTAAAACCATTTACTCGGTGCACCACAAAAACGGCGATATTCGCCGCGTGAATGTTAACATTGCCGCCACCACGGTTGAAAATTACAAAAAATTAAAGGACGCCGGGATTGGCACCTACATTTTGTTCCAGGAAACCTACAATAAAAAGAGCTACTTAGAACTGCACCCCACCGGCCCCAAGCACGATTACGATTACCACACCGAGGCGATGGACCGTGCCATGCAGGGCGGCATTGATGATGTTGGCTTGGGCGTTTTGTTTGGGCTGGAGGGTTACCGCTACGAATTTGCCGGCCTTTTAATGCACGCAGAGCATTTAGAGGCGGTGCACGGCGTTGGCCCGCACACCATTAGCGTGCCGCGCGTAAAGCACGCCGACGATATTGACCCGGATGTATTTGACAACGGCATTTCGGACGAGATGTTTGCAAAAATTATTGCCTGTATTCGCATTGCGGTGCCCTACACCGGTATGATTATTTCTACCAGAGAAAGCGAGGCGGTGCGCGGCAAGGTGCTGGATTACGGAATTTCGCAAATCAGCGGCGCCTCGCGCACCTCGGTTGGCGGCTATTGTGAGAAGGAGCGCCCGCACGATTCCGAGCAGTTTGATGTTTCGGATCAACGCACGCTGGATGATGTGGTACGCTGGCTAATGGAAAAGGACCACATTCCCTCGTTCTGCACGGCCTGCTACCGCGAGGGCCGCACGGGCGACCGTTTTATGAGCCTTTGCAAAACCGGGCAGATTTTAAATTGCTGCCACCCCAACGCCTTAATGACGCTAACGGAATATTTGGTAGATTACGCCTCGGAGCAAACCCAAAAGGTTGGCTTTGCGTTAATTGAAAAAGAGCTTGGCAAAATTCCAAAAGAAAAGGTACGCGAAATTGCCCGGCAGAATATTGAGGCCATTAAGGCCTCGAACCGCCGCGATTTTAGATTTTAAACCGGCTTGTAAATAAACGATTCGGCGCTTTGCGCAGTTAAGGAGGTTTTTATGGGATTAAATGATACCGTTTCGGCCGACCGGGTGCATATTGGCTTTTTTGGGCTGCGAAACGCCGGTAAATCCAGCGTAGTAAACGCCGTTACCGGGCAAAAGCTCTCGCTGGTTTCTAAGGTTAAGGGAACCACCACCGATCCGGTGCAAAAGGCCATGGAGCTGCTACCCATTGGCCCGGTTGTTATAATTGACACCCCCGGGGTAGACGATGTTGGCGATTTAGGCGAAATGCGGGTAAAGCGCGCTTTGCAGGTGTTAACCAAAACCGACATTGCCGTTTTGGTAGTAGACGCCGAAAAGGGTCTGCAGGCGGCCGACCGGGAACTGCTGGCGCTGTTTGAGCAAAAAAAGCTGCCCTACGTTACCGCTTACAATAAGTGCGATTTATTAAAAGTGCTGCCGCAGGCATCCAAAAACAGTCTTTACCTTAGCGCCGAAAAGGGCACCGGCGTTTTTGAATTAAAAGAGCTCATTGGCAACCTGGCCGGGCAGCAACAGCCCCAAAAAACTTTGGTTGGCGATCTGCTAAGCCCGGGCGATGTTGCCGTGCTGGTCACCCCAATTGACGCAGCCGCCCCCAAAGGGCGCATGATTTTACCGCAGCAGCAGGTAATACGGGATGTGCTGGATCACCACGCTGTAAATGTTGTAACCCAGGTAGAGCAGCTTGGCGGCGCGCTGGCCGCCCTAAAAAAGCCGCCCAAAATAGTTATAACCGATTCGCAGGCCTTTGGCGCGGTAAGCAAAATAGTTCCGCCAACGGTTTGGCTTACCTCGTTTTCTATTTTATTTGCGCGCTACAAGGGCAATTTGGCGCAGGCAGTGCAAGGGGCCGCCGCGTTAGACCGCTTGCAGGCGGGGGATAGGGTTTTAATTTCGGAGGGCTGCACCCACCACCGCCAGTGCGGCGATATTGGTACCCAAAAGCTGCCGGCCTGGCTGCAGCAGCATTGCGGCTGCAGCCTGCAATTTCAGTTTACCTCGGGCACCGAGTTCCCCGAGGATGTAACCGGCTACGCTTTGGTGGTGCACTGCGGCGCCTGTATGCTAAACGAGCGGGAGGTGTTCTCCCGCAATGAGCGCTGCAAAGAGCAGGGGGTGCCGGTAACCAATTACGGCACGGCCATTGCCCATGTTCACGGCATTTTGCGCCGCGCGTTAGCCCCTTTTCCGCAAATTGAAAAGCTGCTGGGCAAAAAATAACCGCCTTTTAAAGCGCGCCGCTGTTTTGCTCGGCAACGGCGCGCTAATGCTTTATGCTATTATTAGCAATAAAGCGGTGTAAACCTTTTAAGGGGAAAGCTATATACAAATTCTAACGGCAAAGCATAACGGTAAAGGGCCGCCTGTTGTTTTTAAAAATTAGCAAAAGCGGGAAAGGAAGGATTTTTGTGCCAAATAAATTTATTCTACACTCTAAATTTCAGCCTACGGGCGACCAGCCGCAGGCCATTGAAAAACTAACAAATGGAATTCAAAACGGCTTAAAGGAGCAGGTTTTGTTAGGCGTTACGGGCTCGGGCAAAACCTTTACCATGGCCAACATTATTAAAAATGTAAACAAGCCAACCCTTGTTTTGGCGCACAACAAAACCCTTGCCGCGCAGCTGTGCTCGGAGTTTCGGGAATTCTTTCCCGAAAACGCGGTGGAGTATTTTGTATCTTACTATGATTATTACCAGCCGGAGGCCTACATTCCGGGAACCGACACCTACATTGAAAAGGACTCGGCTATTAATGATGAAATTGATAAGCTGCGCCACTCTGCAACCTGTGCGCTTTCGGAGCGGCAGGATGTAATTATTGTGGCCAGCGTTTCCTCCATTTACTCGTTAGGCAACCCCATTGATTACCGCAACATGATTATTTCGCTGCGAATTGGCACCGCAATTAGCCGGGAGGAGCTGATTACCCGGCTGGTAGATTTGCAATATGAGCGAAACGACATTAACTTTGTGCGCAACAAATTCCGCGTGAGGGGCGATACGGTTGAAATTTTTCCGGCCTATTCGCAGGAGGACGCCATTCGCGTGGAATTTTTTGGCGATGAAATTGAGGCGCTTTACAAAATTAACACCGTTACCGGCGAATTAAAGGAGCGGCTGGTTCACGCCCCCATTTACCCGGCTACCCACTACATTGTGGCGCCGGAGCACATGGAGGCCGCGCTAAAGGAAATTCGGCAGGAGATGGAGGACCAGGTGGCCCTATTTACCGCCCAAAATAAGCTGATAGAGGCGCAGCGTATTCGCCAGCGAACCGAATACGACATGGAAATGCTGGCCGAAATTGGCACCTGCAAGGGGGTTGAAAATTACTCCCGTGTGCTTTCGGGGCGGCCGGCCGGCAGTACCCCGTTTACGCTGTTAGATTATTTTCCAAAAGACTTTTTGCTGATTGTAGATGAATCCCATGTGATGCTGCCGCAAATTCGCGGAATGTACGGCGGCGACCGCGCCCGTAAGGAAAGCTTGGTAGAATACGGCTTTCGCCTGCCCTCGGCCTACGATAACCGGCCGCTGAATTTTGAGGAATTTTACCAAAAGGTAAACCAAGCCATTTATGTTTCGGCTACGCCCGGCCCGTTTGAGTACGAGCACGCCGCCGCGGTGGCCGAGCAGGTTATTCGCCCCACCGGGCTGTTGGACCCCGAAATTTTGGTAAAGCCAACTACCGGGCAAATTGATGACTTAATTAGCGAAATTAACCTGCGCACCGAAAAAAAGGAGCGGGTGCTGGTAACAACACTAACCAAAAAAATGGCCGAGGATTTAACCGATTATTTGGAGGGGGTTGGCATTGCGGTGCGGTATATGCACCACGATGTTGATACCATTGAGCGCATGGAGCTGATTCGCGACCTGCGCCTGGGCGTTTTTGATGTGTTAGTTGGCATTAACCTGCTGCGGGAGGGGTTAGATTTGCCCGAGGTTTCTTTAGTTGCTATTTTAGACGCGGATAAAGAGGGCTTTTTGCGCAGCGAAACCTCGCTGATTCAAACCGTTGGGCGGGCCGCCCGAAACGCCGGCGGGCAGGTTATTATGTACGCCGACAGCGTAACCCCCTCTATGGAGCGGGCCATTCGCGAAACGGCACGCCGCCGCGAAATTCAGCAGGCCTACAACAAGGCGCACGGCATTGTGCCAAAAACCATTCAAAAACAGGTACACGAGGTAATTGAAATGGGCGCCAAGGGCGAGCCGGGGCAAAAGGCCGGCTTAAAGCACCTAAAACCGGCCGAGCGCCAGCAAATGATTAAGCGCCTAACGGCCGAAATGAAAGACGCCGCCGCCATGCTGGAGTTTGAATATGCCGCCCAGCTGCGCGACAAAATTGAGGAGCTAAAAAAGGGTAAATAAATTAAAACCAAACGGCCCCGCCAACAAGCAAAAGGTTGGCGGGGCCGTTTTTTAGCTGTTAAATTTAGGGCGCAGCGCAATGCGGTACGGTTTTGCGGGCCGGCTTAAGGTAAGCGGCAATTAAGCCTAAAAACCGTATTTTTTGTTTTTCCAGGCGGCGTAATAATCGCCAATGGTTTTGCCGTTTTCGCCAGGGGCTGCAAAGGCCAGCTTTTGGGTAAGGTAATCAAGGTCGCTTTGCGAGGCGGGGGCCTTTTCAATGGCCTCAAAGGTAGCAAACACCGAGGAGGAATGTTCCAAGCCGTACCTTACAATGTCTGCCGCGCCGGTTTTGCTGTAAACCGCGTAGCAGCGAATTGTGTACTCGCAGCCCCAAAGCGCATAATTGGTGGTGTTTTTATTGGTGTAATAACCAATGTTGTAAAGGGCGGCAGTAAAGGTTTTGGTTTGGGTTTTTTCGTTATAATCGCTAACAAGCTCCTCTAAAACGGTGCCGTCGGCCGTTGCCCTGTAACCAACGGCGCAAGCCAGCGCGTTGCTTTTGGTAAGGGGGCTGCCGTTTAGCGCCAACTTTTTTTGCACCACAAAGCCGTACTCGGTAAGGGTGTAACCGCTAAAATGCTGTGCGGCAAAAGCGCTGTTTAAAACGGTGTATTTAAAGCGCAGGGCCTGGCCGTTGGCGCTTTCAAAATCTTTGCGAATAGAGTTGCCAACAAAGGTAAAGGTGGCGTTTTCGCCGCCCTCAAGCGCCGGAATGTTGGGTTGCTCGGCTTTGGTTATAGCCGTTAAAACCGAGGTGGCGTAATTTCGGGCGGTAAAATCGTTGCCGTGGTTTAAGTAGGTGTTTAGGTAATCCAACGCGTCCTTGGTTTTAATAATTTCCCGGTACAGGGTGGTAATTTTTGCAATGCCAACACCCGTATTTTCGTTTACCAGCTCCTCCTGCTTTGCTTCGTACGCCAAAAAAATCTCGGGGGTAAATTTGGCAATTCTTGTGTTTGGCAGGCTTTGTGACCAAAAAAGCACTTCGGCGTTCGGGTTGCCGCCGGTGGTGGCCGGGTTTCGCAAAACATTTATTATTTGCTGCATATTCTCTTTAAACCTTTCGGCCGTCATACCGCCGGTAATATCGTTACAGGCAAAGCTTAAAATCATTAGGTCGGGCGTAAAGCCGTTTAAAAGCTTCATTCTTTCGGCAAGGCTAATTTTGCCCCAGTTAGAATCCTTGCCGCCTAAGGCAAGGTTGTGCGTTTTAATTGCTGCGTTGGGGTACTGCTCTTTTAAAGTCGTAATAAACATTTCCATCCAGGTGGGGGCGTAGGGTGCGGCGGCGTAATTGTAGTGCGTAACGGGGGTTTTGTTGTCGTCCCCGTAAATGCCCTTGCCGTTGTTGGCAATGTTATCTACATAATTTTTAAGGCCGCTGCTGCTCCACCCGCAGGAAATACTGTCGCCAAAAAATAAAATGTTTACCTCCTCGCCGTTTTCTAATTTTTCAATAGTCTTGTTCAGTTTGCTTGCTTGCGAGGTGGCCGCGGCTGCGGCGTAATCAACCCCGTCCCAGCCCTGGGTGTGCTCGTAGGTTACCGAAACGGCGTATTCGGCGTACTGGGCGTCGCCAATTGGCTGAATGTGGCTGCCGTCGCTAAACTGGTAGGGCTCTAAGTTTGGCAGGGGCGTTTCGCTGGTAAGCGGGGCGGTGTATTGCGGAATTCTTGAGCCGGCCAGTCGCTTGAGCTCGCCCTTGGGGGTAATTTCGTAATCTACCCCCTCAACATAGTTAACATTTAAGGCGTAGTTGCGTACCGAAACCGCTTTGCTTACGGGGTACAAAAGCTTAATTACATCTCGCTGCGGAACAAACAGCGCCGGCTCTTGGTACACCGTGTTGCCCTGCCAAATGGGGGTAAGGTAGGCTTTGGCGTTGTAGCGGTCAAGCAAAACGCCGTTATAATCCTTGTTCCAATCGTTCAAGGCTTCGTCGCCCGCAAAGCGCACCGAAAGGCTGTTTTCCGGCTCGGCGGTAAACGAATAAACGCCGCTGTTATTGGCCGAAAGGGGATTGCCGTTTACCAAAACGGTAGGGATGGTATTTTTGTTTGTAATTACCTTAAATTGCACAAGCTGGCCTCCCGCAATTTTTTCAAGGTCGGTTCCGTTTACGCCAACAACCGCGGCGCAGGATTTCATATCGGTAATTTTAACGCTGGCCTGCCGGTATTCCGTAAGGCACAAATCGTCTATGTAAATCGGGCCGCTGTCGTAAGAGGTTGGCTTGCCAATATCGTACCCGTTGGGGTGAATACCAAGGTAAAGCTTTTCAAAATCTCCGCTTTCAAAAATGTGGGTCACCTTGCTCCACTCGCCGCTGGTGTTTTGCTCAACGGTTTTATTCAGGCTTAGGGTAAAGCTTTCGGCACAGTTTGCAAGCGAATTTTTGCCAACCGCGTCGCCCTGACCAAGGTTAACGGTTGTAAAAATTCCGCTTAGGGCAAGGGCGCGCTGCGGCTTTGTTTTGTAGTAGTACGAGAGAATGTATTTTTTGTTTTTTTCAACCGTAAAGCCCATTACGGCCGTGCGGTAGCCAAAGGTAATTTCGGCCGATTTTTCGCCCGTGTGGGCGGCGGTACTGCAGATTTTAACCGCTGCGCCGCTGCCAACGCTTTCGGGCGAGCCGGAGGCAATTTGGCTGTACGCTTTGCCGTTTTTGTCGTAAACCGTTTCGGCGTAGGTGGCGCCGTAGTAGCCGGCGTTTTTGTTAGAGCCCCAAAGCTCCTTTTGCGGGAACTCGGTATTGCTTGCAACATTAAGGCTTTGGCTTTCCCCCTCGAACGAGGCGCTGGAAAACAAATTTAAAACCTTTATTCTTGCCGTTGCCGGCGCCTGTAAAAGGGTGGCGTTTAAGGCGGTGGAAAGCAAAGTGCCGTTCTGGCTGAACCAGCCCTCAAAGGCGTAGCCGCCGCTGGTGTTATCAAACGCAATATTGGCCGAATAACCGCCGCTTGCCGGTAAAACCGTTGTTTTGGCAAAAATGTTTGCGGTATTTTTGGCGTAGGGGCTGCCGTTTTCGTCTACAAACTCAACGGGGGTATCAATCCCCTTTACTTCGGCCTGAAGCTTAAGGTTATCTACCAGCAGGTCGGTAACCGGCTTATTCATGTTATCAAAGTAAACATAAGCGCTGTTTAAATGGCTTGGGGTGGTAAAGGTAAATTTAAGCGTTTGCCACGCCCCGGTAAGGCTTTGGTTTGCAAGACCCTCGCAAAGCCGAATTTTGGCCGACGACGCAAAGGAGTGAATGTTATAGGTAATAGAGGGGTCCAACCCTAAAATAGGCGCGTAGGTTGGAATATCCAGTGAGGTAAAAGCAATGGTGGAAAGCAGCCGAATGGCGTTTAAAGCCTGCCCGGCGGTGCCCTTAATCTCAAAAGAAAGGGTGTATTTGGTGTTGGGCCGAACCGTAAGGCCTAAAAGCCAAAACAGGCCGGTGTTGTCTTTAATATGCACCGCCTTGCCGTGGGCGGCGTCCCCGGTATTTTCAACCGTTATGCTGCCGCCGGTGTCCCCAACGGTAGTAACCGTTCCGCCTTCGCCTGCAACGGTGTAAGCGGTGCCGTTGTTTAAGTAATAGGTGCCGGGTAAAACCGGGCCGGCGTCAAACCCGCTGTTTCGCCCTAAGCCCCATTCGCCGTTTGCGGGGTAGGCGGTTGTTTTGGTTAGCTGAATACTTTCCTCGGCAAAGTCCTCGTAGTCCTCAAAAAACAGGTTTTCGGCCAAGCTCTCGGTTTCGGCAGCCCCTACCGGTGCCGTAGCAAGGCAGGCGCAGCAGCCAAAGGTTAGTAAAAAGCTAAGTGCCAGCGATAGTAATTTTTTCATGTAAAATCTCCCCCATTGCAAACCGTTTATTGGTTTGGCTGTTATAAAAAGCAGCAATATAAATAAAAATAATGCAACTTTCAAGCATATTTTACTATTTACAAACAAATAAATCAACACAAATTTTTCAATTTCTCCCGTTTTATGCAAAGTTGTTTATTTTTTACAGCTTTGTTTATTTTGCACATGGTTTTGGCGGGGCGGGGTATAGCAGCCTTTAAAATCGGTTTGCTTTTGCGGGCAAAAAAACGCCGCCGGCACAAAAGGCAAGCGGCGTGTATTAAAATGGCAAAGGCTTTAAAGGTGTGTAAGGCTTGTATTAAAATGGCAAAACTTTAAAAAAATAACAGCCGACAAGGTCGACTGTTATTTCCTGGCTGCGGAATAGGGATTCGAACCCCAACAAACAGAGTCAGAGTCTGTCGTGCTACCGTTACACAATTCCGCAAAATCGTAACAAATAATATTATACCGCATTTTTTTTAAAAGTCAAGAAAAAATTTTGGTTTTTTTAATTTTTTTGCTTATTTGGGCTTGGTACAGCTGCATTGGGTGCCAAATTGTTTTATATAGGGTGTTATATAGGGTTTAAAAATAGGGCGACGCCGTTTATTTACAAAAAATGCCTTGCAAACGGGGGCTAAAAATGTTATAATTACCCTGCAATTTGTTTTGCGCTATTTTAATGTAAGGTAAGGGGATTTACAAAATGTCCAATAAAGTTGTTATTACCTGCGACAGCAGCTGCGATCTTGGCCCAAAGCTGTGCGAACGCTACCATATTAACCTAAACCCTTTTCGTATAAATGTTGGGGACGAAACCTTTTTAGACGGGGTTAACATTACGCCGGACGATTTATACGCCTACCACGAAAAAACCGGTCAGCTTTCTAAAACCTCGGCCACCAATGTTGCCGAGCATGAGGAATTTTTTAAGCAGAATTTAAAAGACGCCGACGAGCTCATCTTTTTTACCATTAGCTCCTCTATGTCGGTAAATTACCAAAACGCCTGCATTGCGGCAGAATCGTTTAACAATGTTTATGTGGTAGACAGCGGCAACCTTTCTACCGGGGTGGGGCTGCTGGTGCTTACCGCGGCCGATTTGGCCGAGCAGGGTAAATCGGCTAAAGAGATTATTGCCGAGATGGAGCGGCTGCGTGCCAATGTAAACGCCTCGTTTGTAATTGATACCTTAGAATTTTTACATAAGGGCGGCCGTTGCTCTGCCTTGGCTGCTTTAGGGGCAAACCTTTTAAAGCTAAAGCCCTGTATTGAGGTTAAAAACGGCGCCATGGGCGTTGCCAAAAAATATCGCGGTAAATTTGCAGAGGTTTTAAAAACCTACGCTAAGGAGCGGCTGGAAAACCCGGATAACCTTTACCTAAACCGGGTGTTTATTACGCACGCGGGCTGCGACCCCAAAATTGCCGAGGAAATTGCTGCTTTGGTAAAAGAGCTTGCCCCGTTTAACGAGGTGTTTATTACCCGCGCCGGCGCCACCGTTTCTACCCACTGCGGGCCCAACACTTTAGGCGTTTTGTTTATTCAAAAAACGCCGGTAGAATAATTTATACCACAAAAATGTATGTAAAGCTGCTGCCGAACAGGCAGCAGCTTTTTTTAGGCTGTGCGCACCACGGTTGTGCGGGCCTTTGCCGGCTTAAAACGGGGTTCTGCAGCTTATTTTTGGCGTTATTTTAGCAGGGTTTGAACCCCTTCTACAAAATCGCCAACGGCGCGAAAGGCCTTGCTGGTGCCCTTGGTTAAGGCGCGGCGCGAGCTTTTATTTTGCATTACCATTTTGCCGGCAATTACCGCCGCGGCACCGGCCGCCATACCGGCGCCCATGCCCTTTACAAAACTCATACTGCTTTTGGTCATTTAACATCATCCTTTCTAAATAATTTACCTTTATTTTGCGCTAATTTTGCTAAAATATAAGCTCGTTTTTTCTTTTTGCGCAGGGTGCTGCAAAAATTGCAAAAAAATCTGTGCGAATTTAAAAAATACTATTGACAAACACCGCCTGTTTCCTATATACTTTTATTGCAGAGTGCTTGAACTGTTATTTTTGAAAGGTGGTTTTTTAGTGGAGTATCAACAAAATGCGGCAAATTTTGCCCAGGCGCCGGTAACGCGTGCTGCTTTAAAAATTAATCGCAGCTTAGTTAAGTTTATCTTGCTTTCTCTCATCACCTTTGGTATTTACGGCATTGTGGTGCTTTCCGGTATTTCGTCGGATATTAACACCATTGCCAGCCGGTACGACGGCAAAAAAACCGTGCATTACTGTTTAATGTACTTTGTTTTTTCTTGGCTTACCTTGGGTATTTACCCTTTAATTTGGTACCACGGCCTTTCTAAAAGAATTGGCAACGAGCTAAAGCGCAGAAATATTCCGTACAGCTTTGGCGCGGGCTCTTTTTGGGGCTGGAATGTGCTGGGGGCCCTTATTGTTGTTGGCCCGCTGGTTTACAGCTATAAGCTTTTAAAATCCATGAATTTGCTTTGTGCAGATTATAACGCGCGCGGTTAACGGCAGAGGGTTGGATTTTATTTAAAAAACAATTTAGGAGTTGTTATTATGTATTGTAAAAATTGTGGTAATCAAGTGGATCCCAACGCGGCTGTTTGCGTTAAATGCGGTGTTGCTACCGGGCAGGGCGCAAATTTTTGCCAAAATTGCGGCCAGCCGTTAGCCCCCGGCGCAGCGGTATGTACGCAGTGCGGCTTTGCCGTGCAGCAGGCCCCGGTTTACGACCCGGCTATGCAAAAATCTAAATTAACGGCCGGTTTGTTAGGCATTTTCTTAGGCGGCCTGGGCATACATAATTTTTATTTAGGCTACACCGGCAAGGCCATTGCCCAAATTTTCTTAAGCCTTTGCTTTGGCGCCGGCGCTATTTGGGGCCTGGTTGAGGGCATTTTAATTCTTTGCGGAAACATTAACAAAGACGCCAACGGTATTCCGCTGAAGGACTAAGCCTTTAAGCGCGGCATGAAAAATTGTTGCTTTAAAAAAATTGCAGCCGGTAAGCTTTTACCGGCTGTGTTTTTGGTTTTATTTTTGCTTTTGTTTTATTTTGCCGATGTAGGCTGTGTATGGCAAAGGCTGTTTCAGCTTCCATGCCCCGGCTGCGGAATGACCAGAGCCTGGCTCGCGGTTTTTCGCGGGGAGCTTTGCAAAGCGTTTTATTACAACGCCATGTTTTGGAGCGTGCCGCTGCTGCTCCTTTTTATTTTAAAAAACGGCCGTTTATTTTTAAAAAAATGGGTAAATATTACCGTTCTTAGCGTTATAGCGGCCGGCTTTGTTGCAAATTACATTTGGCATTTGAGCATTGGCTTTCGGTAAAACGGTTTTGCACTTGATTTTTTTAAAAAAGTGTGCTACAATAGTTTGCGTAGTTGGAAGCATAGCTCAGTTGGTTAGAGCGCACGGTTCACATCCGTGAGGTCGAGGGTTCGAGCCCCCCTGTTTCCACCAAAAAAAGAAACGACGAACTTTAGTGGTAGGAAGTCGTTTCTTTTTTGCTTTTATTATAATTTTAAATAGTTGCCTTAAATATAAATAAAAGATAAGAACGAATAAATTGATATTGAAACGCACTTTTTACAAAGCGTGGTATATGTTGTACCTTACAGAAAGAAGGAAAATAATGAGTGAACTATATGAATATGAGGACCATTATGTTGAAATTGTTGATAGCAAAGGAGTAACGCATAGGGGCTATGTAGACGGATATACACAGGCTTTGGATAATGAGGAAAACGAGGCCAGTATTGATGTTTTGCCGCACAAAAAATCGCTTAGCGGCATTGAATTCTTTGAGTCCGATATTAAGTCGATACGAATTATTGAAAAGTAATGCATTTGATTATTTGGAAATAATTCGCATACAGTAAGTGTGAGGGCTTTGGGGTGAAAAGTGCGTCGTCATACGCCACATGCTTTAAGCAATGGGCAAAAGAGATGCCGGGAGTGACGCTCCGGCCAAAGTTCTCCCTTGCTGATTTAAGAAAAGCACTTTGCAAATGTATAATTTCGGGGCTGCCTTACTTTAAGGCGGCCCCGGTTTTTTAAACAAAGGTTTTAGTTGGTTGAAACAAAGTGTCAAAGGCTTAAAAGGCTTGAATAAAGAGAAAGCCAACGCTTTGAAACGCGGGCATTATAGCTTGTGGATTTGCGCAAACTGCCCGTTTTACGGGTGGTTATAATTAGTTCTAAAATTGCTCTGCATTGGCTCTTAGATATTCAGCCAATTGGGCTAACCAGGTCGGAATTGGTTCGCCTTTTGGGGTAAGCTCACCGTTGCGGTACTCTGCAACCTCTTTAAAACCGTTTTCGTTGTCGTAAAACATAGCAACATCACAGTAGGGCAAAACAGCGGCTATATCTTTAAAACGCGAATGAAACCGGCGTTTAACGCTTGGGGCCGGTATGTTGTGCCCGCCTTTTTGTACCCGGTTTGCAATGCGCCTTATGCTTTCTTCTACCGAGGAAAGCCCTACATAGTACAACCGTACGAAATAGCCGCTTTCGTGCGCCAATTTGGCTGTTTTGGCTGTTTTGTGGCCCGAAAGGGTTGTTTCCTGAGTAAAGCTGACGCCGTGGTTTAGGCAACTATTAATTAAATTTACGGCAGCTTTTCCACCATCAATTACATTACCGTATTGAATGTTTAGTTTGTCAACATCAATAATTTTGCCTAAATCGGCCGTTTCAGCCTTTAATACGCCTGTTAAGCTGCTTTTTCCGGTGCCGTTTACACCGCCTATTATGGTATATATTTTCACTGTTTTTCCTCCGTTCGGGCTTGGCCGCACTGTTTATTGCAGAATTAACCCGGTTATGCAAAACAAAGGCCAAACAAAAAGGCGCTTAGTTACCCTTGTATTTTAACACAGCAGGGGATATAAAATCAAGGGATTTTTAGTTCAACAAATTTGGTAAGGCTTTTTTCAGCCACCTTTACAGAAAAGCGGCTGAAAAATGGCGGAGGGTGACCTTATAAATACTGCAACAAGATGAATCTAAAATGGTTCGCAATTAGGCTTTGCGGGGGCTATTGTCCATGGAGCCCATCATTATTTTATTAACAATGAAAGCGCCCGCTTTTGCGGGCGCTTTTTGGCTTGTTGTTTTAAATTACAAACTGCTCCATGTACCGTTTGCTCAGCAGCAGCGATTGCTCAATTTTTTCTTTGCTGCCCTCAAAAGCGCGGTCCTCAACCTCAATGCAGGTGTAAGAATCGTACCCAATATCGGTTAAAGCCGAAACAAAGCGGCTCCAGTTTACATCACCCAGGCCGGGCAGCTTTGGCGCCATAAAGCTTAGCGGGGCGGCCAAAATGCCGTGTTCGTTCAGCTTGTTGCGGTACAGCTTAATATCTTTAAAATGTACATGAAAAATTTTGTTTTTAAACTCGTACAGCGGTTGAATGTAGTCCATCATTTGCCAAACAAAGTGCGAGGGGTCGTAGTTCAGGCCAAAATAATCGCTGTTAATTTGGCTAAACATCTCGCGCCAAATAGCGGGGGAAACGGCTAAATTCTGCCCGCCCGGCCATTGGTCGTCCCCAAATAGCATGGGGCAGTTTTCAATAGCAATGCGCACCTTTTGCTGCTCGGCAAAGGCAATAATTGGCTGCCAAACCTTTTTAAACTCGGCTAAATTCTCGGTCAGCGTTTTTTCCTGCATACGGCCAATAAAGGTGGTAACGGTGTTTACCCCCAGCGTTTTGGCGGCTGTAATTACCTTGTAAAGGTGGTTAATGTTGTGCGCGCGCTTTTCAAGGTCGCTGTCCATGGTGTTGGGGTAAAACGCCAAAGCCGAAATTTCAACCCCTTTATTTTTGCAGTAATTTAAAATGTAGCCGGCCTTTTCGCTGTTTAAATTTTCAACATCAATGTGCGAAACGCCCGCGTAACGGCGCTCGGCCTTGCCGGCCGGCCAGCAGGCAACCTCAACGCACCGAAAGCCCATGCGCGCTGCGGTATCTACCATTTCCTCAAAACTGTAGCCGTCTAAAATAGCGCTTACAAAACCTAATTTCATTATTGTACCTCCACCGTTTATTTTTCTTTTATTTTAACGGCAGGCCGCCTTAATAACAAGTAAAATATTTTAAAAAACTGGCCATTTTTTGGGCTTTTGTAAATTGGCGGTCGAACAGGGGGCGCCCGGCTAAGCTTTTAGCAAAATTTTGCCGCCCCGGGTTTGACTTTTTACAATTTCGTGCTATACTAAAAAGCAGAATAAATTAAAGAGGGATATTATGTTAGCCAATTACCACACCCACACCTTTCGGTGCAACCACGCCGACGGCACCGAGCGGGAATACATTGAAACCGCCATTTCCCGCGGGCTGAAAACGCTGGGCTTTTCGGACCACACCCCGTACCCGTTTGAGGAAAAGTATTACTCTAATTTTAGAATGAGGATTGCCGATTTAGAGGGGTATTTTACCACCCTGCGCGACTTAAAAAAAGAGTACGAAAAAGAAATTAACATTTTAATTGGCTTTGAGGCGGAATATTACCCCGATTATTTTGAAAAGCTGCTGCAAATTATTACCCCGTTTGGGTACGATTATTTAATTATGGGTCAACATTTTATTGGCAACGAGATGCACGAGCCGTATGTGGCCGCGCCAACCGGCGAAAAACGGATTTTAACCCGCTATGTTGACCAGTGTATTGAGGGGCTTAAAACCGGAAAATTTTTGTATTTGGCGCACCCCGACCTGCCTAATTTTACGGGGGACGAGGCCTTTTACCGGCAGGAGATGACGCGCCTTTGTAAGGCGGCAAAGCAGCTGAATATTCCGCTGGAGTACAACCTGTTAGGGCTGGCGGGCGGCCGAAACTACCCCTGCAACCGGTTTTTTAAGCTGGCGGCAGCGGTTGGTAACCAGGTTGTGTTGGGGTGCGACGCCCACACGCCCGGCATGGTAGCAAAGCCGGAGCTGCTTTTAAAAGCCGAGCAAAACCTTGCGGCTTTGGGGCTAACGGCCGTGGCGGAGCTTACGGTTTAACGAAACCCAACTTAACTCAACCCAATCTAATCTAATCTAATCTAACTTAACCCCACCTAACCTAACCTAACTTAACCTAACCTAATAACCTAACTTAACGCTTAATCTAACAAAGGTACAGACGCGCCTAATTGGCAGCCCGCCCGGCGGGCTAATTTGCCGGCCTGCACGGGTGCCTAAAGCTGCTTTACCGGCCGGGCGGCGGCAAGGGGGAATTTTAAATGCAAATATTAAAACGGCTGCTTTATAAATGGGAGGGCGGATTTTACCGTCACCCCTCGTTTCAATACGCCGAGTTGGTTTTTTTGGCCTTTCTTTCGGCGCTGAATTACGAAATTTTTGTATTTCAAAACGCGTTTGCGCCGGCCGGCATAAACGGCATTGCCACCATGGTGCAGTATGTGTTCCATTTTAATTTGGGGTATATGTCGCTCATTGTTAATGTGCCGCTTTTAATTTTTGCGCTAACCTGTTTAAAAAAGCAGTATGTTTGCAAAACGGCGGTGTTTGTGGTGCTGTTTTCGGTTGCGCTGCTGCTTTTGGGCAGGGTAGATCTTAGCCGGTTTGTTTACACCACGGCCAACGGCACCAGCAAAATTTTGGCGCCCATTGCGGCCGGCACGGTAAACGGGTATATTTACGCGCGGCTAATTTCTATGCAGGCCTCTACCGGCGGCACCGATATTATTGCCGCGGTACTGCGGCACAAGGACCCGCACATTAGCTTGGTTTGGACCATTTTTTTACTGAACGCGGTGGTTGCGGCGGCCTCGTACTTTGTGTACGGCTACAAAATTGAGCCGGTTATTTGCTGCCTGCTTTACTGTTTTTTAACCAGCCGCGTCAGCGATTTTATTTTAAAGGGCGGCCAGCAGGCGCTAAAGGTAGAAATTGTAACCGAGCACGCCGAGGAAATTTCTAACACAATTATTCAAAAGCTGCGGCACAGCGTAACGGTTTTGCCGGCGCAGGGCGGCTACACCCACACGGCCAGCAAGCTGCTGGTTTGCATTATTAACAAGCACCAAATTGTAGAGCTGCAAAACATTTTGCGCGGGTACGATAAAACCTTTTCTTATGTTACAACCGTTTCCCAAACCTTTGGCAACTTTAAAAAAATTCACGATTAACGGCAACAATAGCAAAACGCCGCCGCACCGATTTTAGGTGCGGCGGCGTTTTTGCGGCTTAAAACAAATTTTACCCGCTTGGTTTTGGGTTAGGGCGGGCAGCTAAGCAGAAAATTAAATACTGTAATCGTTGGCGTAGGTTTGCTGCTGCCGGTCTAATAAATCCTGCAGGGTAATGCCGTCTAAATAGTTGCAAATAACCTTGTGCAGCCCCTGCCATACGGGCAGGGTGGGGCAGTTTGCGCTGCGTGGGCAATCTACCGGCTCCTGCGAGACGCAGGCCACCGGGGCAAGGCCCCCCTCGGTCAGGCGCAAAATAGCGCCAACGGTATAATCCTTAGGCGGGTGCACCAGGCGGTAGCCGCCCTGGTAGCCGCGGTTGGTTGTTAAAATATCGGACCGGTTTAAAATTGGCACAATTTGCTCTAAGTATTTTTTAGAAATATTTTGCCGCTTGGCAATGTCGCGCAGGGCTACATAGCCGTCGGCCTGGTGCTCGGCAAGATCCAGCAGCAGCCGCAGTGCGTAACGCCCTTTGGTAGAAATTTTCATAACTCAAGGCTTCCTTTAAAAATGTGTAAAATGGGCGTGCGGGGGGTTTCCCTGTAGGCCTAATACTATAATACCATATATTTAGTAGGTTTTCAAGGGGTAAGCGTTAAAATGAATTTCCCAAGGCTGGCTTTAGGGGGCAGGCCTTGGGAATTTTGCGGTTTAAAGCGGAAAAATCTGCTGCAAGGTGATGTCTTACAAAGACGACAAACAAAAAAGAGCCGTTATTTTGCCCTATTAGGCGGGTTTGGCTGCGTGCGCCATTGTTAAACGCCATTAAACCAATTAAACTGTTTTTTTGGCGTGCTGGTTTATTATTTAGCGTGCGGGTTTGTTCGTTTTTACTCGCACAGCAGCTTTTGCAGGGCGGCTACCTCGGCCGGACTGGCCGGCGGGGTGTTTTGCAGCGCAAAGGGGCGGCCCAGCTTTTGGTACTTGGTTTGGCAAAGCTTTTCAAAGGGCAGCAGCTCAACCTCCTGCACGCAAGGGTGGGTACTTGCAATTTGCTTTAGCCGCAAAACATTTGGGGGGTTATTGTTAAGCCCCGGAATAATAACCTGGCGCAGCCGGGTTGGAATTTGCCGACGGTTTAGCTCTTTTAAAAACGCCAAAGGCGCCTGCAGGGTGCAGCCGGCGTATTGTTGGTACTGGCTTTCGGTGGTAAATTTAACATCTAACAGGCAGTAGTTGGTGTACTGTAATACAGGCAGAATTTTGCCCGAAAGCAGCGCGCCGCTGGTATCTAAGCAGGTGTGTACGCCGGCGTTTTGGCAAAGCTTAAAAACCTCGGCGGTAAACTCGGGCTGCAGCAGCGGCTCCCCGCCCGAAAGTGTTACCCCGCCTAAAGGGCCAAAATAATCGCGGTAGCGCAAAATTTGCTGCAGCAGCTGGCCGGGGGTGTAAAGGCGGCCGCCGTTTTGGGGCTGCGTTTCGGGGTTGTGGCAGCAGGCGCAGCGCAGCGGGCAGCCCTGCAAAAAAACAATAAAGCGAACGCCGGGGCCGTCCAGCGTGCCAAGGCTTTGCAGCGAGCAAACACGCCCTTTAAGCTCGGCCGGCATTACAGCGCCTCGTGAAAGGTGCGGCTAATAACCTCGCGCTGCTGCTCGCGCGAGAGCTTGTGAAAATTAACAGCGTAGCCCGAAACGCGAATGGTAAGGTTGGGGTAGGCCTCGGGGTCTTCGTAAGCCTTTAGCAGGGTTTGCCGGTTTAAAACATTAACATTAATGTGGTGGGCGCCCTTTTTAAAGTAGCCGTTTAAAACGGCGGCCAAGTTTTGCTCCCGCTCGGCGGGGGTTCGGCCCAGGGTGTTGGGGGTAATAGAAAAGGTGTTGGAAATACCGTCCCGGCAATCGTTGTAGGAAAGCTTGGTAATAGAGTTTAACGAGGCCAGCGCGCCGTTTTCCTCCCGGTTATGCATAGGGTTGGCGCCCGGGGCAAAGGGGGTGTGGGCCGCGCGGCCGTCCGGCGTGGCGCCGGTGTTTTTGCCGTACATTACGTTAGAGGTAATTGTTAGCACCGAAAGGGTGTGCTCGGCACTGCGGTAGGTTTTGGTTTTGCGCAGCTCAGTTATTATAAAATGGGTCAGCTCTTTTGCAATGCTGTCTACCCGGTCGTCATCGTTCCCGAATTTCGGAAAATCGCCCGTGGTTTTAAAATCTACAATATAGCCTTCACTGTTGTAAATTGGGGTGACCTTGGCGTAGCGAATGGCGCTGAAAGAATCGGCAAGCACCGAAAGGCCGGCAACCCCAAAGGCCATAAAACGGTGAACAGCTGTGTCGTGCAGGGCCATTTGCAGCTTTTCGTAGGCGTACTTGTCATGCATGTAGTGAATGACATTCATGGTGTTCACATACAGCCTGCAAAGCCAAACGGCGTATTCTAAAAACAGCGGCCAAACCTTATTGTAATTTAACACCGGCTCGTTATAAACCGCCTTTTGCGGGCCAACGCGCAGGCCTTTTTCAACATCAAAGCCGCCGTTAAGCGCCAGCAGCAACAGCTTTGGCAAATTGCAGCGCGCCCCAAAAAATTGCATTTGCTTGCCAACCTGCATGGCCGAAACGCAGCAGGCAATGGCGTAATCGTCCCCGTAAATGGGGCGCATTAAATCGTCGTTTTCGTATTGAATAGAATCGGTATCGCACGAAACCTTGGCGCAGTAAAGCTTAAAGGGCTCGGGCAGGTTGACCGACCACAAAACGGTTAAATTGGGCTCGGGGGCGGGGCCTAAGTTGTAAAGGGTGTTTAAAATGCGGTAGCTGCTTTTGGTTACTAAGGTGCGGCCGTCTTGCCCGATGCCGCCAATGCTTTCGGTAATCCACATAGGGTCGCCGCCAAACAGCTCGTTATACTCCGGGGTGCGTAAATGCCTGGCTAAACGCAGCTTTAGTACAAAATCGTCTATGAGCTCCTGCGCCTGCGTTTCGGTTATTTGGCCGGAGGCAAGGTCGCGCTGCAGGTAAATATCAAAAAAAGTGCTAACCCGCCCTAACGACATAGCAGCGCCGTTTTGCTCTTTAATTGCCGCTAAGTAGGCAAAGTAGGTCCACTGAATGGCTTGCTTGGCCGTTTGGGCCGGCTGGCTCATGTTAAACCCGTAGCTTTGGGCCATTTGTTTTAAATCGTTCAGCGCGGTAATTTGAAAATAAAGCTCCTCATCCTGCCGAATTTCGCGGCTGCCAAAATCGCCCGTGGCCAAAGCGGCTTTTTCCTGCTCCTTTTGGGCAATTAGGGCGTCTACCCCGTAAAGGGCAACGCGGCGGTAATCGCCAATAATGCGGCCGCGGCCGTAGGCGTCCGGCAGGCCGGTTATTAAGTGCGCCGAGCGTGCAGCCCGCATCTCTTTGGTGTAGGCGCTAAAAACGCCGTCGTTATGCGTGGTGCGGTAGCGAAACGCTTCTTCAATTTTAGGGCTAAGCTTGTAGCCGTAGGCGGCGCAGGCCTGCCGCGCCATGCGAATACCGCCAAACGGGTTTACCCCGCGTTTTAAAGGCGCGTCTGTTTGCAGGCCAACAATTAGCTCCAGCTCTTTGCACACATAGCCGGGATTGTAGGCGGTAATGGTGGCAACCGTTTCTGGATCTACGCTTAAAACGCCGCCGTTGGCCCGCTCAGCGTTCAACAGCTCCTGCACCTTTTGTGTTAGCTGCCGGGTGCGCTCGGTGGCGGGGGACAAAAAATCGGCCCCTGCGGTGTAGGGGGTGTAGTTTTTTTGAATAAAATCTCTTACATTAATCTCGTTTTGCCAGCAGCCGGGCGTAAAACCGTTCCATTGCAAAAATTCCATTGCGGTGCCTCCTATTAATATTTGCAAAAAAAGCAGAGTTCAGTAACAATAATACTATATATTGTGGTTTAAGTCAAGTACAATTCAATATTTTGTTTAATTTACGGTTTTTAGGCAAAAACGGCATAAAAATTAGCTATTGTGCAAAAAAGGCGTTGTAAGTGGGAAAGCAAAAGCCCCGGCACTACATCTTGTGGTTGCGCTTTTTTAGGGCACAAGCGCCTAAAAAAATTTTTAAAAAACCCAAAAAAATTAAAAAATACCCTTGCAATTTCATGCGAAAAAATATATAATAATTTCATAAAAGTGGTGCGAAATGGTTTAAAGTGGCACCAAAGTGTTTAAAAATGGTGGAAAAGGAGGGTGATAATCGTGTTTTTCGGTGAATACCAGCACAATGTTGATAAAAAAGGCCGCGCGTTTATTCCCTCCAAATTCCGTGATGAGCTTGGCGAAAGCTTTATTATGTGCCGCAGTATTGACAGTCGGCCCTGCCTGCGTATTTATTCTACCGAGCAGTGGCAGGTGTTAGATGAAAAGCTGCGCGCCCTGCCGGCCAAGGCCAGCGATTTTAAACGCAAAATCTACTCCAGCGCCACCACGCTGGAATGTGACGCGCAAGGCCGCATTTTAATTCCTGCAAAGCTAAGGGAGTTTGCACAGCTGCAGGGCGAAGCCTGCTTTATTGGGATGTCGGACTTTTTTGAGGTTTGGAGCCCCGAGAATTGGACGGCCGATGACACTGCCTGCACGGAGGACCGTATGGACGAAATTGCAGCAGAGTACAACCTGTAAGCGGTGGCGAATATGGAATTTTCTCACATTTCGGTTTTACTGCAGGAAAGCATTGAGGCTTTAAAAATTTTACCAACCGGCATTTATGTCGACGGCACTGCCGGCGGCGGCGGGCATTCTTTTGAAATTGCGCGGCGGCTGACAACCGGCCGGCTGATTGCGCTGGACCGGGACCCGGAGGCGGTTTTAGCGGCAACCGAGCGGCTAAAGGGGCTGCCGGCCAAGGTAGTGCAAAGCAATTTTAAGGATTTTGACGCCGTGTTAGACGCTGAGGGCGTTGAAAAAATAAACGGTATGCTGTTAGACCTTGGCGTTTCCTCCCACCAATTAGACGCGGCCGAGCGCGGTTTTTCCTACAAAAGTGAGGCGCCGCTGGATATGCGAATGGGGGAGAGCGGGCCAACCGCGGCCGATTTGGTAAACACCCTGCCGTACGGCGAGCTGCTGCGCATTTTACGCAGCTTTGGGGAGGAAAAATTTGCCCCCCAAATTGTAAAAGCAATTGTTAGAAGGCGAGAGGCCGAGCCCATTACCACCACCCTGCAGCTGGCTGAGCTGGTTTGCAGCGCGGTGCCGGCCGCCGCCAGGCGGGACGGACACCCGGCCCGCAAAACCTTTCAGGCCCTGCGCATTGCCGTAAACGGCGAATTAGACGCCTTGCAGGAGGTTTTGCAAAAAGCGTTTGACCGTTTAGCCCCGGGCGGGGTGCTGGCGGTAATTACCTTTCATTCGTTAGAGGACAGAATGGTAAAGCACGCCTTTGCCGAATTTATTAAAGGCTGCATTTGCCCGCCGGAGCTGCCGGTTTGCGTATGCGGCCGAAAGCCGGCCGGGGAGCTTTTGTTTAAAAAGCCGGTGTTGCCCTCGGCCGAGGAGCTTAAGGTTAACAAACGCAGCCGCAGCGCCAAGCTGCGTGCCGTGCAAAAATATTAAGCGGCGTTTTATTACAGTTTATTACAAAGTATTTTAAGGCAGAGCGTTTTAATAAAGTTAAGTATAAATTTAAAAATGGGGAACGGAACAATGGATAATTTAAAGTATTTTGAGGACGGTTTAGCCTACGATTTTAGCCTGTTTGCGCAGCCGGAGCCTAAAAAAAAGAGCAATATTATTGAAATTCCCGCGCAGCGCAGCTTACGCGCCAAAAGTCGCAGCCGTGCCGCCGGCTTTATGGCCGGTAAGGCCTCGGCCGTTTTGGTTGCCGTGTTTATTGTTGCCATGCTGGCGGCGGGCATTTTTTTGCGTTCCCAAATTACCGAGGTAGAGCAAAAAATTAAAAAGGTAGACGCCCAAATTAACGAGGTAGACGGCCAGCTGGCGCGCATTAATTTTGAATTAGAGCAAAAGGTTTCTTACAAGAATTTAGAAACCTCGGCCAAAGAGCTTGGCATGAAAAAAATGGATAAAAGCCAAATTGTTTATGTGCGTACCCACCAGGCCGACAAGGCGGTAGTAGGGGAGCAGAACACCAACACTGCGGCGCATAATTAAAACAAAAGCAGCATAAAATTATCGGCGGGAGTTAAAAGAAATTTTAACTCTCGTTTTAGGCATTTGTTAGCCGTTAAAAAATTTGTAAAAAAGGGGTGAGGCGTCATGCCAACGGCCGGGCCGGGTAAGCAGATGTGGAAACGCATGGTAACCGTTATGCTGGCAATGATTATTTTAACCGTTAGCGTAACCAGCGTTAGCTTGTTTAACATTATGGTTTTGCACGGGCAAGAGTACCAAAGCAAGGCTTCGGAGCAGCAGCTGCATGACGCCTACATTGCGGCCGAGCGCGGAAATATTTACGATTCTAACATGAACACCCTGGCCAAAAGCGCCACGGTTTGGACCGTTTATGTTACCCCGAACGATATTGCCAACCTAAAAAACGACGAGGAAAAGGGCGCGGTAAAGGCGCTGATTTGCGAAAAGCTGGCCCCCATTTTAGGGCTGGAGAGCGACGAGGTTGCCAAAAAGCTTGAAAAAACAAAAAGCTATTATGTAGAGCTTAAGAAAAAATGCAACGACGAAACGGTAGAAAAGGTTCGGGCCTTTTTAAAGGAGAACAGCAAGTACAGTCTTTCCTCCTACATTGGCATAGACCAATCTACCACCCGCTATTACCCCGAAAATATTGCCGCCAATGTGCTGGGCTTTGTAGGGGACGATAACCAGGGCCTTTACGGGCTGGAGCTGCAGTATGAGGAGGAATTAACCGGGGTTGCCGGCCGCGTGGTTGCCGCCAAAAACGCCAAGGGTGCCGATATGCCCTTTAGCTACGAAAAGGTGGTAGATGCGCAACCCGGCCATTCCCTTGTTTTAACCATAGATTCTTATGTGCAGTATGTTGCCGAAAAGTATTTAGAAAAAGCGGTTACCGACAATAAGGTTGCCGAGCGCGGCACCTGTATTATTATGAATGTTAAAACCGGCGGCATTTTGGCCATGGCAACCAAGGGTGATTTTAACTGCAATACCCCCTTTGCTTTAAGCAGCGAGGAGCAAAAGCAGGTAGACGCCCTAAGCGGCGAGGAGCGCAGCAAAAAGCTTTCGGAGCTTAGAAACCGCCAGTGGCGCAATAAGGCCATTTCCGACGCGTACGAGCCCGGCTCGGTTTTTAAGGTGATAACCGCCGCCATTGGGGTGGAGGAAAATGTTGCAACCTACTCTACCAGCTTTAACTGCCCCGGCTACATTGTAATTGCCGGGCAGCGGTATTCCTGCCACAAGCACGCCGGGCACGGTATGCAAAATTTAACCCAGGCCACCCAAAATTCCTGCAACCCGTATTTTATTAATTTGGGCCAGCAAATTGGCGTAAACACCTTTTCAAAGTATTTTGAGGCGTTTGGCCTAACCGAAAAAACCGGTATTGATTTACCCGGCGAGGCCGGCTCGCAGTACCACAAGGCCGAAAAAATGGGCCCTACCGAGCTGGCTTCCGAATCGTTCGGTCAAACCTTTAAAATTACCCCTATTCAGCTGCTTACGGCCATTAGCGCCTCGGTAAACGGGGGGTATTTGGTGCAGCCGCATGTGGTAAGCAGGGTAGTAGATAAAGATAATAACATTGTAAAAAATGTAGAAACCAAAAAAAAGCGCCAGGTTGTTTCGGCCGAGACCTCGAAGGTTATTTGCAAAATTATGGAGGCGGTTGTAGACGGCGGCGGCGGGCAAAACGCTTATGTTGCCGGCTACCGCATTGGCGGCAAAACCGGTACCTCGCAAAAGGTATCCGAAATGCTTTCCTCCGGCAAAAAGGGGCTTTACATTGCCTCATTTTGCGGGGTTGCCCCAATGGATGACCCCGAAATTGCCATGATATTTTTATTAGACGAACCGCACGGCACCAGCTACTACGGCGGTACCATTTCGGCGCCGCCCGGCGGGCAAATTCTTTCAGAAATTCTGCCCTACTTAGGTTACCAGCCGCAGTATTCCGACGAACAGATTATGCAATCTACCAAAACGGTGCCCGGCGTAGTTGGTAAAACGGTAGACGCGGCAAAGTCTGAGGTGGCTGCCAAGGGCCTTTCCTACAAAATTGTTGGCTCCGGCCAAAAGGTTATTCGTCAGCTGCCCGAAAGCGGTTCTACCGTATTTAACCAGGGCACGGTAATTTTGTACACCGAAGCCTCGGCCGAAAAGCTAAAAACCAAGGTGCCTGCCCTAACCGGCATGAGCCTTTCGCAGGTTAATAATTTGGCGGCGCAGTACGGGCTAAACATCTCGTTTAAAGGGAATGTTAATTCTAACAAAGCGGTTGTTTCGTACCAGCAAAGTATTGCGGCCGAAACCGAAGTGGAGCGCGGCACCCTGGTAGAGGTTTATTTTAGAAGTAACGAAACAGGCGATACCGGCGGTTAACCAAGACCGCCGAAGAAAGCCGCTGTTGCGGCTTGGAAAGGGTTTTAATGAAGCTAAGCAAATTGGTTCGGGAATGTCCCGAAAGCATGAAAGAACTTGAAATTACCGCCGTTGCCGATGATTCCCGCAAGGCGGGCCCCGGCACGCTGTTTGTTTGCCTTTGCGGCCCGCAAAGCGACGGGCACAGCTACGCTGCCGCCGCCGTGCAGCAGGGCGCTGTTGCCGTTTTGTGCGAGCGGGATTTAGGGCTTGCAAACCAAATTATTGTGCCGGATACGCATAAGGCCTTTGCCGAGGTTTGCAACATTTGGTTTGGGCACCCCACAAAAAATTTAAAGCTGGTTGGCGTTACCGGCACCAACGGTAAAACATCTACTACTTATATGCTAAAGCATATTTTAGAAAACTGCGGGTTTAAAACCGGGCTGATCGGTACCATTCAAAACATGGTGGGGCAGCAGGCCATTCCAACCAACAACACCACCCCCGGTATGTTTGATTTATACGCCCTGTTTGCCCAAATGGCTAAAGCCGGGTGCAGCTACGCGGTAATGGAGGTTTCCTCCCACTCGTTAGACCAGCGCCGGGTAGAGGGCCTGCAGTTTGAGGTTGCCGCCTTTACCAACCTAACGCAGGACCATTTAGATTACCACAAGACCATGGAAAAATACTACGAGGCCAAAAAAAAGCTTTTTAAAATGTGCAAAACCGCTGTGGTTAATATGGACGACTTGTACGGCCTGCGCCTGCTGCAGGAGTTAGGGCGCGAGACCAAAGCCCGTCTGCTTTCCTACTCGGCGGGCGGCAGCGGTGCCGATTACACCGCCAAAAATATTGCCTACCGGCCGGACGGGGTAGATTACGACCTTTGCGGCGCCGCGGCGCCGGAGCACATTAGCCTAAAAACCGGCGGGCGCTTTTCGGTTTACAACTCAATGTTAGCGGCCGCCTGTGCCGACGCTTTGGGGGTGGATCCGGGCAAGGCTGCCGCCGCTTTAAACGAGCTAAACGGCGTTAAAGGCCGGGCCGAGGTGGTGCCCACGGGTAAGGATTACACCATTATTATTGACTACGCCCATTCGCCCGACGGGCTGCAAAACATTTTAAATACTTTTAAAGAATGCCCGAAAAACCGTTTGGTGGTTCTGTTTGGCTGCGGCGGGGACCGTGACAAAACCAAGCGCCCGAAAATGGGCGCCATTGCGGCAAGCCTGGCTGATTATGTAATTGTAACCAGCGATAACCCCAGAACCGAGCAGCCCGGCGCCATTATTGAGGATATTTTAGCCGGCATGAAAAACAGCGACACCCCGTATACGGTTATTGAAAACCGCATTGAGGCAATTGAATTTGCGGTTGCAAATGCCAAAAAGGGTGATATAATAGTTTTAGCGGGTAAAGGCCACGAGGATTACCAGGTGTTAGGCACCCAAAAAATCCACTTAGACGAGCGCGAGGTTGTGGCCAACGCTTTAGCAAAGTTAAAATAAATTTAAAACAGGGGATTCAGTAAAATGGGTGGTTTTAGTGCAGTTTTAGCTACGGTGGTAGCCTTTGCGGTAACTTTTTTATTGGGCTTTTGGGCCATTCCTTTTTTAAAGCGCCTGCATTTTGGGCAAACTATTTTAGAGGACGGACCGAAATGGCACCATTCCAAGCAAGGCACCCCAACCATGGGCGGCATTATGCTGGCAATCGGGCTTTTTGTTGCGGTTGCCGCGGCGGTTATTTTTGCCTTTATTACCGGCAACAGTCTTAAAATCGAGTTGCTTTCAGATTCTAACCGCAGTGCCCGTTGGCTGGCTGCGGCGGCCTTGGCCCTTTGCATGGGCGCAATTGGTTTTTTTGACGATTATATTAAAGTGGTTAAAAAACGCAATTTGGGGCTAACCCCGCGCCAAAAAACCTTTGCACAGCTGTTGGTTTGCGCCGCGTACTTAATTGCACTGCTGTTTTCCGGTATGCACACTACCCGTATTCCCTTTTTAGGGGATGTTAACATTATGTCGGGCGTGGGGCTAATTTTTTGGCCCATAGCGTTAATTTTTATTTACGGCTTTGTAAACGCTGTAAATTTAACCGATGGGATTGACGGCTTAGCCACCTCGGTTACCTTGGTTGTTTGCTGTGCCTTTATGGTTATAGCCGGCGTAACCAAAAGCTTTGGCGCCAATATGCTGGCGGCGGCCGGCGCAGGCTGCTGCATTGGCTTTATTATGTGGAATACCCACCCGGCTAAGGTGTTTATGGGCGATACCGGCTCGCTGCTGCTGGGCGGGCTGGTGGTTGGCCTTTCCTTTGCGGTAGATTACCCCATTTTGCTTATTCCGGCGGGCATTGTGTATTTGCTGGAGGCACTTTCGGTGGTGCTGCAGGTTAGCCACTACAAGCGTACCAAAAAGCGCATTTTTAAAATGACGCCCATTCACCACCATTTTGAAATGTGCGGTTGGAGCGAGGAAAAAATTGTTTTTGTTTTTTCGTTTGTAACGCTGCTGGGCTGCATTTTGGCAATTTTGCCGGTATTTATTCAATAAAATATAAGGTAAGGCGGGTTAAAAGTGGAAAAGTCAGTATCTGTTGAAGCTACGGGTAAAAGCCGCAGAAAAACGCGCGGCGGTTTTATTCAAAAGGGAAAAATGGATATTGGCTTTTTTGCGTTGGTTAGCATTTTGCTTACCTGCGGCCTTTTAATGCTGTTTTCGGCCAGCTACGCTTACGCGCTGGCTTATTTTAATAATAGCTACCATTTTATTGTTCGGCAGCTGGTTTTTGCCGTTATTGGCTTTGTGTTTATGCTGGCCGCCTCGCGCATTAATTGCCATGTTTACCGCCGGTTTGCCTGGGTTATTTACGGCGTTTCGGTAGCGCTGTTAATTTTGCTTTTGGCGCTGCCGCCCATGCTGCCCAGCACCGAGCAAAAGCGCTGGCTGGTTATTGGCTCGTTTAGCTTTCAGCCCTCCGAAATTGCTAAGTTTTCAATTATTTTGCTGTTTTCGCACCTTATTGCAAAAAACTACAAAAAAATGAAGACCTTTAAATACGGCGTGCTTACCTTAGGGGCGCTGCTGGGGGTTGTTTGCGGGCTGGTTGTGGTAGAAACGCACCTTTCGGCCACCATTTTAATTTTTTTAATTGGCATAACTTTAATGATTATTGGCGGAATTAAAGCCATTTACATTTTGGTGGGTGCCGGGGTTGGCATTGGCGGCGCGGCCATAGCTATTTTTTCGGGCGTGGTGGGCTACGCCTCCGACCGTTTAACCTACTGGTTTAACCCGTGGGCCGACGCCACTGGAAAAGGCTATCAAACCATTCAGTCGCTGCTGGCAATTGGCTCGGGCGGCGTAATGGGCCGCGGATTTGGGGAATCGCGCCAAAAATATTTGTGGGTGCCCGAGCCGCACAACGATTTTATTTTTTCAATTGTTTGCGAGGAACTGGGCCTTATTGGCGCCGTTGCCATTATTTTGCTGTTTTGCGCGCTGGTTTGGCGCGGATTTTACATTGCCATGAAAGCGCCGGATAAATTCAGCGCCCTTATGGCGGTTGGCCTTACCTTTCAGGTTGGGCTGCAGGCCGTTTTAAACATTTTGGTTGTTACCAACACGCTGCCCAATACCGGCATTAGCCTGCCGTTTTTTAGCTACGGCGGCACGGCGCTGGTGCTGCTGCTAACCCAAATGGGCATTGTGCTTTCTATTTCGCGCAGCGCGAATGTTGAAAAAACATAAAAAATTTGGCGTGCTTTAAAAAAGTTAAAACCGGTTTGCCGCTTGCGCTTTAAAACGCCGGGTGGCGCAGTTTTATTTAAAAGGGGAATTTTTATGCACATTTTATTTGCGGGCGGCGGTACCGCCGGGCACATTAACCCGGCTTTGGCGGCAGCGGCTTATGTAAAGCAGCAGCACCCAAACGCTAAAATTAGCTACATTGGCAAAAAGGGCGGTATGGAGCAGCGCCTGGTGGCTGCGTACGGCTACGATTTTTACGGCATTGATGTTGCGGGCTTTCAGCGCAGGCTTACCTTAAAAAATATGGGGCGCAACCTTACGGCGCTGGTAAAGGTTTTTACTTCCTCCTGCGCGGCTAAGCGGCTGCTAAAGCAGCTGCAGCCCGATGTTGTGGTGGGCACCGGCGGCTATGTTAGCGGCCCCGTTTTGCGGGACGCAGCCAAGCTGGGCTTTAAAACCGCCATTCACGAGCAAAACGCTTTTCCGGGCGTTACTACCAAAATGCTGGTTGGCTTGGTAGATACCGTTATGCTGGCAATGCCGGAGGCCGAAAAACGTTTAGAGCTGAAAAAACCGCCGGTTATTACGGGCAACCCGGTTCGCGCTGAGTTTTTAACCCTGCAAAAGGGTGATTGCCGACGGCTGCTGGGGCTGGATGAGCGCCCGGTGCTGCTTTCCTCCGGCGGCAGCTTGGGGGCCGCCCCGGTAAACCGCGCCGTGGCCGATTTAATTGCCGAAAAGTGGCAGGCAGGGGATATGGTATTTATTCACGCAACCGGCAAGGCGGGGTACAACGCCTTTTTGCAGCTGCTGAGCGAAAAGGGGGTAGACCCCAAAGCCGAAAATGTGCGGATTTTTGATTATATTGATAATATGGCCGAATGTATGGTCGCGGCCGATATGGTACTTTCCCGCGCGGGGGCCATTTCATTAAGCGAGCTGTGCGTTTGCAAAAAACCGGCAATTTTAATTCCCTCGCCCTATGTTGCCGAAAATCACCAGTACCACAACGCAATGTCTTTAAAAAAGCTTGGCGCGGCCGAGGTTATTGAGGAAAAGGACCTGAACCGCGAAAGCCTGTTAAAAGCGGTTAACAGCTGCATTTATAATCCGCAAAAGCTAAACAGCATGGCGCAAAAGGCCGGCTCGGCCGCTTTTCCCGACGCCGCCAAGCGCATTTATAACGAAATTATGAAGCTTTACACCAAGTAAAAATTAAGTAAACGGGCAAATTAATTAAAAATGCGCTGATTTTTCGGGCCGTTAAACGCCCTGCGGCTTTTGCCTTTTGGGGCTATACGCCCGTTTTTAAAATTGCTGCCGGCCTTGGGCCAAAAGGGCTTGCAAAAGCCGTGGTTGTTTTGCATTTGGCCGGTTTTTGTGGGTCGGTTTTCTGTTAGTCGAGTCGGTTTTCTGTTGGCCGGGCAGGTTTTCTGTTGGCTGAGCAGGTTTTCTGCCAGCCGGGCTGCTCTCTGCCGGTCGGGTCGGGGCTCTGCAGGTCGGGTGCCGGTTTAAAAGCCGCGGCTTTTGCCTTAAGAAGTTTGCGCAGCTTTTGCCCGAATGTTTTGTTTGTAATTTTCGCTTTGGAAACAATTTTGCCGCAATGCATACACTGAAAGCAAAGAGATTTTTTTGTTGAAGGGTGCGTTGTGCTATGTCTGCAATAACCGTTAACGGCGGCCAAAGGCTTTCGGGCGTTATTCCGCTGCAAGGGGCTAAAAACAGTGCCTTACCAATTTTAGCCGGAACGGTGCTGTGCCGTGGAGAATGTGAAATACATAATTGTCCGGAGCTTTCAGATGTGCGTGCCGCCATTGCCATTTTAAAGCATTTGGGGGTGCGGGTACAGCGGCAGGGCACCGTGCTAAGTATTAATGCCCGCGTTGTTTCAAAGGCCAATATTCCCGACGAGCTAATGCGTGAAATGCGGTCGTCAATTGTGTTTTTGGGGGCTATAGCCGCCAGAACCGGGCAGGCAACCCTTAGCAGCCCGGGCGGCTGCGAGTTGGGGCCAAGACCTATTGATTTGCATTTAGCCGCCCTGCGCGAGCTTGGCCTTACAATTGAGGAGGAGCAGGGCCGTTTGCAGTGCCGCTGCGAAAAGGGCCTAACCGGGGCAGAAATTACCCTTTCCTTTCCCAGCGTTGGCGCTACCGAAAATGTTATTTTAGCCGCCGCTACCGCAAAGGGCAAAACCCTGCTGCACAACCCGGCCCGCGAGCCGGAAATTACCGACCTTTGCAGTTTTTTAAACGCCTGCGGGGCCGAAATTGCCGGCGCCGGAACCGATTTAATAGAAATTAACGGCGTGCCAACCCTGCACGGCGCTGTGCACCGGGTAATTCCCGACCGCATTGTTGCCGCAACCTACTTGGCGGCAGCGGCGGTAACCGGCTCGCGCCTTTTGTTAAAAAATGTTGTGCCGCAGCACCTTTTGCCGGTGCTTTCGGTGTTAAAAAACGCCGGCTGTGCGGTGCAGTCCCGCCCGGGCGAGGTGCTGCTTTCAGCCCCCGAACGGCTGGGGCGGGTGCCCGTTTTGCGTACTATGCCGTACCCCGGCTTTCCTACCGACGCCGGACCGCCCATTATTGCCATGTTAAGCACGGCGCAGGGCTGCTCCATGTTTATTGAAAATATTTTTGAAAACCGCTATAAGTTTACCGATGAATTAAATCGCTTTGGCGCCGATGTGCGAACCAACGCGCGGGTTGCGGTAATTAACGGGGTGCAGCGGCTTTACCCAGCTAAGGTAGAATGTACCGACCTGCGTGGCGGGGCCGCCATGCTGGTTGCCGCTTTGGCAGCCAAGGGCTGCTCCACCGTTGAAAAGGCCGAGCACATTTACCGCGGGTACGAGCAGGTTTGCGAAACGCTGCAAAGTGTTGGCGCCCAAATTTCGGCCAATTAAAATAAGGGAAGTATTAGGAGAGATGAAAATGTCGCAACCGCCCAAAACCGTTGATCTTAAAAAAGCGCGGGCCGCCAAACGCCGCAAAAAGGCGCGGGCCGCTAAAATTCGCTTAACGGTGTTTTTACTGTTTTTGTTGTTGGCGGCGGGGGTGGCGCTTTGCTTAACCGTGCTGTTCCCGGTGCAAAAAATATTGGTTTCCGGCAAGGTGCGGTACTCTACGCAGGAGGTTATTGCGGCCTCCGGTATTCAAACCGGCAAAAATTTGTTTCTTTCAGGCGGTAATGCCGAAAAAAATATTACCCAAAAGCTGCCCTGGGTTTCTACCGTTAGCGTAGGGCGAAAATTACCGGGCACCATTGTGTTAAATGTTACCGAGGCGGTGCCTGCGCTTTCTTACAAGGTAGAAAATAATTATTATATTACCGATAAAAACGGAAAGATTTTAGTGATGCAAGACCACGCGGCCGAAAACACTGTAACCGTTTCGGGCACAACGGCCAAAGCCGGAAACCCGGGGGTGCAGCTGCAGTTTGAAAAGCCCGAATTGGCTAATTTGGCACAAACATTAATAGAAATGCTTACCAAAAACGGCCTTGCCTGCACCGCGCTGGATGTTACCGACAGCTTAGACCTTAAATTTACTTTAGAAAACCGGTTAACGGTTTATTTAGGCTCCTCCTCAAACTGCGAGGGCAAGCTGCTGCACCTAAAAAGTATGCTGCAAAGCATGGAAAAGGACGCCGCCGGCAAGGTGGATCTGACCCTGTGGTCGGAGCAAAATCCAAAGGGAATTTACACCCGCGGTTAATTTTAAAAGAAAAAATGAAAAACTTAAAAAAATGTGTTGAAATTTATGGCGGCTTGTGTTAAAATTATAAATGTGTATTACTGAACTTAATTTTTTCATATAAATCGGAAGGATGATAAAAGTGGCATTTGATGTTTCAGAAGAAATGTTAGACGATGTTGTGAACATAAAAGTAATTGGTGTTGGCGGCGGCGGCGGCAACGCTATTAACCGCATGGTTGCGGCCGGCGTAAAGGGCGTTGAGTTTGTTGCAATTAACACAGACCGTGCCGCTTTAGCTAAATCTACCGCTACTACCAAAATCCAAATCGGCGAAAAGGCCACCAAGGGTCAGGGCGCCGGTGCAAACCCCGAGCGCGGTAAAGCCGCCGCCGAGGAATCGAAAGACGAAATTACAACCGCTTTGAAGGACGCCGACATGGTATTCATCACCGCCGGCATGGGCGGCGGTACCGGTACCGGTGCTGCCCCGGTTGTTGCACAAATTGCCAAAGAGCTTGGCATTTTAACCGTTGGCATTGTTACCAAGCCTTTCGCGTTTGAGGGCAAGCGCAGAATGACCCAAGCCGACCAGGGCATTTCTGCTTTAAGCGAATGTGTTGACAGCTTAATTGTTATTCCGAACGAGCGCTTACAGTTTGTTTCCGACCAAAAAATTACCCTTGCCAACGCGTTTGAAATTGCCGATGATGTTTTGCGTCAAGGCGTTCAAAGCATTTCCGAGCTGGTTAATGTTACCGCGCTTATTAATTTGGACTTTGCCGATGTTAAAGCCATTATGTCCGATTCCGGCCAGGCCCACATGGGCGTTGGCATTGCCTCCGGGCGCGATAAGGCCGAGGCTGCAGCCCGTGCTGCGGTTACCAGCCCGCTGATTGAAACCTCTATGGAAAATGCGCGCGGCGTTATTATTAACATTACCGCCTGCCCGGATATTGATTTAAGCGATGTTACCTTAGCCTCCTCCATTGTTGCCGAAAAGGCCCACCCGGACGCCAACATTATTTGGGGTACGCAGCTGGATGACTCTATGGAAGATACCGTTAAAATTACGGTTATTGCCACCGGCTTGGGTGAGGAGAAAAAAGAGGACGACAGTGCTGCCGGCGCTTTAGCCAACATTATGTCGAACTCCGACGAAAAAGACAGCGAAGATCCGGTTTACACCGAGCTGTTTGATATGATTAACAATCGCAACTAATTTAACGCACAAAGTAAGGCCCGGTGCTTTACGGCGCCGGGCCGTTGAACGCGTTTTGCGAGCAGCAAGGGTTGCCCTTTGGCCGCCTTGCTTTGCCGCTAATGGCAGTAAAAAGCCTTTTTTAGCCGCTGCCCTTTGGCTTGATTTTGTAATTTTAATATTTGGGCTCGTAGCTCAGTTTGGGAGAGCGTACGGTTCGCATCCGTAAGGTCGAGGGTTCGATCCCCTTCGGGTCCACCAAAAATCCCGTTCATATAAGTGGACGGGATTTTACTTTTTACTTCTTACCTTTTCATTCTTACTTCAAATAAAGTTTGATACGGGATTTTTGGGAAGTAATAAGTAAAAAGTAATAGGTAATAAGTTAGGTGTGCCTACGGCACGAATTATAATGCGAGGTTTACACCTTGCTCTTTTTATTTTATAGCGTTATAATTGTAATAGAAAAGACGGTAATATTTAAGTCTGATAGTCCGTTAATTATAAAACCCAAAGAATTTGCATTGCAGATTATTAAGGTTTGTAACTATGTAAAGCAAACTAAAAAAGAAAGCGTATTAACGAACCAACTTTTACGCAGCGGAACAAGTGTTGGTGCAAACATTCGTGAAGCTTTTTACGGTCACGGAACAGCCGATTTTATTGCCAAACTTCAAATCGCACTCAAAGAGTGTTCTGAAAGTGAGTATTGGTTAGAGCTTTTAATTGAAAGCGGCTATTATAACAATAAGGATATTTTAGAAATTTGTATTGAAGTAAAAAAATTACTTATTTCTTCTATAAACACAGCAAAAAACAAATTAAATAAACTGCGGTAAAATGTGGCGATTCACATCAATAAGATGAGGTTTTGATTTTGTACGATTTCGTCGCGCAGTCACAAATACTTAAAAAGTGCCTATTTTAGGCGCTTTTTTTGTTGCCGGCACGAATTTGGCACGAATTTTTAAAGCTTTTCCAACACTTCAAGCGCTTTTTCCTGATCGGCGGGGTAAAGGTGGGCGTAGGTGTTCCAGGTTATTTCAACCTTGCTGTGGCCCAACCGGCGCGCAATTTCTTGAATGTTAATGCCGTTGTTGGCCAGCAGGGAGGCGTGGCTGTGCCGAAAATCGTGTATGCGAATAACCGGCAGCCCGGCTGCCTTAGCGTAGGCTATGTTTGCGTTGAAAATGCTGGCGTTCGATTTACCGCGGTAAATTTATTAGCGCGTAGGAACCGTCAGTTTTTGGCCGAATAATATTCCGGCTGAGTAGTATTCCAGCCGAGCAGTATTCCAGCCGAGCAGTATTCCAGCTGAGCAGTATTCCAGCCGAGCAATATTTCGGCCGAGCAGTATTCCAGCCGAGTAATATTCCGGTTGAGCAGTATTCCGGCTGAGCAGTATTCCAGCCGAGTAGTATTCCGGCTGAGCAGTATTTCGGCAGCGTTTAGAATTGCCATTGGGCTCGGAATTGCCGGGGAGTTTAGAATTGCCGGAGGGCTTAGAAAAATGCCGTATTACTTCTGCATAACGGTAATCATAACATATTCCGAAATACAGCCGGTTTTAAATTGCATGGCCCAGTCAGAAATGCCGGAGGTTACAATAAAATCGGTGTTGTTGTGGCGTTCTAAACCGTAAATGTTATCCTCCCCAAGGTGAAACCAACGCATAAACTGCATTAGCGGAATCATTTGCCCGCCGTGTGTGTGGCCGGAAAGTACCAGGTCGGCGTTGGTGTTGGCCTCGGCGGCGTAATCCCGCGGCTGGTGGTCTAAAACAATGGTGTATTTTTCTTGGTTTAAATTGCTTGTTAATTCGGCAGCTGTGGCTCGGCTGCCGCCAAAATCCAGCTCCTCAGAGGCGTCCTGCCGCCCAACCAGATAAAAGCGGTTATCAATTAATACGGCTTCATCCTGCAGCACGGTTACATTGTTTTTTTGCAGCTGTGCAATTAAGTCGTCGCCGGTGTAGCTGCGCTTTCCGTTGGCGTACTTGCCTTTATCGTGGTTGCCGAACACAAAGTAAACGCCGTAAGCGGGGTTTAACTGCCCCAGCGCACTGCAGGCGTCAAGCATATCCTCCTTGCTGGTGCTTTCGTCTACAAAATCGCCGGTAACTACAACAACATCCGGCTTTTGCGCGTTAATGCGGCGAATGTGCGCCGCTAAGCCTTTGCCGCTAAAGGTGGTTCCAACATGGGAATCTGAAAGCAGCGCTACGCGCAGGGTGCCAACCTTTTTGGCGGTTGTTAGGGTGTAGTTTGTTTGCCAAACATGGTTGGCCGCAAAATAACCTGCCCCAAGGTACAAAACGGTTACCGCTACGGCAACAGCGCCGGCGTAGTAGCGCTTTAAGGGTTGCTTGCGCCGTTTTTGCAGCACAAATTGAACCAGTGCGGCAGCTGCCCAAAAAACTGCAAGGTGCAGCAAAATGGCAATGGTGTTCATGTAGCCCCAAAGCAGCCAGGTTCCGGCTGCCGGCAGCAAAATTAGCGCGGCGCCAATAAGCAAGCGAAGCCCCTTTTTATTGTGCGATAAAGCAGCTACAAAGCGGAACTTTTGCGCACTGTGAATTAGAAAAAACAACGCGGCAATGCCAAGCAGCATTAGCCCGCCAAAAAGAATAGCCCAAACCAATGTAATTACTCCCTTTTACCCGCTGCCGGCGCTTTGCCGCGCGGCGGATATTATTTTTTAAGCTTAATAAAATGCCGTGTAAAATGTAATTAGATTTTGCCGGCCGCCAAGGGTGGTTTTTTACAAAACAGTACCCATGCGGCAATATACTTTATTTTAAAAGTTGGCGGCGGTTTTGTCAAGCAATTGTGCCGGTTTTGCCAAATTAAAACCAACATTGCGCAAAATTGAATTGTTTTAACCTAAGTTGGCAACTGCATTTTTACCTAAAATTGCAAAAAGCCTTGCGAGTTACATGATTTAAACAGGCGAAAGGCAGGGCGGGGATAGGGAATGTTACTTGACAAGCGGCAAAAAAATTGCTATAATACTGCATGATGTATATTGAATAGTGTATATTAAAATGCCGGAGAGGAGAATTTTATGGCCCCCAAAAACAAATTTACGCGGGAGGAAATGGTTGCGGCTGCGGTGGCGGTGGTGCAAAAGGGCGGGGAGGAGGCCCTAACCGCCAAAGCGTTGGCCGAAGCGCTTGGCACCTCTACACAGCCGGTTTTTACCTGCTTTGGAACCATGGAGGCTTTAAAGGCCGAGGTTTACGCGGCGGCCGAACAAATTTTTAACCGTTATGCCTTGGCGGGCTTGCAGCAAAAGGTTCCCTTTTTTGGCTACGGCGTGCAATATATTCGCTTTGCCCGCGAGGAGCCGGAGCTTTACCGAATACTGTTTTTAACCAAAAGGGCAGGAAACACCACTATGAATACCATGCAGCGCATGAGCAACGCCATTCAACCGGTTTTAATGCGGGTTTACAAATTAACCGCTATTCAGGCTAACCGTTATTTTAGGGATGTTTGGCTAACGGCGCACAGCCTTGCAACCTTGGTGGTTACGGGGAATTGCCCGTACAGCGACGGCGAAATTGCAAAAATTTTAACCGGCTGCAGCCTTAGCACCTTAACAGCCATTAAGCAAATTCCCGGCTTTGCGGAAGACGCATTTGACCGGGACGCGGCTTTTAAAAGCGTAACCGGGCAGGAATAAACCTTTGCGCTTACGGCCTAACGCCTTTAGCGCGCCGGTTTTAAGCAAGAATTACACTTAAGGGGGTAACCAATTTGGCAGATGAAATTAAAATGATTGAAATTAACGGTCTGCAAAAACATTTCGGGTCGCTTTGCGCTGTAAACAACCTAAGCTTTTGCGTTAAAAAAGGGGAGCTGTTTGCCTTTTTAGGGGTAAACGGTGCCGGTAAATCTACCACCATTAACATTTTGTGCGGGCAATTAAACCGCGACGGCGGCAGCGTTAAAATTTGCGGCGAGGAACTGGCGCAGAACACCCTTAAATTAAAGCGCAATTTGGGGGTTGTTTTTCAAAATTCGGTGTTAGATAAAGAGCTTTCGGTTAAGGATAATTTGCAAAGCCGCGCTGCGCTATACGGAATTCACGGCGCCGATTTTAAAAAGCGGCTTTTGGCACTGGCCGAGCTATTAGATTTTAAAGACCTGCTGCGGCGGCCGGTTGGAAAGCTTTCGGGCGGGCAGCGCCGCAGAATTGATATTGCGCGCGCCTTGCTGCACGAGCCCAAAATTTTAATTTTAGACGAACCCACCACCGGGCTGGACCCCCAGACCCGCAAGCTGCTTTGGCAGGTTATTGAAACGCTGCGCCGCCAAAACGGGTTAACGGTTTTTTTAACCACCCATTATATGGAGGAGGCGGCCGACGCCGATTATGTTGTAATATTAGACCACGGAAAAATTGCGGCCGAGGGCACGCCGCTGGCGCTGAAAAACGCCTACACCGGGGATTACATTACCCTTTACGGCGTGCAGGAAAAGGATGTTTTGGCGTTGGAGCTGCCCTTTGAAAAGCTAAACGGCGCGTTTCGGGTTACGGTGCCGAACACGGCGGCGGCAACAAAGCTAATGCTTAAAAATCCCAGCCTGTTTGCCGATTACGAAATAACCAAAGGAAAAATGGATGATGTTTTTTTGGCGGTTACCGGTAAAACCTTATTAGGGGGTGCAGAAAAATGACGGGGCTTTGTGCTTTAGTAAAACGCAACACCAAGCTTTATTTTAAGGATAAGGGGATGTTTATTTCCTCATTAATTACGCCAATTATTTTGCTGGTGCTGTACGCAACCTTTTTAAAAAATGTTTACACCAGCTCCTTTACCAATGCTTTGGCTATTCCCGGTTTAACCGTTTCAACCGCCCTTATTAACGGCTTTGTGGGTGGGCAGCTAATTTCTTCGCTGTTGGCGGTTTGCTGCGTAACCGTTGCCTTTTGCTGTAATTTGTTAATGATTAAGGATAAAACTGGCGGCGCCCGGCAAGACCTTACCGTTGCCCCCCTAAAGCCCGGCACGCTGGGCCTTAGCTACTACCTTGCCACTTTAATTTCTACTTTAATTATTACCGTTACGGCAACGGTGGTAAGCTTTGCCTACTTGGCGGCGGTTGGCTGGTATTTAAGCGCCGGCGACGCGGCTTTGGTGCTGTTAGATGTGCTGCTGCTTACCCTGTTTGGCACGGCGCTTTCCTCCTGCGTTAACTTTTTTCTTTCAACCGACGGGCAGGCCTCGGCCGTTGGCACCATTGTAAGCGCCGGCTACGGGTTTATTTGCGGGGCGTATATGCCAATTTCAAGCTTTGGCAGCGGGCTGCAAAGGGTGCTTTCGTTTTTTCCGGGAACCTACGGTACCGCCCTGCTGCGAAACCACTGCCTGCGCGGCGCGTTTAACGAGCTGGAGGCGCTGCGGCTGCCGGGCAGCACGCTAAGCGCCCTGCGTGACGGGTTTGATTGCAACCTTAGCTTTTTTGGCAACAGGGTTGGGTTTGGCGGAATGTACCTTGTGCTGTGCGGCAGCACCTTATTGCTGGTTGGGCTTTACATTGCCTTTCATAAACTGCGCCGCCAAAAATAAACCAAAACAAATTAAATTAAATCGGGCAGCTGCTAAAACTGTTTGGCAGCCGCCCGGTTTTTTGTTGCTTTTAAACGCTTTGGCCACAGCCGTTGCTTTGCAAAAAAAGGGCGGCCCGGCAAGGGCAGCCCTTTAAATGGTATTTTTATTGCCTTAAGGTGGCTTTGTTTTAATTTTACGCCAAATTTGCCGTAAAGCAAATCTATTGCTTAAAAAGCGCTATACTTAAAGCGCTAAACAAATTAAAACTTACCGCTGCCGCCGCCGTGCGTAGTGCCGGAGGACGAGGTGTGGGTGCTGCTGCCGCCGGAGTCGCTTTCTTTAGGCTTTTCGGTGCGGGTAACCGTGTTGTAAAGAAAAAGGTCGCTGCTTTCGGTAACCTTTAGGCTGTCGCTTTTAACATAGCTGTTGGCCGCCGCCTTAAAATGCACCGATTTTAATTTTGCCTTCATGCAGCCAACAACAATTAAAGCCAGCACCAAACCAATGGCAATTGCCACGGGAATATAAATGGGCGAAAGCGGCTCTTTGGGCAGGGTGCGGCTGGTGTAGGGCGTGCCGGCCTTGGCCTTGGTTATAAAATCGTCGCACAAATCGGCAAAGGTGTTAAACGCGGCGGCGTAATCGCCGCTTGAAAGGCTGGGCGTAATTTTTTCGCCAATGTAATCAATCCCGGCGTCGGTAAAGGCCGAAATGGCGCTGCCGCAGGTAGAAATGGCCCAGTCGCGGTCCTGCATAGAAATAAGCAGCAACAGGCCGTCTTTACTTTCGCCGTAGCCAAAGCCGCATTGGTCGTAAATGTCGTCGGCAAGCTCGGTGGCGGTGCTGCGGTTTTCTAAGTCGTTGGTGTTTACCACAATAACATCCATCTGCTGCCGGGTGCTAATGCTGTTCAGCCGGTTTAGCAGGGCTTCGGCCTGCTCGCTTGAAAGCAGGTTGGCCGAATCGCTGAAACGGGCGTATTCGGTTTGAAAGCCGGCCTCGGCCAAAGCGGGCAGCGCGCAGCTAAAGCAAAGCAGCAAAGCAAAAATAATAGCTAAAACTCTTTTTTTCATGCAAACGCCCCCTTACAAAATGCCAAACAGGTGCAGCAAAAAAATAACGCCGTAGGCGGCCGCACCCAGCAAAACCGTTAGCCCTAAGGTCCAACGGGTGGCGGCGGCTTTGTCCACCGGCAGGTCGCCAACAAATTTGCCCGTTTGGCCGTTCATGGCAAAGGTGTATTTTTTTTGGTTCCAGGTGGTGTTTAAAAGCCAAACCGGGTACAGCGCGTATTGCGCGGTTCCGCCGCTTAGCTGAATATTGCTGCTTTCGGTGGTAATGGAGGAATAGCCCTTTACGGTAGAGGCAAAAACTTCCTCGGTAGATTTTTTAACCCGCTGGTTGGCGCGCGCCACGCTTTGCTCGGCGGTAACATCGTATTTATCGGCAAAATAGCCCGCCAAATAGGCCGTTTTAAAATCTACCGCGTCGGCAAAATTGTACGGTTCAATAGATTCCATTAAGTCGTCGGCCATTTTGGTAGAGCCATCTACCGGAACATGCTCAAACCCCACGCTGCCGGCCCGGCGCACCAAAAAGTGGCCGGTTTCGGTGTAGTCGTAATCGCTGTCGCTCCAGGCGCGAACCTTGGTGGTGCGGTAGCGTATTTGGGCGTTGGCGTTGGTGTTAAACAGCCAAAAGGGCACATAAACGCCTTTAATTTCGTCAATGTGGTTTTGGTCTTTAAACACCTTTGGCAGCAGGCGCTTGCCGGTTAAATGCTTTTGCAGCCCCGCCTTGGCGGCGTTTTTATCTAATTTAAAGGGAATAACCAAATCGGGCTTTAGCGCGCCCGAAAATTGCTGCATCATAACAACAGGGTTGCCGCAAAACGGGCAGGAGGTTGCCGCAGTGGTGGCGTCGCCAATAATTTCGCCGCCGCAGGACTTACAAACATAAGAGCGCAGGCTGCCTTTTTCCTCCTCCTGCCATTCGCTGCCGGCGTTTGTTTCCCAGCTCATGCTGTCCGGCTCGGCCTTTAGGCCTTCGTCGTAACCGGCTAAGGTTTCTAAATCAAATTCCGTGTCGCAATACGGGCACTTCATTTTTTGCAGGCTGCTGTCAAACGCAATGGCGCCGCCGCAGCAGGGGCATTTGTATTCTTGTAGGGTTTGCAAGGGGCCAGCTCCTTTCGGTTTTAGGGTGCGGGCTGCCCCGCCAAAAGCCCGGCAAGCAAATTTAAGGCTGCTTTTGCTTACCGCAGCCGGGCGGCGGCCTGCCCGCAAAGCCTTTTAATTGTTAAGGGCAGCGCCTGTTAAATTTTATCGTCGTCGTTAAACGGGTCGCCGCACTCGGGGCAAAACTTGGGCGGGTTTTTAGGGTCGGCGGGCTGCCAGCCGCATTTATCGCAGCGGTAAAGGGGAGCGCCGGCCGGCTTTTTGGCCCCGCAGTTTGGGCAAAATTTGCCTTGGTTTACGGCGCCGCAGGCGCAGGTCCAACCGGAGGGTTCGGCCGGCTTTTTAGCGCCGCACTCGGGGCAGAAATTGTCGGTGGCGGTAGCGCCGCAGGTGCATTGCCAGCTGTTTGCCGCAGGCTGTGCGGGGGCTTGCGCGGGGGGCGCGCTTTGCGGTTGCCCGGCCTGCTGCTGGCCCATAGCAAATAGGTTTTGTGCGTTCATTCCGCCGGCGTTCATGGCCATGCCCATGCCCATAAAGCCGGCCATAGCGCCGTTTTCGTTTGCGGCAGCGGCACGCATGGCGTCGGCCTGGGCGCCGGTTAGGGTGGCGGCCGCCATGGTCGGGTCGCGCATAATGGCGGTGCGCTGGGCCTGCTTAATCAGCTCGGCGTCCTCCTCCGGCAGGGTAACCGAGCCAAGGGCAATGCTAACTACCTTTAGGCCGCGCAGCTCGCCCCACTTGGCCGAAAGCGCCGTGTTCATGGCGGTTTCCAGCTCGGTGTTGTGGGTTACAATTTGGTTGGGCCGCAGCTCTAAGTCGGAAAGCTTGCCAAACGCCGGCTGCAAGGCGCTAATAAATTCGGTTTTCAGTTGGCTGTCCAGCTCGTCGCGGGTATATTCCCGCTCCACATTGCCGCACACATTGGTGTAAAACAGCAGCGGGTTTGCAATTTTGTAGGAATACACGCCGGAGCAGCGCACCGAAACATCAATATCCAGCCCAATTTTAGAATCTACCACCCGGAACGGAATGGGGTTGGGGGTGCCGAATTTATTGTCAATAAGCTCCTTGGTGTTAAAATAGTAAATGCGTTGGTCCTTGCCGGTGTCGCCCCCGTAGGTAAAGCGCTTGCCAACGGTTTTAAAGGTTTCTTTAATTCCGGCGCCAAGGCTGCCGCAAAAAATAGAGGGCTCGGTAGAGGTGTTGTATGTAAACTCGCCGGGCTCGGCGCAAACCTCAACAATTTTGCCCTGCTCTACAATAATCATGCACTGGCCGTCGGCCACCGCAATGCCCGAGCCGTTTGAAATAATGTTGTCACTGCCCTTGGTGTTGGAGGAACGGCCGCTGACCCGCTTTTGCCCTTTGGCCACCAGCACCTCTTTCGGCAGTGCCTCGCAGTAAAAAAATTCCTTCCACTGGTCGGCTAAGGTGCCGCCAAGCGCGCCAATTCCCGCTTTAATAAGTCCCATTAAAATAACCCCTTTCGTAACATTTAAAATTTGCGCTTTAAAACAAGGTTGTACTTTTTAAAAGCCTTTATTTTGCTTTCTATTTAACAGTATAACATAGAAAGCGCCGCTTTTCAACGAAAAATCATTTGCCCTAAACGGTTCATTTTTGTTTGGCAAGGCCGGCGCGCCCTTGCTGCTTTGTTTTGCCCTTTTTATAAACCGTGTTTTAATAGATTGACAACCCGCTTGGCCTGTGCTATAGTAAACTTGTAACAAAAAGGGGATGACGACCGTGCCGAAAAATGCCGATATGCTAAAGTTTGTTACGCTTGGGAGATCGTACGACAAAAATGAGCTGATTTTTAATTCTGAAAGCTTGAATATAACGGTGTGCGACGGGGCCAGAGAATCGGCTTTGCATTACCACACTTTTTTTGAGATTGAAATTTTGCTGAAAGGCAGCGCAAAAACAATTACCGATAATACCGAGCTGCAGCTGAGCGACGGCGATTGTGTGTTTTGTATGCCGGGCTCGGTGCAAAAGATTAACTTTTTTAATGATGCAACCGTGGTAACAATGCGTTTTCGGGAGGGGATTATTAGCCAAAGCTTTACCGAAAGGCTGTGCAGCAAAAGCTTTATATTGGCAAGCCTTAACCAAGACCAAATTAAAAGGCTTTGCTTTGCGTTAGATACTTTGGCTTTGGCGCAGGGCGAAAGCGATGATGTTCTTTGCCTGGCTGCCGGCCTGGTTCAATTTACGGCGGCGTTCATTAAGCTTAATAGCCAAAACAGCGGCTGCGAAAAGCCAAACGCCACCATTAAAACGCTTGACCCAGTTATTCTTCGGGCAATTATGCACACCAAGCTTCATGTAGAAAAAGAAATCACCTTAAAATCGCTGGCGGAGCATTTGGGCTATACGCCAAATTATTTGGGCACCCTTTTTAAAAAAGAAACCGGAAAAAAGTACACCGAGTTTTTAAGAGATGAGCGGTTAAACCTTGCCTGCGTACTGCTTGAAAGCACCCAAATGCCGGTTTACGAAATTGCAAAGCAGATCGGGTTTGAAAATTCGGCTTATTTTTGCAGAATTTACAAAAACAAATTCGGACGATCGCCCGGCCAAAGCAGGTAATCAAACTTTTGTGCAATACAAACCCACCTTTGTGTATTGAACTGTTTAAAAGCAGCGTATATACTGGTACACAAAGGCGGGTTTATTTTTTTAGGGCTTATAGCCCTTGTGCAAACCACCCGTTTAACGGGCGGGAATTACACAGAAAAACGGCCTTAAATTTTTTTAGGGGAAGTGTTTTATTGTGAGCAAATTTTTGCTTGGCTGCAATTATTGGGATAGTGCCTCGGGCACCGATATGTGGAAAAATTGGGACGAATCAGTAGTAAGGGACGACCTTGCCGCTTTGAAAAAAATGGGGGTAAAGCACCTGCGCGTTTTTCCAAACTGGCGGGATTTTCAACCGGTAGATAAATATTTAACCTACCAGGGTGCACAGCGGGAATATTTTGTGCCAAAGGGCGCCGAGTGTGAAGCACCGGATTATGTTGACCAAAAAATGATTCGGCGATTTAAGCGGCTTGCAGAAATTGCAAACAACAACGGAATGGAGCTTACCGTTTCGCTGCTTACCGGTTGGATGAGCGGGCGGCTGTTTTTTCCGCCGGCTTTGCAGAATAAAGGGCTGTTGACCGACGACGAAGCGTTAATGCTGACCAACCGCTATGTAACAAAGCTGGTAAACGAGTTTAAAAACATTCCCAATATTGTAATGTGGGATTTGGGCAACGAGTGCAACTGCATAGAGCAGGTGCCCTCAAGGTTTGCGGCGTACAATTGGAGCGCAACGGTTCGAAACGCAATTCGCGCCGCCGACCCCGAAAGGCCAATTGCCTCTGGCATGCACGCCCTTTCGGCAGAGGATGACGGCGGGAATTACTGGTTTATAAAAGACCAAGGGGAGCTTTGCGACCTGCTTACAACACACCCGTACCCCTCGCCAACCATTCATAACGATATTGAGCCAATGAACCAAATGCGCACCACCATTTTGCCAACGGCGCAAAGCGAGCTGTACGCCGGCGTTTCGGGTAAGCCGTGTATGATTCAAGAGCAGGGCTGCTTTTCGGAAACCTTAGGCAACGAAACAGCTGCAGCCGACTTTTTGCGCGTGAACGCTATTTCGGCCTGGGCCAATAACCTAAAGGGCTACCTGTGGTGGTGCGGCATGGAGCACGAATTGCTAACCGAGCCGCCGTACTCCTGGAGCATGATTGAACGGAATTTAGGCCTATTAAAGGTGGATCGGTCGCCCAAATTGGTGGGGCGGGAGCTTAAAAAGGTATCGGACCTGATTGAAACCCTGCCTAAAATTGAACCAAAGCGCACCGACGCCGTTTGCGTGCTGCCAAAGGGTGCCCGGCAGGATAAGGCCATGGCGGCGTATATTCTTGCCAAGCAAGCCGGAATAAACCTTTCTATTGTAAATTGCTGCGATGAACTGCCAAAAACCAATATTATTATTTTTCCCGGCTGCTGCGGCGGCGCTTTTGTTAATAAAGAGGATTATGATAAGCTGTTTGAAAGGGTAGAGCAGGGCGCGGCGCTTTATGTTTCGGCGTTTAACGCACAGTTTTGCGAGTTTGAGAAAAAATTTGGCCTGCGCTCGCTTGGAATGGCCAAAAAGCAAAAACAGCACACGGCGCATTTTTCGTTCGGTAAGATTGAATATTTTAACGAGAAAGAAATTTTGTTTGAAGCAAACGGCGCCGAGGTGCTGGCGGCAAACGAGGAGGGAAACCCCGTTTTTACCAAGCACAGGCTGGGTAAAGGGTTTGTTTATTTGCTGAATTTTGGCTTGGAGCAAATTGCGGCCGAAAGGTATAACGCTTACAGTGAAAGCTTTGGCCTTTACAAGGTTTACCAATTAATTGAAGCGGTTGAAAAGGCCGCCGACGACTATTTAATTAGAATAAACGACCCGCGTGTTGGGGTTACCGAAAGCGCGTGCCAAGGCGGCTACATTGTTACCGCCATTAATTACAGTAACAAAGCCGTTGCTTTAAATTACAGCGTTAAAAAAGGGTACACCGCAAAAATTATTTACGGCAACGGCAACAGCTTGCGGGGCTGCGACGCCACTATTTTTAAGGTAAGCAAGGGTTAGGCCGGCGCCTTGCAAAAACGGCAGGCAAAAAGCCGTTTTGCCCTTGCTCGGCGGTAAATTGTTGGCGGTAAATTGTTGGCGGTAAATTATTGGCGTTAAATTTTGGGTGGTAAAATTTTGACGGTGAATTGTTGACGGTAAATTTTTAGCCCCCAAAAAGCAATATTGCGCCTGCGGCACAGCGCTGTACTGTTTGCCCTACGCTCGCAAAGCGAATACTGCCCGAAAGCTTGGGCAGTACTGCCGAAAAGGTTAAGCATTACTGCCCGAAAAGGTTGGGCGTACTGCCCGAAAAGGTTAAACATTACTGCCAAAAGGCAATATTACTTGCCGCAAGGCAAACAGAACTAAAAAAAGCAATTGCTATTTGCAATTGCTTTTTTTGTGGCGCGCTTGGAGGGACTCGAACCCCCGACCCACTGCTTAGAAGGCAGTTGCTCTATCCACCTGAGCTACAAGCGCAAATAAAAAATGAATAATGGTGTGTACAAACAAAAACGAAAAGACTGCAGCCGGCCTTTTCGTTTGGAGCGGGTGATGGGAATCGAACCCACACAGCCAGCTTGGAAGGCTGGAATTCTAGCCATTGAACTACACCCGCATACTTTAACAACAGCAATTATTTTAACATATTAAGGGCCGGTAGTCAAGGCTTTTTGCAAAAAAATATTTAAAAGCAAATGTAGGTTTACAATAGATGTGTTACAGAGAATAAAAAAAGAGTGACGAATAGAGC
>CABQLY010000016.1 GCA_902465155.1 uncultured Oscillospiraceae bacterium | reverse complement strand
CGGAGCAGTATGTTCTTGAAATAAACGGGGAGCCGCAAGAAAAGGTTTGCATTACAGATGTTGTTGGAAAACAACAGTGGGACATTATTACCTTGCAGCAAGCAAGCCATTTTAGCGGGCTGCCCCAAACCTACGAGCCGTATTTAAAAAACATTACCGCCTACTTAAAGCAAAAGCAGCCGTTGGCCAAGCTGTACCTGCACGAAACCTGGGCTTACGAGGTTAACAGCACACACAGCGGGTTTGCCAACTACCAAAACAGCCAGGAGGTAATGTTTCACAGCCTGCAAAGCGCCTACCGAAACGCAGCTCAAGCAATTGGTGCCGAGCTAATTCCGGTTGGCAGCACGGTGCAGCATTTTAGAGAAAGTGTTAGCGAATTTAAAATTGAAAACGGCGGGCTTTCATTGTGCCGAGATGGTTTTCATTTAAGCTATTTGTACGGCCGCTATTTGGCTGCCTGCGTGTGGGCCGAGGTTTTGTTTGGCCTAAATGTGGAACAATGCCCATTTGTACCTAAAACCGAGACCGAAACCGCAAACAAAAAATTAATTGAATGTATTCAAAAAAATGTGCACTGCTTTTTAAAAGGGTGCAAAGGTGTTGAAAATAAGGCGTTGCAGCAATTGTAAAGTGCCCGCCACTTTTTAAACGGAGCAAAAGGGCCGTAAGCCTGCCCGTAAGCTAAATTACAACCACTTGCTAAATGCAGCAGTAAAATAAAGGTAGATACATGAAAAGCCACCATGTGTCTACCTTTTTTATGTTAAAATGCAATGAAAGAATTGAAATGAAAACGAACAACAGAGATGAATTTGAACAAAAACTATAAAGCATAGTAAGTGCTTTTTATTTTACACTGCTTTGAAAGGTTACATAATATTCAAGATATTCTTAAGTTGTTGCCGTTTTAGGAAAAATTAAAAATAACATTGCAGTTTTAAAATTCATATTGATTTTCGATTTTGTTTATGATAATATAATAAAAAGATGATTGAAGCTTACGAGAACAGCATGAAATAAGCTTGCTTGTAAGCGGCAGCCGGGGGCTTTTGGCCCCCGGCTGTTTTTTTGCCCGCCGTGCTAAAGGGCGGGCAAAGCAGGGGTGCAATTTTTTAAAATCTTCGTTACAATTTAGGCTGGCGCTAAAAAGGCAGCCGGCTAAACGGGCCGGGGCACGGCGGTTTCGGCTGTGTGCGCCGCTTTGCCGGGTACGGCTGTGTGCGCCGCTTTGCCGGGTACGGCTTTGTGCGCTGCGGTTATATCGGCGGGGGCGCCCGCCGGCAGAGGTTTGCTTTTTAACCAAACCGGCCCGGCGCGCTATTTTTAGGCAATTTACAGCCTAACGGAGGTTTAATTACATGAATAACTTTGGCTACATTCGGGTTTCCAGCACCGACCAAAACGAGGACCGGCAGCTGACCGCGCTGCTGGCGTGCAAAATTCCAAAAAACAATTTGTATTTCGATAAGCTTTCGGGCAAAAGCTTTAACCGCCCGCAGTACAAGCGGCTTTTAAAGCGCCTGCGCCCGGGCGATACCCTTTATTTATTAAGCATTGATCGCCTGGGCCGCAATTACGAGGAGGTGCAGGAGCAGTGGCGCCTTTTAACCAAGGAAAAAGGGGTTGATATTTGCGTGCTGGATATGCCGCTGTTAGACACCCGACGGGATAAAGACCTGATGGGAACCTTTATTGCCGATTTGGTGCTGCAAATTCTTTCGTTTGTGGCGAAAAACGAGCGAGAAAACATTAAAAAACGGCAGGCACAGGGCATTGCCGCGGCAAAGGCCCGCGGGGTGCAGTTTGGCCGGCCTGGCCTGCCGGAACCGGCAGATTTTGCAGAGCTGGTTAAAACCTGGGACAGCCGGCTGATTACCATTGACCAAATTACCGCCCGCTACGGTTTAAGCGAATCTACCTTTTACCGCCGCCTGCGCGCCTACCGAAAAGGCCAAAAATAAAAAGCCACTGTCAAAAGGTATACCTAATGACAGTCGCGATTTAACATTACAAGTATATCATGTTTCCCAATATATTGCAAGTATTTTACCATAATTTTCACAATTAATTGGTTTGCGCCGGTCGAATTGCAAACAAATTTCACAAACGATTTTCGTAGCCCCTTACTGTCAAAAAGTATACCTTTTGACAGAATCAGAGGAGGTTATTTGGTGCAAATTGCAGAAGTTATTCAGTACGAAGGCAACAATTCAACATTTATTTGGAAACACCCCAGCGAGGATTTTAACAGCCTGACGCAATTAATTGTTCACGAAAGTCAAGAGGCAATCTTTTTTATGAACGGCCAGGCCTTAGACCTGTTTGGGCCGGGGCGCTACACCCTTGAAACGCAAAATATCCCCAAGCTTGGCAAGGCGTTAAACCGTGCCGTGGGTGAGCGTTCCCCCTTTCACTGCGAGGTTTATTTTATTAACAAAACCGAGCAGATGTCTATTAAATGGGGCACCGACAGCAAGGTGCAGTACATAGAGCCTACCTACGGTTTTCCCATTTCTATTGGCGCAAGCGGCGAAATGGCTTTGAGGGTTGAAAATGGCCGCAAGCTGCTGCTAAAGCTGGTTGGCACCGAGAATTTTTTGGGCCAGCAACAGCTGGTGGCCTTTTTTAGGGCCTTTTTAATGACGCGGGTTAAAACCTACATTGCGCAGGTAATGAAAACCAACAGCATTAATATTTTTGAAATTGATGAAAACTTAACCCTGTTTTCGCAAAGCATTAAAAAGCTGTTAGAGCCCGATTTTTTAGATTACGGTGTATGCTTAGAGCGCTTTTTTGTTACCACGGTAGTAAAGCCGGACGGCGACCGCCAGTACGAAAAATTTAAAGAGCTGCACTTTCGGCAATACGCCGATATTGCCGAGGCTAAGCTGCGGCAGCAAACCGAGCTGATAAACGCCGAGACCGAGGCGCAAAAGGTTGTAATAGATTCTAAAGCGCAGGCCGCTAAGCGCGCGCAGGAGGGCTACACCTACGCGCAGGAGCGCGGGTTTGATGTTGCGCAGGATGTTGCAAGAAACGAGGCGGTTGGCCAGTTTACCAACATGGGGGTTGGCCTTGGCACCATGGCCGGCGTTGGCGGCGCGGTTGGCTCGGTGGTTGGTAACGCCGTTGGCGGCGCGCTAAACCCCGCCGGTGCGGCCGGGCAGCCCGCTGCGGCGCAGCCGGAAAATAATATGCAGGCTTTTAAAGAAAGGGTTGAAAAATTAGCGGTTATGAAAACCGCCGGCCTAATTAGCGATGAGGAATTTAACAGCCTAAAAGCGGAGCTGTTAAAGGGAATTTTATAACCGGAGGGAACAAAATTGAAAAAGAATTTTAAGTTTTACGCTGCCTGCTGGGCAATTTTGCTTTTGCTTTTTAACGCCGTTTGTTTTGTAACGCCAAGCTCTGCCGGCGGGTATTTAAAATTCGGCGGCGCCTTTTGGGTGGGGTACATTTTTGTAACCGCCGCCTTTGCGGGCCAGCTTGTTTGCGCGTACTTAGCCTTTCGTGCAGCCAATTTAAAAAAGCTGTTTTACAATTTGCCGTTGGTAACGCTTAGCTACACGGGGTTGGTTTTAACCTTAATTTTGGGCGGGGCGGCAATGGTTATTCCAAACCTGCCGGGCTGGGCGGGCGCCCTTGCTTGCCTGCTGGTTTTGGGCTTTAACGCCATTGCAATTTTAAAAGCAAAAGCGGCCGCTGCGGCCGTTTCGGCGGTAGATGAAAAGGTTAGCCGCCAAATCGGGCTGTTTAAAAGCTTAACCGCCGAGGCGGGGGCGCTGCAGCTTAGCGCCCAAAGCGAGCCCTGTAAGGCCGCCTGCCAAAAGGTGTACAATGCGCTGCGGTATTCCGACCCCGTTAGCAGCCCCGAGCTTTACGGGCAGGAGCAGCAAATTGCCGAAAAATTTGCAGGCTTTGCCGTCGCTTTAAATAACAGCGAAAAAGCCCCGGCCTTAGCCGAGGAGCTGGTAGCCCTAATTGGGGCCAGAAACTGCAAATGTAAATTGTTAAAGTGAGGAGAGCAAAATGTCTGTTTTTAAATGTAAAATGTGTGGCGGTACGGTTGAATTCGCCAAAGGCGATACCGTTGGCATTTGCGATAGCTGCGGTACAAAGCAAACCCTGCCGCGGTTAGATGACGACAAAAAAGCCAACCTGTACGACCGTGCCAACCATTTTCGCCGAAATAACGATTTTGACAAGGCGATGAGCATTTACGAGCAAATTTTAAGCGAGGACGGAACCGATTCGGAGGCTTATTGGTCGTTGGTTTTGTGCCGCTACGGAATTGAATATGTTGAGGACCCGGCTACACACAAACGGGTGCCAACCGTAAACCGCGCCCAGTTTACCTCGATTTTTGACGACGAGGATTATAAATCTGCCTTGCAATACGCCAGCGCGGCTCAGCGGGAGGTTTACGAGCAAGAGGCAACCGCCATTAACGAAATTCAAAAGGGGATTTTAGCCATTTCGCAAAAGGAGGACCCTTTTGATGTTTTTATTTGCTATAAGGAAAGCGATAGCTCCGGCCGCAGAACGCCGGATAGCGTGCTGGCGAACGATTTGTACCACCAGCTAACGGCCGCCGGCTTTAAGGTGTTTTTTGCCCGCATTACTTTGGAGGATAAATTGGGCACGGCTTACGAGCCTTACATATTTGCGGCGCTAAATTCGGCAAAGGTAATGGTAGTTTTAGGCACAAGGGCCGAGTATTTTAACGCCGTTTGGGTTAAAAATGAGTGGAGCCGGTATTTGGCACTAGTAAAAAAATCGAGCGGCAAAAAGGCGTTAATTCCTGCTTATCGCGATATGGACCCGTACGATCTGCCGGAGGAATTTTCGCACCTGCAGGCGCAGGATATGTCTAAGCTTGGCTTTATGCAGGACCTAATTCGGGGAATTGAAAAAATTGTTTCTGCCAATGCACCAAGCTTAACAGCGGCAAAAGCCAATACCTTGAATTTTGAAAACACTAACATGGCGCCATTGCTTAAACGCGCCTTTATGTTTTTAGAGGATAAAAATTGGCAAGAAGCAGACGAGTATTGTGAAAAGGTTCTTGATATGGACCCGGAATGTGCCGAAGCGTACCTTGGCAAGCTTATGGCAGAGTTGCAGGTAAAAAAGCGCAAGCAATTGGCAAATTGCGCTGAACCATTTGACGATAGAAAAAACTATGGAAAAGTGCTTCGTTTTGGTAACGAGAAACTTAAAACTGAAATGCACGGTTATATAGCCTATATAAAAGACCGCAACGAAAACGCTCGCCTGACCGAAATTTACAACGACGCTTTAAATGTAATGAATGCGGCAAATACAGAGGATGCTTATAAATCAACCGCCAATAAGTTCAAGTCTATCAGCGGTTTTAAGGACGCAGCTGAACTTGCAGAAAAATGTCGTGAAAAAGCTGAAATATGCCGCAAAGAAGCAATGTATTCATCTGCTAAGTCAAAGATGAGCGGTGAAAAGGTTGCCCATTATCAAAAAGCAATCCAAATATTCAAAACAATTTCCGGTTGGAAGGATACTGATGAGCAGATCATCATTTGTCAAAGAAAAATAGAGGAAATTAAAGCTAAGGAAGAAGTCGAACTCCTGGAGGCCGAGCGCAAGGCAGAAGAACGGCGTATTGCCGCCGAGAAAGCCGCAAAAAAGCGAAAAAAGATTATTGCCATTGCTCTGCCAATTGTTTGTGTTTGTGTTACATTTATCATTGTGCTAAATACAGTTATTATACCAAATAGCAATTATAACTCCGCTTTAGCACTTTACAAAAGCGGAGATTATGACAATGCAATTACAGCTTTTCAGTCTTTAAATGGGTACAAAGACAGCGAAAGGCAAATTGAAAATTGCTATATTGGGAAATATGGAGAAAAATGGAATGAAATTAAAAATATTAAAGTCGGTGACTTATATACATTTGGAGCCTACGAGCAAGACAATAATACCTCCAACGGAAAAGAGAAAATAGAATGGATTGTGCTCGATAAAGAGGGTATGTCTTTGCTTCTTGTTAGTAATAAGGCACTTGATTGCCAACAGTATGACACATTGAACAAAGATGTAACATGGGAAAGCTGTTCACTTCGCAAATGGATGAATGGTACATTTCTTAATAACGCTTTCAGTGCGGAGGAACAAGCCCAAATTCAAAGCACAACCGTTGCTGCGGACAAAAACCCGTTTTTTGATAATATAAATCCCGGTAATGCCACAACCGACAAAGTGTTCTTATTGAGTATTACGGAAGCGGAAAAGTATTTTTCGTTTGCCAAAGATAGAAAATGTATACCCACAGCGTATGCTATTGCACACGGTGCTTATGTACATGCAAAAAATGAAGGCACCTGCCGGTGGTGGCTGCGGTCGCCCGGTGGGACTCAGAATTACGCTGCTTATGTTTTCATTGACGGCTCGAGCGGCTGCTATGGTTCTTATGTCGCCTATGATGCTATTGGTGTTCGTCCTGCTTTGTGGTTAGACCTTAATACAATTTTTTAAATTAAACCACAGCCGCCATTTTTGGCGGCTGTGGTTTTTAATCTGGCTATGCAATAAAGTAACCGTTCAGCCCCTTACTTTGCGTAAAGCTTAGTCACCAGCACCTGGGCGGTGCGGCGGGGCAGCAGCCGCACCAAAAGGCTTATCAGCTTGTAAGAAAAACCAATGCACCGGGCGGGGGAGCGGGAACGCCCCAGCGCTGTTTTTACAATGGTTTTGGCGGCGCGTTCGGGGGTCATGCCGGTTTGCTCGTCTTTTTCCATTTTAGCAACCGAGCGGGCAATGCGGCCGCCGTAAATCTCGTTGCCTAAAACGGTTTTTTGCCGGGCGGCGGTAAAGCCGGTTTTAATGTCGCCGGGCTGCACGCAAACAGCGGTAATGCCAAAAGGGGCAACCTCACTGGCCAGGGCGGCGGTGTAGGCGCTAAGGGCGGCCTTGGCGGCCGAGTAGTACGCCTGAAAGGGGATTGGAATAAACCCGGCAACCGAGCCGATGTTTACAATTCGGCCCCGTTTTTGCTGCCGCATTACGGGTAAAACGGCGTGGCAAAGCCGCACCGCCCCAAAAAAATTTACATTAAACTGTTGCTGCGCCTGTTCAACGCCGGTAAATTCAACCGCGCCGGAAATGCCAAACCCGGCGTTGTTAATTAAAAGGTCAATTTGGCCCTCGCGCTGCAATACGGTTTGCACAGCAGCCGTTACGGCGCTGCTGTTGGTAACATCGGCGCAAAGGTGGGTGGTGCCGGGGGTGGCGTTATTGCGGCGCGAAAGCTCGTAAACCACGCACCCCTTTTGTACCAAAGCTAAGGCGGTTGCCTTGCCAATGCCCGAGGTTCCGCCGGTTAAAATGCAAACGGTTTTCAAAAAAATCACCTCGAAAAAAATAATGCCGGGCCGGAGCGGGTAAAGCTTAGGCTAAAATTTAAGGGTTTAACGCGTTGGCTAAATCGGCAAAATTTTGCAGGCTTAGCTGCTCGGCCCGCGCGGTTGGGGCAAGCCCCAGCTGCTGCAAAGCGGCGGTAAGCTCGGCTTTGCCGGCCAAGCCGCAGGCCGAAACGCTGTTTACCAGGGTTTTGCGGCGGTGAATAAAGGCGGCGCGAACAAGCCGGAACAGCAGCTGCTCGCTTTGGGCGGCTACGGGCGGCACCGGGCGCAGGGTTAGCTGTAAAACGGCGCTGTCTACCTTAGGGGCGGGGGTAAAGCTGCCGCGGCCAACGGCAAAGCAAATTTGCCGCGTGCTGTAATACTCAGCGGCCAGGGTAATGGCGCCAACGGCCCGGCCGGGAATTTCGGCGCAAAGGCGCTCGGCGGCCTCCTTTTGTACCATAACGGTAATGCTTTTAATTGGCAGGCGCTGCTCTAACAGCGCCATAATAACCGGCGAAGTAATGTAGTAAGGCAAATTGGCGCAAACCGTAACCTGACTGCAGCCCAAAAACTCGGTTTGAATTAGGGCGTTTAGGTCTAACTTTAACGCGTCCCCAAAAATCACCTTGGCGTTGGGGTAATCGGCCAGGGTGGTGGCTAAAATGGGGCGCAGGCGCTCATCCAGCTCAATGGCAACAACCTTTTTGGCCTGCTCGGCCAGGGCGGCGGTTAAAACGCCAATGCCGGGGCCAATTTCTAACACGCCGGTGTTTTCGTTAGCCGCTAAGGCGGCCATTTGGGGGCAAACGGTGGGGTTGGTTAAAAAGTTTTGCCCTAACGACTTTTTAAACGAAAAATTGTGCTCGGTAAGCAGTCGGTCTATGGTGGCTTTGTTCGATAAATTGTAACGCATAAATTCCCTCTAAAGCAAATAAGGCGGCGGCTTTGTAAAACGCGCCAAACGCCGCTTTTCTTTTATTTTTCTGCTATTTTATTTTTATTATAATATAAAGTACCGGTGCTGTCAAACAAATTTGCAGAGGTCAACCGGCGCCTTAAAATTGCTCATTGGCATTTTACACAGACTTTACAAAACCCGGCTTTTGCTTTTTACACGGGGGCGGTAAGATGTAATTGCAGCAAGGGGAAAGCCCCCTTGAAAATGTAAAGTTGAAAGGATTAGATGAAAGCATGAAAAAGTTAGTTAGTTTTGTTCTTTGCGCATTGTTAGCCGTAACGGCGTTGGCCGGCTGCGGCGGGGATAGCAGCACTGCCTCCGGCAGCAGCAGCGGCGCCTCCGGCACCGAGGCGGTTAGCGGAACGGTAGCAACCGACGGTTCTACCTCTATGCAAAAGGTAATTGGCGCGCTGGGCGAGGCGTTTGAGCAGGCCAACAAGGGCGTTACCTTTACCTACAACCCCACCGGCTCCGGCTCGGGCATTCAGGCCGTAAGCGAGGGCCGCTGCGACATTGGGCTTTCCAGCCGTAATTTAAAAGACGACGAAAAAGCCAAGGGTTTAAAGCAAACGGTTTTGGCGCTGGACGGCATTGCCGTAATTGTTAACCCGAAAAACGGCGTTAAAAATTTAAGCGTTGACCAAATTGCAAAAATTTACACCGGCGAAATTAAAAACTGGAAAGAGCTTGGCGGCGCCGACGGCGAAATTGTTGTAATTGGGCGCGAGGCCGGCAGCGGCACCCGGGACGGGTTTGAGAGCATTACCAAAACCGCCGAAAAGTGCAAATATCGCCAAGAGCTTACCTCTACCGGTGATGTGATTACCACGGTTTCGCAAAACGCCAACGCCATTGGTTACGCCTCGCTTTCGGCCGTAAAAGAAAGCGTTAAAACCGTAACGGTAGACGGCGTAGCCCCCACCGAGCAAACGGTGCAGGACGGCACCTACAAGGTACAACGCCCCTTTGTACTGGTAACCAAAGAGGGCACCGCCCTTTCGGCCGTAGCACAAAAGTTCTTTGACTACGCTACCTCGGCCGAAGTAAGTAAGACCATTGCAGCCGCCGGTGCGGTTCCGGTTAAAAAATAATCGGCAAGGCCGCAGCACAATTTTTAACTTAAGCTAAAACGGGCAAACGCCCGGCAGCCCCGGCAAAAAGTGCCCCGGCTGCAGCGCCAGCGGGCAGAGCTTAACGGCTCTGCCCTAAGGTTTAGCCGGGGGTAAAGGCAACCTTTAAACGCCGCCGGTTTACACCAACGGGAAGGGATTTTTAAAATGATGAAACAAAAAGCGCGGGTGTTAGAGCAGGTAGTGCACGGCATTTTTTTGGTGTTGGGGCTTATTACGGTTGGCTGCGTGCTGCTCATTACGGTGTACTTAATTATTGCCGGTATTCCCGCTATGAAAGAAATTGGCCTGGCAAAATTTTTATTCGGTAAAACATGGGCTTCAACGGCGGCAGAGCCGTCTTTTGGCATTTTGCCCTTTATTTTAACCAGCATTTACGGCACCGCCGGGGCCATTGCGCTTGGCGTGCCCATTGCGTTTTTAACGGCGGTTTACCTTTCTAAGGTGGCGCCGCCCAAGGTGCGGTCGGTAATGCAGTCGGCCGTTAGCCTGCTGGCCGGAATCCCCTCGGTGGTGTACGGCCTGGTTGGTATGTTAATTTTGGTGCCGGGAATACAAAAGCTGTTTCATTTGTCCGACGGCTCCGGCCTGCTGGCCGCCATTATTGTGCTGGCTATTATGATATTGCCCTCTATTGTAAAGGTTTCTATGACGGCGTTGGACGCCGTACCCAAGGAGTACGAGGACGCCTCCTTAGCGCTGGGTGCCACCCCGGTAGAAACCTACTTTAAGGTTTCGGTGCCGGCCGCCAGAAGCGGCATTGCGGCGGCCGTTGTGCTGGGGGTTGGCCGCGCCATTGGCGAGGCCATGGCGGTAATGATGGTTTCGGGCAATGTGCCGAATATGCCAAAGCTGTTTCAAAGCGTACGCTTTTTAACCACGGCGGTGGCCAGCGAAATGTCTTACTCCAGCGGGCTGCAGCGGCAAGCGTTATTCTCGGTTGCGCTGGTGTTGTTTTTATTTATTATGCTAATAAACGCAACCCTAAACCTGTTTTTAAAAAAGGAAAAGAGGTAACGCCAAATGCCGAAAAACAAAATTTCTGCCAAACGCCGGGCCTACATTGGTACCATGCGGGCGCTAATGTGGGGCTGCACGCTGCTTACAGCCGCTTTGGTTGTGTTTATGATTGTTTATGTTATGGCCAAAGGGCTGCCAAACATTAACCTAAAAATGCTAACCACCAAGCCCAGCTACCTAACCAACACCATTGGCATTTTGCCGGATATTTTAAACACCCTGTACTTAATTGTTGCAACGCTGGTTGTGGTGCTGCCGGTAGGGGTTGGCGCCGCGGTTTATTTAAACGAGTACGCCGCAAACAAAAAGGTGGTGGCGGTAATTGAATACGCCGCCGAAACCCTTTCGGGTATTCCCTCAATTATCTACGGCTTAGTGGGTATGCTGTTTTTTTGCCAGTTTTTAGGGCTGCAAACCTCTATTTTAGCGGGGGCGCTAACCTTGGTTATTATGAACCTGCCAACCGTTATGCGCACCACGCAGGAAAGCCTTAAAACCGTGCCCCAAAGCTACCGCGAGGGGGCGTTTGGCCTGGGCGCCGGCAAATGGCGCACCATTCGCACCGTGGTGCTGCCCGGCTGTGTAGACGGTATTATTACCGGCTGTATTCTTTCGGTTGGGCGCATTTTGGGTGAATCGGCCGCGCTGCTGTTTACCGCCGGATTTGCCCACGCCTTAAACGGATTTTTTGAGGGGTTGAACAGCGCCGGCGCCACCCTAACGGTTGCCCTTTATGTGTACGCAAAGGAGGAGGGCGAATTTGGCGTAGCCTTTGCAATTGCCGCCATTTTAATGCTGTTAATGCTGCTGGTAAACGCCCTGGCCGGCTGTATTGAGCGGTATTATAAAAAAAGGAGAAGCTTATGAGCAGTATTATAACCGTAAAAGATTTGTGCCTTTGGTACGGCAGCCAACAGGCGTTAAAAAATATTAATATGCAGGTGCCGGAAAAAAGCATAACGGCCCTTATTGGCCCCTCGGGCTGCGGAAAATCTACCTTTTTAAAAACCCTGAACCGCATGAACGATTTAATTCCCGGCGTGCGAATTACCGGCGAGGTTTGCTACCGCGAGCAAAACATTTTTGGGCAGGGGGTAGATGTAAGCGAGCTGCGGCGGGAGATTGGCATGGTATTTCAAAAGCCCAACCCGTTTCCTATGAGCATTTACGATAATGTTGCCTACGGCCCGCGTACCCACGGCATTAAAAACCGCGCGAAGTTAGATGAGCTGGTTGAAAGCTCGCTGCGCGGCGCCGCTATTTGGGACGAGGTAAAAGACCGGCTAAAGAAAAACGCCTTAGGCCTTTCGGGCGGGCAGCAGCAGCGGCTTTGCATTGCGCGGGCTTTGGCCGTGCAGCCGCAGGTGCTGTTAATGGATGAACCTACCAGCGCATTAGACCCGATTTCTACCTCTAAAATAGAAGAACTTGCAATCCAGCTGAAAAGCAAGTATACTATTATTATTGTAACGCACAATATGCAGCAGGCGGTGCGTATTTCCGACCAAACTGCGTTTTTCCTGCTGGGGGATCTTATTGAGTACGACGACACCGAAAAGCTGTTCTCTAACCCGAAAGATAAACGAACCGAGGATTACATTACAGGGAGGTTTGGCTAATGCGCAGCCAGTTTGATGAGCAATTACAAAATTTAAATAACGCGTTAATAGAAATGGGCTCCCTTTGTGAGGAGGCCATTGCCCTAACCTCTAAAGCGTTAACGCTGGGGGATACGGCCTTGGCCGGCAAGGTAACAAAGCTGGACAGCGAAATTGACCGCATGGAGCGGGATATTGAAAACGCCTGCTTAAAGCTGCTGCTGCACCAGCAGCCGGTAGCCAAGGATCTGCGGCTGATCTCGGCCGCCCTTAAAATGATAACGGACATGGAGCGCATTGGCGACCAGGCCGAGGACATTGCCGAAATTGTTTGCCTGTTAAACGGGCGAACTGTCCAGCGGGATGACTTGCTGCGGGAGATGGCCAAGGCGGTTATTGCCATGGTAACCGAAAGCATTGACGCCTTTGTAAAGCACGATTTAGCCCTGGCCCAAAAGGTGGTAGGCGACGACAACACCGTAGACCGTTATTTTGACAATATTAAGCAGGAGCTGATTGGCAGCATTGCCCAAAACCCGGCCGATGGTGAATATGCGCTGGATTTGTTAATGATTGCAAAGTACTTAGAGCGCATTGGCGACCACGCCGTGAACCTTGCCGAGTGGGTAATTTTTGCCGTTACCGGTGAGCACGCGGAATAAGCGCTTTTTAAAAAAATAAAATGCGGTAAGGGGTGCTAAAATGATTTTTTGCGTAGAGGATGACGCAGCCATTCGGGATATTGAGGTGTACGCCCTAAAAACCTCGGGGTTTGAGGCGCAGGGCTTTGCCGATGGCAACACCTTTTGGCAGGCGCTGCAAACAACAACGCCGGAGCTGATTGTTTTAGACGTTATGCTGCCCGGGGTGGACGGCATTACCCTGCTGCGCCGTTTAAAGGCCAACCCCGAATACAGCGCCATACCGGTTGTTATGGCAACGGCAAGGGGCGCCGAGTACGATAAAATTCAGGGGTTAGATTTAGGCGCCGATTATTATTTAACCAAGCCGTTTGGGGTAATGGAGCTTATCTCCTGCATTAAGGCGGTGCTGAGGCGTTGCAAGGCCTCGCAGAAAAAGGCCGCCCTGCAAAGCGGGCCGTTAAAGGTAAACCTTACCGAGCGCAGCGTAACGCTGAACGGTAATAAGCTGCAGCTAACCTACAAGGAGTTTGAGCTGCTGCGGCATTTTTTACAGCACCCCGGCGTTGTTTTTACGCGAGACCAGCTGTTTTCTGAAATTTGGGGTATGGATTATTACGGGGAGACCCGTACGGTAGATATGCACATTCGTACCTTGCGACAAAAGCTTTTAGAATACGGCAGCCACATTCAAACCGTGCGCAATGTGGGCTACCGGTGGGAGGCGGAATGATGACCAAAAAAATATTAAAATCAATTTTGTTGGCTGTTAGTGCCGTTTTGGCCGCCAGCTTGGTTATTATAATGGGCAGCCTTTACAATTATTTTGGCGGCGTGCAGCAAACCCAGTTAAAAGACCAGCTATTGCTGGCTGCCGGCGCGGTAGAGCAGGGGGGGCAGCAAATGCTGCCGGCCCTGCAAACCAGCCGCTACCGCTTAACGCTGGTGGCGGCCAACGGCAGCGTGCTTTACGATTCGGCCGCCGACACCGCCACGCTGGAAAACCACGCCGACCGTAAGGAGATTAAAGAGGCCCTGCAAACCGGCGAGGGCGAAAGCGTTCGCTACTCCAACACCCTGTTGCAAAAAACGGTTTACGAGGCGCACCGGCTAAAGAACGGCACCGTGCTGCGTATTGCCGCAGCCCGCTCTACTATTTGGCTGTTAATTTTAGGCATGCTGCAGCCCATTTTAATTGTGCTGTTTTTGGCGCTGCTGTTTTCTTGGCTGTTAGCCAGCCGGTTGGCTAAAAAAATTGTGCGCCCGTTAAACGAGTTGGATTTGGAGCACCCCACCGAGAACGACACCTACGAGGAGTTAGCCCCCTTGCTGAGCCGCATGAACCTGCAGCAGAAAAAAATTCGTGCTCAGCTGTTGCAGCTGCAGCAAAAAAAGGATGAATTTGCCCAAATTACCGGCTACATGAACGAGGGCCTGGTGCTGCTGGATGATAAAGCCAGCGTGGTAAGCATTAACCCGGCCGCCGCGCGGCTGTTTAACGCCGAGGGTGATTTTTCAGGCCAAAGCTTTTTAACGGTAGACCGCAGCCACGAGCTAAGCGCGGCCATTCAAAAAGCGCTGCAGCAAGGGCACAGTGCGGTAGAATTAGAACGCAACGGCCGGCAATACCGGTGCGATATTAGCCGTATTGTTTCGCAAAACGCTACGCTGGGCGCGGTGCTGCTGCTGTTTGATGTTACCGAGCAGGCCCTGGCCGAACGCACCCGGCGGGAGTTTACCGCCAATGTTTCGCACGAGCTTAAAACGCCCCTGCAGGGCATTATTGGCAGCGCCGAGCTAATAGAAAATAACATGGTAAAGCCGGAGGACCTGCCCCACTTTGCCGGCATGCTGCGAAAAGAGGCCACGCGGCTTTTAGCGTTAATTGAGGATATTATTCGCCTTTCCCGCTTAGATGAGGGCGCCCCCATGCCGCGGGAACAGGTTGAACTAAACGCGTTAGCTAAATCGGCGGTTGCCGAGCTGCAGGGCCCGGCGCAGCAAAAGCATGTTACCGTAACCGTGCAGGGCGGCCCGGTAACGGTAAACGGCGTGCGCCCGCTGCTGCAGGAGGTTTTGCACAACCTTTGCGAAAACGCCGTAAAGTACAATGTGCCCGGCGGCAGCGTTACCGTTACTACCCAAAGCACGGGGCAAAACGCTGTGATAACCGTTGCCGATACCGGCATTGGCATTGCGCCGGAGCATCAATCCCGCGTGTTTGAGCGATTTTACAGGGCAGATAAAAGCCACTCTAAGGCCTCGGGCGGTACGGGGCTGGGGCTTTCAATTGTTAAGCACGCCGTGCAGTACCACAACGGTACCGTAACCCTGCAAAGCACCCCCGGTAAGGGTACGGTGTTTACCGTAACCCTGCCTTTGGGGGCCGAATAAAGCGGAAAACGGCACAGCGTTTGCCTTAGCTCAATTAGGCTTTTTGCCGGCCTTAAATAACTTTAAGTTGGGCAAATTTAGGCCTTGAATAAATTTTATTGCCCTAAAGCATAAAACAAACAAAGCCGGCTTAAAATTGTTTTTTGGTTCTAATTTAGCTGTGCCCGGCCCCAAAACGGGGGCCGGGCAATTTTTGATTTGGTGGCCCGTTGTTTTTGCCATTTTGCCGTTTGCGGGCTAAGGCCGGCATTGCAATTTTTAAAAAAGTGTGTTACAATAGGCTAAAATGTTACTGTGCTGCGGCGGTGTGGTTCTTAGCTTTGGTTTCTTGCTTTAGCGGGGCGGCCGCCTGCGCACGGGGCCGCAAAAAATTGTATTGGCTGGAGGCATAAAACAATGTCTTTAAAAATCGGTTTGTTTAACGATTCCTTTCCCCCTACCATAGACGGTGTAGCAAACGCCGTAAAAAGCTACGCCGAAAACATTGAGCAGCGGTACGGCACCCCGGTGGTCATTACCCCCAAATACCCCCATGTGGTAGATCGTTACCCCTACGAGGTCTACCGTTATTCTTCTACCGGGGTGTGGAATAAAATTCCTTACCGGGTGGGCAACCCGTTTTCGCCCACCACGATCAACGAGCTGCTAAAAAAGCATTTAGACCTTTTTCATGTGCACTGCCCCTTTGCCTCTATGGTTTTAGCGCGGCAGCTGAACGCCACCGGTGTTTTTCAAAAGCACATTCCAACCATTTTCACTTACCATACAAAGTTTGATATTGATATTGATAAATTTGTGCGCAACCGCCCTTTGCGCAAGGTTGCCAAGCAGTTTTGTTTAAATAACATTCGCTACGCCGACGAGGTTTGGGTGGTCTCGAAAGGGGCGGGGCGCGATTTAGAGCAGTTTGGCTACAAGGGCGAATATTTGGTAATGCCCAACGGAACCGACTACGACCACGAAAAAGCGCCGCAGCCGCAAATAGACGAAATTAACCGGCTGTACCGCTTAGACCCGAACGAAACGGTGTTTTTGTTTGTAGGCCGAATGATGTGGTACAAAAATCTGCAGTTGATTTTAGACACCCTGCAGCTTACCGCCAAGGCCGGCGTGCCCTTTAAAGCCATTTTTGTGGGCGACGGGGTAGACCGCCCGGTCATTGAGCAGTACGCCAAAAATTTAGGGCTGGGGGACCGAACCATTTTTACCGGCGCTATTTACGACCGCGAAAAAATTAAAGCCTATTTTAGCCGGGCCAACCTGTTTTTGTTCCCCTCTACTTACGATACCTCCGGTTTAGTGGTGCGCGAGGCCGCCTCGTGCGATTGCGCCTCCCTTTTAGTGCGCGGCAGCTGTGCCGCCGAAGGGGTACAGGACGGCGTTTCCGGCTTATTAGCCGAGGAAAACGCTGAAAGCTGCGCCAAAAAGCTGGTAGAGGCCGTGCGGCAGAACGCCTTAGAGAATTTGGGCAAGGCCGCCGGCGAAAAGGTTTATTACTCCTGGAGCCAGGCGGTAGACAAGGCCTGGGCAAGGTACGAAAAGGTATTGCAAAACCGAAAAAGGTAACAAATTTTGCGTGGCGGGCGCGTTTTGCCGTTTTAAAAATTAAGGCGGCCGGCGCACTCGCTTTTTTGCGCCGTTTTGGGCGGGATATAAGGCCGCTTTGTCGGGTAAGCTGCAGCGGGGCGGCAGCGGCACGGGGGTTTAGGATTTACCGTAAACCCGCGGCGCATGACCACAATTTTGCCCTGCATTTTTGCGGTGCCGTGCAAAATTAAATTCGGTAAAAGCAGTAACGTAGTTGAAATTACTGGAAAAGTTAGGAAAATGCATATTGCGCCGGCCGCCGTTATATGTTATACTGTGTAACGGTGGTTTTAGGGCCGCCAAACTTTAAAACCGTTTTAATGGGGGTTTTGGTGTGAAAAAGCTAATAAAGCGTTTAAAAATCAGCCGTTGGGCTTTTATTTTTGTGCTGTTTTCTTTTGTAGTTTCAATTGGGTATGTAACGGTAATGCTTTGCATTACGCCGGGCGGCGAAAACGCTGTTTCCTACAGCGGGCGGCACCGCAGCGATTATTTATTAATGCTGCTGCAATGCTGCCTAGGGGTGTTGGCCCTGTTTTTGCCCAGCTTTTTAAGCCACCGGTTTAAAATTCGCATACCCTCAGGTATGCTAATTATGTATGTGGTGTTTTTGTACTGCGCCATTTTTTTGGGCGAGGTGCGCAGTTTTTATTACGCCGTGCCGTTTTGGGATTCTATTTTGCACTTTTTTAGCGGCGGTATGCTGGGCTGTTTGGGTTTCTCGGTTGTAAGAATTTTAAATAACGATAAAAAAGTTCCCGTAACACTAAGCCCGGCCTTTGTAGCTTTTTTTGCCTTTTGCTTTGCCATTATGATTGGCGCATTTTGGGAAATTTACGAATTCACCGGCGACGGCTTATTTGGGCTGAATATGCAAAAATACATGCTGGAAAACGGCACGCAGCTGGTTGGCCGGGCGGCCTTGGGCGACACCATGAAGGATATTATTGTAGATTTTTGCGGCGCTGGGCTGGCCTGTATTATTGGCTATTTTTCTATAAAACTGCACAAGCGCTGGTTTAACGATTTAATACTGGAGATTGAACATTCGGCTCCGGCTGGCGAAACTGCCGGGAAAAAAGAAAATATTGGGTCGAATAAAGCCGAATAACAGTTGCATTTAAGTGTTGTTTGTGTTATATTATATCTGCCGTGCAAGCGGAGCGCTGTTGCCGCCTTGCACGGCATTTTTACGGAGGTTTAAAAAATGCAGGTATTTTCTTCTATGCTCAGCCAAATGCTGGTGCTGTTTACCTTTATGGCCGTGGGGTTTATTTTTAATAAAAAGCAGTTGCTCCCGGCCGACGATTCGGTTGTTATTTCTAAGCTTGAAACCTACATCTTTGTGCCGTGCTTGGTGTTTAACACCTTTTACAAATACTGCACCGTGCAAAACTTTGGCCAAAAGTGGCCCCTTATTTTGTACGGCGTAGGGGTTATGGTACTTTCCCTCATCATAGGCCTGCCGCTGGCCCGGCTGTTTTCGGGGCCGGATTTATACCTGCGCAAAATTTATAACTACTCCTTTGCGGTGGCCAATTTTAGCTTTATGGGCAACGCGGTTGTGCTGGGCGTGTTTGGCGAGCAGGTGCTGTTTGATTACATGATGTTTACCCTGCCGCTTACCTTTTATGTGTACTCCTACGGTACGGCCTCGCTGCGGCCGCAAAACGGGCCGGTAAAATTCAGTTTTAAAATGTTTTTAAACCCTATTTGCATTGCCATGCTGCTGGGCGCCGCCTTTGGGCTTTTGGCAGTGCCGCTGCCGGGCTTTGTTTCTACCGTTGTTTCAACCGCCGGGGCCAGTATGTCGCCCTTGGCAATGCTGCTAACCGGCTTTGTAATTGGCGATTACAGCTTAAAGCAGCTGGCGAAAAACAAAAAAATTTACCTTGCCTCGGTGCTGCGGCTAATTGTAATTCCGCTGGTGTTTGTGGCAATTTTAAAGCTCATTCACGCCGACAGCACCGTGCTGCGCGTTACCCTTTGCGCTACGGCAATGCCGCTGGGGTTAAATACGGTGGTGTTCCCGGCGGCCTACGGTGGGGATACTACCCCGGGCGCCGGCATGGCGCTTATTTCGCACCTCATGTCAATTTTAACCATTCCCGTTATGTTTGCGCTGTTTTTAAGCTAACGGCGTTTAAAATGGCAGGGCTTTCATTTTTTTCGGCGCTGCGCCTTGCCTTTTGCGGGCGTTGCCCTTACAGGCAGTTATGCGCTTTTTTGCCGCAATTTATTGCCGTAAGGCTTAATTTTAACCTTAGCGGCATAAACCGTAACGAAAAGATTGAAACTTGCTGAAAAATGTGGTACAATAACAAGGTATTGTTTGAACGGTAGGTGTAAAGGTTGAAGCTTTTAATCGTATCACAGCATTTTTACCCCGATCCCTTTAGAATTAACGATATTGCGCCCGAGCTGGTTCGCCGCGGGCACGAGGTTACGGTTTTAACCTCGCTGCCGGATTACGCAACCGGCAAAGTGCCGGCAAGCTGCAAGGGCCTTAAAAACCGCAAATTTAATTACAACGGCGTAAAGGTGGTTCGCTGCTTTTCGGTCTCCCGCCGAAGCGGCGTGCTTTTTCGCGCTTTAAATTATTTTTCCTTTTGCGTTTCTTCAACGGTAAAGGGCTTTTTTATGCGCCAACGGTTTGACGCTGTTTTGTGCTACCAAACCTCGCCGGTTTTAATGGCAAACGCTGCGCGCCGCGTGGCCAAAAAGCAAAAGGTGCCCTTTATTTGCTATTGTTTAGATATTTGGCCGGCCTGCATTAAGGCCTGGGGCGTTGGCGAGGGATCGCCGCTTTACAAGCTTATGCACCGTTACAGCCGGCGGCTTTACAACAGTGCTAATTTGGTGTTGGTTTCTTCTAAACCGTTTATCGGCTATTTAAATTCGGTTAACGGCGTGCCAACCAAAAAAATGGTTTATTTGCCGCAGCACGCAGAGGATATGGGTCTTTCGGCCTGGCAGCCGGCACCCGGCCGCCTTGTTCGGTTTGCGTTTGGCGGCAACATTGGCAGCGTGCAAAATGTAGAGCTGTTTATTCGGGCGGCGGCAGCCGTTTGGCACAGCGGCGTGCAAAATTTTAAAGTAGAGCTTTACGGCGACGGCTCCGAGCTGGAAAATTGCAAGGCCCTTTGTAAGCAGCTTAACGCGGGGGAATGTGTGCAATTTTACGGCCGGGTAAGCCAAAAAGAGCTTTGGCAGGCCTACGAGCAGGCCGACGCTTTTTTGCTTTCGTTAAAAGAGCAGGGCGAGTTTGGCTTAACGGTTCCCGCTAAACTGCAGGAGTATATGTCGGGCGGGCGGCCGGTGCTGGCGGCAATTGGCGGCGGCGCCGAGCAGCTAATAACGGCGGCCGGGTGCGGCCTGGTTTGCAAAGCCGAGGACGAAACCGCCTTTGCCGAAATGTTAAAAAAGTTTATTCAAAACCCCGCCGATTTTGCCCGCATGGCGGAAAACGGGCGCGGGTACTATTTGCAGCACTTTACGCAGCAAAGGGTAATGGATCAATTAGAGCAAATTTTAACCCAAACCGTAAAAGGGGAGCAGGTATGAAAATTTTTCAAATCAATTCGGTGTGCGGAACCGGCAGCACCGGACGAATTGCGCTGGATCTAAAACACTTTGCCGAGCAAAACGGGTTGGAGTGCAAAATTTTTTACGGCCGTGGCTTTTGCAGCGAGCCGGGGTGCGTTAAGCTTGCCAACAAGGCCGATTTTTACCGCCACACCGCGCTTGCCCGCCTAACCGACCGGCAGGGCTTTTACTCTAAAGCGCCAACTAAGCGGCTTATAAAAGCTATTTTGGCAGAGCAGCCGGATGTTATTCATTTACACAACATACACGGCTACTATTTAAACCTGCCGCTGTTGTTTGGCTTTTTAAAAGAGTACCGCAAGCCCGTTGTTTGGACCCTGCACGATTGCTGGGCCTTTACCGGGCACTGCGCCTATTTTAGCTACGCCGGCTGCAGCAAATGGCAAACCGGCTGCGGCAGCTGCCCGCAAAAGGGGGCTTACCCTGCCTCAAAGCTGGCCGACAGCAGCGCCAAAAACTTTGCCCAAAAAAAGCGGCTGTTTACTTCGCTGCAGCAGGTTACCTTGGTAACGCCCTCAAACTGGTTGGCCAATTTAACCCGGCAATCTTTTTTAAAAAACTACCCGGTAAAGGTGGTACCCAACGGAATAGATTTAAACGCCTTTTGCCCCACCACCGGCAATTTTGTTAGCAGCTTAGGGCTTAAAAACAAAAAAATTGTTTTAGGGGTGGCTAATATTTGGGAGCCGCGAAAGGGCCTGCCGGACTTTTTAAAATTAGCCGACCTTTTACCAAGCAATTACCAAATTGTTTTAGTGGGCCTTAACGCCGCGCAGTGCCGCGCGCTGCCGCCCAATGTTACCGGCGTTACCAGAACCAATAATGTTCGCCAATTGGCCGAGCTTTACACCGCGGCCGAGGTTTATGTAAACCTAACCTATGAGGATAATTACCCCACCACGAATTTAGAGGCCATTGCCTGCGGCACCCCGGTAATTACCTACAATACCGGCGGTAGCCCCGAGGGGGTTGCCCCCGGCTGCGGCACGGTGGTTTCACAGGGGGATGTACAGGCGGTTTCCGCTTGTATTTTGAATGAAAAATATAATTTAAAAAAGTTTGATATTCAAAACATTGGGAAAGAAAAGTGTTTCAGTGAGTATTGTAAACTTTATGTTCAAATGATGGAGTCAGAAAAATGAGATTGGCTTATATTGTTTTGGCTTATATTGACCCGGCACACATAGCACGATTGTGCAACAAGGTGACTGCCGGCACTGAAAATCATGCTTTTGTGCATATTGATGCCAAAGTCAATATTAACCCTTTTATAAAAGCATGTGAGGGCTTGAATCAGGTTCATTTTTTACAACAACGAAAACCTATTTCGTGGGGAGGGTTTCATTCCGTCGAGGCAACTGTTGAGACTTTCCGAGAAGCGTTAAACTACGGGAAATTCGATTATTTTCAAATCCTGCAAGGTTTGGATTATCCTGTTGTTTCTAACCAAGAAATTCGACAATTTTTTGAAAAGAATAATGGACGGGAAATGATTCGGGCGATTGATGACACTATAGCTACAAAGCCGATTGATAAACTGCGCTATTGCTTATATTGGAATTTTGATGGCAAGGATATTTTCTCTTTTTTGCTAAAAAAATTTAATGTTTTTCAGTTTAAGATATTTAAGCACACTTTAGCTGTAAGAAAGCCATATATAGTTGTTAACAAAAAAATATATCATATTTATCGTGGCTGGGCTCATTTTGCGCTAAGCAGTGCGGCGGCTGAATATTGCGTAAAATTTTATGATACGCAGAAGGAATTTAACCACTATTTCAAATATGTATATTCTTCTGATGAATCATATTTTCATACTATTATTTTTAATTCGCCCTTCGTTGAAAAAGTGATTGATGGTGGACCGATAGCACAGGAAAACAGATCTTACCAGGCTTATTTAAACCAAACTTACTTTGAATACCCCAAAGAGGGGGTTGTTTTGTTTACAAAAGCTCAGGATTATGAGAAATTGAGCAAAACCGGATATTTGTTTTTCAGAAAGGCTTCCAGTAAAAGCAGGCAACTGTTGGATTATATTGATGCAAAGCATTTATCAGAAGAAAATAGGTGATAATACTACATGAATTTTTTTAAAAAAGTTGTTAAGTATGTTAAGCCACGGGATTTGTTGGATTTGCTGATAATATTGACCGCTTGCCCAGCAGGCCTTGTTTTAAGAATATTTAAAAAGGATATATGGTTGATTTCGGAGCGGGCTAACGATGCTCATGATAACGGTTATTGGTTTTTTAAATTTGTGCGCGAAAACTATCCGCAACGAAATGCGTATTATTCTATTAATTTTAACAGCGGTGATTATATTAATAAAATTAAACCGCTTGGAAATGCCATTCAACATGGTTCTTTCCGACATCACATTTATATGTGGGCCTGTTCTAAATTTGTTAGCGCCCATATTGGAGACAGTTACCCTGCAAGGTTAGCTTCCAGGTTTTTTGTTTCACATGGGCTTTACCCTTTTAAATTCGTTTTTTTGCAGCACGGTGTAATTCAAAATGCACCACCGTTTTTATTAAGTGAAAATAATAACTTAGATGTTTTTATAGCATCTGCCGAGCGTGAGCGCCAGGGAATCATTAAAGATCTTCACTACAGTCCAAACCAAGTTGTATGTGCCGGACTGTGCAGATATGATAATCTTGCGGATTTTAAGGTAAAAAAGAACCAGGTTTTAATCATGCCTACTTGGCGCTGGTGGTTAAGCCCCGAACACGATAGAAGTATACAAAATAGAGAACCGCTTGAAAATTCAAACTATTTTATACAGTTAAAGGCTTTATTAACCAATAAAAGATTAATTGATTTTGCAATAAAAAACAACATTGAGCTATGCTATTTTCCGCATTTTGAAATGCAGCAGTATATGCAGGAGTTTAAATCTGTTTGTGCAAACATTAAATGTTTTTCAAACAAGGAGTATGACGTTCAACAAGCTTTGAAAGACAGTGCTTTGCTTATAACGGATTATTCCAGTATTGCATTCGACTTTGCCTACATGAAAAAACCACTTATTTACTTTCAGCACGATTACGAGGAGTTTTGTGAAAAGCACTACCCGGAAGGATATTTTAAATATAACGAGGATGGATACGGTCCGGTTTGTGCAACAGTGGACGAAGTTGTAGAAAGCCTTATTCAAATGTACAAAAATAATTTTCAAATGGCTCCGGAATATCAAAAACGGGTAGACGAGTTTTTTGCTTTTCGGGACGATAAAAATACTGCAAGAAATTTTAAATGTGTTGAGAGGGTATAAAATTGAGAGAAAAAGTTTTAGATACAATTAGTAACAATATATTTTGCAAGCTGTTTTTTATTGTTATTCCGCTTTTAAATGAAATACCGGTTTTAACGCCGGTGTTTAATCCTTTCATGAAGGTTGGTATATTAATCGGTCTTTTGTTTATTTTTACTGATTTATTTCGAGGCCGAACGATTTTAAAAACAGCCGGAATTGTACCGGCGGCGTTGTTAGTTATATTTGTTTTAATTGGTTCATTGCTGCATTTTCAGTCCGAACAGTTTAAAATGAATTTAATTGAGCTATGTTATATTGCAATATCATTCTTTGTTTTGTACCCTGTTTCTAATTCCTTGAACCGTGAAAAATTGTTTGGCGAAATTACTCTAATTAACTGTGCGTTTGTCGGTCTTGTTACAGCTGCTTCGGTAATATCCCTAATACTTTTTTTTCTAAAGGTTAATGCAAGCTATACTTTTAACAATTACGAATATCATTTAGGAGTATTTAACGGTCGTTTGGTAGGCATTTTTCGGAATTCCATTTATCCTACAGCCACAATTGCTATGTTTTGCGCCGTAATACAATATTTAGTTAACAGGAAAATTTGGAATATTAAAAAACGCCGTTGGAGTGTATTATTGGTTATTAGCATTGTTATTAACTTTGAGGCTTTTGCGCTCCAAAATTCAAAGGGCTTATTGTTTGGGTGTGTGGGAGCTGCATTTTTTGCCGCGTTTATGGTTGCATATAAATGTAAAGCTAAAATTGTTGCTCATTTAAAAATTGGTTATCGTATAGTGGTAAGCGCTGTTTCGGCCTCGGCTTTAGCCGGTTTGTTTTATATAATGTTCGCATTTTTTAGAAAATGCAGTTATTGGCTGCTACTGCTAATTGAAAATCTTAAAAATGTATTCTTACACAATGGTGAACAGTCCGATGCTATTACACAGGATATCAAGAGTTTCATGGAAAGAGCAGTTGGGGATAATTACGGTGCTTTAACCGGTCGGCCTTATGTTTGGAAAAAGGGAATAGAACGGGCGCTTGAACAGCCGTTATTCGGCTATGGCCCCTGTACTTTAGCAAATGAGATTCACCCTTTCGAGGGCAGCACTGAGCAGCTTTCTCATTTTCACAACATATTTGTTCACACATTGGTTTCCGGTGGAGTTTTAGGCCTGTGTTCTTTTATCGTATTTTTATGTTGTTGCATTTTCAGAATTGTTAAAAGTTTGTTTCGTCCCAAAAACCCTGAAAATTATTATTTGCCTTTTTTGGCTATATGTGCGTTGTTGGTTTTTATTTTTATAATCAATATGGCGGATACTACCATTTTGTTTATGACCAAGCAGTCCGGATTTTTATTCTTTATTTATTTAGGCTATGCAATGCGGCTGACCGGGGAAACAAAACCGTTCAAGGTAGATGTGCTTGCCAGAAAAATTGACGAATTTTTAACCAAAATAATTGTAAGAAAGAACGGGTGAAAAATTGCAACGAAGTAAAAAAATATTGATGAACGCCCTGTTTGGCATGGCAGGGTATTTAATTTTAATGGTAAGTAACTTTATTACCCGCTCGGTGTTAATTAACCAGCTTGGCATGAGCATAGCGGGGGTAGATACTACCTTTAAAAACTTTTTGCAGGTGCTTTCCTTGGCAGAGCTGGGGCTTAGCACCGGCCTTATTTACAAGCTTTACAAGCCGCTGGAGCAAAAAGATAACGCCGCCATTAAACGGGTGCTGAATTTTTACAAACGCGCCTACCAAATTATTGCCGCCGTGTTTATGGGCGGGGCCTTTATTTTGGCCTTTGCCGTAGGCTTTGTGGTGCACGATTCGGGCAAACCGTTTTGGTACATTTGGCTGGCCTTTGTGCTTTACGCGGCCGATACGGTTGCCTCTTACCTGTTTGCAAACCGCAAGGCCTTAATTGTGGCCGACCAAAACAATTATTTGGTAAACCGAAATGACGCGTTTATTTCGTTAATTGTACTGATTTCGCAGGTAACCTTTTTGTATTTAACCGGCAGCTTTTTGGTTTACGCAGTTGTTAAAATTTTGTGCCGGCTGTTGGGTGCCTGCCTAATTGGCCGTAAGTTTAAAAAAATGTACCCCGAAATTGCGGCCGATAGATCTAAAGCTATGATAGAGGGGGAGGAACGCCGCGGGTTAATTAAAAACATGGGTGCAATGCTGTGCCACCGCATTGGCGGCGTTAGCGTAACGGCAACCGGCTCGGCAATTATCTCGGCCGTTTTAGGCACGGTTAAGGCCGGCGTTTACGGCAACTACACCTTAATTACCAATACGCTGGCCATGCTGGTAACGCAGGTTTTTAACGGCATAACCGCCAGCTACGGAAATGTTGTAACAGTAGAAAGCAATGAAACCGTTTACAAAAAGTTTAACCAGCTTTACTTTTTTAACTACCTCATCTATTCCTTTTTTACCGTTTCGGTTGCGGTGCTGATCCAGCCCTTTATTCGGTTTTGGATCGGCGGGGAGAGTGAGAACTTTTTCCCTTACCGCGCGGTAGTTATTTTGCTTTGCTATTTTTATGTTCACGGTATGCGGCGCGTAGTTTTAATGACGAAGGATACCGTTGGCCTGTACCGGCCGGATCGCTTTTTTGCGTTAATTGAGGCAGCGATTAACATTGTGCTTTCGCTGGTGCTGGTAACCCGCTTTAAAACAATAGATGGCCTTATTTTAGCTAACCTGCTTAGTATGCTGCTCATTCCTATGTGGACGCAGCCGTACCTGGTTTACAAGCATGTGCTGAAAAAAAGCGTTGCTGGCTATTATTTGCGTTACGCCGTTTACGCGGCCTTAACTGCGGCAATGACGGTGCTTACCCTGTTTTTAACCAGCCGGTTTATTACGGTGCAAAACATTTTGTTAGAGCTTTTGCTAAAGGCTTTGGTTTGTTTGGTTGTGCCCAACGGGCTGAATCTTTTGATTTTTGCTAAAACACCCGAAATGCAAGATCTAATAACAATGGGCAAGAGCCTGTTGAAAAGAAAAAGAGGTTAATAAAATTATGAGTGAAGAATGTACCCACAATTGTGAAACCTGCTCGGCAAGCTGCAGCGAGCGTACCGACCCCCAAAGCTTTTTGGAAAAACCAAATGAGCTGAGCCACATTAAAAAAGTTATTGGCGTTGTAAGCGGTAAGGGCGGCGTTGGTAAGTCGCTTGTTACCTCTATGTTGGCAACGGTTATGAACCGCCGCGGGCACAAAACCGCTATTTTAGACGCCGATATTACCGGCCCCTCTATTCCCAAAGCGTTTGGACTAAAAGAAAAAGCCACCGGCAACGAGCTGGGGCTGTTTCCGGTAAAAACAAAAATGGGCATTGAGGTTATGTCGGTTAATTTGCTGCTGGAAAACGAAACCGACCCGGTTGTTTGGCGCGGCCCGGTAATTGCCGGCACCGTAAAGCAGTTTTGGACCGATGTTATTTGGAACGATCTAGACTATATGTTTGTAGATATGCCCCCCGGAACGGGCGATGTGCCGCTCACGGTGTTCCAGTCTCTCCCGGTGGACGGCATTATTGTGGTAACCTCCCCGCAGGAGCTGGTTGGCATGATTGTAGACAAAGCCGTTAAAATGGCCGATATGATGAATATTCCGGTTTTGGCGCTGGTAGAAAATATGTCTTACTTTGAGTGCCCGGATTGCGGCAAAAAACACGCTATTTTTGGCGAAAGCCATTTGCAGGAAATTGCCGCGCGGCACGGTATTGGGCAAACCGCCCGCCTGCCAATTAACCCCGAAATTGCCCACGCTTGCGATAACGGCCTGGTAGAGCTGTTTGAGGGAGATTGGCTGGACGGCGTTGCCGACGCGTTGGAGCAAAACTAATTTGGCAAAGGGTTATGAGAAACACTTTTAAAAAAGGCCTGATAGACGGGCTGCCGGTTTGCCTGGGCTACCTTTCGGTGGCGTTTGCCTTTGGCATTTTTGCCGTTTCAAGGGGGCTTGGCGTTTGGCAGGCAGTGCTAATTTCAATGACGAATGTAACCTCGGCCGGGCAACTGGCCGGTGTGCCGATTATTGCCTCGGGCGGCCTGCTCAGCGAGCTGTCCGTTTCGCAGTTTGTTATTAATTTGCGCTACGCGTTAATGTCGGTCTCGCTCTCCCAAAAAATGGATTTTAGCGTGCGGCTAAGAGATAAATTTATTATTTCGTTTTTAAATACCGACGAGGTGTTTGCCATTGCCTCGGCCCAATACGGCGAGGTGGGCCGGCGCTATATGTACGGGTTAATTTTAACCCCGTTTTTGGGCTGGAGCTTTGGCACCCTGCTGGGCGCGGTAGCCGGCGATATTTTGCCAAAAATGTTAACCGATGCGCTGGGTATTGCCATTTACGGCATGTTTACTGCTATTGTTGTGCCGGCGGTAAAGCAAAGCCGGGCAACCGGGCTTTGCGTGCTGCTGGCGGCGGTGCTTAGCTGTTTGTTTTACTACATTCCCGCCTTAAAGGCTGTGCCAAGCGGCTTTGTAATTATTATTTGCGCAGTTGCCGCCGCGGCGCTTTTTGCGCTTTTGGCCCCTATTCCGCCGCAGAAAGGGGAGGAACCCTGTGAATAACGGCAACGGCTACCCGTTTTTAATTTACTTGGCGGTTATGGCCGGGGTTACTTACCTGGTGCGTATGCTGCCGCTGGTGTTAATTCGCAAAAAAATAACCAACCGGTTTTTGCTTTCGTTTTTATATTACATGCCGTACGCCGTGCTAACGGTTATGACGGTGCCGGCCTGCTTTTACGCCACCGGCAGCCTGCCAACCGCCCTAATTGGCTTTGGCGTGGCGCTGGTGCTGGCCTACTTTCGTAAAGGGCTTTTGCTGGTTGCCTCGGCCGCGGTTGCGGCGGCGCTGCTGGCAAACGCGGTTATGCTTTGGTTTTTTTAAGCCCTGCTTTTTAGGTTGAATTTTGTATTGGTTTTTGCCTTTAAGTTTTTGTGTTCCGCCGCAGTGATTTTCCGTAGGCGGGCAAAAGGTTTTTGCAACTTTTGCGCCGCTTGCCCTAAACGGGCTAACACCACGCCGGTCGTGGCATCTATTTTGCATTTGCAGCCGTTTGGATCCGCTTAAAAAGGGTAGAATGAAAGCAGAATTGCCCCAAAAACAAAAAAAGCCTTGAAAATTTTACCCGTTTGGTATACAATAGTGTTAATGGGTGCCGGCCGCTTACCGGCCTGCGGCATTACTGCTTTAAAGGAGATGGGCAAAATGAACGACCAAACAATGACCTTTTCAATTGGGAACGACCGGGAGCGCGAGGTTCGGGAAATTATTACCACCGCGTATAACGCCCTGCAGGAAAAGGGCTATAACCCGGTAAACCAAATTGTTGGCTACATTTTGTCGGAGGACCCCACCTACATTACCACCCACAATAATGCCCGCAATTTAATTCGCAAGGTAGACAGAGATACTTTACTGCAAATGCTGGTAAAGTATTATATGACTCACTAAACCGCCCCGCGGTACCATTTTTGAAAGGTTGAAGAATATGGCAGAAGAAAAGTTTTTGGCGTACAAGGGCCGCCCTTTGGTACGCAAGGATAATACCATTTATTACGGCAGCATGGCCGATGAATATGTTTGCACGCTGCAAATTGTAAGCTACAAGGAGCAAAACGGCGAGCAGGAGCCCGATAAAATTCAAATGCAGCTGCTTAAAACCGACCCCACCCTGCCAATTTTAGAGCGGTTGGTTAAAAACAGTGAAAAAAACGGCCTTTACAATGCCATTGAAACTGCCGCCATTTGGCTGGACAGGGTTGCCAAGGCTTAATTTGGCCGGGGCCAAAAATTTAAAAAAGCTTTTAAAACTGCTGTGGCTTTGCCACGGCAGTTTTTTTGCATATTTTAAACTTTTTAAGCAAAAATATTATTAAGCTAATAAAAGGGGAATGGAACAAACGAGCGGTGCCGGCGGTGCGGCCGTTAAACCCGGCTTGTTGGAGGTATTTAATATGACGGTTTCTCAATACGCTCAGGCGGTAAAAAAGGCTTCTAAGCCCTCGCCAAAAATTAAAGATTTTGTTTGTGCTTTTGTAATTGGCGGTCTAATTTGCGTTATTGGTCAGCTTTTTTTTGAGCTTTATACAAGCCTTGGCTTTACTAAGGACGAGGTTAAAATGCTGGTGCCGGTTAGCTTAATTTTTATTGCGGTGGTGTTAACCGCGTTAAAGGTGTTTGACGATATTGCCAAGCACGCCGGCGCCGGCACCTTGGTGCCAATAACCGGCTTTGCAAACGCGGTGGCCTCCCCGGCCATTGAGTTTAAAAGCGAGGGGCAAATTTTGGGCATTGGCGTTAAGATGTTTACCATTGCCGGGCCGGTTATTTTGTACGGCACGGCGGCCTCGGTTATTTACGGCGTTATTTATTGGGTTGTGCAAACCTTTTGCAAATAAAAGGGGGAGAACATTTTGCCGGAAAAAGAATTATTACGGTTTCAAAACAGGGTGTTTGTGCAGGCCTTTGCGGCGGTTGGCAGCAAGGCCGAAGGTGCCGGCCCGCTGGGGCCCTGCTTTGATTACCTTTACAAGGACCCAACTGCCGGGCAAAAAAGCTGGGAACAGGCCGAAAGTGCCCTGCAAAAAAAGGCTTTAACGCTGGCACTGAAAAAGGGAAATATTCCCCCTAACGACCTTGATATGATTTTTGCGGGCGATTTAATTAACCAGTGCACGGTAAGCAGCTTTGGGTTAAAAGATTTTTCCCGCCCGTATGTTGGAATGTACGGTGCCTGCTCTACCATGGCGCTTACCCTGTTAACGGCGGCGCAGTTTGTGGCGGCGGGCAGCTGCCGGCAAACAGCCAGCGTAACCTCCTCCCACTTTTGTACCGCCCAACGCCAGTACCGCTACCCGTTAGAATACGGCGGCCAGCGCCCGCCAACCGCCCAGTGGACCGCTACGGCTGCCGGCGCGGTTATTTTGGGCAGCAGCCCTAAAAAGGTTCAGGTTTGCAGCGCACTGGTTGGCACGGTAACCGATTACGGCGTAACCGACCAAAACAACATGGGCGCCGCCATGGCGCCCGCTGCGGCCAACACCCTGCTGCGGTATTTTAAGCTTAGCGGCACTACCCCCGAAAATTACGACGCTATTTTTACCGGCGATTTAGGTGCCGTTGGCAGCACCTTATTGTACCAGCTGCTGCAAGAGCAAAAAATTGATATTACCGCCCGGCACAAGGATTGCGGCCTCATGCTGTTTGACCGCAACCGTCAGGATGTTCACGCCGGCGGCTCCGGCTGCGGCTGTTCGGCTGCGGTGCTGTGCGGCCACATTTTAAAAGAGCTGGAGCAAGAAAGCCTAAAAAATGTTTTGTTTTGTGCAACCGGGGCGCTGCTTTCCCCCGTAACGGTGGCGCAAAAGCAAAGCGTGCCTTGCATTGCGCATTTGGTGCAGCTAAAAGCGCTTTAAAGCTTTAGTAATTTTACTATTTGTCGGCTTACCAAAGCGGTAAAAAGGCAGCAAACAGCCCGGCAGCGTTTTGCTGCCGGGCTGCTGCTTTTAGCTATTTATTGTACTTCGGCCATGTCACATTCAACATCGTCACCAAAATAGCCCTTTTCCGAAACATATAGGGCAAAGGATTGCGGGGGTAGGGTGTCGGTTAAACGCTGGCTGATGTTTTGGAATACGGCGTCGTAGGCAATGGAGGTAGCGTTGGGGCTGGGCGTTACTGCGGTTGGGCAGTAGGCGTAACGGTAAAAGTTCATGTTCATTTGCTTTTCAAAATTAAGCGCAACGTTTACCGCGGTGCTTTGGGTGTTTACAACCAGCACAACCGTTTTGCCGTCGTCACCCCGAATGGCCGCCGTGTACAGTCCGTCCTCGGTGGTAGACTGCGTGTAGTAGGTTAAGGCTTTTCGGTTGCTTAAATACTTGCCTAACAGGTTTAAGCCGTAGTAGGTTACGCGCGGGGTCTCGCTGGCGTAGGGGGCGTAATCTTTGTGTTGGTTGGGCGCAAACGAAGGCGCTGTGCCAACCGCGTGCACGCCGCCAATAAATTCGCCGTGCGTATTGGTTTGGTTTACCCAAAGCTGGTCAAAAATCTGCCAGGAAAGCAGGCGGTCCATCCCGTTTTTAACCGCTGCGGCTACCCCGGCGGCCACCTGCGTCAGCTGTACGCCGTTGTTGGTGGTCCAGTACCCATCGATCGAGGAGTAGGCAAAGTATTCGTCTACTAAAAATTCCCCGTCATAATCGTATTCGTCTAAAACACTGCGGTAGTCGGCAAACGCGTTGTCGGCCATGTCGTAATAGTAGTTTTGCTCGTTAATAGAAAGCGAATGGGTTCTGGAATACATGTGGGTGGAAAGTACATCTACCATGCCCTTATCTTCCGGGTGATTTTTTAAATACTCCAAAAAGTACCTTAACAGGCCGTCGCCGGTTTCAATAGAGCCTTGGTTCGGCCCAACAATTTTGTACTTTTGGCGAATACCGCCGGCTTGCAGTGTTTGGTGCAGGTCTTTGGTAATGCTAATCCACTCGTCGGCGTAATCTCCCTCTAATTTTTCTTTGGTGGGGTAGCTGGGCTCGGTAAAGGCTAAAATGTATTTTACATTGTAAATGCCGTGCGCCTCAAAGGCCTCTAACGCCTGGCGAACCCATTCTCCGTAGCGCAGACCCGCTTTTCTAATACGAATTTCGTATTCTGTCAGGCCGGTAAAATCAACTCCCTGGCTTTCGCCGTAAAGGTCGTTGCCGCGGCCTAACAGGTAGCTTACCTCTGGAATACTGGCGGTTTCGGCGGCAATATAGTTTAGGTGCCAGCCGGCGTTAATGGCAATTTCAATATCGCGCTGCTGTAAAAAGCTTGCCCATTTGTAAACGGCCTGCATAGCGGTGGAATCCCAGTTCCAACCGTTGCTGCTCCACGCAAAGCTGGATTTAAAAATGCTGCGCACGGTTTTTACGCCGGAATCCTTTAAGCGGTCCATCTCTTTCGCCGCTTGCTCGTCGGTGTAGCTGCGGCCTAAACTGTCATTCATAAAGGTGTAGCAGTGGTACACCGATGCCGAAATGCCCTGAAAGCTTTTAGAGTGCGGGGCAGAGTTGTTTTTTACGGTAATGCTTTCGTCCAAATAGCGGCAAATAATTTCGTTGTAAAGGTATGCGCGGGTGCTTTCGGGTTCGGCAAAGCCGCCGCCCGAGGTTCCGTTTTGCACCTTCGCGGCGTAGGCGGCCTTTGCAACCGTGTAAACCGAGGTTACAAGGGGCGCGTTGTAAACCTCGCCGTAGGTGTCGTTGCTGTTTTTGTAGCGGCCAAAGGCGCGAATGGCGTAATCACTGTTGTAATGGCTTGGCGTAATTTGCGTTAGTACGCCGGTGTAGTTAATAAATTGCGGTTCTTCCGAAAAACGCAGGTCGGTTTGATTGGCTAAAGAGTAGGCCAAACCGCTGTGGGCGGTGTAGGTTACGCCGTTTTGGGTGTAGCCTTGGTTGTATTTTAGCTCCTCGCCGTTTAAATAGTCATTGCGCAAGGTTACCACGCCGTATTCCTCAAACCGAACGCCGTAGTATTTTTCAGCGCAAAGCAGACGGCGGTCCAGCCCGGTTTTGTAGCGCAGACCCTGGTTTTCCTCTACACGAACGGCGGTGCCGCGGGTTATAAACCCGTAGTCGCTAATTTTTTCGCTTGCGGTAGCGGTATCCTGCTGGGTTACCGAAAAATCACTTAAATAAATGGTTCCGGCTTCATTCAACCGGGTAGAATAATAAACAGTTTCGGTGCGCGGGGCGGTAAAGCTTAAGTTAATGCGTAGTTTTTTGGCTAAGCGCCAGCAGTACCAATGGCTGGAAAATTCAAGGTTATTACTTTGCAGCAATACCGTGCCGTCCATTGATTTATAAGTGGCGCGAACATTGGTCTCCCGCCCAACAATGTATTTAGCGTTGTAATTTTTTTGGTCGTTTAAAATAGAAAAATCTACATAAGCGGCAACGGGCTTTTCCGTTTCGGCCGTGGCGGCGGTGTACAGCGGGTAATCGGTAAGGTCAACCGTAAAGTTAAAGGTGTAGCTGTACCCCTTTTTTAGGGGAAAGGCCGCGCTGGTAACATGCTTTGCACGGTCGGTAGAGGTTATTTTAACAACCTTTTTGCCGTTTTTTTGCTGCTGCTCGGCCGTAATTCTTTGCGCCAAGTAGGGGAATCCGCTGTTTAAGCTAAAATCCATGTTGGCAAAGGCCGGCTCGGCCAACGGGTCGTACAATAAAATAAGGTCGTCTAAATAAAGCCTTGCGACGGTAGCGCCCGGGGCAAAATAGCGCAGGCAAAACCAAACGGCGGTGTCTTTACCCGTGAAAAAGGTAAGGGTGCACTTTTTCCACTCGTTTTCGGCGCAGGCGCCGGTAGTGGGGTTAAAAAGCTTGTGGTTTAAGGTGCCGGCGGCCGAATCGGCCGTAAAGCGCACCTGCTCGCTGCCGCCAACTACCGAAACGGTGTTTAAATACCGCTCCTCGCCGCTTTGGGGCGGCAGGTAATAGTAAAAGCTAAGGGTGTATTGCGTGTTGGGGCTTAGGCCCGAAATGCGGCGGTAGGCGGTATTATACATACTGTAAAGCCCTAACGATTTTGTGCCGCTGTGCGCCACGCTGCCGGTAACGGTGGCCGAGGTCCAATCGTTTCCGGAATCTACACAGCCCAGCCAGTTTTCGCCGTTTTCAAGGCTTTTTAGGTTGGTGCCAGCCGCATACTCCTCAAACCCGCCGCTTTTAAGCAGGTTAAAGTTGTAAAAAACGGCGGTGTAACCCGCAACAGTTTGCGGGGTTACATTTGTTAGGGTAAAATCGGTGCCAACCTCAACCCCGTTTTGGTACCAGCCGCGAAACCCGCAGCCCTCGGCCGAAGCCGCCGTTAGGCTTAAGGTGTTGCCGTTTAAGGCAGGGGTTACGGTGCCGTATTCGGCGCGGTAGGCGGGCTTGCAGTCGCTAACCTTGTACAGGCCTAAGGCGTCAACATAAAGGCTAAGGCTGGTGCCGGCTTTGGCGTTGTAGCCAAAGAGCAGGTATACCTCGGTATTCTCGCCCGAGTTAAAGCTTAGGGTGTCGGCCTTCCAGGCGGCGGTGCCGGCACTTTCGGGCGCGGCGTAATCAATGCCCGCAATGCGGCCGGTTTTGCCCCGGAAATCTACACTATCGGCGCAGCTAAGCACCGAAACCGTGCGCATAGCGCAAACATTTTCCTCGGTGTAGGCCGGCAGGTAATAGTGGTATTGCAAAATGTAATCGGTGTTTTGCTGCAGCCCGCTAATTTTGCGGTAACAGGCGTTGTACATACAGTAAAGCTTGGCGCTTTGGCTGCCCGAATAGCTTTGCTCGCTGCTAACCGTGGCGTTCGGCCAGGTGGCGCCACTGTCAGTAGCGCCGTACCATTTGTTGTCGTCTGTTAAATTTTTAAGGTTGGTGTTGGGCGCGTAGGTTTCAAAGTCGCCGTCTAAAATTAAATTTGGCGGCGGGCTGGTTTGCAGCATTTCCTCCGGCGAGCCGGTTTCAGGCGGCTCAGCTTCGGCGGTGCTGTTCGTGGCCAGAGCGCCGGTTGGCAGCAGCCCTAAAAGCAAGGCGCTGCAAAGCAGCAGGCACAGCCACGGCCGTAGCCTTTGTAAAAGCGGTTGCGGTTTGGTTTTTTGTTGCATTGTTTTTTCCTCCCAAAATAATAGTCGGTAACATTCCCTCCCTTTGTTACCGGCAATAAAATTGTAACAGAAAAGTAAAACACTGTCAATAGAATTTTAGATACATTAAATAATTTTTTTAAACAAAAATTAAAAAAATAAGGCAAAGCCGCAAACCTTGCCTGAAACGGGCCCGGGTGCTGCTTTGCACTTAATTTTTCACACGGTTTAACGCCTTGCTGGGAACCTTAAGTTGTGCCATTTATAAAATAGGTTTTGGTTTAAATAAAATAAAAATTCGTGTCCCACGCCGGGTAGCAGGGAAAATGGCGCAGGTAAAGTTTATAATCAGGCCGCAGCGCTAACACCTGCAGCGGAATGGCAAACAGATCCTCGGTGCGATGGTAGGCGGCAATTTGCAGCTTTGGCTTGCAGCGACAAATGGTTTTGGCGGCGCCGGCAATGGCCTTGCTCTCCATGCCCTCCACATCTATTTTAACGGTTGTTACAGGTTTGGCTTTAAAATAGTCGTCGACCGCAAAGGCGTTAACCGGGGTGCCCTTGCCGGCCTTTGCGCTGCCACGCCCGCCCTTTTGGTTAAAAAGCAAGGGGGCGCAGCTTTGGTCGGCGGCCGCGTTTATGCAGGTTACATTTTTAAGCCCGCCCGTGTTTTGCAGCAGCCTTTGGTAGCTTTTAAAAAACGGCTCGGCGGCGTAAATGCGGCGGTAATGGCCGTTAACCTCCTTGGCAAACTGCAAAACCGTGTCGCCGTTAAAGGCGCCAAGGTCTAAGTAAACCTCGTTTTTTTGGTAGCGCAAAATGTTTTGTACGGCCTCGGCCGGGCCGGTTTCGCAGCGCAGCAGGTGGCTGCGGTTGCCGGTTGCTTTAAATTTTACAATTTCGGTAAAGCAGCGGCGGGAGGCTTCGTCGGCCAGCAGGCTGTAAACCCTTTGCAGCTGCGGCAGGTGGCGGTGGTAAAAATCCTCATCAAAATAATGGTTGCCGTACACCGGCACATCGGGCACATAAAATTCGTTTTCGCTGGCAATGCGGTTAATATTTTGCCAAACCTGCGGCCGGTTGGTGCCAAAGCAAAGCAGCACAACCATAGGGCTAAACTGTGCCCTTGCGGTTTCGTAATTCGTAACCGGCAGCCCGTGAAATTGCTTGTTTCGTACAAATTCGCTGCTGGCAAAAACGCCGGCCGGGGTTCGGCCGTACTGCCGCAGCCGTTCAAAAATCATATCTGCCCCGTTGCCAATACCGTAAAGCACAATCGGCTTAGGGGTTTGCTGTAGCTTTTTAAATAAAAATTCCATATTGCACGCTGCCTTGTTTTAATTTTTGCTTTTACCTTATAATTGAATCATACAACGGGAATATCCCAATCCGGAAAAAGGAAAGCCTTTGCCGGAAAGGGGGGGCACCCCCTTTTGGGAAAGGGCGCTTTGCTGAAAGAATTTACCGAAAACGAAACCGCCCCGCCCAAAAAATGCCCGCCCCTGCCTTAAACTTAGCGCACGCAGCCGAAAAGGGCAAAATAACGGCTTTTTTGTTTGCCGCCTTTGTAAGGCGTTAAGCCTTACGGCATCCTCCTTACAAAAAACTGCTCATAATTTTTGCCTTTTAGGCCGCAGAATTTTAAAGAAAACAAATTTGCGGGCCAGCGCTACAAAAATGCAGGTAATTCTAACAAATTACCAAGGCTTTTGGCAAGGCTTGCACTTAAATTTTCCTTTTAAAATTGGTGCCCCAAAGCGTGTGCCGCGGTTAGCGGCGGGGCTTATTCTTGCAGCGGCCGTAAGCTTTGCTTTTACCTTAGTAGCCGGGGGTTGGCGTTTGCTTTAACCGTGGGGCTTGTTTTTAGGGCAGCGGCGGGACTTATTCTTGCAGCGGCCGTAAGCTTTGCTTTTACCTTAGTAACCGGGGGTTGGCGTTTGCTTTAACTGTGGGGCTTGCTTTTAGGGCAGCGGCGGGGTTGGCGCCTGCCTTGGCGGCTAAAAGGTAAACCCTCGCTCTTGCGTTAACCGTTCGGCGTAGTTCTGCTTACCAATAATCTTACCACCCGGCCTTTAAAATAGCAAGCACCAACCGTTTATTTTTTGCATAAACTGGCTTGTAATAACTTAACCGCGGTACACCAGTTAAAGCCCTGTTTTAGGCAAAGCTTAGGGGCGGGGTTTTTAAACCTTCCCGCCAATTTTAAAATTGCTTTTTAATAATTTTAAAACGGTTTTGCAGGGCCAATTTGGGGTACGGCGGTTAGGCGGGCGGTGGTAAATTTGGTAAAAACTTTAGCAGAATTAAAACCCGGGCAGCGCGGCAGGGTTACGGGCTTAAAGCAGGCCGGCATTTTGCAGCGGCGCCTGCGGGATATTGGCTTAATAGAGGGCACCTTGGTAACCTGCGAGCTGCAGCGGCAAAGCGGCGGTATTTCGGCCTTTAAAATTCGCGGCGCGTTAATTGCGCTGCGCCGGGCCGACAGCAAAAACATTACCGTTTGCGCCCCCTTGGAAACGGCAGGCGATGAGCATGGGCTTAACGGCTGATTCGGTTGGCACCGGCGCTGCCTTGCACGAATTTAAAGGGGAGCGGCTGCGCATTACCGACAAAATGATAGCCTTTGCCGGCAACCCTAATGTTGGCAAAAGCACCCTGTTTAACCGGTTAACCGGCATGAACCAGCACACCGGGAACTGGGCCGGTAAAACCGTTTGCAACGCGGTGGGCCGGTGCAAACAAAACGGCAATTTGGTTTTGGTAGACCTGCCCGGCACCTACTCGCTGCTTTGCGCCTCGCGCGAGGAGGCCGTAGCGCGGGACTACCTTTGCTTTGGCCGGCCGGACGCCGTGGTGGTTGTTTGTGACGCGGCCTGCTTGGAGCGCAATTTAAACCTGGTGCTGCAGGTGCTGGAAATTAGCCGCAAGGTTGTGGTGTGCGTTAATTTGTTAGACGAGGCCAAAAAACGGGGCGTTACGGTGCGGCTAAAGGCGCTTTCTAAAAAGCTGGGGGTGCCGGTGGTTGGCACGGTTGCCAAAACCGGCCGCGGAATAAAAGAGCTGATTGCGGCGGTTGAAAAAACAGTAGAGGCGCCCGAAAGCCCCGGCTTTAAGGTGCCGTACCCCAAGGTGGTAGAGCAGGCGGTAACGCAGCTGCAAGCGCTGCCCCTGCCAAGCCTTTTGCCCGGGCGTTTTTTGGCCTTAAAGCTGTTAGAGCAAGACCCGTTAATGTTAGAAAGCTTAAAACAAAACGGCGGGGAGGCCTGCTTTAAAAGCGAAACGCAGGCCGCGGTTTTAAACACCTTAAACAAGCTGCAAGAGCAGGGCTGCACAAAATGCCAGCTGCAAAAATACATAGCTTCGGCGCCGGTGCTAACGGCGGAGGAGCTGTGTGACGGCAGCGTAATTGGCCGGGTAGAAACGCACCGTGGCAAACGGGCAAACCGGTTAGACCGCTTTTTAACCGGCCGCTTTACCGGCGGGGTTTGCATGGCGCTGTTGCTTTTGCTGGTGCTGTGGCTTACCATTAGCGGGGCCAATTACCCCTCGAACCTGCTGTGGCAGCTGTTTGCTAAAATAGAGGTTGGGTTAACTGGCTGTGCCGGCGCGTTGGGGGCGCCGCTTTGGCTTAGCAATTTGCTTATTGGCGGGGTGTACCGCACCGTAACCTGGATTATTTCGGTTATGCTGCCGCCTATGGCAATTTTCTTTCCCCTATTTACGCTGCTGGAGGATGTTGGCTACCTGCCGCGTATTGCTTTTAATTTAGACGGCGTTTTTTCGCGATGCGCGGCCTGCGGAAAGCAGGCGCTAACCACCTGCATGGGCTTTGGCTGTAACGCGGCCGGCGTTACCGGCTGCCGTATTATAGATTCCCCGCGGGAGCGGCTAATTGCAGTTTTAACCAACAGCTTTGTGCCCTGCAACGGCCGTTTTCCCGCTTTAATTGCCTTAATAACAATGTTTTTTACGGTAAGCGGCGGGTTTAGCGGGCTGGTTTCGGCGCTGGTGCTAACGGCGGTAATTTTGGTTGGCCTGGGGCTAACGCTGCTTTATTCTAAGCTGCTTTCGGTTACGCTGTTAAAGGGGCAGCCCTCCTCGTTTTTATTAGAGCTGCCGCCTTACCGCCGGCCCAAGCTGGGCAGCATTATTGTGCGCTCGGTGCTGGATCGCACAGTGTTTGTGCTGGGGCGGGCCGTGGCGGTGGCTGCGCCGGCCGGGCTGCTGATTTGGCTGCTGGCCAATGTGCGGGTGGGCGGGGCCAGCCTGCTTGCCTACTGCCGCAGCTTTTTAGACCCGTTTGGGCAACTGTTGGGCTTAGACGGCGCCATTTTGCTGGGGTTTATTTTGGGCTTTCCGGCAAACGAAATTGTTATTCCTTTAATTATGATGATTTATTTGCAGCAGGGCACCTTGGCCGAGTACGCCAGCCTTGCGGCACTAAAAGCGCTGTTTGTGCAAAACAATTGGACGGTGGTTACCGCCCTTTGCACCACGGTGTTTATGCTGCTGCATTGGCCCTGCTCTACCACACTGCTAACCATTAAAAAAGAAACCGGCAGCCTAAAGTGGGCCGCGGTGGCCTTTTTGCTGCCCACCGCAACGGGAATGTTGCTGTGCTTTGCCATTAACCTGGTATTTAAACTGTTTGTTTAGAAAGGCCGGTAGAAATATGGAACAATTTTTTATTGCAACCGGAACCATAACCTACGCCATGAAAGGCCGGGATGTTTTGCGCCGGGGCGGATTTTCGGCGGAGCTGAAACGCCTTTCGGGGGATATTAAGGGCTTTGGCTGCGGCTACGGCATTACCGCGCGCGGCGACCGTGAAAAAATAGTGCAGTTGCTGGAGGAAAACGGTGTGCGCTATTTGCGTGTTTTGCCCCGGTAGGCGCCTTTAAGAAAACCAATAAGGGTAGGTGAGAAAAGTGATTTATTTAGATAACGCCGCTACAACCGGCAAAAAGCCGCCGCAGGTAATCCGCGCGGTAGAGCGTGCCCTGCAGCTTTATTCGGCCAATCCGGGCCGGGGCGGGCACGCGGCCTCGGTACGGGCGGGGGAGATGGTTTACGAAACCCGCAAAAAAGTTGCCGAATTTTTTGCCGCCCCGGGGGAGGACAGGGTTGTTTTTACCTCGGGCTGTACAGCGGCGCTGAACATGGCGCTAAAGGGCAATTTAAAAAAAGGCGACCACTGCATTCTTTCCTCCTTAGAGCACAACGCCGTAACCCGCCCGGCCTACGCTTTGCAAAAAATGGGCGTAGAGGTTGAGGTGGCCGAGGTAATTTTTGGCGACAGCGAAGCCACGCTGCGTGCTTTTGAGCATTTGCTGCGCCCCAACACCCGGTTAATTGCCTGCACCCATTCCTCAAATGTAACGGGCGAGGTTTTGCCCATTGAAAAGCTGGGGGCGCTTTGCCGCAAAAACAACATTATTTTTGTGGTAGACGCGGCCCAAACGGCCGGCATTTTGCCTATTAATATGCAGCAAATGCAAATAGATTACCTGTGCCTTGCCCCGCACAAGGGCTTGTACGCCCCAATGGGCGTTGGGGTATTAATTGCGCGCCAACCGCCGCCGTTTACTATTTTAGAGGGGGGAACCGGCGTTGCCTCGGCTATGCCAACGCAGCCGTTAGAGCTGCCCGAGCGGCTGGAGCCGGGCACGGTAAATTTGCCCGGCATTGCCGGGGTGGCGGCCGGGCTGATGTATGTACAGCAGCTGGGGCCTGAGCGCCTGTACAGCCACGAGCTAAGGCTGCTGCAGCAGCTTTACGCCGGCCTTTCGCAAATGGGCGGGGTACAGCTTTACACCCCGCCGCCTACGGCCGGGCTTTACACCCCGGTGCTAAGCTTTAACCTGCGCGGCAAAAATTCTAACGATGTTGCCGCCGCGCTGAATAACGCCGGCATTTGCGTGCGCGGCGGGCTGCACTGCGCCCCCAGCGCGCACAAGCGGCTTGGCACGCTGGAGGTTGGCACCGTTCGGGTAAGCCCGGCCGGGTTTAACACCGCGCGGGAGGTGGAGCAGCTGCTTTTTACGGTAAAGCGGTTGGCCGCCGGCGGGCGTCGGACGTAAATTAAAAAGCGGGAATAAAACAGGTAAAATTGTGGGATAGACAATTGCGCCGGCCTGTGTTATAATAATCTTGCAATATTTTACACAGGAAGGGGAAGTTTAAAGAATGAATATTGAAAAAGCTTACGAATTAGCCAAAGAGCAGTACGCCGCCATTGGGGTAGATACTGACGCCGTGTTGGAGCAGCTGCAAAAAGCGGTTATTTCTATGCACTGCTGGCAGGGGGACGATGTTGGCGGCTTTTTGTTTAAGGATATTGCCCTGAGCGGCGGTATTCAAACAACCGGCAATTACCCCGGCAAGGCCAACACCGCCGAGGAGCTGCGGGCCGATATTAACAAGGCTATGTCTTTAATTCCGGGCCGGCAAAAGTTAAATTTGCACGCCATTTACGCCGACACCGCCGAAAAGGTGGATTTAGACGCCTTAGAGCCGCACCACTTTGAATCTTGGGTGCAGTGGGCCAAGGAGCAAAAAACGGGGTTAGATTTTAACCCAACCTGCTTTAGCCACCCCATGGCCGATTCCGGCTTTACCATTAGCAGCGCCGATAAGGCCGTGCGCGATTTTTGGATCCGCCACTGCAAACAAAGCCGCAAAATTGCCAACTATTTTGGCGAGCAGCTGGGCGAAACCGCAGTAACCAACTTCTGGTTTCCCGACGGATATAAAGATATTCCGATAGACCGCGAAGCGCCGCGCTACCGCATGATGACCGCGCTGGACGAGGTTTTTGCCGACCCCTACGACGAGAAAAACACCCGTGACGCCTTAGAAAGCAAGGTGTTTGGCATTGGGGCCGAAAGCTACACCGTAGGCTCGAACGAGTTTTGCCTGGGCTACGCCGTATCTCGCCGCAAAATGTATTGTTTAGACGCCGGGCATTTTCACCCCACCGAGGTAATCTCCGACAAAATTCCCTCTACCTTATTGTTTACCGACCGGTTGCTGCTGCATGTAAGCCGCCCCGTTCGGTGGGACAGTGACCATGTAGTTATTATGGACGACGAATTGCTGGCCATTGCGCAGTCTTTGGTTCGCACCGGGTTGATTAACCGCACCTACATTGGGTTAGACTTTTTTGACGCCAGCATTAACCGCATTGCCGCTTGGGTTATTGGCACCAGAAATATGCAAAAGGCATTGCTTCGCGCCATGTTAGAGCCAACCGAGGCGTTGAAAAAAATTGAGTTAGAGGGCGACTACACCGCCCGCCTTGCCTTAACCGAGGAGTACAAAACCTACCCCTTTGGCGCCGTGTGGGATTATTTTTGCTTTAAAAATAATGTTCCTGTTCAGGCCAACTGGCTGGCCGAGGTGCGCCGCTACGAAAAAGAGGTTTTAGCAAAACGCGGGTAAGCCCCAATTTTTGTAAGAATAAAAGCAGCTGCAAAGGCTTTAAGCTTTTGCAGCTGCTTTTTTGCGCCGTTTTTAAAGGTTAGCAATTTTTACGGCTTTTTGTTTTACAAAAGCCCCTTGGGCTGTTTGGGCTCGGCGTACTTTAACAAAGCCGAGCGCAGCGCGGTAAAGTAATTGGTGTTAACGCTGTACAAAACAATGCGGCCCCGGTTGCGCGTTTTTAAAATGCCGGATTTTATCATTAAAGAAAGGTGGTAGTAGGTGTTGGTGCCGGAAAAGCCGAATTTTTGCTCTACCTCGCGAATAGAAACCTCGCCGTATTCTAAAATATAATTTAAAATTTTTACCCGGTTGGGCTCCGAAACCGCTGAACCAAAGCTTTCTAAATCCGGGGCCTTGCTTTGTTTTATTAAATATTCCAAGCAATCAATGTAATCCTGACCCAGCATAATTTCGCAGGCGTTTTCTAAAAGCTTAAACTTAATTAGGTTTTTTGTAAAAAGAGCAAACGAAACCCGAATGTTTTCAAAATCCGTCATATCTACGCTGGTGTCCTTACATCTTTTCATGTTTTCGGTTACATAGTCTAAATCAAAATTCTGCTCCAGCAGGGTCAAGGTTTTTTTCTGCTCCTCGTACTTCATGTTCAGCTCAACATTTTTGGTAATCAGCTCGTACAGCAGGTTGTTTAGGCTTTCCTCCGGGTTAATGTAAAAGGAGAATAGGCCGTTTTTAATGGCGTCGCTTAAATCGGCGGTTTGCATTACCTCGTTCAGCTTTTCCAAACTCACCTTGCCGTTTTCAAAAATGCGCGGGGCGTCATCTCTAAAATAGTAGTCGGCTAAATTTTTACCAACCTGCTCCTGGTTAGAAATTTCCTGCTGCAGCTCTTGAAACCGGTAGTCGCCGTCAAAGCAGCGCACCACAAACGGGTTGTGGTAATAATGCGTCATAAAGCTTAGCTTTCGGGTGCTTAAATCAAAATAAATGCGCAAATTATCCGGTATGGGCGAAAAATCCGATAATAGGTTTTTTAAATAGGCGGTGTCTTCTGAATTTTTAGTGGGAATTGCAAACTCATTTAGGCAGTAAGTTTTGTTGTAATGTACAATAAACAGAAAAAATAAGTCATTCAGGCGCCCCGGTTCTTTGCAAAAAGTAACGGTTTTCATGTAATCATCCCCGAAAATTTAGTTTTATTAGTAACTATAATCATTGTAACATATATTTTTTTAAAAGTCTACCGTTACCGTCACCTTTTTTGTAATTTTACCCTTTTGCGGCGTTTATAAACTCTAAAATGCCCGTGCAGCAGGCGGAATTTAACGAATTTTAGTAGAAAGAGTTCCCGTGCGCTGCGCCTCTATACAGTTCCAAAACGCGGTGATATAATAACGGTAAAGGGGCGAAAAAATGCGAGGTGAAAAAATGCCAACAATTGACAAGGCAAAAATAAGGGGTGAATATTTAAACGGCGCATACAGTGAGCTGGCCAGCGTAATTGGCATAGAGGCTGTGCTGAAAATCCACTCAAAATACCGCGGAACAACCATGTTTTTTCCGGTTGAATTGTTTAGCCGCGATTTTATTTTAAGCCAAATTGTTGAGGAATATAACGGCCACAACATTCGGCAGCTGGCTACCAAATACGGCTACACCGAAAAGTGGATCCGAAAAATTTTAAAAGAGCATATAGATAAAGAGGAGTAAAAAATGAAAAAGCAAATTAGCCTTGCGCTTTGCGTTGCGGTTACGGCTGCCTTGTTGCTTTGCGGCTGTAAAGAAAAAACGCGGGACGATTACATAGCCGCAGCGTGCGGCTGCTACGAAACGAATGAAACCTACCTTAAAATTAGCCCAAAAAGCTGTGAGGAAAAAAGCAAAACCACCGGCGAGGTGCTGCGGGAGGGGGAAATTATTGAAACCGAATTAGAACTGCAGGAAAACTCTAAGGCCAAACTCAGCTTTATTTTTTACCGGGACGCTTACCCGCGAATAGAGGTTGTAATAAACAGTTCCGGCAAGGTGTATAACAGCTCCGGCGCCGAGCTGACCCGAATTTCGGAAAGCGAGTACAACCAAATAAAAGCGGCCTCATCGCAGCCGTTGGCAACGGCCGAAAGCAGCGCGGAAAGCTTTGGCTTGGAGGAGGCAGGCGAGGAGCCCTCGTGGTACGAGCAGAAGTACACCACCTACCAATATTTAAACGATTTAGGCGAAATTGAAAACCTGTTTGCCACCGGCAAAAAAGAGGCGGCCGTAAAAAAGTTTAACGCCAGCGTGGTAGCCGGCATAAAAGAAAAGGTGCCAAAATTCATTCAAAAACGCGAATACTGGCTGGCGCAAAACTATTTGGCAATGTTCCAAAAAAAATATCCCAACACCAGCGAGTGTAGTTATCCGTTTACGCTCCAATATTTACAGGAAAACTATGTAAATAAAACCTCGCGTATTCGTATCAACAACGGCATTGACGCGCTGGTTTACCCCTATTACCGGCAAATTTCGGCGGCCGCCCGGGCCGATACGGTAGCCATTTCTAAGGAGGCGGCCGTTTACAAGGTAAACGAGGTGCTTATTCAAAACCATTACCCCACCGTTACGGGGCTGCGCTCCGTTTCAAACGAGTATTTGTATTTAACCGATATTGTAGAAAATTACGAATCGGTTTTGTTCTTTATTGTAAACCCTTACACCGCCGCGGTTATTACCCTGCCGGCAAGCTACTTTTTTACCGACGGCGTGTATATTCCGCCGGCCGGTTAAAAGGTAAAAACGCTTTATGTTTGCGGCCGGATGAAAATATAAGGGAAAATTGTAACGGGGGAGGTGTTTTAAATGAGCTTCATTGCGCTTATTTGTACCATTGTAAGCTACCTGCTTTTCTTTATTTTTGATTTAACGGTACTGCCGTTTGCCATTTTAATTGCCGGAGCCGTAATGGGGGTAATAGACCTGATTCAGTTTTATGGTAAAGAAAAGCCGATTTTTGAGGATTTTGTAAAAGACGCTTTTAGAGAGCACTTTGGCAGCTCCATTTCGGTGGTAGCGGTTTTAGGGTTCATTATTATTGCAATATTTTATTAAAAGAGGAGCAGAAAAATGGCATTCAACGATTTTTTAAAAAAAGCAAAGGAAACCGCTGCCAACGCGGCAAGCGGCGCTAAAAACGCTGCCGAGGCGGCTAAAGCTAAGTACAGCGAAAAAAAGCAGCAAATGGATAGCGACAAGGCGGAAAAGGAGCGCCTGCGTGCCGAAAACCAGGCCAAGGCCGACGCTAAAGCCAGCAAGATTGCCCAAAGCATTGCAGCGGCCGGGGGCGGCGCCTTTGCCTTTGAAAGCCGCGAGCTTTTAGCCTTTACGGCCGATTATTACGATAAGCTTTACCTGCCGGCGCACAGCGTTTCCGCCAGTAAGTTAATTTATCATCCGCTGGATAAAAAAATAAACAAGTATGCCCAAAAGGATTTTGCCAATTACAACGCCGAAAGCGAAACGCCGGTTTTTATGATATTGGGCAAGGGCCAGCAAAAGGTTTTTCTTTCTACCAAGGCGCTTTATTTTAAAAAGGCGTACAATGAGGAGGGCGGCTTTTTTAGCATTGGCGCCGTGCCGCTTGAAAAAATTGATACCCTAACCTACGAAAACAACAACGAAAGCTACATTTTTAAATGCAACGGCGTGGAACTGTTAAACACCAATTACGGGTTTGAGCTGGACATTGAGGCCTTTACCGATTATTTTACGCGCATTAAAAACCGCGATTTTACCATTACCAACGAGCAGATTGACGCGCTGATTAAAAATTAAATTGGCGATAAAATTTTGGCCATTGTTCGGGAATACGCCTACGAGGATGAACTGCTGCTTTATTTTGCATGGGGCTGCGATTCGTTAACCGCGAAAGACTTTGTTGTTTGCACCGACAAGCAAATGGTGGTGTTAGACCGCGAGGCCTTTGGGCTAACCAAAAATGTTAAGCAGTTTTATTACGAGGATGTTACCTCTATGGCAACGCTGTAAAACACCAACGGGTTGTTAGATTTAGCGCTAACGGCCGCCTTAAGCCTTTATGACCTTGAGGTTTCGGTTGCCGGCGCCAAGGAAACGCTAAAAACCCTTTACACCTACGAGGCCGAAAAAGCCGTTAAGGTTTACCGTGAATGTAGGCGCAGCATAAAGGAAAAGGACAAAACCCCCGTTGTGGTGCAGCAGGCTGCACCGGCGGCCGACGACCCCCTTGCGCAGCTTGAAAAGCTGAACAAATTAAAAGAGGCCGGCATTCTTTCCGAGGAGGAATTTAGCACCAAAAAGGCTGAGCTGTTAGCCAAGCTTTAACCCCAAAGCCCGCCGGTTTTAGTACCCGCAGGTAAGGGAATGTTTTTGGCAGGGGGTACAAACCGGCACCCCCTATACCGCCCTTGCTTTTTTAAAGGCTTTGTGTTATAATAACAATGTAGGGAATGAAGTCCTCCCGCGGCGTATGCCGAAACCGCTATTGTAAGCTGATGACTTCTGCATTTTAGGTGCAGAGGGCGTCAGCTTTTTGCGTTGTTGGAGGAATTTTTTATGTTAACATCCCTATCGCTTATTTTTTTGGTTGGTCTTTCTTTCGCGGCAATCTGTCAAAAAATCCGCCTGCCAAAAATGGTTGGTATGATCGTTGCCGGAATCCTGCTGGGTCCCTTTGCGTTGGACCTGCTCGACCCGCAAATTTTGGGCGTTTCGGCAGAGCTGCGGCAAATGGCGTTGATTATTATTTTAATAAAAGCCGGGCTCTCTCTTAATTTGGCCGACCTTAAAAAGGTAGGCCGGCAGTGCTCCTTTCCTTTGTTCCGGCAAGCTTTGAAATCTTGGGCTATGTATTGTTTGCACCGCTGCTTTTGGGCGTTTCCCGCATGGAGGCCGCGGTAATGGGCGCCGTGCTGGGTGCCGTTTCGCCCGCTGTTGTGGTACCAAGAATGTTACAGCTAATGCAGGAAAAACGCGGCACGAAAAAAAGTATTCCGCAAATGATTATGGCGGGCGCCTCCTGCGATGATATTTTTGTTATTGTGCTGTTTACCACCTTTGTTGGCATGGCGCAGGGTGGAAAGGTAAAGCTTCTTAACTTTATAAATATTCCGGTTTCTGTTCTGCTTGGCGTTGCTGTTGGTGCAGCCTGCGGTTGGCTGCTGGCCGGTTTTTTTAAAAAAGCCTACGCAGTTGGTCATTCGGTGCGCAACAGTGTAAAGGTAATTATTTTGCTTGGCGTGGCGTTTTTCTTAACGGCAATAGAGGCGTGGGTAAAACGGTGGGTTGCCGTGTCGGGGCTGCTGGCTGTGGTTAGCATGGCGTGCATTTTAAAAATTAAAAGTGCCAACTGTGTAACCAACCGGCTTTCCCAAAAATTTGGCAAGCTGTGGCTTGCCGCCGAAGTTATTTTGTTTGTGCTGGTTGGGGCGGCGGTAGATGTTCGCTATGCGCTTTGTGCCGGCGTTGGAGCTGTTTTCATAATAGCTATTGCGCTTGCCTTTCGCGCGGTTGGCGTAGCGGTTTGCCTTATAAAAACGCCGCTGAATGCCAAGGAGCGGCTGTTTTGCGTTATTGCGTATTTACCCAAAGCAACGGTGCAGGCGGCCATTGGCTCTGTGCCGCTTTCAATGGGGCTTTCCTGCGGGGGCATTGTGCTTTCGGTTGCCGTGCTGGGAATTCTTTTTACCGCGCCGCTGGGCGCACTGGGTATAGATTTAAGCTGCAAAAAGCTGCTTGCCTTGCAGCAATAACCAAATTAGCCAAAAGCAAAGGGGCTACGGTAGTACGGCAGCGGAGCTGCTAAATGAAGGCCGTTTTTTTGGGGGGGTAAAACCACAAGCCGCGGATGCCACATCCCAAAAGCCGCAGCGGCCCTAAAAAACGGTTGCCGCCCGTTTAAAGCCGCAGTTTTAAACGCTTTGCTTTCGTGCAAAATTTTTTGTTTATTGCGGTTTGCAGCTGCTTTGCTTTTTAAAACAGCAGCGGCCCCCGGCGCAACCAAAGGCTGCGCCGGGGGCCAATTGTTTACCGGTCAAATTCCGGGTTAAAGGCGTAAAAGTTTTTGCTGTTCAGGCGGTCGGTTGCCAGCCGCAGCCCTTCGCCAAAACCATCAGCATAGAATGAATTTGCAATAAAAGATTTATATTTTCCACTTAATTTCAATCCTGTTTTTTGAGGCATGAATACTTTCAATTAAAGAGTCTACAACCGCAATTTTATCACCAATTGAAAGCTCTTTCCAATGCGCCATATAATCGCTTATTTTTTCTATGCTATTTTTGCTGTTATTACTGCGCTTGGTAATTTTTAAGTACAACTCCTTTTTTTCGGCTTCAAGCTCTGCAATGCGGTTGTTTATGTACTTCATTACCGTTTCGTTCGCTGCTGTAATTTTGTCAAGCAATAAAGAAATTTCCCTGTCAATCGCGTTTATACGGCTTTTCTGTTTTACAACCTGCATATTGTAACTTTCTATTTTTTGGTGCGAAAGCATTTTAAACTCCGCTAATTTTTTCTGCATTTCTTTCAATACAATTTCATCAACAACATCGGCGTTAAGCGAACCAAAGGAGCAACCGCCTGCATTGTACTTGTTATTGCAAAGATAATAGCGGTTATCGGCTTTAGTTTTACATTTGTATGTTTTGGCGGTAAGAGCGTATCCGCAATTTGCACATTTAATTTTTCCGGCAAGCCAGGTGTTCCTTGCTTTAACCGGCTTTGCAACACTTTGGTTGCTCAGGCATTTTAAGCGACATTTTATCCAAATATCCGACTCCACCAACCCCTCGTGGGGCGCAAGCACAAGGGTGTGCCCTTTGAGCGATACTGTCTTGCGCTTTGCGTTATCCCCGGAATATAAATAGGCCCCATTTGTGCCTATAAAATCCTCAGGGGTGTTGGCAATATCGGCGCCTTGGGCTTTAAAAAAATCATAAAGTCTATCATCGGCCCTAACATATACAGGGTTAATAATCAAGTCGCGCAGTCTGCTCCGGTTAAAAAGCTTGCCATCGCGTTTTTTTATACCGTGTGTTTCCAAATAGCGCACAACATCACCCAAAGAGGTTTGCGGCTCAGAATAAAGCAAAAAAATCTGTCTTACAATTTTTGCTTCAGAATTAACAGGCGCATACATTTTAGTGCGTATGCCGTCAATCTGCGTTTCTTTTAAATCAAAGCCAAAGGGAACCCGACCGCCCATATAAAACCCGCGTTTGCTGCGGGAGGAATAAGCGTCCACAACGCGTTGCTGAATGGTTTCACGCTCCAGCTGTGCAAAAATCATGACGATCATCAGCATAGCCTTGCCAATGGGTGCACCGGTATCAAATTTTTCCATGGTGCTTACAAAATCAACGCTGTTTTTTTGAAATACTTCAATTAAATTTGCAAAATCAAGTACGGAACGGCTAATTCTGTCAAGCCGATAAACAATTACCTTACCAATTTTGCCTGCCTTTATATCCTGCAGCAGCTGCTGAAACGCAGGGCGCTCCATGTTTTTGCCGCTGTAGCCTTTGTCTGTATACACCTTAAAATTCTGGCCTATTGCTTCCTTTTTGCAAAACTCAACCTGACTTTCTACCGAAATGCTGTCTATTCTGTCAACCGATTGTCTTGCATAAATGGCGTCGTAATGGTTCAATTTGTACTCCCTTCTCTGCAAAAAGAGGCGGAGCTGCTGACATACACATGATACCGTAACAATTTGTTCTTTTCAATGTTCGCGGGGTATATATTTTGAGAAAACATCATAAAGCTTTTCTTCTATTTTTTGTTTTAGTTCTCTTTTTTCGTTTGCAGAAAATTCGGGCGTTAAATTTGTAATGTTCATCATTTGGCCGCCAATTTTCTGCTGAACAGTTTTTGTTGTGTAATTTGTCAAGCTGCCCGTCACCTTCCTTTTGCAATTTTTTCTTTAAATAAATATGATCTGCGTCTTGTCCTCTATGCCAAAACGCATGAGCTCTAAGTTTTAGGTTTTGTCTTATCTGTCGGCGGTAAACCCGCCGACAGATTAAAACCATTAAACAGTCCCCTCAACACAAAGCTGTTTTAACAGCAAACGGTCAATTTCCGTTAGCTTTTCCGGCGTTACAATGTCAAGCACCTCT
>CABQLY010000015.1 GCA_902465155.1 uncultured Oscillospiraceae bacterium | reverse complement strand
GCCGCCCGCTGCAGGTGCTTGCAGCGGGCGGCCAACCTTTTTTTGTAATGCCCTTTAAGCCGGCAAATTAAGCCGTAACATTCCAACGCCGGCCAAAAACACGCAAAAGCAGCCCTGCTTGTTAGCTTAGGCGGGCAGCTTTAACCCCCCTTTGCTTTTTAACGCTTTGTTTTTAGCTTGTGCCTTTACCCGGCAAGCAGCCAAAAGCCTAAGCCCCAAAAAGGCCTAATTCCCTGCCCAAGGCCGCACAAAAACAAATCAACCGCCGGCTGTTCACCGACGGTTGATTTTGCTTTTGTAATGGGAGACTTACAAAAGCTAAGGGGGAGATATCCGTACACGGTTTTGCAGCAACAAGCAAAACGGTACAGGGGCGTTAACCTATTTTTTTCAATTCCTTGTTTGCGCGGTTAATACCGGTGTTCATTTTACCTTTCGAGGCGTTTAAAACACTGGTGATCTGCTCGGCGGTTGAATTTAAAAGGTCGTTACAAATACCGCCGTAGGTTCCAACCGAAACATAATCAATAACGCCTTCGCCGCGCATAATAGATTTTTTTGCGCTGGCAGAGGTAATGGTGTTGTAAACCTCACGGAACTGCTCGTTGTAGAAGGAACCGGCCATATCACAATTCTTAGTATCTAAGTAATAGCGCATAAAGTAAGCGGCGCCAACCGGGTTTTTAGCATTTTTAGCGGTACCCCAAGCCTTTACACGAACCGGAGTGTAAGCGGTGCTGCCCTTAGGCCCGGCCACCGGTACGGCTTTAATATCGGCCGAGGTGTGCGGTACTTTGGTAAACCAAGCGTCGGTGCTGGCGTTGTACATACCGTAAGCAATGGCGCTGAACAAGCCAACCTTGCCCTGCTGAACGGCGCTTAAATTCCAGTCGGAGGAAATGCCGTCCTTATGAAAAGCGGCAACCTGCTGCCAAGCCTTGGTAATGAGCGAGGTGGTGGCAGAATTGCTTAAAGTGCTTTTAAACTGTTTGCCATCGTAGCTTACCAAATCGGTACCGGTGCTGTACATCATTATATCCTGATTTTGCAGCGAAAGGCCAATGTAACCGCTGCCCTTTTGCTTAATTTTAGTGGCAATTTCTTTTTGCTTATCCCAATTCCACTTGCCTTGCTTGTAAAGGGTCCAGGGGTCCTCGCTAATGCCGGAATTTTTTAACACCGAGGGCTTGTAATAGGTTACATAATTTGTATCCTCGGTTGCCCAGGGTCCGCGAGCCGAAACGGCAAAAAACTTTCCGTTGGCTTTAAAAACATCCATGTAGGGTTTGTACCAAAAGCTATCGCTTAACTTATAAACAGTGGGGTCTAAAATTTGTAATGAGCGCATTGCCACACCGGGGTAGTCGGCAGATTCGATCATTACAACATCCGGCGAATCGTTGCCCGAAACCAAGGAAAGCAGCTTGGTGGCATATTCGTTCTCGGTTGTTTTGGTGGTGCGAACCTTAATGCCTGTTTTTTTCTCGAACCCGGTTACCAGCTTTTGCTCTAACGGGGTGTAATTACGCCACATTAAAACATGAACGCTTTTAGATTTAGCGCTTTGCGGAATGTTGGCATACGGGTCGGACCCAAAGGTGGTGCTGCCGCCGGTTTGCGTGCCGCCGTTAGAAGCTTGGCCTGCACTGCCGGCTTTAGAGTTGTTGGCTTGCGCGGTAGAATTATTGCCGCCGCTTACCTGGCTTTGGTTTTCCTCGCCCGAAATAATTTGGCCCTGGCTTTCTTCAGAGCCGTAATCGGAATCGTTGCTGGCGGTGTTTTTAGCGCCGCAGCCGGAAAACATTAAAACCGCTGCCAGCATTAACGCCGTAACGCCGGCGCCGCGTTTAAAAGAAAACATTTTTTTCATTTAGCATACCTCCATTAAAAATTTGTAGCCTTTTGGTGCAAAGGGGGGTTACCCCTTTACACCGGTGTAAATAACAAGGGAGCCGGCCGGAATAACATCGCGCAGCTTGCCCTTAACCTGCAGGTAAGTGGCGTCGGCCTGAGCCAGGCGGGCATCCGGCGTTGCTTTCACGCTGCTTGCCGCTTGGCGGTGGCGGTAAAGCGTTTGGTTTAAGGCCTTTTCAAAATTAATTTCTACCGGGCGGGCTTCACTGCCGGTATTTACAATTGAAATGGTCCACTTGCCGTCCTCTAACTGGGCGGCGCCAAGGTAAACGCCCTCCAGGTTTTCCATTAGCTCATCGTTATTCGTTTTGTAAACCGTACCGTTTTGGTAGCCGTTGTACTTTACAAACGGGCCAAAGGTGTAGTACTGCCCTCGCGGGGTTGCGCCCTCAAACAACGAGGGCACAATGCCGGTAATGTGAATACCGTTTTTCCACTCGCCGCCGTCGCTGGTGTTGTCGGTCCAAAGCTGGTCAAACAGCTGCCAATACAGCATATTGTTCATGCCAAGCTGCTGCCCTACAATGCCGCAGGCAGCATTTTGCAGGCCGCCCCAAGCAAAATCTGACTGGCACGGGTAATCGCCGGCTTTTACATTAATTTCGTCAATCCAAAATTCTTTTTTGCCCCAAAGGCCGGCGTTTTTCATGTGATTAATGTAAGACTGGTAGCCGGGGGTAAGAATATCGGCGTATACATCGCTGGAAACCGAGGGTGCCTCGGGGTAAAAGTGCGCGGTGTAAATGTCAAACAATTCGGGGTCGTGCTTTAAAACATATTGCAGCAGCTCATCCCCCGTTTGGCTAACCTCGTTGGGGCCAACATGCTTTACGCTGCTTTCTAACCCCATTTCGCCCAGCTTATTGCGAATGGCGCGGCAAATTAACACATACTCTTTGTTAGAGTTGCCGGCCGGGTGACCGGAGTAGAAGTTCGAGGGCTCAACAAAGTAAGAAATGTAGCTTACATTGTGAATGCCGCGGCTGCGCAGCTGCAGCAGGGTTTGGCCAAGCCAGTAGCCGTAACGGCGGGCGCCCTTGATCATGCGCTGCTCCTCGGCCGATTTACCGGAAAAGTCAAATCCGTAGCTTTCGGCGTAGCGGTCGGCCCCGCGACCTTTTAGGTATTCAACCTCGCCAATGCTGCAATCCTCAATCTCGGTAATGGCGCCTAAGTGCCAGCCGGCCTGCAGTATTACCTGAACGCCGCGCTGCTGTAAGGCTTTGGCGTAATTGCAAAAGTAGCCAAACCGTTTTGCGCTAAAATCCCAGCCCTTGTTTACATCCCAGGTCCAATCGCTGGGGTAGCGGGTACGGGCGTAGCGAATACCAAAATTCGTTAGCTTTTTCAGCTCGTCGTTACGCATTTTTTCGGTGTAAACGCGGCCGCTGGATTCATCCTCCATAAAACCAAAGGCGTGGTAAATGGTTGCGCTGTGGCCCCGGTAGTTTTTAGTAATAGGGGTTTGCCCGTTTAAAACCGAAAGCTGCAAATACTCTGTTTCGTTGTCAATGGGTGCCTCCGGGTCCAGCGTGCCGGGCTCCTCGGTGGAGCTGTCATCGTCCGAAACAATGTTGTCGGAGGAGGTATCATCCGACGAAACGCTGGCCGAGCTGGAGGTAGGTTTTTTGGTATTCTTTTTCTTTTTCTTAGCTGAATTTTTTGAAGAACAGCCGGCAAAACAGGTAAGAGCCATTGCAAGACAAAGTAAAACGCAAATTATTTTTTTCATATTTATTCCCCCTGTTTTGTTTTTTTGCCGGTAAGGCAAAAGGCTGCGGTACCCAAGGCTGCCACCCCAAGCAAAATAACCGCTAAGGGCAGGCCGGCGTCGCCGGTGCTGGGTGTTTCACTGCTGGCAGTGCCGTTGCCGGCTGCCGTTGGCTGCAGGCCTAAGCCCCCGTTTAAAATTACGGTAGAGCCGGTTGTTTTTTCGTAATCGTACGGTACAAAGGTGCTGTAATCGTTCGGGTCAGCTTTTAAGCCGTAGGCGACCTGATAAAGCATAATGTTATCAACCTCCAGCCCGCCGGCAGCCCCTTTTATGACAAGGTAGAACATACCGTTTTCCTCGCTGCTAAAGCTAAAGGCCTTGCGCTGCCAGCTTTCGCTGCCGCCCGAAAGGTACGAGGCCGGAGTGTCGTTTGCGGTGGCGTACAGGGTTTGGCCGTCCGGCGTTGCCGAAATGCCAATGAAGCTGTTTGCCCCGCCGCGCACGCTGGCGGCAAAAATGTACTCTTGCCCGGCGCGCACCTTAACAGGTACCACATAAAATGCGCCGTTTTGCGCGTGCAGGTATTTTTTGCCCGCGGCGGCGTTGCCGGTTTTAACCGTAAAGCCTGCCGGCAGCGTGCCCCAATCGTTCGCTGTTAGGGCGTCCTCAAAATTCCCGTTTTCAATGTAGTTGTAAACCAAAGCGGCGTACTTGCCCTCGGGGTTTTGGTCTGTTACCAGCGGGCGCATTACCGTTAGCTCAATATCATCAATATAAAAGCTGCCTTTGGTGCTGTTTAAAACGGTTTCAATGGTTGTTTTAAGGGCGGTAAAGGTTTTGCTGGTAAAGGTAAATACCAGTTCGTTCCACCCGTTATTTTCTGCTCCGTGCAAAACGCCAACGCCTTCGGAGCCGTACCCGCGGTATTCGGGCGCCAGCTTAATTTTTCCGCCTGCGGCGCCGTTGCTTATTTTATACCAAATTTTTAACCGGTAAGACATACCAATTTCAACCTGCTGGCTTAAATAAGCTTCATCAAACAAATAGGTGCGGTTGGCCTGTGCGGTACTGTAATTAAAGTACAGCGATTTTGAGCCGGAGTGTACATTTGCGTCATTACCGTTGACCGCCGTGTAAATGCTGAAAACAGATTGATCGGCGTGCCGTAAGGCAAAGCGGTCGGTTTCAAAATCTACCTTTTCAATAACCGATCCGGCCCGGTTATTGTTTTTGGTAAGCTGAATATTTTGCACCTCGGCTGCGCCGTTGAGCGACTGGAAGAACAGCTTTACTGCCCTGCGGGTAGAGGTGTAAAAATTAAAGGTGTATTCTTTAAAGCCGTTAGCGTTGGTTGTTACCGTGCTTTGCGAGCTTAGCAGGCTGTTTAAGTTTGGCTCGTAAACACCAACCTCGCTGGCACCGGTAAACAAATTGCCCTTGGCCTTAAAGCTTACGGTGTAAGAGGATTGCGGGTCTACCGAAAATACCTGATGTAACCGGTCGCCGGTGTTTTCAAAGGTGTAGCCGTTTTGGCCTTTAACGGCGTTGCCGTACCAGGCGCCTTGGGTGCTGGTTTGCGGGTTGCACTGTACCAGGCTAAGGTTATCTAAAAACATTAGGTCGTTGCCCTCGTAGCCTTGCATATGCAGCTGCATTAAAATGTTTTCGGCCGAGCCGGAGTTAAAACTATAGCTAAACTTGTGCCAGCCGGTGCCGCTCTTAATCCAGTTTAAGCTACTGGCATAAACCTGTACTTTATCCATTAACATTCTAACCGATTGCACCTTGGTTTGCTCGTCGTTCCCCGGGCAGTTAATGTAAAACGAAAGCTGATACTCGGTATTCGGCTTTAGGTTTTCCAGCGGCAGGTAAACGGCCTGGTGATTGGCCTGCAGACGCAGGGAATAGTTCCCCTCAAACGCCAGCTCGGTTGTGCGCTGGAAAGAGCACCAGGAGGTGTCGTTGCCCTCCCAAAAATCTATGGCGTACCAACCGGGAACAGTGCCCTCCTCAAAAGTACCGTCCATGCCGTTTGCGGCAAACAAATTCCAATCGGCAATATTATCGCCGGTAAATTTAGCGGTTAGTACAAAGTCCTCGTTTGCGGTAAAGGTGTAGGGCGTTTGGGTAGAAACCACTTGGCCGCTTTGGTTGTACCAGCCAACAAAGCTGTTGCCAACTCCGGCCGTTGCCGTTGCGGTAACGGTGGTGCCCTGCGGCATGGTTTCTTCCTCGTAATCCATTGAGGCCGAGCCGCCGGCGTCGGCCAGCACCTTGCCGGTAACGGTTTTATCGGCGTGATAGCTCAGCCGAATATCGCCAAACAAAACCGCATCCCAATTATTTGGGGTATTGCGGTAACCGGCACCCTTACAGGTTTGCAGCACTACGGTATATTCCCCGGCCCCTTTAGTGGTAAAGCTGGTAGAAACCTTGTGCGTACGGTCGCCCTTTGCGTAGGTTACATCGGTTGGCGTTTGGTAGGCAATTGCCTTGCCGGACGGATCTGTTATTTTTCCGCTCGGCAGCAGCTTAATTAAGTAATCCTTACCGTATTTGTAAGAAAAATCGTAGGTAGTATTTGCCTGCAAATAGCCCAATTTAACGCTAATTAGGCCCATCTTTTGGCTGGCATTTACTTGCTCTATTTCGTGTGCATCCTCACTGGGCTCTAAGCCAAAGCTCCAACTGTAGCCGCTGTAGCCCAAAACGCCGGTAGCTTCACTGCTTTTCACCGAGCCAATAAAGTTGTTCCAACCAATATTGCCGGCCGCGTTGGTGTAATAGGCGGCTAAATTGGTGTAAACCGTTTTTCGTTGCTGCTTTACAAGGCTTAAATCTGAAAGAACAGTTTTGCTCCAGTTATTGGGCGTATTGTTCCAGCCCTTGCCCATTTTAAGAACAATTAAATAATCGCCCTCTTCCCCGGTTTTAAAGTCAAAGGTCACCTTGCGGGCGGTAGCGTAGTCGCTCGTGCCGGTTACCAGCGGGGTGGTAATGTCGGTAACGGCGGTGCCGTTGGCCGCTTTAATTTCGCTTAGGTAAATTACATAGTCCTCAGAATAATAATAGCTAAAGCTGTAATTGCTGTTTGCATCTAACCCGGTAGCCCGAATGGTAACATAGGCCGGGTTTTTAGCGGCCGAGGTTTCGGGAATACCAAAGCCCCAAGCGTAGCCGCCGTAAAGCGACTGCGATTTATCGTCCTTATACCAAAGCCCGGCGTTTTCGGTCCAGGTAACGGCGCCGTTTTCACTGGTGTAGCCGGCGGCTAAGTTGCTGCCATCCGGCAAAATGGTTTTAATTTTTAACAGCCCTAAGTCGGAGAATTGAATAAAGGAATCTACCTTGTTGTTTTCGGGGTTTAGCCAATCGCCGCAAGCGCCAAGCGTAACGGTGTAATCCCCGTCGGCAGCGGTAATAAACCGCAGGCTAACCAGGTGCTTATCCCCTTCTAAAACCGTGTTTTTTACATCGGTGGTAAGGTCTACCGGGTTGCCGTTTGGCCCTTTTACCGTTAGTGGACGCGCCGCGTAGCCGCCCGAATAAACAAACGAAAATTCGTACAGCGAGCTGCCGGCTAACTTGCCGGCCTTAACGGTAAGCTCGGCCGGGCTGGCGGCAGTTGTGCCGTTTAACCCTAATTTCCAGGAAAGGCTGTGATTGTAGTAGCCGGCGTTTTTGTCGGCCTCTAACACCGTTGCGTTGCTGCTAAAACTTACTGCGCCGTTTGCTTTAGAGTATTCGGCAGCAGCGTTAAGCGTTGTGAATCGCGCTACGGCGTTTAAATTCTCGGCTGCCTCAAGCTCAAAAACGGCCTCGTTGCTTAATAAATCGCCGCTGGCGTTGTACCAGCCCATAAAGCTTTCTAACCGGTTTGGCACAGCGGTTAGGGTAACCTTTTCCCCAACCGTGGCGGTGGTTTTGCTAATGCTTGCAACGCCGCCGCCCTGCGCGGTAACGCCTAAGGTAACATTACCCTTTAAACGGGTTAGGTTTAACCCGGCAATTACTGCCGCGGCCCATTCGTCGCCCGAAGCGCCCTCGTAGGCCTCGCCGCTGTACTTTAAGGTAATTACGCAGTTTTCAACCGAATTGCCGGTTTTTAACACCGCAGTGCTGTTTTTGCTGCCGGTGCTGTTGCGCACAACCGTAAAGCCGGTTGTTTTTTCGGTATTCAGCGCGGTGTAAAGCTGCGCGCCGCAGGTGTACCCAAAGCTGTAATAAGCGTTGGGGGTTAAATCGGCCGCATTTAGGTGAATGTTAAAGGCAAAGCCGGTGTTTTGGTTAATGTACGGGAACTTCCACCAATAACCGCTGTATTCCCCGCCGTATTTGTCAATATCCCAAATGCCTTTGCTGCTTTCAAAGGTAATGTTGCCGGCGCCCATGGTGTAGTCGGCAATCAGGTTTTCGCTTAGTCCCAAATCCTGCAGGCAAAGGTCGGAAAGGGTAGAAAAATCCCAATTATCGGAATTATTTTTCCACTCTTTTTTTGTGCAAAGGTTTAGGGTGTATTCCCCCGCCTTGCCGGTTGTAAACTGCACGCTTACCAAGCGGGCGTTGCGGCCGCCCGAAACGGCCACCGGCGAGGTTTGAGAATCGTAGCTTACCCCAATGGCAGGGCTGCCGTCCGGGTCGGCTACCGGCTTGTCGGTTTTCATTTGCACTTTGTAATCGTTAGAATATACATAGGCAAAGCGGTAAATATGGTTCCCCTTTAAGGTGGCCTTTACGGTAATGGGCAGTTCGCTGTCTACACTGGGGTTAAACCGCCAGGAGCTGCCGCCGTACAGAGCGTATGCGGGGGTATCTTGACTTTCTAAGCCCATGCCCTCGGCGAACGAAATACCGCTGCCTGTTTTAGCGTCCTGCAGCAGGTTTTCGGCCGCCTGCTTTACCAATACTAAGTCGGAAAGCTGCGTGCACTCCCAATTTTGGTTTTGGCTTTGCCAGGTTTTACCTGCCTTTAGTAAAATTTTGTAATTACCGGCGGTGGTGGTTTTAAAGGTAAAGCCAACGCGGTAAGAGCGGTCGCCGTGTGCAATGCCGCCCTCGTAAACGCCGGCCGGATATGTAACAGTGCCGCCGTTTTCGGTGTAACCGGCCAAAACGGTTGTACCGTCGGCCGCCTGCACCCCTTCAAACACAACTTTATAATCCTTACTGTAAAGGTAGGAAAAATAGTAGGTGGTGTCGGCCTCTAACGCGGTGGCGTTTACGGTAATGTGCCCGGTGCTGTCCGGCACGCCAAAGCGCCAAGAGTACCCGCCGTAAACACTGTTGGTTTTACTGTCAATATTGCTGTCGCCCCAAGCGCCGGCAGCGTCATCCCAGCTAACGGCACCGTTTGCATGGGTGTAATCCTTAGCCAGGTTGGGGTCGGCGCCGTTTGCCTCGGCCGGAGCGGCCAAGGTAAAGGCTGTAAGGCTTACCGCAATGCTGCTAAGCACCAGCGTTACGGCCAGCAATACCGAAACCATTTTTTTCATAAAATATACCTCCCGATATAATTTTTTGCATTTAAAATTAAACGACGGTTGAACACCCCGCGGCCCTTTCGGCGTCACGGCTCTACTGCAAAACGCAACTTTTTTTAAAAAGAACGATTTTTCATGAAAGCCCCGACAAACAGGTTTGGGTTTATTTCTACTTGCCTAAGAGCCCGAAATGCAACAACAATCATTTATTTTATTGTTACGGCAAAGATCATGGGTTTCCCAAAACATCTTGCCGAAACTGCCATTATAATTTTTTGCCCGAACAGCCAAGGCCAAAGGGGCAAGCGGTTTGCAAAAATAGTTGTTTTGCGCCGCTAAGCGAAATTTTTTTGCGCTGCAACCGTTTTTAACAGCGCCAACAATTATTGCTTTTTAAAAACAAAAGGCTTTATTGCAAACGCTTTGCCCTGCGGCAACAGTTTAAAACCGTTTTTCTCCCCCACTGCTTTGCCCGTAACCTCTATTCCGTAAGAAAAGGCCTCGTGCTCGTAAACAACGCGGTTGTTTGCAATTTCTTTTATTTTTGTGTTTTTTAAATCATTGTATTCTAAAAGCAGGTCGAAAAGAGCCTCGGAAAACTCAAGCTCAACAAAGTCCTCGCAGCAGGTGCATAAGGCTTTTATTCCGTCAAGCTCAAATTGAATTTTTAAGGTGTTTTCACCCTCGGCCGAAACCGAGTGTATTTTTCCAAGGGCTGTTTTTCCGGTATCTTTTTTTACAAACCGTAAAATCGACCGAATCCCGTTGCCGCCCCAGCAATAACCGTCTACAACCGGCAAAGCGTCAAACGTGGCGTCATCGCCGGGGGCAGGAGTATTGGCGTAACGATCCGGATATTCCTCGTTGTAAAAAAACAGATCCCGCAGGCCAACGGTTCCGCCGGCATTATGAAAATTTAAACGATAATTTTTACAGCTGTACCATACAGTCTGGTTATTTTCCTTTTTCCAATCGGTTAAAGCGGTAACAGCGGTTGGCGGGGTAGCGTCATAACGCTGAGAAAACCATTTTCCGGTATCTTTCAGTGTTAAAGCTTCCCACTTTCCCTCTTTCACGCCGGCCGAAATCAATTCCATTTGCATCTTTAGCCCTTCGCCAAAGTTTTTCCATAAAAACGAATTTTCCTGACCGACCTGAGTATAAGCAAAGGTCAAAGCTTCCTCCCCAAAATTAGATTTTAAATACCATTCAACCCAGCTCTTATTTGCACCGCAATTTCCGTAAGTCGGCTCCATGGTTAAAACTTCGTGCTGAATGTTGCCCCTGTTATACTCGCTGTCTAACCCGGCGTCATATTGATAAATAGGATCCGGCCCTAACATTCTAAAAATAGGCACCTGAACCTGCTCGCTTTTGGTTTGAGCGGGAATAAACATATTCTTTTTAGAGGGGTAGTAGCCTTGATTGTAATATCCGCCCCAAAGGGTGTAACCGTCGGTTCCGTACTGCTCCTTGCAAATGCAAACAGATTTTATATGGTACTTTTCTTTCATGTAGTTTATAGAAAAGGTATCAATGATCCACGAACCAACCGATTCGGGGTAGCATCCAAAAATGCTTTGAAACCGGTTCATCAGCTCGTCTATAATCTTTTTGCGATCCTCAACCTCATACCCCAAAAGCATACCCGGATTTACATGCCAGGTCCAATTGCGTTCTTCCTTCCACTCAAGGCCCGCTCTTTCAACCGCCTCTTTCGAAAGCTCCAACCACAAGCCAATTTCCATATTAGGGTCGGCATTTTTTAAAAGCGGTTCGGAATACTCCGGCTTGATCATGGCGTCATAAAGCATTAAAAAGGTGTATGGCATGGAATACTTTTTGCATAGTTCCAGCTCGCTTAAAAAGGTTTCATAAAGCTCTTTGGCGTCAAAGCGCCAATCCTCCGCGCGAATAAAATTAACAATATTAACAATTTTTTTGGTTTTCATAAATAAACTCCCAACCCTTAAACGCGCGTTGTAAACTTATTGCCGGCCGCATAAAGCTTTTCTAAGCTTTTATACGGCATACCGTTATTTTTCAGTGCATACCTCAACGCCGTCAGGCGCGGAGTAGGTCAATCGGCCATCCTCATACTTTACAAACAGGCTCCCCAAAGGCAGCGGCAAGCAAACCTCAAAAAAGCTTAGCCCCGCGGCGTTTGGGCAAATTTTAATTTTTTTACAGCCCCTTGTAACGCGAATTCCAAATACGCTCTCAACAATAAACGCCAACACGCCGGAGGACCAGCCGTGGCAAAGCGAATGTCGAAAACCGGTGTAACAATGCTTTCCGTAATCGCCGTGCAGATCCCGTTCGCCCGGTAACGGCAGGCTATCTATTCTGCCGCTGCCGTTTAGCCAGTCTAAATCAAAATCCTCCCAAAAGGTTGTAGCCCCGCGGGAAAGCATACCGCCAAAATATTCTTTTATAATATTTAGCGCCTTTGTGCCGCCGCATTTGGCGTAGGCCGTTAAAATGTAGTAGGCCATAAATGTTGAATAGCCCTTTGCCAAACCCGCTTCTAAAAATTCTTTATCTCCGCCGGCCTGCCTGCCGGCTAATATTTGCAGGGCGCGGGCTTGCTTATATTCTGTGTTGGCGACCAAATAACGCTGCAGCTTTTTTATTAGGCTTTTACAGCTTTCGTCTTCTTCAAAATTTAAAAATTTTTGCGCCGCTAAGCTTAGTATCATAGCGGTTCCAATTTCAGCGTCTTTGGTTTCGTGGGTAGGCCAATCTAAAAAGAAAACATGGTCTTTTCCAAAATGCATTTCGCCGTTGTTGGTTACCGATGAATCTAAGTGCTTTAAAATTGCCTTGGCGTATTCCTTGTTTAAATGAAAAAATTCATTATTGCCCGTAAAAAAGCAATAATCGCAAAAGCTAATAACCCACCACGCCGAATAGGACGGAATATGATTCATCCAACATTCCGGGTCGGTATCTTTTTTTAAAAACAGCAACGAGTTGGCAACATTTTTATTGTCGCCAAAAAGGTACAACGAGGTTAACACCTCTGGGTGCAAATCCCCGCTCCAAACCAATCGGTCCCTTTTAATGCCGTCCCAAATATATCCGTTTTGGCAGCAAAGCTTTAAGGTGTATGCCGCGGTATTAATAATTTTATTTAAAGCCTCGTCAGAGGTTTTTATAACCGCTTCTTGCGCAAAATAAGGTAAGGTGTTTACAGCATAAATGTTTTGTATAAAGGTTGGTTTTTCCTCCAAAAGCTCTATTCGCACAAATCTAAAACCGGTTTGACCGTAAGTAACATCCGACCACTGGTAAATATCTGCCGTAAAATCGCGCGGGGCGTGATCGTTTTCTGCCCCTTTTTTACCAAGAACCGAGCAGGCCTCGGAGGCCGATTCGCCAAAGGTTATACGAAATTTTGCCTTTTCGTGCGGCCAAAAGCTTGTTAAAACCCTAATGCCGCCGCACACCTCTCTGCCAAAATCCAAAAGGAGCCACGCACCGCTTTTTTTAAATTCAATAAAATTATTGTTATGAAAGGTAATGCACGGCGCGTAATCTTTTAACGCTCTTTGTTCGTTTGCAACAAATTGGCAATCTACCACTAAAACCGGCAAAAGCCTTTCTTTTACAACGGTATATTCATCACAATTCCATTTTTCTGTCATGAATCCCCCTCCAAGATAAGCTTTGCACATGGTTGTTCTATTCGCTTGCTTCAATAGTCCTAAACCGTAATGTAAAACACAGCATTTTGATTTTGTTTATTGCCGGCGGCAAAATAGCCCTTGTTACCAAGCTTCGCTTGTCCCCCGCGCAAAAATTTTAGCTGCCTTAAGGCGGTTGCTTTTTTTGGCGCGGGTTCAATTAAAAAAAGTGCTTTTTCATACTATAATTTTAGCACATTTCAACACAAAGGTATAGCTGAATATTATGGAAATAACACCAAATATTACGATTTTTAATTTTTTCCAACAAATTACACTTTGTTTTAAAATACGGCGAAACCGCTGCCGCCAAAGGCGGCAACGGTAAATTATTTTGCATTTATTTTTAAAAATTGTTTGCTTTAAACATTTTGTTGGCCAAAGCCAAGCTGCTGCGCAAAAAAGCGTTGCTTTTTTTACAAAGCTTACATTTTGCGGTACCTGCCGTTAAAACAGCAATTCCTCTACCGGAATGTCAACATCCGATCCCAGCAGAACGGCACAAAGCTCCGGTGTTTCTACCGTAAGATCCGGTGCCTGGTATTTTTTCATGTTACATACCCCTTTTCTGTAAATTGTTGTTTATTGGTTCCAGGCGTTGTAAGCGGCCTTAAAGGCGGCGTTACCGGCCATAATAGCGTTTACGGCTGATTTATCGGCAGCATTATCCGAAGCCAGAATGGCTTTGCAAACCTCAAACACGCTGGCCGACTGCGCCGCGCCGTAAAGGGTAAAGCTTTGCTCACCTTTTTGCAAAACAATGTAGGGGCGAACGGTTAAAGCTTTATCAGAATTTTCTACCGTAATGCCGGTTAAGGCTGCGGTAAAGGTTGCGTACTCCTCGTTTTCCTGCCACAAAATGGGGGTGGGCTGCGAATCCTTGTGGTACGCTACGCCCTTTAAGGCCGGAATTTCGGAGCCTATTAAATCTAAGGTAAGCTCGGTGCTGCCAAGCTTTTCGGTGCCGGCAACCAGGCTGCCGTATTCCACAGCCGTGTACCCATCAACGCCGTTTGCAACAAACGCCTTGCTTACCGAGTTTTTAAAGCGCATTGCCTGCTTTACATTGCCGGCCCCGGCACGCATAGAGGTGCCAACCAACCCGGCAGCGGCGTTTTCGGTGCTCAGCTCGGTAAACGGGGCAAAAGCCTCTTCCTCGTACAGCTGCAGGTCGGAAAGGGTGGTAAAGGTCCACCTGTTATCTTCATTGCCCCAATTTTTACAGGTTTTTAAATTAAAGGTATATTCGCCGCTTTGCAGCGCAATAAACCGAACGGTAACTTTTTTAGCGTTTATATTTCCGGCTACCGCCTCCACATTTTGCGAGTCGTACTCAACACCAAAAGCAGCGTTGCCGTCCGGCGCCGTTACGGGGAGCTCGGTATCCATTTGAATTTTATAGTCGTTTGCGTAAATGTAAGAAAAAGAATAAACCTTGTTTTGCTGTAAATTGGCCTTGTAGGTAAGGGTCTCAGTATTGCCAGAATTCAGTTCAAACGCCCAGGACTTACCGCCGAAAAGCGAGTAGGCCGCCGCGCCGTTGCTTAACACATAGCCGTCTCTTTTCATTAACGCTACATTGCTGCTAACGGTAAGATCTTGCCCCAAGGTAACCTCGGCAGCTAAATTGCCGACCGTTTGCTTCACCAGGCGCAGGTCCGAAAAACTGGCGGCGCTCCAAGAACCGTCATCATTAAAATGCCAGGCCTTAGAGGATTTTAAATTGATTTTGTAGCTGCCGGCAGCCGCTGTGGTAAAGCAAAAGGCTACTCGATGATAATTCTGCTCCCAAGGTTTGCTTACTAATTGTTTGGGTACGCTGCTGCAGCTGTCATAAATATCGTTGGCGTAAGTAACCGAACCGCTGTTACCGGCGTAGCCCTGTTTTACCACGGCGCCCTCCGGGTCCTGCACACTCTCAAACACAACGCGGAAAACATTTCTGTAAACATAAGAGAACCAGTAAGTGGTGTTGGCCTCTAATTCGCCGGTGGTAATAACAGCCCTACCCGGCTCGGTGCCCGCGCCGGTATCGCCAACGCCCATGTCCCAAGCGTAACCGCCGAAAATAGCATTATCGGTAGAATCAAGGTTGCGCGCCTGAGCCATTTCGTTAAAGCTGAGCTGCCCGCCGGCACTGGTGTAACTTTCCGCCAGGTTTTGCGGATTGGTTTGCCCCTCGGCTGCGGCCGAAACATTGCCCGTAAACAGGCAACCCAAAACCACAGCAAAGGTTAATAGGGTAACGAATAGCTTTTTCATTATTATTCTCCTCCAACTGTAGAGTTTGATTTTGCTAACTTTATTATAACATTCCTTACTTTTTAAAAGTTGCAAAAAATTACGATGTTTTCACCAGTTTTTACGAATGTTTAAAAAACTGCTTCGTTTTTTAATAAAATATGGTAAAAACAAATAAAATCGCGCCGTTTTTCTGCTTGGCCAAAGTATTTAAATAAACAGCCGCCCGGCGCCGCGGTTTAAAAACATTTTTTGCTTTTCACCTGCCTTTGTTAAAAATTCAGCGGCCCTTTGGTGCATAGGGGGTTACCCCTTTACACCGGTGTAAATAACAATAGAGCCGGCCGGAATAACATCGCGCAGTTTACCCTTTACCTGCAGGTAGGTGGCGTCGGCCCGAGCAAGGCAGCCCTCCGGCGTTGCTGTAACGCTGCTTGCCGTTTGGCGGTGCCGGTAAAGCGTTTGGTTTAGGGCCTTTTCAAAATTAATTTCAACCGGGCGATCTTTACTGCCGTTGTTTACAACCGAAATCGTCCACTTGCCGTCCTCCAGCTGTGCGGCGCCAAGGTAAAGGCTTTCGTGGTTTTGCATAAGCGCGTTGTTGTTTGTTTTGTAAACCTTACCCTTTTGGTAGCCGTTGTACTTTACAAACGGGCCAAAGGTATAAAACTGTTTTCGCGGCGTGTTCCCCTCAAACAACGAGGGCACAATGCCGGTAATGTGAATTCCGTTTTTCCACTCGCCGCCGTTGCTGGTAAAGTCGGTCCAAAGCTGATCAAACAGCTGCCAAAACAGCATATTATTCATGCCAAGCTGCTGCCCTACAATGCCGCAAACAGCGTTTTGCAGGCCGCCCCAAGCTAAATCTGACTGAGCCGGGTAATCGTCGGCTTTTACATCCAACTCGTCGATCCAAAATTCTTTTTTGCCCCAAAGGCCGGCGTTTTGCATGTGATTTTTGTAAGACTGGTAGCTTGGGGTAAGAATATTGGCGTATTCATCGCTGGAAACCGAGGACGCATGCGGGTAAGTGTGCGCGGTGTAAATGTCAAACAGTTCGGGGTCGGTTTTTAAAACATATTGCAGCAGCTCATCGCCCGTGCCGCTCACCTCGTTTGGGCCAACATGCTTTACGCTGCTTTCTAACCCCATTTCGCCCAGTTTATTGCGAATGGCACGGCAAATTAACACATACTCTTTGTTAGAATTGCCGGCCGGGTAGCCGGAATAGAAGTTTGAAGGCTCAACAAAGTAAGAAATATAGTTTACATTGTAAATGCCGCGGCTGCGCAGCTGCAGCAGGGTTTGACCCAGCCAGTAGCCGTAACGGCGGGCGCCCTTGATCATGCGCTGCTCCTCTTCCGATTTGCCTGTAAAGTCAAGCCCGTAGCTTTCGGCGTAGCGGTCGGCCCCGCGGCCTTTTAAGTATTCTACCTCGCCAATGCTGCAATCCTCTATTTCGGTAATAGCGCCTAAGTGCCAGCCGGCCTGCAGCACAACCTGAACGCCGCGCTGCTGTAAAGCTTTGGCGTAATTACAAAAATAGCCAAAGCGGTTTCTGCTAAAATCCCAACCCCTGTTTGCGTCCCAGGTCCAATCGCTGGGGTAGCGGGTTCTGGCGTAGCGAATGCCAAAATTCGTTAGCTTTTTCAGCTCGTCGTTACGCATTTTTTCGGTGTAGACGCGGCCGCTGGATTCATCCTCCATAAAACCAAAGGCGTGGTAAATGGTTGCGCTGTAGCCCCGATAGTTTTTAGTGATTGGGGTCTGCCCGTTTAAAACCGAAAGCTGCAAATAATTTGCGCCGTCGCCAACCGGCGCCTCCGGGTCCAGCGCGCCGGGCTCCTCGGCGGTTTGCCAGCCGTTGTAAGCGGCCTTAAAGGCGGGGCTGCCGGCCATAATAGCGTTTACGGTTGCAATATCGTCCGCATTACCCGAGGCTAAAATGGCTTTGCAAACCTCAAACACGCTGGCCGATTGCGCTTCGCCGTAAAGGGCAAGGCTTTGCTCGCCCTTTTGCAAAACAATGTAGGGCCGAACGGTAAAAGCTTTTGCAGAGCTTTCTACCGTAATGTTGGTTAAGGCTGCGGTAAAGGTTGCGTATTCATCGCTTTCCTGCCACAAAATGGGGGTGGGCTGTTGCTCCCTGTGGTAGGCTACGCCCTTTAAGGCCGGAATTGCCGAGTTTACAAGGTCTAAGGTAAGCTCGGTGCTGCCAAGCGTTTCGGTACCCGCAACCAAGCTGCCGTATTCCACGGCCGTGTACCCCTCAACGCCGGTTGCAACAAACGCCTTATTTACCGAGCTTTTAAAGCGCATTGCCTGCTTTACATTGCCGGCTCCGGCACGCATGGAAACGCCAACCAACCCGGCAGCGGCGTTTTCATAGCTCAGCTCGGCAAACGGGGCAAAAGCCTCTTCCTCGTACAGCTGCAAGTCGGAAAGGGTAGTAAAGGTCCAGTAGTTTTCGTCGTTGCCCCAGGCTTTTTGGGTTCCTAAATTAAAGGTATATTCGCCGCTTTGCAGCGCAATAAACCGAACGGAAGCTTTGTAAGCGTTTACATTTCCGGCAACCTTAACCGCGTTTTGCGGGTTGTACTCCGCCCCCAAAACCGTGTTGCCGTCCGGCCCCGTTACGGGGTTTGCGGTATCCATTTGAATTTTGTAATCGTTGGCGTAAATGTAAGAAAAGGTGTAAACCCTGTTTTTTTCTAAATTCGCTTTGTAGGCAAGAACCCCCGTATCGTCAGAATTCAGCTCAAACGCCCAGGACTGACCGCCGAAAAGCGAGTACGCCGCCGTACCGTTGCTTAAAACATGGTCGTCCCTTTTCATTAACGCTACATTACTGCTAACCGTAAGGTTTTTCCCTAAGGTAACCTCGGCGGCTAAATTACCGGCCGTTTGCTTTACCAGGCGCAGATCCGAAAAACGGGCAGCGTCCCATTCGCAATTTTCCATTGGCCAGGCCTTAGAGGATTTTAAGTTGATTTTGTAGCAACCGGCAGCCGCTGTGGTAAAACAAAGGGCTACACGGTGATAATTCTTTTCGTTTTCTTGCTGCCACCATTTGTTTATTAATTGTTTAGTTACGCTGCTGCAGCTGTCGTAAATATCATCTGTATAAGTAACCGAACCACTGTTGGCAGCGTAGCCCTGTTTTACCACGGTGCCTGCCGGGTCCTTCACGCTTTCAAACACCACGCGAAAATCCTTTTGGTAAAGGTAGGTAAACCAATAGGTGGTGTTGGCCTCTAATTTACCGGTGGTAATAACGGCCCTGCCCGGTTCGGTGCCCGCGCCGGTTTCGCCAACGCCCATGTCCCAAGCGTAACCGCCAAAAACGGCGTTATTGGTAGAATCAAAGTTGCGTGCCTGGGCCATTTCGTTAAAGCTAAGCTGCCCGCCGGCGCTGGTGTAATGCTCTGCCAGGTTTTGCTGCTCGGCCCTCAACGCTGTTTGCGTTGCTGCCTGCAGTACGGTTGGCCCCTTAGCCGCGGCCGAAACATTGCCCGTAAGCAGGCTGCTCAAGGCCACGGCAAAGCTTAGCAGAATAACAATTCGTTTTCTCATAATAATCCTCCTCCAACAGTAACATTCATCTCTGCCAATTATATTATATCATTCCTACCTTTTTAAAGGTTGCGAAAAATTACGATGTTATCATCATTTTTTACAAATATTTTCAAGTCTGTTATATTTTTTTAAATAAAATATAGTGAAAACAAATTTAGAAAGCCGCTTTTCTATTAATTTTTTGCCGCATTTTAAATTGACAGCCGCCGGGCGCTGTGGTAAAATAAAAGCAATAACAGCACCAATACCAAAAGCCTTGGGGGAATTTTATGTTACATTATTACTACGGAAACGGCAAAGGCAAAACCAGCGCCGCCGTTGGGGCGGCTGTTCGGGCCGCTGGGCAAGGGTTTAAGGTTTTATTTGTACAATTTTTTAAAAACGGCTCCTCCGGCGAGGTTGAGCCGCTAAAAAAGTTAGGGGTGCAGTACGCCTGTTCGGCCGAGCCCTATTCCCTGCACCGCGCCCCAACTAAACCGGAGCAGGAGCGCCTTGCCGCCGCTTACCAAAGCCTGCTGCAAAGTGCTTTAAACCAAAGCCAAAGCTTTGGTTTAATTGTTTTAGACGAAGCCGGCGACCTGCCAGGTTTAAACCTGCTGCCGGCAAAAAGGCTGCAAGCACTGTTAGCCGGCGCCAAAAACTGCGAAATTGTTGTTACCGGGCACCGCCCGGTAGCAGAGCTTTGCGCCATTGCCGACTACATTACTGCGTTTAACGCTGTTCGCCACCCCTTTGAAAGGGGCGTTACCGCCCGGCGGGGCGTAGAATTTTAAACGCCGCTTTTAACCAAAGTGTTACAATGCCGTTTGGCCGGCGCCGGCTAACCGCTGCCGGTTTGCTCGGTGCCAATTTAGGCGGCAGCTTGGCTCATAGGGATTTAAAATACTACGCAAAACGGCAGTGCTGCTTTTAAAAATGCTGCAGAAAATAACGCTGCTAATTACCCGGCGCACCGAGGCTTTGACAGGCAGAATTTTGGCAGGCAAATGTATGCGTGCCAAAGCATTTTTATAAAGCAAATTTTAGCAAAACAACTAAGGCACGGCCAAGGCAAGCTGTTTAACGCTTTGCCTTGGCCGCGCTAATTTTTTGCCGCACGCAAAATGCCGCCCGGGCTGTTAAAGCCCAGGCGGCATAAAGCTGCAAAAAACACATTTTAAATTTAGCGTTTAAGGCGCGCAGGGCTTGGCTTTGGCCGGCCAAGCCCTTGCTTAAAGCAAGGGTAAAACCAAAGCCGTTTCAATTAAACCTCAAGCGCCTCGGCCTGTTTTAGCCAAAGCTCGGCCGAGGCGTCGCTCGGCATACGCCAATCACCCCGCGGCGAAAGGCAAATGCTGCCTATTTTAACGCCGTCCGGCAAGCAGCTGCGCTTAAATTGCTGGCTAAAAAAGCGGCGGTAAAAGGTAATTAGCCACTTTTTAACGGTTGCTTTTTCAAAATCGTTTTCAAAGGCGCGGCAGGCCAGCGCAAAGGTTTTTTGCGGGGCAAAGCCAAACCGCACCGTGTAGTACAAGAAAAAGTCGTGCAGCGCGTACGGGCCAACAATTTCCTCGGTTTGCTGGGCAATTTGGCCTTTTTCGTTGGGTGGCAACAGCTCTGGGCTAATGGGGGTATTTAAAATATCCTGCAAAACGGCAGTGCTGTTTTTAAAAATGCTGCAGGAAATAATGCTGTCAATCATCCAGCGCACCAGGGTTTTGGGCACCCCGCAGTTTACGCCGTACATACTCATGTGGTCGGCGTTGTAGGTGCACCAGCCCAAAGCCAGCTCGCTTAAATCGCCGGTTCCGGCAACAAAGCCGCCAATTTTGCCGGCGTAATCCATTAGCACCTGCGTGCGCTCCCGCGCCTGTGCGTTTTCAAAGGTTAAATCAAACAAATCGTCCGGGTGGCTAATATCTTTAAAATGCTGCTCTACCGCGCTTTTAATGGGAATTTCTAAGGCGGTAATGCCAAGGCTTTGCATAAGCTTTAACGAATTTTGGTAGGTTCGGCTGGTGGTGCCAAAGCAGGGCATGGTAATGCCAACCACATCGCTTGCCGGGCGGCCGGCACGGCGGGCGGCCTCGGTACAAACCAGCAGCGCTAAGGTAGAATCTAACCCGCCGGAAACCCCAATAACCGGGCGCGAACGGGTCACATCCATCCGCTTTTTTAGCCCCATAACCTGCATTTCAAAAATTCCAAGGCAGCGCTCGGCGCGGTCACGCTTAACGCTTGGCACAAAGGGCAGCTTTTCTACCGGGTAAAACGCCAGGTTGTTTTTGGCCGGCTTACAAGGAATTTCTACCTGCCGGCAAGGCGCTCCGCCGCACTGCGCGGCGCTTTGCGCAAAGGTTTTAATTTTTAGGCGGTCGGCCCGCAGCTTGCCTAAATCAATGTCGCTAAACAGTAAATAATCGCTGTCAATTGTTTTTTGGTTTTCGGCCAGCAGGCGCCCGTTTTCGCAAATTAGGCTGTGACCCGAAAAAATAAGGTCGGTGGTAGATTCGGTACAGCCGGCCGAAACATAAACATAAGCGCCCAGCTGCGCGGCCGATTGCTGCTGCACCAGGCTGCGGCGGTACCGCCGTTTTGAAATGGTCTCATTACTGGCCGAAAGGTTTATAAGCACCTCGGCCCCGTTTAAGGCCAGCAGGCTGCTGGGGGGAACGGTGGCCCAAAGGTCCTCGCAAATTTCGGCCCCAAAGCAAAAGCTGCCGGTGTTAAACAAAAGCCCGCTGCCCAGGGCAATGGGCTCGGCCTGCTCGGCGCCAAGCCCCAGCTCCTGCGCGGTTAGGCTGCCGCGCTTTAGCTGCAAAGCAGAGGAAAACCACCGCTGCTCGTAAAACTCGTTGTAGGTTGGAATGTAGGCTTTGGGCACAACGCCGTAAACCCTGCCGCGGTGCAAAATAACGGCGCAGTTGTAAAGCTCGCCCCCTATTTTAAGCGGCAAGCCAACGGCCAGCACAGCCTGCAGCCCCTTACTGGCCGCTACTACCTGCGCCAAGGCGGCCTTGGCCCCGGTTAGCAGTGCCTGTTGAAAAAATAAATCCCCGCAGGTGTAGCCGGTTAAGCAAAGTTCGGGGAAAACAACCAACTGGGGGCTGTTTTTTTCGGCCTCTTGGGCCATTTTAATGCAATGAAGGGCGTTTTGCGCCGGGTTTGCCACCGCTACCGGCGGCACGGCAGCCGCCACCCGAATAAAATCCAACATGATTACTATTCCTTTACTGTTTCTTTACCTGCAGTTCTTTACAGATCTTGATTTTTAAACTGCAAAAACCACTGCGCCAGCTCGTTATTATACGCGTAATCCCAAGCGTTGTGGTCAACCGTTTCGTAAACCGTTAATTTAGGGCTGCCGCCGCATTTTTTTAAAGCGCGGTACATATTCAGCGATTCCTCTACCGGCACGGTAGTATCCTCCGCCCCGTGAAAAAGCCAAATTGGTTTATTGGCAACGCGGCAAGCGTACCAGTAAATGCCGCTGCCGCAAACCGGGGCCGCCGCCGCAAACCGCTCGGGGTTTGCCATTAGCCACTGCCAGGTGCCGGTGCCGCCCATGCTAAGCCCGGTTAAATAAACGCGGGCGGGGTCTACCGCGTAGGTGGCTAAAAACTCATCTAAAAAATCGTTCAGGCTTTCTAAATAATTGCCCCAATAACAGTTTTGCGGGCAAAGGGGCGCCGCAATAATAAAAGGAAAGCTTTGGCCCGCCTTGGCCTGCTTTAAAAAGCCGTGGCGGGTGGTGCCCTCTAAGGTTTCGCCCCGCTCGCCGGCGCCGTGCAAAAACACCACCAGCGGGTAGTTATTCTCACGGCTGTAATTTTCCGGCAGGTACACGGTGTAGGGCAAATTAATTTTGCGCTCTACTACCTTTTCAAATTTCTTTTCTTCTAACATTACGGCAACTCCTTATTTGCAATAATCAATATTAAACGCTTTTAAAAGCGGCGTTATTTTAAAAACAAATTGCGGTCCAGCTCCGTAAAATCGGTAATCAACGCGTCGGCATTCTCCTGCCCTACAAAAGCCTGCTTGCCGTAAGGGGCAATGCCCAAAACCAAGCCGGAGCCGGCACGCTTTGCCGCTATTAGGCCGGAGTTTGCGTCCTCCACCACAATGCAATCCTGCATATTAAGGCCCAGCTTTTCCCCGGCCTTTAGGTAAAGGTCCGGCGCCGGCTTGCCATTTATTTTGCCGTCGTCATAAATAATATTTTCCCCAAACCAGCGGCTTAGCGGAAACAATTTTTTGAAAAAGGTTACATTACGAATTTCAGAGGAGGTTGCAATGGCGTGCGGAATACCGTTTTGGTTTAAAAATTCAAACAGCTCCTCGGCACCGGCAGCCAGCTGCAAATGGTTTTTGTTTTTAAGGCAAAGGGCGCGGTAAAGCTCCTCCTTCCCCTGGCCAAAATCAGAGGCCAGTTCGGGTGGAACCTCGCGCCCATACAAAAATTTATAGATCATGGGGTTGGAGCGGCCGTGAATATTTTCGTAATACTCCCGCTTAGAAACGGTGCGCCCCAACTGCTCGGCGGCAAATTGCAGCCAAGCCTGCTCGTGAAACGGGGAGTCTAAAAAAATCGTCCCGTTAAAATCAAAAATAATGCCTTTAAATTGTTTCATTTTTAACGCTCCAATCAAAAAGCTGCTCGGCAAACCAAACGCCCGGCACGGTAAACTGTTTTTGGTTTAGGTAATTTAAAATGCCGGCGCTGGTTTTAAAGCAAAAGCGCAGCTTGTAAGAATACAGCGCCTGTTTGTTAAAACCCATTTGTTTATCCGCTTTTAGGGTGCCGTATTTACCGTCGCCCAGCAGCGGGTGACCAATGGAGGCAAAATGCGCCCGGATTTGGTGGGTGCGGCCGGTAATTAATTGAACCTCTACCAGCGACAAATTGTTTTTTTGCTTTAATACGCGGTAGTTTGTTTGCACGCTTTTAGCGCCGTTTTGCTTGCTGCCGGTAAGGTACACCTTGTTTTTTTCTTGGTTTTTTTCTAAGTACCCTGTTAAAGTGCCCTGCTTTTTTTGCAAAACACCGTGCACCACGGCAAGGTAGCGTTTATCCAGCTCGCGATTTTTAATTTTTTCGCACAGAATTTTTAACGCGGCGGCGTTTTTGGCCGCAATTACAATGCCGCCGGTGTTACGGTCAATACGGTTGGCCAGTGCCGGGGTAAAAGAGCATTCGGCAACTGGGTCGTACTCCCCTTTTTCGTAAAGATAACGGCAAATGCGCGAAATTAAAGTGTCGCGGTATTCGTTTTTGTCGGGGTGCGAAAGCAAGCCCTGCGGCTTGTTGCAAAGCAAAATATTTTCGTCCTCAAAAATAATATCCAGCGCCTTAGCGGCCTGCAAAAAGTCGTATCGCGGGGGCAGCTTTTTACCAAATTCATCCGGAATGTAGGCCTCTATTACATCGCCGGGCAGCGGCTTTGCGTCAATGGCGGTGCGTTTTCCGTTTAGTTTAATTTTTTTGGTACGCAAATATTTGTACATCAGCCCCTTAGGCAAGGTGGGCATCAGCTTCTGCAGCAGCTTATCCATCCGCATACCGGCGTCGTTTTTTTCTACTTTAAATTGTAACATAAGGATTCCTACTGCGGTGTTTTCCGCAATTTATTTTTGGTTTTGGCGTTTGTACCCCATTGGGGTTTTGCCAACCTGGGCTTTAAAAACCCTTAAAAAGGTGTTTTGCGAGTTAAACCCGCAGCGAAAGGCAATATCGGTTTCGCGCAGGGAGGTTGTTAACAGCAGCTGCTTAGCGTACTTAACCTTTAAACGGTTCATGTACTGCAAATAAGTCATGCCCGTGTTTTTGCGAAAAACCGTGCAAAAATAGTTGGGCGAATAATTAGCAATTTGGGCTAAAACCTCTAACCCCGGGTTTTCCCTAAAATAGGAGTGCATATAAGTAACCGCTTTTTGAAACGGGTTGGTACCGGCAATTTCCTCTACCTGCTTTTGCGCCCCGGTAACCGGCAAAAGCTTTAGGCAAATGTTATCTAACAAATTTTTAACATATCTTAAATTCCGCACGCCCGGATGCGCCTCTAAAACGCAAAGGCGGCACAGCTGCTCTACCTCGGCAAAAACGGTTGGCTCTAAGTGGAAGCAAATATCTTCCACCGAGTTTACCGCCGATTCTAACAGATCCTCTGAGATCAGTTTCCCCTCAAACGAAATGTTAATAAAATCTACCGACGGCTCCGGCCTGAATTCGTGGTAATCGTTTGGCCGCAAAAAGGTAACCGTACCCGGCACCAAGGGCACCTCGCGCCCGTTCATAATTTGAACGCCGCTGCCGCCCAAAATCAGCTCAATTTCAAAATAATCGTGCCAGTGCAGCTTATATATTTCAGAGATATGACGAAGGTAGGCGTCAAAATGGTCGTTATTAACAAACTCGTTGCGACTGGTACGCATTTCGCTTTTTACATAGCCCAAAAATCATCACCCGGTCTTTCAAACTTGCGCTTGCACCTACGCGCCCATTTTAAGTTCCTTTTTAGTATAGCCCAAATAATTTTCAATGTCAAGAAAAGTTACAGTCTTGACCCAAAAATTAACAGGCAGTTTAAAAAAACCGCTGCACAAAATGGTATAATATTAAAAAAATATTTTACTGTTTGCAGGAGGTTTTCATGCCAAACACTGTTACCGATTACAACGCCATTACCCCGGAAATTAAAAAATATGCCGATTTTTGCACCGGCAACTGCCGTATTCAGCCCGAGCTTTACATTCAGCACAAGGTAAACCGCGGCCTGCGCGATTTAAACGGCAAGGGTGTTTTAACCGGCCTTACCGAGATTTCTGAAATTGTTTCTAAAAAAACGGTGAACGGGGAGGAGGTTCCCTGCCCCGGCCACCTTTACTACCGCGGTTACGATGTTGAACAGCTGGTAGGCGGCTTTATTGCCGATAACCGCTTTGGCTTTGAGGAGGTTGTTTACCTGCTTTTATTTGGCCAGCTGCCAAACCGCCCGCAGTTAAGCGAATTTAACAGGGTTTTGGCCTCTTACCGCACGCTGCCCGGCTCCTTTGTGCGGGATATTATTATGAAAGCCCCCGCCGCCAACATGATGAACTCCTTAGCGCGCAGCGTACTAACGCTTTATTCTTACGACGAAAAGGCCGAGGACACCTCTATTCCCAATGTGCTGCGGCAGTGCCTGCAATTAATTGCGCGGTTCCCGCTGTTAGCGGTTTACAGCTACCACTCTTACAACTACTACCTAAACGGCTGCAACAGCTTTTTTATTCACGAGCCTAAGCCGGAGCTTTCTACCGCCGAAAATATTTTGTATATGCTGCGTATTGACGGCGCCTACACCCCGTTAGAGGCCAAGGTTTTAGACGCCGCTTTGGTGCTGCACGCCGAGCACGGCGGCGGTAACAACTCCACCTTTACCACCCATGTAGTTTCCTCCTCGGGCACCGACACCTACTCGGCCATTGCCGCAGCCTTAGGCTCTTTAAAAGGGCCTAAGCACGGCGGCGCCAACATTAAGGTTTGCGCCATGTTTCACGATATTAAAAACAATGTAAAAAATTGGGACGACGAAGCCGAGGTAGAGGCCTATTTAAAAAAGATTTTGCATAAAGAGGCGTTTGATAAAGCCGGGCTGATCTACGGCGTAGGCCACGCGGTCTACTCGATTTCGGACCCGCGCGCCACCGTGTTTAAACGGTTTGTACAAAGCCTTTCGGAGGAAAAGGGGCTGGACCGCGAATTTAAGCTTTACACCGCAGTAGAAAAATTGGCCCCGCAAATTATTGCCAAAGAACGCAAAATATACAAGGGCGTTAGTGTAAATGTAGATTTTTACAGCGGCTTTGTTTACGATATGCTGGGTCTGCCGCAGGAGCTTTACACCCCGCTTTTTGCCATTGCGCGCATTGCAGGGTGGAGCGCCCACCGCATTGAGGAGCTGCTAAACGCCGGCAAAATTATTCGCCCCGCTTACAAAAGTGTGCAGCCCCAGCGCCCCTACGCCCCGCTGGAGCAGCGATAAAGCCCTACCCTAAAAAATAGCCCTTATAAAACGGCACCGGCTGCGCATGTTTACTGCGCGGCCGGTGCCGTTTTAAATTTTGCTTTAAAAGCCGGTTGAGCCTTACAAAGGGGACAAACAAAAAAGAGCCGTTATTTTTCCCTTTTAGACGGGTTCGCTGCGTGTGCCAAGGTTAAGCTTTGGAAATTAACTCGGCCAATTCTAAAATTAAGCGCTCGGTTTTTTCCCAGCCAAGGCAAGGGTCGGTAATTGATTTACCGTAAATGCAGTGGTCGGTAATTTTTTGGGCGCCGTCCTCTAAATAGCTTTCAATCATTAAGCCTTTAACCAGTTTTTTAATTTCGCCGCTGTGCTTGCAGGAGTGCAATACCTCTTTGGCAATGCGTACTTGTTCTAAATATTGTTTGCCGGAATTGGCGTGGTTTACATCTACAATAACCGCCGGGTTTTTCAGCTCGGTTTTGGCGTAGGTTTCAGCCAGACGGCTTAAATCCTCGTAATGGTAATTTGGCAAATTGCGACCGTAGCGGTCGGTGTAGCCGCGCAAAATGGCGTGGGTCAGGTCATTGCCGGTGGTTTGCACCTCCCACCCACGATAGGCAAACATGTGCGGGTGCTGCGCCGCAGTAATCGCGTTCATCATAATAGAAATATCTCCGCTGGTGGGGTTTTTCATGCCAACCGGAACATCAATTCCGCTGCCGGTTAAACGGTGCTGCTGATTTTCTACCGAGCGGGCGCCCACCGCAACATAAGAAAGAATATCATCTAAATAACGGTAGTTTTCGGGGTACAGCATTTCATCGGCGCAGGTAAAGCCGGTTTCGGCAATGGCTTTAGAGTGCATTTTGCGTATGGCAATAATTCCCTCCAGCAAATTCGGAGCTTTGTTGGGGTCGGGCTGGTGCAACATGCCCTTGTAGCCGTCGCCGGTGGTGCGGGGCTTGTTGGTGTAAATGCGCGGAATAACAAAAATCTCGTTTTTTACTTTTTCCTGCACCGCAATTAACCGGGTAATGTATTCTAAAACCGCTTGCTCATTATCGGCCGAGCAAGGGCCAACAATTAAAATAAACTTGTTGCTTTCGCCGGTAAAAATTTGGCGGATCTCCGCATCGCGCGCTTTTTTAATGGCACGCATTTCCTCAGTTATGGGGAACTGCTCTTTTAAAACCGCGGGAACGGTTAACTGTTGAATGAATTTAAAATTATGCATTTTTTTACCTGAAATTTGCAAGGTGGCGAAATTTTTTCGCCATATTTGTTGCCTGTTAAACAAAGCTCAACGCTTTACAAAAAATTCCTCGTACCAAACCAAAAAGGTGTAAATCGTCCAAATACGGCGGCTTAGATCGGCCTTACCGCTTTTGTGATCCTGCAGCATTTTAAGCAGCTTTTCAGTGTGAAAGAATTTGTTGGCCGACTCGCCCGTAAGGGTAGCCTTAACCTTGTTGTAATATTCCTCCTGCTTTAGCCAAACGCGAATAGGCACCGGAAAGCCCAGCTTTTGGCGGTCGGCCGTGCAGTGCGGAATGGTTTTATCGGCCGCGGCGCGCAGGGCCAGCTTGGTGTTTTTGGTAGAAACACGGTAATTGGTTGGTACGGTTTGCGCCATTGCCATTACATTTTTATCTAAAAACGGAACGCGCAGCTCTAAGGAGTTTGCCATGCTGGTTTTATCGGCCTTTAGCAAAATATCGCCCATGAGCCACATGTTAATATCTAAATACTGCATTTTGGTAATGCTGTCGTAATCCTTGGCCTCTTTGTAAAACGGGGCGCAAAGCTCGGCCGGCTTTTTGGCGGTTGGCTTAATTTTTAAAAGCTTAGCCCGCTCTTTGGCCGAAAACATAGTTGCATTGCCAATGTAGCGCTCCTCCAGCGTTTTGCCACGCCGAATTAAAAAGTTTACGCCGTGTTTTTTCGGCAAAAGGGAGGCAACCGCCCCAATGACCCGCCGAATTGGCATTGGAATTTTGTTGTAGCCGGTGCAGGTAATGGGCTCCTCGTAAATGCGGTAGCCGCCAAACAGCTCATCAGCCCCCTCGCCCGAAAGCACCACCTTAACCTGCTCGCTTGCAATTTTAGAAACAAAGTACAGCGCAATAGCGGCTGGGTCGGCTAACGGCTCGTCCATGTAATATTGCACCTTGGGAAAGGCCTCAAAATACTCCGGCCCCGTAATAACCTTGCTAATGTTTTTGGTGTTAATGGTTTTAGAAAACTCTTTGGCAAAATCAATTTCACTGTAATTCCCGCTCTCGCCAAAGCCTACAGTAAAGGTTTTATCTACCTTAGCGGCCGAAGCAATGTAAGAACTATCAATTCCGCCGGAAAGAAAAGATCCTACCTCAACATCACTTATTTTGTGTGCGGTAACCGATTCGTTAATGGTTTTGTCTATCATTTCGGCATATTCCTCAAAGGTGTGGGAGGAATCCGGCTTAAACTCCGGCCGCCAATAGCGCACCGTTTTTAAGGCGCCGTTTTCAAAAACCAAATAGTGCGCCGGCAGCAGCTTAAATACATTTTTAAAAAAGGTGCCCTCGCCCGGGGAGTATTGAAAAGAAAGGTAATTTTCCAGCGCGGCGGTATTCAACTCTTTTTTAAAATCGGGGTGGTGCAAAAAGGCCTTGATCTCGGAGCCGAATAGAAAGGTGTTGCCCATTTGCGCATAGTAAAACGGCTTAATGCCAAACATATCCCGCGCACCAAACAGCCTTTTGGCCGTTTCGTCCCAAATCATAAACGAAAACATTCCGCGCAGCTTTTTTACAATTTCCTCGCCGTACTCCTCGTACCCGTGCAAAATAACCTCGCTGTCGGTGTGGGTTTTAAAGGTGTGCCCCTTTTGGCAAAGGTCCTCGCGAATTTCTTTAAAATTGTAGATCTCGCCGTTAAAAACCAATACCTTGGTGCCGTCCTCATTGTAAATGGGCTGGTCGCCCTCGGCTAAATCAATAATGCTAAGGCGGCGAAAGCCCAAGCAAACCTCGTCCCCTACAAATTGGCCTTCAGAATCCGGGCCGCGGTGGGCAATAGAATCCATCATGGCCTTTAAAACCTCGGCGTCCTTGCCCTTTTGCAAATGGTTGGTAAAGCCTACATATCCGCACATAAAAATTTCCTTTCTTTATCCGCTTTATTCTAATAAACTTATTTTTACAGCGCACGCAGCCTTAAAACCGTTTTTTTTAGCCGCGCCGCAGTTAAAACTTTTTAAATTTTTAAACTATTATAAACGCTAAACCGCTTTAAAAGCAGGTAAACCGTAAGCCCCAAAAGGCTGCCCGTAAGCACGGCGGCCAACAGCAAAAACGGCAGGTAGGCCGTAACCCCGGCCGAAAAAATTGCCCTTGCCAAGGCCCACTGCAGCAAATTGTGCGTAAAAGCGCCCCAAAGGCTAACCCCCCAAACCCCAAACCGTTTGGTTTTTGCCGCGAACGCCATGGCGGCGGTGCTGCCAAGACCCGCCGTAAGCGAAAACAGCAGCGTAAAGGCGTTGGTAAACAGCAGCGCGCTAAGCAAAATGCGAACCGTGTTAACGGCAAAGGCCAAACCCGGCCGGTTGCAGCAAATTAGGTAAAGGGCAACGGCGTTGGCCAGCCCAAGCTTAACGCCCGGGGCAATAAAATCTAACGGAAAAAGCAATTCCACATACCCAAACAACACCCCGGCTGCCGCCAGCAGCCCGGCAAAGGCTGCGGTTTTTGCTTGCCCGCGCATTTACAAAACCTCCACAACCAGGCGGTGCGGCAGGCACACAATGCTTTGCCCGCGCCGGTTAATCTTTCCGCTTTTTTGGCAAATAGCGTCTTTACAATTTGCGCTTTTAACAAAGCAGCTGCCGTTTTGCACCGCAACGGTATTTTCGCCGTATTCGGTTTTAATAAGCTGCTCGGCGTTTTTTGCCAGCGGCTGCTGCCACACCACTGTGTTTTCTACCCGCACGGTAACCGTTTTGCCGCTGCCGCCAAGGGTAAAAAAGCCGCAGGCGGCCGCAAGGCAAAGGGCCAGCAAAAGGGGCAGTAGATCCCACACGCGGTAAAGCTTAAAGCCCGCGCCTACCCGGCCGTTTTTGCTACTCGCCGGCACGGGTAAGCTCCTTTAGCTTTTGGTGGTAAAGCGGTTCTTGGCAAATATCGCACAGCGGCTGCAGCACAAAGGTGCGCTCTAACATTCTGGGGTGCGGCAGGGTTAATTCGGCGGTGCTGCGGGTTTCGTTTTCGTACAGTAAAAGGTCTAAATCTAACACGCGCGGCCCGTTTTTTACGGTGCGCACGCGGCCCATGGCGGCCTCAATACCAAGGCAGGCGCCCAGCAGCGCCTCGGGCGAGCGGGTTGTTTCAACCCTTACGGCAGCGTTTAAAAAATCGGGCTGCTCGGTGTAGCCCACCGGCTCGGTTTTGTAACGCTTAGAGCGGGCGGTTACCTGCACCCCGGGCACCCGGCCCAGCGCCGCAACGGCGTTGTTTAAATTTTCCTCTAAATTTCCCAAATTAGTTCCTAATGCTATGTAAGCGGTTGCCATAAAACGCCCCCCTTAACGGCTTTAAGTATGAACGGTTTAAAATTTAAACGAATACCAACTGTTTTTAAAATGCAACGGTTAAAAAACCAACTTTTAAAATATAAACTGTTTAAAATAATAGCAGTTAAAAAACTAACTGTTTAAAATATCCTGCCGCGTTCTTGAAATTTCTACCGCCACATCTTTAAACTCGCAGCTCATAGGCGCCTCCGGCTTTTTTAACAAAACATCTACCCGGCTAACTGCCGAAAACTGCCGCAAAATTTGGGCTGCCACCTCGGTAGCGGCCCGCTCAATTAACCGAAAGGGCTGCTGCGTCATAGCGGCGGTAATTACCTTGCGCACAGCGGCGTAATTAACCGTATCGTTTAAATCGTCGCTTTTTCCGGCGGCGGCAACGCTGGTATGCAGGCAAACATCTAACAAAAAATTTTGCCCGTTTAAAGTCTCCTCGGGGTTCACACCGTGGTAAGCAAAAATTTTAAGCCCGTGAATATATATTTTATCCATTCTTTTTACCCTTATTGAAACCCTTAGCCGGGGGTTTTGCGGCCCCATTAGCCAAGCCCGGTGTTTGGGGTTTAGCCTTTTTACCCTCAAACGCCTTGGTAGCTCCGCCAAACAAAAACAGGTACGCAAAGGCCGAAAGCAAAGAAAGATAAAACCCCTCGTTAAACTGCAGCGCATTTTGCTTAAAAAAGTTGCCAACACCGCTGCCGCCGCCGTTTACAAAGCCGCTAACGGCGTTTTTAAGAATAATGCCCCAGGTAATAATAAGGGCAATAAACGCAACCGAAAACACTGCCTGCACCGCCGCCCGCAACCGACCGGTTAAAAGGTAAAGCATTAGCAAAATGTTAGCCGCCAGCAGCACTAAGTAGGCCGAAAATTCTACCAACGCCAAAATTTCGCCGGTGGTTGTTTCGGCCCGGCCGTTTAAAATATCGGTAATTTGCAAAATTAGCGCAAACAGCCGAACCAAAAAATAAAAGCCGTTTACAACAAGGGTGCAAACCGCCGCCGGGCGAAACGCCCGTTTTTGGCCGGCGTACAGCAGGTAGGTGCCCCCGCAAAGCAGGGCGCAGGGGGTGCTTGTCCACATAATTGTTTGAAAGGTTTGCCCGCCTGTTAAGCCCGAAAACAAGGTAGAAAGGTAATAAACATCTACCCCCATGAGCAAAACGGCGCTAACCAACGCGGTAATGTTTAAGGTTTTTTTAAAGTCCATTTATTTTCCCCTTTTATGTAGTTGGTTCGCCCTCCTGGCAAGCCGCAGCCAAAACAGCAAACCGCAGCTAACACAGCAAACCGCAGCTAAAACAGTGAACCGCAGCTAAAACAGCGAACCGTAGCTAAAACAGCGAACCGTAGCTAAAACAGCGAACCGTAGCTAAAACAGCCAAGTCTGCCTAAAAAAGCTAAATTTTTGCCAGCTTTAAGGCGTTTAAAACGCGGGCCGCCTGGCAGGCCTCAAAGCAATTGTGCGCCCGTACAAAATCGGTCCCTAAAAGGGCGGCAACGGTGTGGGCGGCGGTAGTGCCGGCGTCGCGCCGGTCGGGCGCGGTCTGCCGCCCGTCGGCAAAGGCTATTACCCGCTTGCGCGAGGCTGCCATGAGGTACGCCACCCCCGGAACCTTTACCAGGCTTGTGTTGGCAATTAGGTTTAGGTCCTGCTGCCGGGTTTTACCAAAGCCAATGCCGGGGTCTAAACAAATTTGCGCCGGCCGCAGCCCAAACTGCGAAACGGTTTGCAGCGCCTTTAAAAACCAGCTGTGCACCTCTGCGGCAATGTTGGGCTGGGCGGTGTTGGTGCCGGCGTGCATAAGCACCCAACCGGCGCCGTGCCTTGCAACAACCTGGCCCATTTCGGGGTTAAGGGTGCCGCTAACATCGTTAATAATGTGGCAGCCGGCCTGCAAGGCCAGTTGCGCCACCTCGGGGTAAAAGGTATCTACCGAAACGGGCAGCCCCAACGCCAGCACCGGCTTTAATACCGGCTCTAACCGCGCCCATTCCTCCCCCGCGGTTACCGGGGTGTGCCCCGGCCGGGTAGACTGCGCGCCTAAATCTAACCACGCGGCGCCGCAGCTTTTCATTTGCTCGGCGGCCTGAACAGCCGCCTTGGGGGCAAAGTGCAGCCCCCCGTCGGAGAAAGAATCCGGCGTAATGTTTAAAATGCCCATAACGGCGGTTTGGCCGTTTAGGGGTAGCTTTTGGTTTTTAAATTCAAAATAATGCATGGCCGCCCCCTTAATTGCCGCGGTGCAGCAGCTGCAGGGCTTCGGCCCTGGTTCGGCTGTCGGCCCGCATGGTGCCGCGCAGCGCCGAAGTAACCGTTTGGGCGCCCGAGGCCTTAACACCGCGCATGGTCATGCACAAATGCTCGGCCTCTAACACCACGGCAACCCCCTGCGCCTGCAGGTTTTGCTCAATAAAATCGGCTATTTGGGCCGTTAATTTTTCTTGAATTTGGGGGCGGCGCGCGTAGCAGTTTACAATTCTGGCCAGCTTAGAAAGGCCAAGAACCCGCCCGTTTGCCGGAATGTAGGCAATGTGCGCCTTGCCAATAAAGGGCAGCAGGTGGTGCTCGCACATAGAATACAGGGGAATATCCCGCACAACCACCATCTCGTTATTTTCCATTTTAAAGGTTTTTAGGTAATCGGTAGGGTTTTGCTGCAGGCCGCCAAAAATTTCCTCCAGCATTTTAGCTACCCGGTGCGGCGTTTCCTGCAGGCCCTCTCGCTCCGGGTCCTCGCCAATTGCCAGTAAAATTTCGCGCACGGCATTTTCAATTCGTTTTTGATCCATTCAGCTGTCACCCCACAACCAACAAAGCGGAAACGCCGTAATAAACCCGTTTCCGCAAAAATTATTTTATTTTTAAAATGCGCCTTTTTACCAAAGAAAGGCCGCACCTTACCCAAAGCCACGCCCGGTGCAGCAACCGCCGCAACGGGTAAATACCTACCCAAAACGCGCAGTAAAACCGGTAGCCGCGGCCGGTAACCGCGTACCATTTTCCGCACCGCGAAAAGCGGGAAACCACGCCAATAATTTGGCTTTCGGTAATGCCGGGTTCGTCCTCAAAGGTGTTATCCCCCCGCATGGTGTAGCTGCCGTTTTGCACCGAAACCACCCGGTGCAGCACCAGGGTGCCGCCGGTACGGCGGTAAAGCGGAAGATCATACTTTTTTAGCGGCAGCTGCGGCCGCACCAAAGCAACCTTGTTTTTGCCGCTGTGCAGCATTGGCTGCATACTGCGACCGCCCGGGGTAAACAGCGCCTCGCTGCCCGAGGCAATGCTTTCCTCCAGCGCGGGCAAAATTTCGTAAAGGGTTAGTTTACTCAAGCAAATCGGCATCCTTTAATTTTTGTAAAAACAGGTCAATATCCCTTGCGGCGGTTGTTTCATCAACATCGTACTCCGCCAGCATGGCAGCAAGCAGATCGGCCCTTTCGGCACCGGCTGCAAGCTTTTCCCACAAAAACGCCGCCGTTTCGTTTAAAGTAATAATGCCGTTAAAATCTACCGTGCGCTCCCCTACCGGAACCACAATTTGGCTGCCGGCAACCTCGCGAACCATGTAACCGTCTTTAATTTTCATAAAATCACCGCCTAATTTAATTACAGCTGCCGAACCTCTATTTTAACAATAGAAACATCCTCAACCGGTTTATCCATAGCGCCGGTTTCAACGGCAGCAATACGGTCTACCGTTTCCATGCCGCTGTAAACCTGGCCAAAAACCGTGTGCCTAAAATCTAACCACGGGGTGCCGCCCAGCTGCTTGTAGCTTTCCTGCGCCTCGGCGGGAAAACCGCTTTCACTAAGCTCCTGCATTTGGGAAAGCATTTGCTCCGGCACCGCTTTGGCCTGCACAATAAAAAATTGGCTGCCATTGGTGCCCGGGCCGGCGTTTGCCATTGAAAGCGCGCCGCGCAAATTGTGCAGCTCGGGGCAAAATTCATCCTCAAACGGGGCGCCCCAAATGCTTTCGCCGCCGGTGCCGGTGCCCTGCGGGTCGCCGCCTTGAATCATAAAATCCGGAATCACACGGTGAAAAATAACGCCGTTATAGTACCCGTTTTTGGCGTGGGTTGTAAAATTTTCTACCGCCTTTGGCGCATACTGCGGAAAAAGCTTTACGCAAATATCGCCCAAAGTGGTGGTAATAACGGCAACGGTATCCCCGGCTTCGGGGGCTTTGGTTTGTAAATTCATACGATCACCTTTTATAGTTTATTATTGCAACTTATTTTTAGCCGAGCCGCTTGGAATTTCAATTTGGCGGCGGCTGTCGTACGGTTTGCCGTTAATATTAACGGTGTTGCCGTTAATATCAACCGTGCTGTCATCCACCCAGGCGGCAATGGCCGAGGTGGTTCCGGTTTCCCAGTAGATGTTGTAGGTGCGATCGGTCGAAACAATTTCGCCCCGAACGGCCGTGCCAATGCCGTCAATCTCCACACTGTAAATGCGCAGGGTGTTTTTACCGTCGGGCGACATTACCGGAAAGCTTAAATTGCCCTGCGGCAGGCCGTCTAACGAATAGAAAAACGCATTGTGAATAAAATAGCCAACATTCACCACGCACACCACAAACAGCAGCACGGGAATAATAACGCGAATAGCTTTAGACTTCATCATAACTTCACCGTTTAAAAATTTGGTTTACACCGGCCAAAAATTAGCGGCGCGGCGCGTGTTTGTGCATTTATTAAAACAAATTAATACACGAACAGATTATACCACGGTTTGCTTAAAATTTCAAGCAAATCGGTAGGTAAGTTGTAATTTTTCGTTTTCCACCGTGGCACAAACCTCCTGCAGGGTTTGCTCGCTGTGCTCTATCATGGCGTTAATAATTTCATCCTCCAGCTCACGGCGCACATTGTTGCGTAGATCTCTGGCACCGCGCTTTACCCCGTTGCAGGCTGCCGCAAAATAAGCCGGCACCCCTTTTTCGTACTGCAGCACAATGCTTTTTTGCTGCAGCGCCTGCTGCAGCTCGGAAAGGCACAGCTCAGCAATTTCGCAAAGGGCCTTTTCGCCCAGCGGGTTAAACACCGCAATTTCACTTACCCGGGCCAAAAATTCGGGCCGTAAAAAGTCCTCCAGCGCGCGCATGGCCTTTTCCTGCGCGGCGGTTTCGGCGCTTTTGCCAAAACCCATTAAATTCTCGGTTTTGTCGCTCCCGGTGTTCGAGGTCATAATAATTAAAGTGTTTTCAAAATTCACGGTGCGGCCCTGGGCGTCGGTAATGCGGCCGTCATCTAAAATTTGCAGCATAATGTTTAAAACATCGGGGTGAGCTTTTTCAATTTCGTCAAACAAAATAACGCTGTACGGCTTACGGCGCACCTTTTCAGTCAGCTGGCCGGCCTCGTCGTAGCCTACATATCCGGGGGGCGCACCAATTAAACGCGAAACCGAATGTTTTTCCATAAACTCTGACATATCAAACCGCAGCAGGGTTTCGGGCGTGTCAAACAAAAGGTCGGCCAACGCCTTTGCCAGCTCGGTTTTGCCAACGCCTGTAGGCCCAACAAAAATAAACGAGGCCGGGCGGCGGTTGTTGGCCAATTTAAGGCGAGAGCGCTTTACCGCGGCAGCCACCAGCGAAACGGCCTGGTCCTGCCCTTTTACGCGTTTTTTAAGCTCCTGCTCTAAATTTGCTAGCTTTTTTAAATCGTTTTGCTGCACCTTGGCGGCGGGGATCCCCGTCCAAAGCTCAATCACGCGGGCTAAGTCCTGCAAGGTCACCTTGCCCTCGGCGGCCGGGCCGTAAAGCTTTGCGGCCTGCTCGCGGCACAGTGCCAGCTCCGATTTAACCTGAGCCAGCTTTTCGTAATCTACCGCCTCTACCTTGGCCTCCTCCTGCTCCTCGGCAACGGCCAGATCGGCAATTTTTTTATTTAGGGTGTAAAGCTGCTCAATGGCCTTGTTGCGCAGTGCGGCGCAGGCGGCGGCTTCGTCAATTAAATCAATGGCTTTATCCGGCAAATAGCGGTCGGAAATGTACCGCTCCGAAAGGGTCACGGCCTGCTTTAGCATTTCGTCCGGAATTTTAATGTTGTGGTACCCCTCGTAATACGGGCGCACGCACTGCAGCATTTTTAAAGCGTTTTCAAACGAAGGCTCCTCTACCGTTACAGGCTGAAAACGGCGCTCTAAGGCGGCGTCCTTTTCAATGTACTGGCGGTACTCCTTTAGCGTGGTTGCCCCTATTACATGAATTTCCCCGCGGGAAAGCGCCGGTTTTAAAATGTTGGCGGCGTTCATTGCCCCCTCGGAGTTACCGGCCCCCACAATGTTGTGTACCTCGTCAATAAACAAAATAATGTTCCCGGCCGATTTTACCTCGTCTACCAAGCCCTTTACCCGGCTTTCAAACTGGCCGCGAAACTGGGTACCGGCAACCAGGCCGGTTAAATCCAGCAGGTAAATTTCAAGTCCTAACAGCCTTGCGGGCGCCTGCCCCAAAGCAATTTTTTGGGCTAACCCCTCTACCACCGCGGTTTTACCAACGCCCGGCTCGCCAATTAGGCAGGGGTTGTTTTTAGAGCGGCGGGAAAGAATTTGAATCATTCGGGCCAGCTCCTCGTCCCGCCCAACAATAGCGTCAATTTTACCGTCGCGCGCTTTTTGCGTTAGGTTGGTGCAAAACATTTCAAGGTAGCGGCGCTTGGCTTTTTTCTTTTTTTCTTTTTTCTCGCCGGGCTTTCCACCTTTTTCGTCGGCGTCCGACTTTTCGCCCTTGCCGCCGAAAATGCCGTTAATAAACGGGAACACCGGGGCGCCGCCCGATTCAAACATCTCGTTTTCGCCGCTTTCACCGTCGGTTTCGCCGTCGTCGCTTTCCGGCTCCTCCCCTTCAGTCATTTCCCCCATAAAGGACATTAGCTGTTCGTTCATATCCTCAATATCCTCTTTTGAAATGTTCATGCGGTCTAAAATATCCTGCACCTGCTTAATGCCGGATTCCTGCGCGCACGAAAGGCACAGGCCACGCGGCTCTTTAGAGGGGTTGGTACTGTCGGAAATAAAAACCACGGCAGGCCTTTTTTTGCATTTGCTGCACAATTTCATTTTTTGCTCCTTGTTTCTTGTAACAAAAGGTTTTATAACAACATTAACTGCGTGTTTTAACTAACGGTTAAAGGGGTTTAGCTGCGCTAAAAAGCGGAACAGCACCGAGGCCTCAATATTCTCCCGCGTAAAGCACCAAAACCCGTTTACGGTAAGGTTTACCGCAACCGAAATTATTATACACAAAATGCCGGCAATTAGCAAGCCTTTTACCAGCCCTAAAATAATTCCCAAAACCGCGTCTACCTGCCGCAAAACCGGAAGCCGGGCCACACGCCCTAAAAGGCGGGCCAAAATTTTAACAAAAATCATTAAAATTAGGGTTAAAACGCCCCCGGCAACAGCCCTTATAAGCGGCACCACAACCGGCCGGGCCGCCGCCTGCACCGCTTGCTCGGCAACCGGCTGCAAATTGGCCGCCGAAAAGCTGCCGCCAACCTTACCGGCAACGCTTTGCGCCGTTACGCCAAAATTGCCGGCAACCTTTGTAACCGTTTGGGGCAGCGCGTTCCAAATAGATTCGGCCGTTAATGCGGCAGAGCTTTGGGTGTTTTGCTGCACGGCCGAAACGGTTTTTTGCACCATGGCGGGCGCAATAAAATGGTCAAACACCGCGCCGGCAATTACGCCGGCCACCGCAAAGGCAAGGTAAAACGATAAAAACAGCCCAACCACCTCTACCGCTGTGCGTACAAACCCGCGCCGAACCGAAAAAATAATGCAAAGTAAAATAACCGCCACTACAAAGGCGTCTAACATCCAAGGCATGTAAAATCCTCCTTATAAAATTTATGTAACAAGCCGAATATTTTTTAAATATTTGCAGTATTGCCGTTTTTGCAGCGCCAACAAAAAATTTTAGCCGGGCAAATAACGGGCAAACAAAAGGTACTGTAATTTTAGCAGCCTTTTATTGGTTCCCCGCAGGCGTTTAGCCTAATTGGTTCCGCTTGCGGCCAAGGTCGATGAAGCACCCGAAACCAAGGAACTGCCAGAAACCACCGAGCTTTGCTGCTCCGGGTTAATGCGAATATAATCTATTTGCGAATTATCCCCCGCCAATACGCCGGAGCCGCAGGGCGCCAGCAGCGTTTTGGCACGGTCTACCGTTGTGCGGCTTTGCTCGGTGCCGTCGGGCTGCAGCAGGCGAATGGTATCGTTATTTAAAATGTACAAATAGCGGTCGGTAACGGCAAGGTCGGTCATGGCATCGTTAAAATTAAACCGGTTTAAGGTGTTACCCTTTGCGTCGTAAAGGTACACCGTCATAGCACCGGGGTTGCCGCAAACCGCAGCCAGCCGCTTTCCGCTGGGGGAGCTTTTTACAAAGCTGACCGTGGCCGATTGGTCGGTTCCGCTTTTTTGGCTGTTTTCGCCAAAGGTTAAAAAGGTAAGGTTATTTTGGGTTACCGCGGCAAACAGGCTGCCCGAAACCTTTTGCAACGAAAGCACTGCCGTTTCGGGAAAATCGGCGGTATACAGCGGCGTTTCACTTTTAAGCGAAAAGCAATGCACCTTACTGCTGTACGCGCCGTTTTGCACATTTACTGCGGCTACGGCTATGTACTTGCCGTTGTTGGAAAGCGCAATATCGCTAATAAAGCCGTCGGTTAAATACCAGGTAAATTTTAGCTTTAAGCTTTTGGTGTAAACGCTAACGGCGGCTGCGTACCCGTCGCACGAGGTTACAAAGGCAACCAGCCCCTTGCTGCAAATATCGCCCTTGTAAATAATGTTTTTTAAATCGCCGCGGTAAAGCTCCTTGCTGTTGTTTAAAACCGCGTAGCCGGTGCTTTCACGGTTGTAAACCAGCACCCGCTCGGCCGAAGTTTTCATAGCCGGGTTGGAAAACCCGTGCTGCTGCTCTAAAAACGCGCGGCCCCCGGCGTTTACGCCTAAAATATGCGAATCGGTTAGTACAAAAACGCGGCCGCCCTGCGCTGTTTGGGCTTTTAGCTCGGTTCCGCTAATTGTTAACGGGAACTTGCCGCCCCCCAGCGCCGCAAAAAAGTTCACCGTGTGTTCTAACGGCCCGGTAGGGCTAAGCAGGGTGTAAACCCCCAGCAAAACGGCCACTGCCAACGCGGTGCAGCAAAGCACCAAACGCTTTGTGCGAACCTGCTTGCGGCGCCCGCGAATTAACCCTAACTGAAACAGGCTGCGGGGGCTTTCCCCCGGCTGGCGTTTGGGCGGGGCGGGGCGTGCGCCGGCCGGGCGGCTTTTTTTAGGGGCAGCGGGGCGCTGCGGCATTTTTTGCACCTTGGCGGCACCGCGGGCTTTCGAGACTGCAGGGTCTGCCGTTTTTAAAGCGGACGCGGCTCTTTTTTGTTCTAAAACCGCCGGCCTTTGCGCCGGTGCGGCCTTTGCCGCGCCGCTTTGCGCCTTGGGTGCGGCAGTTTGTTTTTCTTTTGGTTTTTTGGGCTGCATTTTAATGGCCTCTACCGGGGCGGGTGCCGGGGCCGTTCGGCGCCGGGCTTGCGGCTTTGCAGCCGCCGCCTTTTGGGGCTTTAACGCCTTTTTTGGGCGAACCTTTTTAACCTTTTTTCGCTGTGCCAACCTTTACACCCCCTTGGCGGTTAAAAAATCTTCTTGGTTATAAAAAACCCGGTTTAAATAAAGGCCGCAGGCCGGGGCCGTTTTACCGGCGGCCGCGCGGTTTTCCCGGGCTATTATTTGCTTTATTTGCTCGGGCGGCAGCTTACTGTTTGCCGCCTGCAGCACGGTGCCAACCATAATACGCACCATGTTGTATAAAAATCCGTTTGCGGTAACGCTAAAGGTAAGCAGCCCGCCCTGCCGCTCGGCAAAGCAGCTTTGCACGGTGCGAACCGTGCTTTGTACCGTACTGCCGGCCGCGCAAAAGCTTTTAAAATTGTGCGTGCCAACCAGCTCGGCGCAGGCCGCGTTCATTTTTTCTAAGTCTACCCCGTTTTTAAGCCAAAGCACCCGACCGTTTAAAAACGGGCTTGGCGTTGGGCTTTCGTAAATTTTGTAAATGTAATTTTTGCCAAGGGCGCTGTACCTTGCGTGAAAATCGGGTGGAACATCAAAGCAATCCAACGCGGCAATATCGCTCGGAAGCAGGGTGTTCAGCCCGGCAACCAGCCCTTTGTTTGGAATATTTTCGCCCCCGTTAAAGTGGCAGTAAAAAGCGTTGGCGTGCACGCCCGAATCGGTGCGGCTGCAGCCGGTTAGCGCCGGGCGGCTGCCCAAAAGCTTTTGCAGCGCCGTTTGCACCGTTTGCTGCACCGAAACGCCGTTTTTTTGCACCTGCCAGCCACAGTAGGCGGTACCAAGATATGCAATTTTTAAGCAGCGCCTACCCACAAGGCCGGCCCCCTTTTTAAAATATGATTTGCAGAATAATAATAGACGAAAAAACCACCGCCAACAAAAAAAGCGAAAGAAAATCACTTCTACCGGCAACAATTTTCTTCATTCTGGTGCGGCCCTTACCGCCGTTGTAGCAGCGGCAATCCATTGCCTCGGCCAGCTCCCCCGCCCTGCGAACCGAGGAAATTAAAAGCGGAATTAACACCGGCACCATGGCCTTCATTTTTTTAATTAATCCGCCGCTTTCGGTGTTGGCGCCGCGGGCGCGCTGAGCCGAAAGAATTTTATCGGTCTCATCGGTTAAGGTTGGAATAAACCGCAAGGCAATGGTCATCATCATAGCCAGCATATGCACCGGCTCCCCCAGGCCAATAAGCTTTAAGGGGGAAAGCAGACTTTCTATGGCGTCGGTTAGCTCGGTTGGGGTAGTAGTGTAGGTTAAAGCCGAGCTGATTAAAATAAGCAGCACAACCCGAACCGCCATAAACCCCGCACGGTAAATGCCGCCGGTTGAAACCGTAAACACCCAAAATTGAAACAGCACGGTGCTTTCCTGAACATAAAACATATTCAGCAGCGCGGTTAAAATTAAAATGGGCAGCAGCGCCTTTAGGTTTTTAAAATAAAGCTTTAGCGGCACGCGGGAAAGCAGCAAAACCGCCAGCACCAACGCCGCCATTATGGCCAGCGTGCCAAAGCCGCGGCAAACAAAAATAAAAACAATTACGGCAATTAGCTCCGGCAGCTTAAAGCGCGGGTCCATGCGGTGAATAACCGAATCGGCGCGGTAGTACTGTCCAAAGGTAAAATTACTCAGCACGGCCGGCACCCCCTTTGTAAACCGCAAGCAGCTGCTGCACCGCCTGCTCTACCGTAAAGGCGCTGGGCTGCACCGCAACGCCGTTTTGCTGCAAATAAAGCAGCACGCGGGTTACCAGCGGAACCTCCAGCCCCATTTGCCGCAGCCGTTCGTGGTTTGAAAAAACCTCGGCCACCGTGCCGGAAAGCACCAGCCGGCCCTTTTGCAAAACCAGCAGCCGGCTGCAAAGCTGCGCTAAATCCTCCATACTGTGCGAAACAATAATCACCGCGGCGCCCGTGCGCGCTTTGTAGGCCTGAATAGCCTTAAACAGCATGGCGCGGCCAATGGGGTCTAACCCGGCAGTGGGCTCGTCCAGCACTAAAACCTCCGGCTCCATAACTAAAATGCCGGCCAAGGCAACGCGGCGCTTTTCCCCGCCCGAAAGCTCAAAGGGCGAGCGCTCCAAATAGCTTTCGTTTAGCCCCAGCATTTTAGTGTAAAGGTGTACCCGGCGGTTAATTTCCTGCTGGTCCAGCCCCATGTTGCCCGGACCAAAGGCAATGTCTTTAAAAACCGTTTCCTCAAACAGCTGGTGCTCGGGGTACTGAAAAACCAGCCCAATGTGAAATCGCTTTTCGGCAATTTTTTTAGGGTTTTCCCAAAGGTCCTGCCCGTTTAGCAGCACTGTACCGGTGCTGGGCTTAATTAAACCGTTAAAGGTTTGCAAAAGGGTAGATTTACCCGAGCCGGTGTGCCCAATAATGCCGGTAACCTCACCTTTTTGAACCGAAAGGCTAATATCCTTAATAGCGGCGTGGTGTACCGAGCCGGTTTGCGGGTAGGTGTAGCTAATGCTTTGTGTTTGTAAAACTACCATGCGGCCCGGCCCCCTTTTAAGGCTTTGGCAATAGCCTTGGCCGTTTGTTCGGCGTTAATAACCCCCTGCTCTACCGGCAAGCCTGCCTGCTTTAAGCGCAGCAAAAGCTCGGTAGTTTGCGGCAGCGCCAGCCCGGCTTTTTTTAAAAGAGCGGGGTTGGCAAATACGCCGGTTGGGGTATCGTCGGCCGTAATTTTTCCGTTATCCATAACCAAAACGCGGTCGGCGCCGTCGGCCTCCTCCATGTAATGGGTAATCAGCACCACCGTCATGCCCTGCTCTTTGTTCAGCCGCCAAACGGTGTTCATAACCTCGCGGCGGCCAACCGGGTCTAACATAGCGGTGGGTTCATCTAAAACCAGCACCTTAGGCTGCATGGCCAGCACGCCGGCAATGGCAACCCGCTGCTTTTGCCCGCCCGAAAGGTAAAACGGGGCAGCATTTTTAAATTCGGCCATGTTTACCGCCTGCAAGGCGGCGTCTACCCGCCGGCGAATTTCTTTTGGCTCTACCCCTAAATTTTCGGGGCCAAAAGCAACATCCTCCTCCACCACCGAGCAAACCAGCTGGTTATCGGGGTTTTGAAAAATCATGCCAACCCGGCGGCGAATTTCAAACTCCTGCTTTTCGTCCTTAGTGTTTAATCCGTCTACCAAAACGGTGCCGCTATCTGGCTTTAAAAGGCCGTTTAGCAGCTTGGCCAAGGTAGATTTACCCGAGCCGTTGTGGCCCAGAATAACCGTAAAGCTGCCCTGCGCTATGCTAAGGCTTAGGTTTTTTAAAACCGCGCCGGAATCGGGCTGCTCCTCCTCATATTGAAAAGTAACATCTTGCAGTGAGATAATGTTGTTCATGTATGCTCCGTTTTCCAAATTGTTGTGTTACCGCAGGGCATAACCAGCGCCCTGTGCGTTACCGGCAGGCCAATTTCGCCGGTTGAAACCGTACCGCCGAATTTTTTGCCAACATACTGCTCTACCATAAAGTTCAGCACGGTAGCCGACATTCCCGCCGTGTAGGAATTTAAAATAAAAAACAGCGGATCTTCGCTTAAAAGGCCGGCCGTAAGCTGCAGCAGCTCGTTAATATTCTGCTCCAGCTTCCAAACCTCGCCGTTCGGCCCCCGCCCGTAGGAGGGGGGGTCCATTACAATGCCGTCGTACCGGTTGCCGCGCCGCAGCTCCCGCTGCACAAACTTAACACAGTCATCTACCAGCCAGCGCACCGGGCAGTTGGCCAGGCCGCTAACCGCGGCATTCTCCTTTGCCCAAAGCACCATGCCCTTAGAGGCGTCTACATGCGTTACGGCAGCGCCGGCCTTTAAGCAGGCAAGGGTGGCGCCGCCGGTGTAGGCAAACAAGTTTAACACCTTTACCGGGCGGTTAGCCTGCTTAATTTTTTCCTGCATAAAGTTCCAGTTCACGGCCTGCTCGGGGAACAGGCCGGTGTGCTTAAAACCCATTGGCTTTAGCTGAAAGGTTAAACCACGGTAGCTAACGCTCCAAACCTGCGGCACCTTTTTTAAAACCTGCCACTGCCCGCCGCCGGAATTAGAGCGGTGGTAAATAGCATCGGCCTTTTGCCACAGCGCGCCGTTTTGCTTTAGGCTCCACACCGCCTGCGGGTCGGGGCGAATTAAAAAAACCTGCCCCCACCGCTCCAGCCGGTTGCCGTTGTTTACATCTAACAGCTCGTAATCGTTAAAATCGTTGGTTGTTCTCATTAGCCCTTACTTTCAATTACCTTGGCAACATCCTTTGCCATTTTGGCAATTTCTTTAATATTCTCGCCCTCTATCATAACCCGAATCAGCGGCTCGGTGCCCGAGGCGCGAACCAAAATTCGGCCGTTTTCGCCCAGCGCTTTTGCGGCGGCGTTAATGGCGTTGTTAATTTCAACATCGGTTTTAAGCAGCGCCTTTAATTCGGGCGAAGCCTTAACATTTACCATTGTTTGCGGGTAGGCCTGCATAACCGCCGCTAATTTAGAGGCCTTTTGCCCGGTGCGCTTCATTACCGAGGCAAACTGCACGCCGGTTAACTGGCCGTCGCCCGTGGTGGCAAACTGTTTAAAAATAATGTGGCCGGATTGCTCGCCCCCAATGCCGTAATTGCTTTTTAACATTTCCTCCAGCACATAGCGGTCGCCCACGCCGGTTTCGGCTACTTTAATGTTATTCTCCTTAGCAAAGCGCTTAAACCCAATGTTCGACATTACGGTAACAACGGCAGTGTCCTTCGGCAGCACGCCGCGCTCTTTCATATCCTTGGCAAAAACGGCAATCAGCTTATCGCCGTCAATTACATTGCCCTTTTCGTCAACCGCCAGACAGCGGTCGCTGTCGCCGTCAAAGGCCAGCCCTAAATCTACCCGGTGGCCGTTTACATAGTCAATTAACCCATCCATGCAGGTAGAGCCGCATTTTGCGTTGATGTTTACCCCGTCGGGGTTGTTGTGCATCATGTAGCAATCGGCGCCAAGGCCTTTAAAAATTTTTTCCGCCGTGTAGGAGGCGCTGCCGTTCGCACAATCAATAGCCAGCTTTAAGCCGTCTAACCGCACATCGGTGGTAGATAAAATGTGCTCAATGTAGGTTTCAACATAGTCCGGCCGGTGAAACACCGTGCCAACATCGCCGCCGGTGGGCATAGCAATGGGAGACATATCGTCCAGCACCAGCGCTTCAATTTGCTCCTCAATTTTATCCGGCAATTTGTAGCCGTTGCTGTTAAACAGCTTAATGCCGTTATATTCGCACGGGTTGTGCGAGGCGGAGATCATAACGCCGGCGTCGGCGCCGCAATCGTTAATTAAGTAGGCTACCGCCGGAGTTGGCACAAAGCCGGCCAGCACCACATCGGCCCCTACCGAGCAAAGCCCGGCAGCCAGGGCCATTTCCAGCATGTCCGAGGAGGCGCGGGTATCCTTTCCAATTAGCACCTTAGGGCGTTTAACATTCTCTGTTGCCAACACAAAGGCCGCGGCACGGCCAATGTTGGTGGCCAGCTCGCAAGTCAATTCTAAGTTTGCAATGCCCCTGGCACCGTCTGTTCCAAAAAGTCTTCCCATTTTTTAAAAACCTCTCTTACTCTTTTTATTTCGCAGTTAAAAATATTTATGTACCCGTTCCGGGAAAAATACAAAATGCGGTAAGGCCGGCCCCAAAACTGCCAAGCCAAACAGGGTTAATCCAGCAGCGATTGCTGACCGGGCTTTTTAAGGTCTAAATGCCGGTAGGCGGCGTCGGTAACCATGCGGCCGCGCGGGGTGCGGGTTAAAAAACCAATTTGCATTAAATATGGCTCGTAAACATCCTCAATGGTAACGCTTTCCTCCCCTACGGCTGCGGCTAAAGTTTCCAGCCCAACGGGGCCGCCGTTGTAGTTAAAAATAATTGTTTTTAACATTCTGCGGTCAAAATCATCCAGGCCTAATTCGTCAATTTCAAAGCGCGCCAGCGCGCGAATGGCTACCTGCTCGGTAATTTTGCCGTCGTACTCTACCTGGGCAATATCCCGCACGCGCTTTAGCAGCCGGTTGGCAATTCGCGGTGTCCCGCGGGAGCGGGAGGCAATCTCCAGCGCGCCGGCGTTATCAATATCAATTTGCAAAATGCCTGCCGAGCGGCGCACAATTTGTGCCAACTGCTCCGGCGTGTAAAGCTCCAGCCGCAGCAAAACGCCAAATCTATCCCGCAGGGGGGCGGTTAATTGGCCGGAGCGGGTTGTTGCGCCAACCAGCGTAAAATGCGGCAGATTTAGGCGAATAGACTGTGCCGACGGGCCTTTGCCCAAAATAATATCTAAGGAAAAATCCTCCATAGCGGGGTACAAAATTTCCTCCACCGTGCGGGGCAGGCGATGAATTTCATCTATAAAAAGCACATCCCCCTCCGCCAGAGAGGAAAGTATGGCGGCTAAATCTCCGGCCTTTTCAATGGCCGGGCCAGAGGTTACCCGCAAATTAACCCCCAGCTCGTTGGCAATAATGCCGGAAAGGGTTGTTTTACCCAAGCCGGGCGGGCCGTAAAGCAGTACATGGTCTAAAGCCTCGTGCCGCATGGCGGCGGCTTTAATGTAAATAGCAAGGTTTTCCTTTACTTTATCCTGCCCTATATACTCGGCCAGCGTTTTGGGCCGCAGCGAATAATCGGTGTCAACATCCTCCGGGGTGTACTCCGGCGCAACAATGCGGTTTTCAAAATCCATTTCAGACATAAGTTTTCCCCTTTAATAGGCGTTTTTGTTATTTTGCCGGGTGGCCGCTGCTGCTTGGGCAAGCCATTACGCGGCAGCAACTAATTTTTCTGCAGCAATTGATTTTTGCGCAGCAGCGGTTGATTTTTGCATAGCAGAAATTGGCCTTTTTACGGGCTTTTGCAAGCCTTTGCACGGCCGGCCTTTTCATAGCGGCGGTTAACCTTTTTGCAGGTCTTAGCAAGCCTTTTCACTGGTCTTAGTAAGCCTTTGCGCAACGGCGGGCGGCCTTTGCGCAGCGTTTTAAATATTTTAAAAGCGTTGGCGTTTGGGGCAAACCCTGCCTTAGCAGCGCCGCCACCTACGGGCCCTGGCATTTAATTTTAAAGCCTACCGCTTGAAAGCAGCGCCAGCGCCTGCTTAATTAGCTGCTCTACCGACAGCTCGCTGTTTAGGCGGCCAACGGCGCTTCGGGCCTCCGGCCCCGTAAAGCCCAGCGCCACCAAGGCCGAAACCGCCTCGGCAGCGGCGCCCGCCGTTGGGGCTGCGGCCTGCGCCACACCACCCGCAGCCGTGTTAATTTCTATCTTGCCAATTTTGTCGCGCAGCTCTAAAACCAAACGCTGCGCCAGCTTTGGTCCAACCCCGCTGGCTGCCGTTAGGGTCTTGTGATCCCCCGCGGCAATGGCGGCGTAAATTTCCTCCGGCGCAAACTGCGAAAGTATTGCAAGACCCATTTTGGGTCCAACCCCGTTAATACCGGTCAGCAGCTTAAAACAATCCAGCTCTTTAGCGGTTAAAAAGCCAAAAAGGTCTAACCCGTCCTGCCGTACCGAAAGGTAGGTAAACAGCCGTACCGGCTCCCCCAGCTGCGGCAGCCCGCCCAGGGTCTTAGCTGTTATAAGGCAACGGTAGCCAACGCCGCCGCACTCAACAACGGCGCTGTTATTATCGTGAAAAATTAATTTACCGTTAAGGGAATAAATCATTTTAATTTTACCTCCCTGCCCCGGTTTGCCGCAGGGCAGATTTAAAAATAAGCGACGAAGCCGAGTGGCAGTGGCAAATGGCCATGGCCAAAGCGTCGGCCGTGTCGTCCGGCCGGGGAACCTTTTGCAAATTCAGCAGCCGGCGGGTCAACTCCATAACCTGTTTTTTATCGGCCTTGCCGTAGCCAGTAACCGCCTGCTTAACCTGCAGCGGCGTATACTCAAAAACCGGAATATTATTTTGCCGCGCCGCCAGCAAAATAACGCCCCTTGCCTGGGCAACATCAATTGCCGTTGTGGCGTTGGTGTTAAAAAACAGCTTTTCAATTGAAAGCGCCTGCGGGCGGTGCTGCTGCATAATTTCGGTAACATCGGTGTAAATTTTGCTTAAGCGGTAAGTAAATTCGGTTTTGGCCGGCGTTGTTACGGCGCCAAAAGCCAGCGGGGTAAACCGGTTTTGGTCGTACTCCAAAACGCCCCAGCCCACAATGGCGTAGCCCGGGTCTATTCCCAACACGCGCACCCCAAACACCCCCTGCCTGTTTGCGCTGCAAAAATAATTCATTTTAGTATACCATATTTTCCCCAAAACGGCAATGTTTTTTGCAAAAATAGCCCCAAAAAATTTTAAAAAGCAACCGCTTACGGGGCTTGAATTTTAACACCGGGCGCATTATAATAGTAAAAAATAAAATTTATTAAAATTACAGCTTTAAGGGGACACCATGAATTTAGGAAAAATTTACATTTTGGGCGACAGTTACTCTACCTACGAGGGCTGCGTACCCCAAGGGTACGACTGCTATTACGCCAACGAAATTAAGCAAGACACCGACGTTTGCCACCAAAGCGAGACCTGGTGGCAGCAATTACTGAACAAGACCGGCGCCGAGCTTTTAGAAAATAACAGCTATTCCGGCACCACCATTGGCAACACCGGCTACAACGGCGCTTACTGCCCAAAAACCTCTTTTATTGGGCGGTTTTCGGCCGAGCTGCAAAGCGGCGTTTTTAGTACAAAACAGCCCGACACAGTTTTAATTTTTGGCGGAACCAACGATTTTTGGGCCGGCGCCCCTTTGGGAAAGCTGCAGTTTGAAAACTGGACTGACGAAGATTTAAAATGCACCTTACCGGCGTTTTGCTACCTGCTTCATACCGTTAAACAAGCCTTTTTAAAAGCGAAAATAGTTGTAATTATAAACGATTTATTTTCCCCAGAACTGGCCTTAGGCCTAAAACAGGGCTGCGAAGCGTACCGGGTGCCGTTTGTTGCGCTTTGTAACATTGAAAAGCAGGGCGGCCACCCCAACAAGGTTGGCATGACGCAAATTTTTGAGCAGCTGTACCACCGCCTTGAAAACTGCTGAAAGGCAAAATAAAGTACTGTTAAATTAATTAAATAATAAACAAATCCGCATTTTTGTAAAAGCGCTTTAAAGCACCCTTTACAAAAATGCGGATTTAATTTTTATAAAACCCTATTCAATTTAATTAAAATTTTTGGCCGGCCAAGCCTACCCGCTTTGCCCGGCGCGGTTTACCCCGTAAACCCCTAAAATAATTGGTACACAAAGCAGCAGCTGCAGGGCCGAAAACGGCTCTTTTAAAATGAACACCCCCGCCAGCAGCGAAACAATTGTAATAATGTTAGAAAAAGAGGAGGAGCGCACCGCGCTGATTTGCGTGGTAGAATAGTTGTAAAGCAAAAACGCCGCCACGCTGGAAACCACCGCCAAGTAAGCAATTGCCAGCCAAAAATTAGGCTGCACGGCGGCAGCGGCCAGCCCGGTAAAAAAACGGCCGCGCAGCACCAAAACGGCCGCCGCGTTAAAGCTAACGCTGCCTAATAAAAACATTAAGTAAGTGCGCTCAAAAGCCGTAAACCGGGTCGAAATGCTGCGGCTAAGCAAATTAAAGGCCGCGGCCGAAACCACCGCGCCAACCAGCAGCACCACCCCTAAAAAATAGCTGGGCTGCCCATTGTTAGAAAGCAGGCTGATTGCCCCAACCCCCAGCAAAGAAACCACCGTGCAAACATGCTGCAAAACGGTTGGTTTTTCGCCCAAAAAGGCACCGGAAAACAAAATAACCGCCACCGGAACCAGCCCAATAATTACCCCCGAAAGGGCCGAGGAGCAAAGCGAAATACCGTAAAGCTCTAACAAATAATAGCAAACCGGCTGCGCCAGGCCCATTAAAATAAGCCGCTTTAGCGGCTTGCCCCATAACCGCAGCCGAAAACGGCCGGTAAGCAACAGCAAATTTAACACCGCAAAGGCAGCGGTAAACCGCACCGCCAAAATAACCAGCGGGTGCGCTGCCTGCAGCGCTATTTTAGAAAACAAAAAACTAAACCCAAAAATAACATTGGCCAACAGTGCCGCCGCCATGCCTAAAAGCTGCTTTGGTTGCTTTAATTGCTGCAATTTTTCAGTCTCCTTTTTTCTGCCTTTTGGCAGCGTAATTCCCCTTAGGCGCGGTCGGTAGAGCACCCCGCTGCCAAAAAAATGTATGCTTTAGGCGGCAAAGCCCGCAGCCTTAAAGTTTGTACTTTTAGTGCCAAAACCCACAGCCCTGTAATTTGTGCTTTTGCGGCCTCACCGTTTTTTGCAACCCTACCGGGTTTTCTGCGGCTTCATCGGGTTTTCGCAAACTTATTAGGTTTTTCAACCTTATTGACTTTTTACGGCTTTACCAGCTTTTTAAAAGCCGACCCCAGCGCAACGGTTTTGTTTAATTCTTCTTCGCTTACCCAAACAAACTCTTTACTTTTATTGCTGCACTGCACTGTGTAGCACTGCATTTGCCATTCAATGTGCGTAAAAATGTGCTTTTGCTTTTTGGGCTTTGGGCAAAGCTCGCCGCAAATTTTGTGCTCGGCCAGCCAGCCTTCGGCCGTTTTGGTGCCGGGCGCCTGCAGGGTGTTCGGCAGCTGCCACATACCGGCAAGCAGCCCGGTATTCGGCCGCTTGCACACCGCAATTTGATTTTCAAAGCGCAGCAAAAACACCGTTAATTGCTGCACCTTACGGGCCGGCTTTTTTAAAAGCACCGGGTACTGCTGCCAGCTGCTGTTTTGGTTTGCCAGGCAAAAGCCGGCCGCCGGGCAGCCCCCGCAGCGCGGCGCGCCGTTTGGCAGGCAAACAATTGCCCCCAGCTCCATAAGGCTTTGGGTAAAATCGCCGCGGTCCCCGGCCGGGGGGTAAACGGCCCTTAGCGCCTCGGTTACGGCTTTTTTGTAGGCTGCGTCGGCAATATTGCTGCCGTTTTCTGTAATGCGGGAAACCACCCGCAGCACATTGCCGTCTACCGCCGGGGTGGCCTGCTCAAAAGCAATAGAGCAAATTGCCCCAACCGTGTAAGGGCCAATGCCGGTAAGGGCGCCAACCTGTTTAGGGTCGGTTGGAAAAACGCCGCCGTGCTCGCTGCAAATTTGCAAAGCGGCCCGCTGCATATTGCGCACTCTGGAATAATACCCCAGCCCCTCCCAAAGCTTTAACAGCTTTTCCTCGGGGGCCTGCGCCAGGCTTTGCACATTTGGCAGCTGCTTTAAAAAGCGCAAATAGTACGAAATAACGGTATCTACCCTTGTTTGCTGCAGCATAATTTCCGAAACCCAAACGCGGTACGGGTCTTTATTCTCCCGCCAGGGCAAAACCCTTGCGTTTTGGCGGTACCAGGGCAGCAGCGCCGCCGGCAATTTTTTTAGCTGTAATTGGTTTGGCGGCGTAACCGCAAGGCCCATAGAAACACCTGCTTTTAAAAAATTTAGTAAATAATTTTATTTACAATATTATTTTTTGAGTGTACCACATTTGCTAAGGCTTGTCAATTGCCACGGCCAAAATGCCAAAAAATTCCGTGCGGGCGGCAGCCCGCACGGAAAACCGTAAAGCTTTATTTTTAAATTATCCCTTAAAGCATTTTTTAGCAGCGCCTTAAAGCAGGCCTTTTAAACAGGCTTTATTTTAAGGCTTATTTTCCCCCGCCGGCGTTAAACCGGCCCGG
>CABQLY010000014.1 GCA_902465155.1 uncultured Oscillospiraceae bacterium | reverse complement strand
TTGGCGGGAAGCTGCCCGGAAAAATAGGGCGATGCCAACATCTACTGAACCGGTTAGGGCCTTGCCTTAGCCGGTTTTGCTTTTGGGCCTTTGCGGCCTAAAAGCCGGTACAGTTGCCCGTAGGGCGTTAGCGTTGCGGGTAATGTTGGCAAAGCAGCTGTGTAAACAATAAACGAGCATTATTTACAGTGTTTAGCCGTTTGTGCTGCCGCTAAGCGTACCTTAATTTATTTAAGCCTTGCGCTGCTTTAAAGTTTAGTTGGTTTACCTTTTAACTTTGGTTTGGGCTTTGCTATTTTTAAGCTTTGGGGTGTGTTTTTGTGAAAATAGTTTCTTTTAACATTCGCTGCGTAAATGATGAAAACGGCAATTCAATTGCCGAGCGCGCCGTGCGCCTGAAAAAAATTTTGGCAAGCTACCAGCCGGAGGTGATTGGTTTTCAAGAGGCCACCCCTAACTGGATGCCGCTGCTGGAAAGTGATTACGCCGCCGATTACGAAATTTTTTACCATTACCGCGATACGGCCGGTTGGGTAGAAACCCCGCCGATTTTGTGGAAACGCAATTGCTTTGATTGCTTAGACAAGGGCTATTTTTGGCTTTCGGATACACCGCACATTCCCTCAAAAGGGTGGGACGAAACCGGCTACAAGCGCATTTGCCTTTGGGTAAAGCTGCAAGAGCGTGCCATCGGCAAGGTTTTTTACCATTTTAACACCCATTTTGGTTTTGGGGAGGCCTGCTAAATAAAAAGTGCCGAGCTGCTGGCAAGTACCGCGGCGGCCTTAGGGGGCAGCACCACCGTTATAACGGGCGATTTTAACCTGCACCCTACCGATTTAGCCTACAAAACGCTGACCGGTTATTTTACCGATGTTAACGCTGTTACCGCGAACGACTGGGAAACCACCTTTCACAACTACGGCAAAGTTACCGCGGGCGAGCATATTGATTACTGCTTTTTAAAAAGCAGCGAGCTGCTGCCAAGGAATTCTAAAATTATTCGAGATACCGTAAACGGCCAATTCCCCTCGGACCATTACGGCCTGCTTTCGGAGTTTTGTTGGCGGTAATTTTACCGCAAAGCTTTATAATATAAATATTGGCCGCTGCAGGCGTTAACGCCTGCAGCGGCCTTACTTTAGGGCTTTAGCCGGTTGAGGATGAAGTGCGAAACAAAGAACCACCCGCTATGCGGGTGTGCGTTGGATGTTATACAAATAATTCCCCAAAATAGTACAATAAGGTTGTTCAAGTCTTAGAGAACTACGAAAGGAGAATTTTAATGGCTAACAGCACAAACAGTATATCACACAAAATGGTTATGCAAGTACCACATAGTAATTGTTCCAAAAATCGCAGGAAAATAATAGATCGCCGAACGCGGAAAGATTTGCGTGAGATTATAAAAACGCTGTGCAAATACAAGGGAGTAGATGAGTTAAGCGTTAGGAAATACGCAGATCCGTTTAGCGAACCCCTTTAGGGGCAGCCAAAGCGGCAAAGGCTCTAAGGCTTGAACAAAGAGAAAGCCCGCGTCTTAAGACGCGGGTCGGCATAATGGGCTTACAGTCCTTGTGCAAACCGCCCGTTTGACGGGTGGTTTTAATTTTTTACCCGCCGTGCTAAAGGGAGGGCTAAATTTTTTGGGGTTATTTTGCACCTTTTGGCAGCAGGCGGGTTTTAAAGCAAACGCTGGCATTAGGTTTTAGCACCGGGCAGTTGGGCGTGTTTAGCCCGTTTACGCTGCCGCAAAGCGGCTCTAAGCAAAGCAAGCCGCTTTGCCCGCCGGCGTTAAAAAGTACCCAGTGGGTAAACGGGCCAAAAACGGTGTACTTAAAATTGCCAACGGTGGCGGTGCGCCCGGCCGAAGTGTAGTAGCCCGAAAGAACCTGCCCCTCTGGCTTGCAGCCCAAAACAAAGCGCTGTTCGGCCTTAGAAAGCGGCAGCAGCCGCCCGGTTGGCAGGTGGTTTAAATTTTTTTCCTGCAATTGGGCCAGCGGCACCTTAAAAAGCTTTGGCGCGCAAAAGGTGGTGTGCAGTCCAAAGGTGTAGGGCATTGGCGCCTTGCCGGTGTTTTTTAGGGTGTAGCTTTGCCAAAAGGCCTTGCCGCAAATTTGGTAGGTTACGGTAAGGGTAAAGGCAAAGGGGTAAACCGCGCCGCAGTTGCGGTAGTAAAGCTCTACCTTGCCTTGCGCCGCTTTGCGCACCGCAAAGGGGGCGTTGTAAAGGCTGCCGTGCAGGTTGGCACCGGTGGCCGGCTCGGTAACCGGCAGGGTGTAGGTTTGCCCGTTAAAGCAAAAGCGGCCGTTTGCCGTGCGGTTGGCCGGCAGCAAAATGGGGCTGCCGTGCACAAAAGGGTTGTTTTGCAGGCTTTTGGGGCCGTTTAAGGGCAGGTAAACCGGTTGCCCGTTGTAGCTAAGCCAGGTAAGGTTGGCACCAAGGCTTGGGGCAGCCTTGGCCAGCCAACCACCGCTTTTTAAAATAACCGTGCGCATTTTTAAACCCTTGCAATTTGCCGAAAGGCGTAAACAGAAAAGTCGTTCGGGTCTAATTGCTCGGCCTGGCGAATACAAATTTCGGCTTCGCTGTATTGGCATAGCCCCCAAAGGGCAAAGGCCTTAAGGGTGTAGCCCGCCAGCAGGTTGTGCTTTTCAATATCCAGCTCAAAGGGCATGGGGCTGGGGGAGCCAACGCCGTAGTAGGTGCGTAGGTCTTTGTTAGTAATAAACCCTTGCGCCGTTTGCAGCATTTCGTTTAAAACCTGCTGCGCTTGGTCGGCCTTTCCAAGCTCCTGCAGGGCCAGCGCCCGAAACAGCGAAATTTCTGAAACCGCGGCCTTGTATTCGGCGGCCTTTTCAAAGGCGGCAGTTTGTTTTGCGCCCTTGCCGTACAGCTTGCCTAAATAATAGTAAATGTGGGCCTCCTGGTTAAAAAATGTTTTGGCCTCGCCGTACGATTTTGGCATATTAATGCCGTTTAAATAAATTTGCTCGGCCGCTTTTAATTGCCCGTTTTCGGCCAGCTGGTTGCCGTAAAGCACATGCATCCAGGCGTGCTGCTTGGTTAATTTGCCCTCGCCGCCCTCGTAAATGTGAAAGTGTTTAGCTGCCGCCAGCTCAATGGCTTTGGCGTAATTTCCTTGCTGCGAAAGCAGGGTAATTTTGTCTAAATAGCAGTCGTCCCGCTGGGCTAAAAGTTCGGGGTACTGCTCGTAAACGGCCAACCGTTTTTCAATGGGGGCATTGGTGTTTTTTAACAGCTGCTGGTACTCTAACAGCAGGCGCGGGTCGTTTGGGCGGTAGGTTAAAGCGTTTTGCATGCAGCGCAGGGCTTCGGGGCCGTTATGCTCGCGGTCAAACCGATAAAGCGCCAAATTGCGCCAGGCCTTGCCGTGCGTAGGCGCTTGTCGCAGGCAGCTTTGCCAGCACGCGGCGGCTTTTTCGTAGCAAAAACGGTCGTAATAAAGGCAGCCTAAGTAGTAGTTTGCGTTGGCGCTGTTTGGTCTTTCGGCGGCGTATTGCAACACGGCAATATCGGCCAAATCGGCCGGAAAACAATAGCCCGTTTCGGCCTGTTCGGCTTTGGTTAAATAATCCTCCCGGCCGGTAAGGTAGGCTAAATAGTAGTTTACCAGCGGGTGGCTTTGCTCGGCAAACGAAAGGGCAAATTCGGCGTCCTTTAAAAAGCCGGCCTTCATGTAGTCCCGCGCAACATCCAGCAAATTTTCGGCCTTGGCGGCAAACGGGGCAATTTTTGCGGTAACATCCTCAAAATGGGCGTACTCTATTAGGGCAAAAAGGTCTAATAAATCGTCGTTTACGCCATCCTTTGCGCTTTGGGCGGCGCTGGGGCTGCCTAATTTGCGTAAAACGGCGGTTTTAAGGTTGTGTGCCTTGGTGTGCCCCTTGTTTAAGCCAATAGATTCCTCTAATTTTTCCAGCGCGGCGGGGTAATCTCCGTTGCGGCAATCTAAGCAGGCTAATTCAAACAGCGCGGCGCTGCGGTGCGGGTAGTTCCAAGCGGCACGGTACAAAATGTTGTACGCCTCGTTGTAACGGCCTAAAAATTCCAACGCTAAGCCCTTAAGGTAAAAGGCCTCGGTATCGGCCGGGTGCTCGTTTCGGTCGGTCAACCGCTCAATGGCTTTATTGCTGTAAGCCAAGCTTTCTTTAAAACGGCCGTTTTTTAACGCCAACCGGGCCATAGAGGTGTTGCAGCGAATATCGCCCGGGTCGCGGCGCAGGCCCTCGGTGTAATAATCCTGCGGCTTGTAGTTGTGCTGCTTATACTGCTCTAAGTGAAAACCGTTTATGTAAAGCTCCTCTACGGTTTGGTACTCGGCCGGGCGCTTTACGGGCTGGCGCACTTTAATGGGTTGCTTTTGGCCGCGGCGGTAGGGGGTGTAGGCAACCAGCTCTTTGCCCTCGGCGCTTAGCAGCGCCACCTTAACGCTGTGAAAATTGGTTATTTTGGCCGCAACGGTTTTTTGGTAAACGGTTGTGGGGTCTAAATCGGTTGTTTCGGAAAACAGCTCTTGGCCGTTTTCGGTTACTCTTACGGTGCAGCCTTTAAAGGTGCCGGTAACATTAAAACCAATGTAAAGCCCGTTTTCGCGCGGCTCTACATTTACGGCGGCGTCAATGGTGGCGTTTTTAATTTCGCCAATTTCCCGTACCGGGTACCAGTATTGCTCAAACTCGCGGGTTTCGTACGGGGCAATCCAGGTAAAATCGGGCTGGTTGTCGGTGTAAACGCCGGTCATTAGTTCAATGTACGGGCCGTTTTTATCGGTTAAATTTGAACACCACATATCGCCAAAATCGCCAATGCCCCAGTGCCACATTTTTTTACCCGGGGAAATGTGGTGGTTGGCAACCGTTGCAATGCCCTTTTTCAGCCCGGTATCGTAGCCCGAAACAAAATCCATATCCGATTGCCCTTGCGAAATAAGGTAAGAGGATGGCACCTTTACGGCGCTGTAATGCGAAAGGTCGGTGCCCTTGCCAAAATTGTAGGGACGCGCGGTTTTGTAAACGCCCTTGGCAATTGGCCATTCCAGCACGGCGCGGCGGTCATGGTCGTTTACCCATTCGCAATCGGGCGGAAAAACGGTGCGGTAGCCGTTGTTTACCGGAACGGCCAAATTGGCCCACCACATAAATACCTGCGGCAGGGCGGTGCGGTTGTAAAGGCGCACCTTGGCTTTAATGTAGCTGCGGCCCTTATCCAGCGTAATACCGGCCATGCCCTTCATGCGGTCAAAAGGCTCTACCTCGCCCGTCCAAACCGTTTTGCTGCCGTCTTTATTCTCCTGCACGGTGGCCTCTAACGGCATAAAGGTTGTTGGGCGGTGGTGCTGCGGCCAGTTAAATTCAATCCCGCCCGAGATCCACGGCCCTGCCAGGCCAACCAGCGCCGGTTTTACCACCTCGTTGTAATAAATAAAATCGTACTGGCCAATTTTATCTAACCCGCGCAAAATTTTTCCGCCCAGCTGCGGGGCAACCTGCGTTTTAATGTACTCGTTCTCCAAAGTGTAAATTTCGTACTCCACATCGGTTTTTTCATCGCTGATCCCGTCGCAGTAGGGAATGGGGTACACCCGGCCCGAAGCGCCCTGGTAGGGCTTGTTCTCAAAAAACATGGGCAACTCGTGCGCTTTTTTGGGAATGTAGGTTGGAATTTTCATTCCGTGCTTTTTACAACTAACATCTGACATAATAAAACGGCCTTTCGTAAATTTTGTATTTACTTTATTGTAACAGGAAATACTGCAACAGAACAGACAGAAAAACATGTGAAAAGTTACAGGTTTTTCTGCTTGCTGCCAGGGGCAGATTATAGTATAATAATAGTAGAAATTAAGTACAAGGCGGCACGGTGCTTTGCAATTTGGTGTGTTTTAGGCACTTTTTAAGCCCGGTGCTTTAGCCGTCCAAAATTTTAGCTGTAAGGCCTGCGCCAAGGCTGTTTTAGGGGGAATAAATTTGGTTTCAATTTTAACAGAGCCGGCTTACGGCAACAGCATGTGGTGCAAGGCGCTGCTGGCCAGCTTAACCGATTGCTTAAAACAAAAGCGTATTCCCTTTTGCGAGGTGTTTGAGGAGCTGCCTGCCGGGTGCGATTGCGTTTTTATTATTGCCGCAAACTACAATTGGATTAAACAAACGCTTTGCTGCTTAAATGCCGTGGGCATTAAACCCATTTTGCTTTGCAACCAGGCCGAAAACATTACCGGCTACAGCTACAGCTGCGTTTGCTCTGACATTGTTGGCTCTATGCGGTTTTTATTGCAGGAACTAAAAGCCGAGGGCAAAACCAAGGTGGCGTTGTACGGCGTGAACACCGAATCGATTTCGGATATTGGGCGGGTAGACGGCCTGTTTGCCCTAAAACAAGGCCAGTTAGATTCGCTGCGCGTTTTTGTAAACGAGGGCTCGTTAAACGAGTGCTTTAAAAGCTTTTACCCGGTACGGGAGGAGTACGACGCCGTTATTTGCACCAACGATTTTGCCGCGATCTCGCTTATTCGCAACCTAAAGCAAAAAGCGCCCGAAATTTTGCCGCGCCTTAAAATTTTCAGCTGCTCGCAAACCAATTTTTCAGCCTACTACCAAAAAGAAATTACCACCGTGAACATGAACTTTGAGCACTACGGCAAGGCTGCGGTGTTTATTTACGAAAGGCTGAAAAACCACCCGTATATGTCGGGCATGACCATTACCATTAACTGGAACACGGAGGAGAATAAGCGCGCGCTGGAAGCCCCGATTTTGTTGGGAAAAATTTACAACAGCGACATTTTTTACGCCGACCGGGAAATGCGGGAGATGATTTTAGTAGAGCAGATTTTAAGCATGAGCAGCAAAACCGACCGCGTTATTTTAGACCAGCTGTTAAACGGCGCTACCATTGAAAAAACCGCCCAGCAGTGCTTTTTAACCGAAAGCGGCGTAAAGTACCGCATTAAACGGATTTTGCAGGAGTGCGGGTTAGAGAATAAAACCGCTTTAACCGCACTGCTGCAAACCTACCTTGGCCCGGCCGGCAGCCGGTTTTACCTAAGCTTTTAAGGCGTTGCCCAAACCCTTGGGGGCGTTGCGGCGTAGCCGAACCAACCGCGCCGTTTGGCGCAGCACAGGGCCTTTGCCGGCCTGTAAAAATTGTGAATTTTTTCTTGTATTTTTTTGGATGTGTGCTATAATGTATGGGATACTTGCATAGGGAGATGCCGGTATTGTTAAGCTTTGCTTAACAACTTTTATAAGGGAGAACTGTTTATGAACACATCTGAACTGAAAAAACTTCTTGAAAGTATGTCGTTGGAGGAAAAAATTGGGGAGCTGCAGCAGCTTTCCGGCCATTTATTTAGCAAAGACTCGTTTATAACCGGGGTTTTGTCAAAAGAAAATCTTACAGAAACAGACCTTGTACTTTGCGGGTCTGTAATCAATGTTTATAATCCACAAGAGGTTGTTCGAATACAAAAAGAGCATATTGAAAAACATCCTCATCATATTCCTCTCCTTTTTATGGGGGATATTATTCACGGCCACAGCACAATTTTTCCAATTCCTTTGGCGCAGGGCTGCTCCTTTGACCCCGATGTGGTGTATGAAATTTGCAAAAACACCGCAAGGGAATCGTGCGTGAGCGGCGTGCATGTTACCTTTTCACCAATGGTAGACCTTGTTCGTGACGCAAGGTGGGGAAGGGTTATGGAATCTACCGGGGAAGATCCGTTTTTGAATTGCGTTATGGCAGCTGCCGCAGTAAAAGGCTATCAAGGCGAGGATTTGGCAAAAGAAAATTGCATAAGTGCCTGTGTAAAGCATTTTGCCGCTTACGGTTTGGTTGAGGGGGGACGCGAATACGGTTCAACCGAGGTTACAGAAAGAACCCTAAGGCAGTACTACCTCCCGGCCTATAAGGCCGCGTGTGACGCCGGCAGCGGTATGCTTATGACGGCCTTTACCTCTATTGGCGGCGTGCCTGCCTCCGGCAGCAAAAAGCTGTTGACCAATATTTTAAGAAAAGAATGGAGCTATAACGGAACCGTTATAACCGATTACGGCTCTATTGCAACAATGAGAAGGCACGCTATTTCGGACGACTATGCAGTTTTGGCAAAGCTTGGGGTTGAGGGGAATATTGACATTGAAATGTGTTCGCACTGCTACAAAAGCGGAATTCCAAAGCTTTTAAAAGAGGGCAAAATTACCGAAAAGCAGGTAGACTGCCTTGTAATGCGTATTTTAAGGCTTAAAAATAAGCTTGGCCTTTTTGAAAATCCTTATCATTTCACGAGCCCCGAAAAGTCTAACGAGGTTTGCGAAAGCAAAGAAATTTTAAGCGCTGCACGAAAAGTTATACCACAAACAAGCGTGCTGCTTAAAAATAGCGGCAATTTGCTGCCGCTTAACCCCCAAAAGCAAAAGCTTGCCTTTATTGGCCCTTATGTTGATGAAAAGCGAATGCTTGGCTGCTGGGTTATTGGCGGAATAAAACGGCGTGGCGCAAAAACGGTTCGCGAGGCCGTTGCCGAACGGTATTCCCAGGCCGATATATTATTTGAAAAGGGCTGCAGCATGATTGGGATTGAAGACCGCTATATGGCCGATTTTCACGATTGTGCAGACGATATTGACGAGCAAAACCGTGAAGCAATGATTCAAAATGCAGTAGAAACCGCTAAAAAAGCCGATACGGTAGTGATGTTTTTGGGCGAACACCCAAGCATTGGCGGCGAGCTTGATTCAAGAACAGATATTACCATACACGAAGTGCAAAAAGAGCTTTTTAGAAAGGTTTGCGAGGTTAACCAAAGGGTAGTAGTTGTGTTATTTAACCACAGGCCGCTTGATATTAGAGAAATTTCGAGCAAGGCAGCGGCAATTCTTGATGTTTGGTTTCCGGGAACAATGGGAGCGGATGCTATTCTTGATATGCTTTTTGGCATTGCTGCGCCATCCGGAAAGCTTTCTATGTCTTTTCCGCAGTGTGTTGGGCAGGTGCCGGTATACTACAATTGCCTGCCTACAGACCATTCAATAGAATTCGGCGGGCGTTATGTTACAGGGTACAACGATTGCCCGCTGGAGCCGCTTTACAGCTTTGGGGAAGGGCTAACATACACCGAGTTTGAATACGGCGAAATTAAGCTGGACAAAAGTGAAATTGGGCCTGATGATGAGGTTACGGCAAGCGTAACGGTAAAAAATATTGGGGAACGCGCCGGAACTGAAACCGTACAGCTTTATATTCGTGACAGGTACGCAAGCGTTTCGCGCCCGTTGAAAGAGTTGAAAGGGTTTAAAAAGGTTTGGCTGCGTGCGGGAGAGCAAAAAACGGTTGCTTTTAAAATTAATGTTAATATGCTTAAATTTTATAATGTTGAATTGGACTATGTTGCCGAACCCGGAGAGTTCCAGGTTTTTATAGGCGGGAACAGCAAAACGCAAACCTTTAAATCCTTTTTTCTTGTATAAGTTAGTTAAACGGTTTTTATAAATAAAGCAGCTGTTGCACTTTTTAGGCGGCAGCTGCTTTATTTGTTTTAAATTTGCAGGGGCTTAAAATTTCCAAGGCAGGTAGGCGGCTAAAATTGCCAGCAAAACCGCGGGCAGCATATTGGCAACCTTAATTTTTTTGCCCCAAACAAGGTTTACGCCAATGCAAAAAATTAAAATAGAGCCAATAAGCGATAAATGCGCAACGGCCGTTTCGGTCATAACCGGGGCGGCAAAGCGGGCAAGCAGGGTAAGGCCCCCTTCAAACACAAAAACCGGAAGGGCCGAAAACACGCAGCCCCGCCCCAGGCCCGAGGTCATAACGGCTATTATAATAAAATCTAAAACCGATTTTACCGCAAGGGTAGAATAATCGCCCTTAAGGCCATCTTGAATGGCGCCAACAATTGCCATAGCGCCAATTGAAACGGTTAAGCTGGCGGTTACAAAGGCGTTTACAAAGCCGGCGTCATTTTTTTGGCCGAATTTGGCTTTTAGCCAAGCGCCTAAACGCCAAACCAATGCTCAATGTTTAACAGCTCGCCAATAACGGTGCCAACGGCAAGGCAAAGCACCACCAGCATAGATCTTTCCGTGCCGATTTTTCCGTTTTCAATTTTTAACATTCCCTCCATGGCCCCGGCAATGGCAATAAATAAAACGCTAACGCCGCAGGCCTTGTTTAAAGCCTCCTGCTGCGGCGGCTTAAAAAGCTTTCCGGTAAAGTGGCCAATTAGGGCGCCGGCAACAATGCCGGCACTGTTAATAAGGGTTCCAAGTCCTATCATTTTAATATGGTCCTTTAAAATATTTTTGGCCCGCAGGGGGCCGGTATGCTAACGCTGCATTTTTTGGGTTTATTATACAACTTTCTTTGGCCAATATCAAGGGCACCGCGCAAAATTTGCGGGTTGAGCAATGTTAGGCAGTGTGGTATAATCGGCTTAAGGCCACAAAATCCAAACCGCTTAAAAACCCGCCGCACCCGTTTTAGCAAAGGCCTAACACCGAAAAGCACGCAAAATCAAGAAAATACCTGAACCGTTTGGTACAATAGCATTGCAGAAAGGGCGTGAAGCATTGAACTGGATACAAGGCGTACAGCAGGCAATAGATTACATTGAGGCCAACATTACCGGCGAAATTGATTTTGAGGAGGTGGCCCAAAGGGCCTATTCCTCCCCGTTCCATTTTCAACGGGTGTTTGGCATTTTGTGCGGGCTTTCCCTTGGGGATTACATTCGTATGCGCCGGCTTTCCCTTGCGGGGGAGGAGCTTTCTAAGGGGAACGCTAAAATAATTGATATTGCACTAAAGTACGGCTACGATACGCCGGAGAGCTTTTCCCGCGCGTTTACCCGGTTTCACGGCATTGCCCCAAGCGAAGCAAAGCACAGCGGCAATGTTAAAATATTTACGCCACTTTGTGTAAAATTAACTTTAAGCGGAGGTATTAAAATGGATTACAGAATTGAAAAACGGGACGCCTTTCAGGTGGTGTGCAAGCGAAAAAGGGTTGGTAAGCCGCAGTCGGCCAACGGCACGCCAGATATTACCGCCATGTGGCAGGAGTACGGCGCAAACAAAACCTTAGAGCGGCTGATTGCCCTAATGCCGCAAAACCCGGTAATGAAAGGGCTGCTTGGCATTTGCTTTTCGGCGCAGCTTAGCGAAAAGCAGTTCCCTTACGGAATTGGCGTTGAGTACGACGGCCGGCCGGTTGACAGCGATTTTGAGGTGATTACCATTCCGGCCAACACCTACGCGGTGTTTACCAGCAAGGGCAAAATGCCCGACGCGTTTATAAACACCTACCACCGAATTGTTACCGAATTTTTCCCCCAAAGCACGCAGTACGAATACGCCGAGAATGTTGAGTTTGAGGTGTACGCCTCGGCCGACACCAGCGACCCGAACTACCAGTGTGAAATTTGGATTGCCGTAAACGAAAAATAAAGCTTGCCCCCGGCCTTGCAAAGGGCCGGGGGCGTATTTTTGGCTGCGGGCAATTTTGCGCGGCCGTTCGGCCGGTGTTTGGTTGCTGTTTGGTTGCTGTTTGGCCGCCGTTCAGCTGTTGTTTGGTTGCCGTTTGGTTGCTGTTTGGCAGGCGTTCGGTTGCCGTTTGGTTGCTGTTTGGCCGCCCGCCGGGGGCACGGCAGCGTTATTGCCGGGTTAAAATTTAACGCCCGCGCGGGCTAAAAAGGTTTTTGGCGATTGCACGGTTTGCGTAACAAATTCGCCGTTTTGAAACAGGGCGTAGGTGGTAACGGGGGTGGGGGCGTTTTGCGCGGCCGTTTTACTGGTTAGGTGAATAATTTTAAGCGGAATATTGTGCTCGGCCGCGGCCTGCTGCACCCTTGGCACCCAATAGTAGGCAATGGGGCACTGGTTGGTGTAGTAAATTACAAAGCCGTTTTTTTCGGTTTTTGGGTGCTTGGCGCAGCTTTTAAACAGCGGCGGCTCGGCTTCGGGCTTTAGCGGCAGGTAGTAAAGGGTAATGCCGCAGCTTGAGGTATCGGCTGCCAAAAAGCCCTTATAAGCCAAATATTTAGGGTCGGCTAAAAATTCCCTTTTTCGGCCAACGGCCGAAAGAATACAAAGCCCGTTTTTGCCTTGCTCTTTCGCGTCGCGAATACATTCGCCAAGCAGGCTGTTAGAGCAGCCGTGCCCCTTTAAGAGCCCGGTAACCCACAGGCAGTTTAGGTAAAGGTAGCCGGGTGCCAGAATGGGGACCCAGGCGTTTTCGGCCGGAAGATATTCCACAAAACAGTTGCCCGGCTCGGCGCTGCGGTAATACACCAGCCCTGCGCCAAACTGCTGCTTTAGCCAAGCCTTTTTTAGGGCGCCCTGCTTGCCCGAAAGGGCGCAGCAAATGCGCTCGGTTTCAATATTATTATTGGTTATTTTAAGGTAATTCATTATTTGCTTGCCGCCTTTGGTTTTTGTTAAATCCACCATTTAGGGGTTAGCTCGCCCAGCGTTACCACCTCGTCTTTTTCGTAATTCAGCAGTACCTCAACGGTTTTGTAACGGTTGGGCATAAGCTGGGCAATAAGCTCTCGGCAAGCGCCGCAGGGGGGCAGCACCTTGCCCTTCCGGTTTACCGCAACCACCCTTTTAATGCCGTTTTCGCCGTTGGTTAGCAGGTTAAAAATAGCGTTTCGTTCGGCGCAAATGCCCAGCGTGCAGGCGCTGTCTACGCAAACGCCTACATAAATTTTTCCGGTTTCCGATTCTACCGCGGCGGCAACGCCACCCGCCTCAAGCATTTCTGAAACCTTTCGCGGCTTTAAAACCCTTTTGGCCGCGCGGTACAGGGTGTTCCAAATTTCGTTCAATTAATTCTCCTCCTTAAAAATTGGTGCGGCCGGCAATAAAGGGGCGCTTTTGCGGGGCTTGGGGCTTGCTTTGGCCCGTTTGGCCCAAAGGCCGCGGCACTTTATTTTTGGGTAATGCGAAAGGTTGCTTCTACCATAATAATCATGAAAGCAAAAAACGCCAGTAGGTAAATTGGCAAAATAGAAAACGAAACGGCGTTGCCCAGCAGGCCAAAAAGCGGCGGAATAAAGGTTGAGCCAATGTAGGCGCTGGCCATTTGTATGCCAATAATGGCGCCGGAATTTTGCGCCCCAAAATTGTAGGGGGTGGCGTGAATAATGCAGGGGTAAATGGGGGCGCAGCCAAAGCCAATTACAACAAAAGCGGCAAAGGCCACCGTGTACACTTTAATTGGCAGCAGCAGTGCGGCAATTCCGCAGGTTAAAATTCCCGTGCCCAGCAAAATCATTTTGCGGTCGCCAAGCTTTTCGGTAATAAAGCCGCTTACAAACCGGCCGGCGGTAATGCCAATGTAAAACAGGGCGGCAAACCCGGCGGCACGGTTGGGCGCAATGCCTTTTACCGTAACAAAATAGGTGCTGGCCCACTGCATGGCCGTGGCCTCGGCAGCGCAGTAAGCAAAAAAGCCCAGCAGCAAAAAGGGTACACCTTTTATTTTAAGCGCGCCGGCAAGGCCAATGCTTTTTTTGGCCTTTGGGGTAAATTTTTGGTTTACCCGCCAAACCGGCAGGGTAACCAGCAGCAACAAAGCAATGGCCAGCTGCAGCAGGCCTACAATGCGGTAGCCGCTGTTCCAGGTTTTGTTCTCCAGCGCGTAGCGCATAACAAACGGGCTTATAATAGTTCCAACGCCCCAAAAGCAGTGCAGCCAGCTCATGTGCTTTGCTTTGTAGTGCAGGGCAATGTAATTGTTCAGTGCGGCGTCAATAGCGCCGGCGCCTAACCCGTAGGGAACGGCAAAGGCCACCAACATCCAAAACTTTGTTGAAACCGAAAATCCAAACAACGCAATTACGGTTAAAAACACGCTAACAACCGTTACAATTTTGGTGCTGAGCTTTCGGGTAAGGGCGTCTGAAAAAAGGCTGGAAACAATGGTTCCGCCGGAGATGACCATAGAAACAATGCCCATATAAGAAACAGGTACGCCAAGCTCTGCGTGCATTACGGGCCACCCGGCGCCTAAAAGCGAATCGGGCAGGCCAAGGCTAATAAACGCAAGGTAAATAAGTGCCAGTAAAAGCGAGTACATTAAAATTCCCCTTTGCTTTGGTAAGCCGGCGCTTTACGGCCAAAACGGTTGGCTTTGGCGGCCGGCAAAAAATGCGGCTTAAAACGGTTGTAAAAAACCGCCCGCTTAAAACAGCGGTTTATTTTTCGGCAATAAAAAACAACCGCGGCATAATGAGAAAAACCTTGCCGTTTTGCAGCAGCGGGTATTCCTTGTTAATTTCGCTTTGCAAATCAAGCAAAAACGCCTCCTGCTCGCTTGGGTTCAGCAGGGCAAGGTACGGTCGAAGCCCGCTGCCTTTGTACCAATCTAAAACCTGTTCTTTGCCTACAACATGGTAATAGTCGCTTTTCCACATAGTTACGCGGGCAAATTTTTGGGTTAGCAGGTTGTAGTATTCGGTGGGGCTTAAATGGTAAAAAATGCGGGCTGTTTTAAGCTGCGGCCATTTTTGGTGTATAAGCCGAAACAAAATTTTGTAAAAATGCGATTCGTTGGCAAGCGGAATTTGCACGGCAAACACACCGTTGGGGTTTAAAAGCCCCTGCACGGTATGCAGTAACAGCTCCTGCTCTTTTACCCAGTGAATACAGGCGTTTGAAAAAATCAGGTCAAACTTGCCGGGCAGGCGGCAAAGGTCTGCCGGCGCATAGCCCTTTACAAAATGAAAGCTGGGGTGCTCGGCTTGCGCCCGTTGGAGCATGGCGTCGTCGGCGTCAAACCCGGTAATGGCGGCGTTTTTAAATTTTTGGGCCAGACTTTGGGTGCTGTTGCCCGGGCCGCAGCCCAAATCTAAAATAGCTTTAAAATTGCCGTTTAGGCGGGTTAAAAGGTCTAAACAGGGTTGCTTGCGTTCGGCAGAAAATTTAAGATATTGTTCCGGGCTCCAAGCCATGTTGTTCACTCCTTAAAATATTGCTAAACTGATTATACCGCATTTTAACGCTTTGTGCAATGCAAAAAATTACCGCCGCGGCGGGGAAAGGGAAAAAAGTTTTTTTACACAAAATAGTTTTTTGTTTTAGCGCTTTGGGCTGCTTTTTTATAAAACAACGGTTAAAAAACCGTTAGAATTATTTTTAAACCAAACGCAATTTTAATAGACATACCGGGCAGTTTATGGTATAGTTGTATTACAAAGGGCTATTTTTTAAGCGTTATTTTGCCGCCGCAAACGCAAAAACGGGCCCGAACAAAAGCCGCCGGCGGCAGCAGCGTAAAAGCAGCAACAAATTAAAATGTTACCAAAGGGGAATGTAAAATGAGCACCATGAAAGCCAAAATGCATACGGGGGAATTATACCTTCCCGGCGACGATGAAATTATGAAAGAGCAGACCCGGTGCCTAGACCGCCTTTACGAATTTAATTGGACCCGCCCCACAGAATTTACTAAAAGGCAGGCGCTGCTGCAGGAGATGTTTGCGGAAATTGGGGAGGGCTGTTACATTGAGCCGCCTTTTCACTGCAATTGGGGCGGTAAGCACTGCCATTTTGGCAAAAATGTTTATGCAAACTTTAACCTAACCTGCGTAGACGACACCCACATTTATGTGGGCGATTACACCATGTTTGGCCCGAATGTTACCGTTGCAACCGCAGGGCACCCCATTTTGCCGGCACTGCGGGAAAAGGGGTACCAGTATAACGCGCCCGTTCACATTGGCCAAAACTGCTGGATCGGCGCCGGGGCAATTATTCTGCCGGGAATTACCATTGGCAGCAATGTTGTAATTGGGGCAGGAAGCGTGGTAACAAAGGATCTGCCGTCTAATGTGGTGGCGGTTGGTAATCCGTGCAAAATACTGCGGCCGATTAACGAGCGGGACAGGGAGTATTATTTTAAAAACAAAAAAATACCGCAAAATTTATAAAACCGCTTGCCAAAAAAGCCGGCGGCTACGCTGTATGGACAGAGGATGTGTCGGCGCTGCTGGCTGTTAAGGAAAAATCTGAAAGCCTTGCGGAGGAGCTTGCCGACCGAAACGAGATTTGCGCTACGAATACAAGCGGGAATCAAAGCACCGTAAAGTGGAGGAGCAAAACCGCCTGTATGACCTGCTGCAATCGGCAACACAAACGCAGATTGACCGCATTGCAGCGCTCACCAAGGAATACCGTCAGGCGGCAGTTTCGGCGCCGCAAAGAAACAGCAAAAAAAAAAGAAAGCAAAGCAGAAATTTGTTTTTTGCCGGCTGCGCCGCCGTGGTTTTGGTGCTGATTATTGGCATGGTACTGCTATGCAAAAGCTGCTTAGTAAATAGTAAACAAGGCGGTTTTAGCACCCGGCAGTATAACCAATAGCCAAATTGTTGGCAGCTACACGCTTTTGAATAATGCCTGCACCTACACCTTTAAGGAGGACGGCAGCGGATACCTGCAGCTGGCAGGCGGCAACCAATATAACTTTACTTTTTCGCTGAAAAATACAACATTAAAAATAGATTTTGAAAACACTGCTGTTTCGAACAGCACCTATACCGTTGCCTTTAGCAAAAGAGGACTTGTGCTTACCGCCGTAGACGGTACAATTACGCCCGGTAGGGAATATACACTGAACCGACAATAGGCAGCCGGCGAGAAGGCCTATGGTTAGGCTCGCTCATTAAAATAATTTTGAAAGCGAAAACAGCCGTTGATTTTTAAAATCAACGGCTGTTTTCAGTTTTTTTTGGCTAAAAACGGCAAAAAATAACGGTCACACAGTCCAAACGGACGGTGTGACCGTAGTAGGTTTTATGCGGCTAAGCTATTGCTGCAAACACAAACTGTAATTAGTGCTGCTCCTTAATAGCTGCCTGTGCTGCTGCCAAGCGGGCAATCGGCACGCGGAACGGCGAGCAGGATACATAGTCTAAACCAATCTTGTGGCAGAACTCAACAGAGGACGGGTCGCCGCCGTGCTCACCGCAGATACCGCAGTGCATGGTGGGACGAACGCCTTTGCCCAGTTCAACGGCCATTTTCATCAGCTTGCCAACGCCAACCTGGTCTAACTTTGCAAACGGATCGTTCTCGTAGATCTTATTATCGTAATAAGAATTTAAGAACTTACCAGCATCGTCACGGCTAAAGCCAAAGGTCATTTGGGTTAAGTCGTTGGTGCCGAAGCAGAAGAACTCAGCCTCTTTGGCAATTTCATCGGCGGTTAAAGCAGCGCGCGGAATTTCGATCATGGTGCCAACCTCATATTTCAGGTCAATACCGGCGGCCTCAATTTCGGCGTTAGCGGTTGCTACAACAGTGTTTTTAACAAATTTTAGCTCTTTAACTTCGCCAACCAACGGAATCATAATTTCGGGAACAAGGTTCCAATCCGGATGGGCTTTTTTAACATTAATGGCAGCGCGAATAACAGCCTTGGTTTGCATTTTTGCAATTTCGGGGTAGGTTACGGTTAAGCGGCAGCCACGGTGACCCATCATGGGGTTGAACTCGTGTAAAGAGGCAATAATGTTTTTAATTTGCTGAACGGTTTTGCCCTGAGCCTTGGCCAAAGCTTCAATGTCGGCCTCCTCGGTGGGAACAAACTCGTGCAGCGGAGGATCTAAGAACCGGATGGTTACCGGGCAGCCCTCTAAGGCCTCGTAAAGCTTTTCAAAGTCGCCCTGCTGATACGGCATGATCTTATCTAACGCGGCCTCACGCTCTTCAACGGTGTCGGCACAAATCATCTCGCGGAATGCGGCAATTCTGTTGGCCTCAAAGAACATATGCTCGGTACGGCAAAGGCCAATGCCCTCGGCGCCCAGCTCGCGGGCTTTTTTCGCATCGGCCGGGGTATCGGCGTTGGTGCGAACCTTTAAGGTGCGGTATTTGTCGGCCCAGGCCATAATGCGGCCAAACTCGCCGGCAATTTCAGCGTCTACGGTAGGAATAATGCCGTCGTAAATGTTACCGGTAGAACCGTCGATCGAAATAAAGTCGCCCTCATGGTAGGTTTTGCCGGCCAACTCAAATTGCTTGTTTTCCTCGTCCATTTTAATGTCGCCGCAGCCGGAAACACAGCAGGTACCCATACCGCGGGCAACAACGGCCGCGTGAGAGGTCATACCGCCGCGAACGGTTAAAATACCCTGCGAGGCTTTCATGCCGGTAATGTCCTCCGGAGAGGTTTCTAACCGAACTAAAACAACCTTTTCGCCCTTGGCGTTCCAAGCCTCGGCGTCATCGGCGGTAAATACAATTTTACCGCAGGCAGCACCGGGGGAAGCGCCTAAGCCCTTACCGGCCGGAACGGCAGTTTTTAAGGCTTTGGCATCAAACTGCGGGTGCAGTAAGGTGTCTAAGTTGCGGGGGTCAATCATGGCAACGGCCTCTTTTTCAGAGATCATGCCTTCATCTACTAAGTCACAGGCAATTTTTAAAGCAGCCTGGGCAGTTCTTTTACCGTTACGGGTCTGCAGCATAAACAGCTTGCCGTGCTCAACGGTAAACTCCATGTCCTGCATATCTCTGTAATGGTTCTCTAAGGTTTGGCAAACCTCGGTAAACTGCTTAAAGGCCTCGGGGAACTTTTGCTCCATTTCGGCAATCTTCATAGGAGTACGAACGCCGGCTACAACGTCTTCGCCCTGGGCGTTGGTTAAGAACTCACCGAACAGGCCCTTAGCGCCGGTGGCCGGGTCACGCGTGAAGGCAACGCCGGTACCGCAATCGTCACCCATGTTACCAAAGGCCATGGACTGTACATTAACGGCAGTACCCCAAGAGTAGGGAATATCGTTGTCGCGGCGGTAAACATTGGCGCGGGGGTTGTCCCAAGAACGGAAAACGGCTTTAATAGCGCCCATTAGCTGCTCTTTCGGGTCGGTCGGGAAGTCGGAGCCGATCTTGCTCTTGTATTCCTCTTTAAACTGGCGGGCCAGCTCTTTTAGGTCGTCAGCGTCCAGCTCAACATCCTGCGTAACGCCTTTTTTGGCTTTCATTTCGTCAATTAACTGCTCAAAGTATTTTTTACCAACCTCCATAACAACATCGGAGTACATTTGGATAAATCTTCTGTAGCAGTCCCAAGCCCAACGGGGGTTGTTAGATTTTTTGGCAATAACATCTACAACTTCTTCGTTCAGGCCAAGGTTTAAGATGGTGTCCATCATGCCGGGCATGGAAGCGCGGGCACCGGAACGAACGGAAACAAGAAGCGGATTTTCTAAATCGCCGAACTTTTTGCCGGTGATGTTTTCCATCTTCTCAATGTATTCCATAATCTGGGCCTGAATATCATCGTTGATCTTTTGGCCGTCCTCGTAATACTGGGTGCAGGCTTCGGTAGAAATGGTAAAGCCCTGCGGAACCGGCAGGCCCAGGCCTGTCATTTCGGCAAGGTTGGCACCTTTACCGCCGAGCAGCTCACGCATGGAAGCGTTGCCCTCTGAGAACAAATAAACATACTTGTGACTCATGGTTAATAAACCTCCTAAATTTTTGGCGAAAACGCCCTTTATAACTAAAGTATAGTTAGCAATTTATTGTACCATTTTTTGAAAGGGTTTTAAAGGCATTTTTTACAAAAAAAGCATTTTTATACAGTTTGATGTTTGAATAACTTTGAAACGCTGTTCTTTTGTGCAACTTGCCCTTGCATCTCCCGGGCTTCAAACAGCACAAAATCCCCGCCAATGCCGGGGTGCGGCATTGGCGAGGGTTTAAAGGGTTTTAATTAATCGTCCTTTTCCTCTGCGGCGTAAAGGTCAACCAATTTTTCAAGATGTTTGCGTTGGGCCTTGGAATTTTCCACAGCCTTGTCAAACAGCTTTTCGGCGCGCTCCGGGAAGGAACGGGTTAAAGAGGAGTAGCGGGCCTCACCCATAATAAATTCTTTATAATCGGTGGTGGCGGGCTTGCTGTCAATCGTTAGCGGGTTTTTGCCCTGCGCTTTATTCTCGGGGTTAAAGCGGAACATATTCCAGTAGCCGCAATCAACAGCTTTTTTCATTTCCTTCTGGCAGTTTACCATGCCGCCCTTAATGCTGTGCATTTCGCACGGGGCGTAACCAATAATTAAGGAAGGACCGTTGTAAGCCTCGGCCTCCTTCAATGCCTTTAGGGTTTGGTTCATATCGGCCCCCATGGCAATTTGGGCAACATAGATGTAGCCGTAGGACATGGCAATTTCGGCCAAGCTCTTTTTGGCAATTGCTTTACCGGCAGCGGCAAACTGTGCTACCTGGCCAATTTGCGAAGCCTTAGAGGCCTGACCGCCGGTGTTGGAGTAAACCTCGGTATCGAATACCATAATGTTTACATTGTTGCCGGAGGCTAAAACATGGTCTACGCCGCCAAAGCCAATATCGTAGGCCCAGCCGTCGCCGCCAAAGATCCAAACAGATTTTTTGGAGAGGTACTCTTTATTCTCGCAAATATCCTTGCAAAGGTCGCACTTTTCGGCGTTGGCAGAAATAGCGGCAACCAAAACGTCGGCAGCGGCGCCGTTTGTTTTGCCGTCCTCATAAGTGGCCAAATAGTTTTCGGCTGCGGTTTTTACCTCGGCGGTAGCCTTGTCGGAAACAGCAATTTGCTCTACTTCGGCCTTTAAGCGCTCGCGAATGGCGTTTTGGCCAAGGTACATGCCAAGGCCGTGCTCGGCGTTATCCTCAAACAAGGAGTTGGCCCAGGCAGGACCGTGGCCGGCAGCGTCGGTGGTGTAGGGGGAGGTTGCAGCCGGGCCGCCCCAAATAGAGGAACAACCGGTGGCGTTGGAAACATACATTCTGTCGCCAAACAGCTGGGTAATTAAGCGGGCGTAAGAGGTTTCGGCACAACCTGCGCAGGAGCCGGAGAACTCTAACAACGGCTTTTTGTACTGGCTGCTGATAACGGTGGCGTCGGTAGCAACCTCGGGCTTTTCGGCAACCTTTTCTACGCAGTAATCAAACACTTCCTGCTGTGCGTCTTGCGATTCGCGGGCCACCATTTTTAAGGAGTTGGTGGGGCAAACGCCAATACATACGCCGCAGCCCATGCAGTCCATAGGAGATACGGCTAAGGTGTATTGATATTCGGTTTTAACAATGGGTTTAGGTGCCAGCTTGGTGGCAGCCGGAGCAGCCTCGGCCTCGGCCTTGGTTAGGGCAAAGGGGCGAATAGTTGCGTGCGGGCAAACAAACGCGCACTTGTTACATTTTGCGCAGGTTACGGGGTTCCACTCGGGAACGGTAACGGCAACGCCGCGTTTTTCGTAAGCGGAAGCGCCTTGCTCAAAGGTACCGTCGGCGTGGTCTACAAAGGCCGAAACCGGCAAAGAGTCGCCATCCATTTTGCCAACCGGCTTCATAATGGTGTCTACCATTTTAATCAGCTTGGCCGGGCCGTTTTCGGTAGCGGCAACCGGGGCGTCCTCAGCGGTAGCCCAATCGGCCGGAACCTCAATTTTCTTAAAGGCGGTGGCGCCAAGGTCAATGGCCTTCCAGTTCATTTCTACAATGTCTTTACCCTTTTTCATGTAAGAAATTTCAGCTTTTTCTTTCATGAATTTAATGGCGTCGTCAATAGGCAGAACCTTTGCCAAAGCAAAGAAAGCAGATTGCAGAATGGTGTTGGTGCGCTTGCCCATGCCAATTTCTACGGCAAGGTCAATGGCGTTAACGGTGTAAAGCTGAATGTTGTTTTTGGCAATGTAACGCTTGGCTTCGGCCGGCATGTGGGTGTTCAGCTCGTCGGCCGACCACTGGCAGTTAATTAAGAAAGTGCCGCCCGGCTTAACATCGTTAACCATTTTGTAGCCCTTAATAACGTAAGAGGGGTTGTGGCAGGCAACAAAATCGGCTTTGTTAATGTAGTAGGGGCTCTTAATGGGCTGATCGCCGAAACGCAGGTGCGAAACGGTAATACCGCCGGTTTTTTTAGAGTCGTACTGGAAGTAGGCTTGTACATACTTGTCGGTGTGGTCGCCAATAATTTTAATGGAGTTTTTGTTGGCGCCAACCGTACCGTCGCCGCCCAAGCCCCAGAATTTACATTCAATGGTGCCCTCGGCTGCAGTGTTCGGGGCAGCCTCCTCCGGCAGGGAAAGGTTGGTAACATCATCGGTAATACCAATGGTGAACTGGTGCTTCGGAGCGTCCTTAGCCAGCTCTTTGTAAACGGCAAATACGCTGGCGGGCGGAGTATCCTTAGAGCCTAAGCCGTAGCGGCCGCCAATAACGGTGTCAATCTTACGGCCGGTGGCAGCTAAAGCGGCTACGGTATCTAAGTACAGCGGCTCGCCCAATGCGCCCGGCTCTTTGGTACGGTCTAACACCGCAATTTTTTTAACGGTTGCCGGAATGGCAGCGGCAAATTTTTCGGCCGAGAAGGGGCGGTACAGGCGAACCTTAACCAAACCAACCTTTTCGCCTTTAGCGGTTAAGTAATCAATAACCTCTTCGGCAACATCGCAAATGGAGCCCATGGCTACAATAACGCGCTCGGCGTCCGGCGCACCGTAGTAGTTAAAGAGCTTGTAGTCGGTCCCGATCTTTTCGTTTACTTTATCCATGTACTTTTCTACAATCTCGGGAATGGCGTCGTAGTATTTGTTGCAGGCCTCACGGTGCTGGAAGAAAATATCGCCGTTTTCGTGGGAGCCGCGCATTACCGGGCGCTCCGGGTTTAACGCGCGTTTGCGGAACGCTTCAACGGCGTCCATATTGCACATTTCTTTTAAATCGTCATAATCCCAAACTGCAATTTTTTGGATCTCGTGCGAGGTGCGGAAACCGTCAAAAAAGTTAATAAACGGTACGCGTCCTTCAATAGAGGCCAAGTGGGCAACGGCGCCCAGGTCCATAACCTCCTGCGGGTTGGTTTCGGCCAGCATGGCAAAACCGGTTTGGCGGCAGGCGTAAACGTCGGAGTGATCGCCAAAAATGTTTAACGCGTGCGAGGCAACGCAGCGTGCCGAAACGTGGAACACGCAGGGCAGCAGTTCGCCGGCGATTTTGTACATATTGGGGATCATTAGCAGTAAGCCCTGAGAGGCGGTGTAGGTGGTTGTTAACGCACCGGCGGCTAACGAGCCGTGTACGGTACCGGAGGCACCGGCCTCGGACTGCATTTCAACAACCTTTACCTTGGTGCCAAAAATGTTTTTAAGGCCTTTAGCAGACCACTGGTCTACATAGTCGGCCATTGGGCTGGAAGGGGTGATGGGGTAAATACCGGCAACTTCGGTAAACGCGTAGGAAACGTGCGCAGCTGCGTTGTTACCATCCATCGTTTTCATTTTTCTTGCCATGAATGATTTTCCTCCTTAATTTATAAAGCTGAAGGCTCAGCTTATTTCAGATAGGTTGGCGGGTGTACCGCAAGCACAGTGCCTTTGGTCACAATAACCCATCTAACTACCATAACATATATAATACCATGAATTTGCCGCCGTGTAAATAGTTATTTTGCGGAAAAATAAAATTTTCGCGCGGTTTTTCGGCGGTTCGGCACATTGCGGCAAGCTGCCGAAAACAGTTTAAAAATCATTTACAGTTTAGAAATGTTTTTCGTAACATATTGTTGCAATGTTTTGTATAATAATAATCAGCGGCGGAAAACCACCGCATCTTAAAAATAAAAGGGGTGAAAGTTTTATGAATGAAAATTCTTGCGTTTTGGCATTGATCACTGCGCAAAGCAGCTGCGCAAGGATTATTAAAACCGCAAAGGAATACGCTGACCGCTTTGGCTGCGCGCTGGATGTTTTAACCGTTCAGCCCCTAAAGGCCGACGCCAAGCAGCGTTCTAAAGATATGCTTTGTTTAACGGCCCTTGCCAAAGAGCAAAAGGTGAATATTCGCATTGCTTACAGCAACAAGCCGGTTCACGCCATTGCGGCCGAGGTAAAGCAATCGGCCCCGGTTCATGTATTTATTGGCCAAAGCGGCGAAAAGGCAACGGTGAACGAGCTCCTGTTTGCCCCGTTTGGGCTGCCGGTTTCGGTGGTTGGCACCAACGGCGTTATTTACACGCTGCCGGCCTTGGCCTTAGCGCAGGATCGGGCTTAATTCAATTATTATTGCTATTATTATTGCTGATGTCCATGTTTTTTCATGTTTCTCTTCTTTATTCAAGGGTCGGTTGCGTTTTGCAGCCGGCTTTTGAATTTTTAACCGCCTAAATTGGCTGCCCAAATTAGCCGCTCAAGTACACTGGTTTAATTAGCTGCAAAAATTAACCGCGGTTATAAAAGTAAAAGTCACCGCTTAAAACGGGCGGGGCAGGGCTGGGTTGCCCGTTTTAGCTGCGGCAGCAAGCGCCAAAAAAAATATTTTTAAAATTTTAAAAATAGGGCTTGACAAAGCAAATAAATTTGCTATAATAATAACAGTAACTATTACTGTTAAGGAGAAATTTACCGTGCAACGCTATTCCCGCCAGCGCGAGGCCATTTTGCAAAGCCTGCGCAGCGTAACCAGCCACCCAACTGCGGCGCAGCTGTGCGATATGGTTCGTCAAACGGTGCCGAACATTAGCTTAGGCACGGTGTACCGCAACCTTTCGGAGCTTACAGCCGCCGGCGAAATTTTGTGCTTTAAAACCAACGACGGCAGCGAGCATTACGACGGCAACGCTCTGCGGCACCCGCATTTGGTTTGCCGGCAGTGCCGCAGAATTTTAGACCTTACCGAGCAAAACGGTCAGGCGCTGCTGCAAAGCTACCAGGCAGGCTGCAACCACCAACTGCAGGATTATTTACTGATTTTTTACGGACTATGCGCCGACTGTAAAACCAAAACACAGCCCGGTTCATAAATAAATTTTTGGAGGATTTTTAAAATGAAAAAGTTTGTTTGTTTAGTATGTGGCTACACTTATACCGGCGACGCAGCGCCGGAGGAATGTCCGGTATGTCATGCGCCGGCCTCAAAATTTGTTGAGCAGAGCGGGGAGCAAAGCTGGGCCGCCGAGCATGTAATTGGCGTTGCCAAGGGTATTGATAACCGCATTGTTGAGGGCCTGCGGGAGAATTTTAACGGCGAATGTACCGAGGTTGGCATGTACCTGGCAATGGCCCGTGCCGCCCACCGCGAGGGCTACCCCGAAATTGGCCTTTACTGGGAAAAGGCCGCGTTTGAAGAGGCTGAGCACGCCGCAAAATTTGCCGAAATGCTGGGCGAGGTTGTTTCGGCCAGCACCAAAGAGAATTTAAAAGCCCGTGTAGACGCTGAAAATGGCGCTACCAAAGGCAAAACCGAATTAGCTAAGCTGGCCAAAGAGCTGGGGCTGGACGCCATTCACGACACTGTGCACGAAATGGCCCGCGACGAAGCCCGACATGGCAAGGCTTTTGAAGGACTTTTAAAGAGATATTTTAAATAATGATAAAACACAAAAACCGCCTAAAAGGCGGTTTTTGTTGCAATATATGACATAATATGATATAATTCTTTTGGAATAAGGTAAACCTTAAACGGTAGGCGGTTAGCCCTTTGATTTTCAGAGGGCATTTGCCCTCTTTTAATTAAGGGGGTGATGCTATGGAACAGGAAACTTTTATCATAATTCTTATGGTACTTGTAATAGGTTACATATTAAGCATAAAAAAATAACCGCCCAACCCTCACAAAGTTTAGCGGTTATCAGTTAAACAGAGGCTAACCGTCTATCGGTTTGCCTTATTTCACTTATATTATAACATATTATTTTGTTTTGTCAAGATTTGAGGTGATAGAATGAAAATTTTCAAATCTAAAACACATTTAATTGGTTTTGTTTTAATTGTTGTATATTGTATATTGAATATTCTAAGCGTATTTATTACAACTCTAAAGTTTTCTAATATAACTAAAACTTTTGTGTCCTTGATTCCGATATTTTTGATACTGTGTTATTTATTTTTTGTAGACAAAACATTTAAATTTAAGAAATATATGTTTCCGTTAGCATTTGGTATAATCGTTTGTAAAAATTTATACTATGTCGTTGCTTCTATTGTTGGCACACCGAAAAACTTGTATTTTGAAGAAAAAATTATAACTCTATTTGTTATTTCTTTGCTTTTATTATTATTTAATATCTTATGTTTTATTGGTACTTTATTTAACTTTAGATTTTCAATATTTTTAAGGACAGGATGTATTGGTTATATATCAACTATTTTTATAATGCAAATTTATGAATTTATTGCACTTGGCGAAATTGACTATATAAAATCTATACCAAAAGAGATGTTACCTATAAGTATAATTTCTTTGATAAAGTACTTATCTATAATACTTTTTTACACAGGAATTTTTATTTTTACAACTAATAAAAAGAACTTGGATTTTGTGTGACAAAAGTGTGATTTTTGAAAACAGAATCAAAAAGTCCTTCATTTAAACAGTTTTTGAGTGTAGTTTCAGGACGAGGCTCGTCATGGTAAGGCTTTTGAGGGCCTCTTAAATCGGTATTTTAAATAAGCGTATTTAAAAACAACAGTTTTAATAAAACAGCGCCAAAGCGGTATGAGAATTTTCTCATACCGCTTTGGCTTTTGGCAATTTAGTTTTGGTTTAGGCTTTAAAGTTGCTCTTGCGGGTAGGAACCCAAACCGCTGCCTTGCCGTAGTTTGCGTTTTAACGGTTGCAAGCCGGCGGGCAATGTGGCATACTGAAAACCGAAGAAAGATGGGCCTAATAAGGTAGGCGGTTCGTCCTCTCCAGTAAGGGGGGCGCTTTTTGCTCTCTGTGAAAGGGGGCGGTGCTGATAATTACATATAGTGAGTTGTTTTTACTTCTGACTTTAATTGTTTCTGTTATAGCACATGTTATTGATATAACAAAAAAGAAATAACCGCCCTGCTCCGTTAAGTTAGGCGATTATTTCTTAACCTAATTGGACAAACCGTTTATCGGGTTTGCCTTGTTTCATTACCGTTATAACATCTTTTAAATTTTTGTCAAGCACCTAAGGGGTGCTTTGTTTTTTTGCGGGGCGGCAAAGGCGTTTTAGCCAAAGGCTGCCGGGTTGCGCGCTACGCCAAAAAGGCTAAAGTTTGCTAAGTTAAAGCTTGCTTTTTAAACGGCGGCGTTGGGCTCAATTTCAGCCGAAATAAGGTTGTAGCCAAAGGCTGAGCCGCTGTTCTCAACAAAAACGGAGGAAACCGTTTTTGTGTAGGCGGTGCCGTCATGGGGAGCCACCGTCATTTGCGAGGTAACCTCAAACCCGCCGTCAACCGATTTTACGGTTAAAATTTTGTGCGTTAAGCGGGCGTAGCCCTGCGGAATGACGGCCACCTTGCCGCCGTTTACACGAAAGCCGGTAGCGGTAAGGTCTACCGTGCGGCCGTACATATTGGTTATAAAGCCTAAAAGCAAATCACTGCTTAAAGCGTCATCCTCTACACGGTCGGCCAAGGCTACCATAGCGCCCTTTACCAGGACGGTGTCGTTCTCAAAATCGGTGCCAAAAAGCTGGTTGTTGTTTAACATTGTAGTAAAACGGGCTTTTTGGGCGGCGGTAACCGTTGCAGCAGGGGCGACGGCCGTTTTTTGCGAGTAAGAGGCACTGACGGAAACGGTTAAAGAAACAGCAATGACCAACAGCAGCCCTAATACAGAAAAAAGTTTTTTCACGGCACAAACACTCCTCACTTACGGTATGTGTTTATTATATTCTATTTTTTCTAAAAAGTCTTTTCAATTCGTTTACAGTTCGATGTCAAATTGGTGACAAAAAATTACAAAATGACACCACTGTGCAAGGCCGGAATATCGCCGTAAAAAAAACTGGACTTTTTTGCAAAATTATAGTATAATATTTTTCAAAGTGTTGTCGGGGTTCGGCAACCGCTTATTTCAATCCTGCAAGGGGAGGAATTTAACCCAATGAAACTTTTTAAAAAACTGTTGGCAATGGGCCTGTGCGCCGCGCTGGTGCTTTCTATGGTCGGCTGCCACAAAAAAAATGAAACGGCCCTTACCATTGACGGCGTAAAAATTACATCGGCTTTGTACCTTTCGGCGTTGTTTGAGTGCGACACCGAAGCCCGCACCAAGGTAGATGAATCCAAGAAGTCGTCCAGCTCCAGCTCTTCCGCGGCGGCAACCTCGTCCGAAACCGATTATTTAGCGGAAAAAATTGACGGACAGGATTACTCTGACTATGTAAAAGCACAGGCTTTGCAGCGCTGCAAGGAGTATGCCTTTTACCAAAAAATGATTGACGGGGGCAAATTAAAGCTAACCGATGAGGAGATCTCGCAGGCTAACAGCACGGCCGATTATTACTGGAGTTATTACAGCAGCTACTACGAGCCCAACGGCGTTTCGAAAGAAACCTACAAAAAAGCGCTGCTCTACAGCTATTATTCCAACGCCTACTTTAAATCTATTTACGGGGCCGGTGGGGAAAAGGAAGTTGACGGCGCAACCATCTCTAAAACCTTAGACGAAAAATATGTTTTGGCGGATGTTTTAACCAAAACCTATGAGGACGGCGCAACCGACAGCACCAAGGCTGCCTTAAAAAAGACCTTTGAGGGCTATGTAACCCGGCTGAAAAAGGGCGAGGCCTTTAAAAAGATTTACGAAGAGGTAAACGGTGCCGTTACGGCCGACGCCAGCGAGGGCACCGAAAAACCGCAGGATTCGTTGGCGAAGACCTTAGGCGCTTCGGACACCAGCAACGCCAGCGAGGATTTTGACACTGTAAAGGCTATGAAGCTGGGCGATGTTAAGCTGGTTGAAAACACCTCCGGCCTTACCATTTATGTTCGAAAGGACATTTTGGCCGACAAATATTACCTAAACACCATGACCGACTCGGTGCTTTATTTACTAAAGCAGGAGGAGTTTGAAAAAACGGTAAAGGAAAAAACCGCCAACCTGAAGGTAGAGGAAAACGGCTTTGCCATGGGCCAGTTAAAGGTTAAGAATTTAGAGTATCCCTCGCAGCAGCAGGGCACAACCGACGCCGCCGCTACTACAACCACCGAGCAGTAAGTCAAGGGGCTTACAAAATGAACAAAACAGTTTTTGCAACCGGCGAGGCAAACTACGCAACCATTTTGCAAAATGCTGTAAACGAAATTGCACTGGCCGGCGGGGGCACTTTAACGCTCTCCGCCGGTTTGTACTATTCCGGCAGCGTAGAATTAAAAAGCAATGTGTGCCTTTGCTTAGAGCCCGGCTGCGTTTTAAAAGCAATTAAGGGAATAGAGCATTTTAAACCCATTGGCTTTCAGCATTTAGAAATGGGCAGCACGCGCTCCCTGCTTTGGGCGCGCAACGCCAGTAATATTACCCTTTGCGGCACCGGGACCATAGACCTTTCGGACGAGTATTTTTACGATTTTTCGGTAATAAAGCCGTTTGATATTCCAGAGGAGCAGCTAACCCCGGCCATGCGGGCCGAGTGCGTTGTAAAACGCAAGTACGATATGGAGCAAATGATTAGCCAGCCGCTGTTTTTTGAAAGCTGCGAGCAAATTCGGGTTCAAGACCTGCGGCTGCTGCACGCCCCGTGCTGGACCCTGACCTTTAGCCGCTGCCGGGATGTTTTTGTAACCGGCGTTACCATTCAAAACCGGCGGATAACCGGCAACAGCGACGGAATTCACCTTTCGGCGGTTACAAACGCGGTAATTACCGGCTGCAGCATTACCGCCGGGGATGACTGCGTAGCCGCAACCTGCATTACCGCGCCGGACGATTGGTGTGAAAACATTGTTATTTCTAACTGCAATTTTCAGTCCAGCTCGGCCGGGGTGCGGTTAGGGCATTTGCAGGCCAAGGTTAAAAATGTTTGCGTTTCAAATTTAAACATTACAAAGTCTAACCGCGGCGTTGCTATTTTTGCGCACAACGGCGGCGTGGTGCAAAATGTGCAGCTGCACCATTTAAACATTCAAACCCGCCTGCAATGCGGCGCTTGGTGGGGCAAGGGGGAGGCCATTGTGCTTTGCGCCAAGGGCGGCAGCGGGCTAATTTCTAACATAGAAATTGACCACATTACCGCCGAAAGCGACAACGGCATTTTAATTGCGGGCGACGACAATATTCAAAAGATTTGCCTGCAAAATGTTGCTGTTACGCTGCGAAACAGCCCTAATTCTACCCTGCTGCAAAGCGATTACGACCTGCGGCCCAACGCTTACTTAAAACGCCCCGGAAAGGGCCCGTTTGCCAAGCATATTGAGGGGGCTGAGGTTGCGCTGCAAAATGTAACCTTTTGTTAGCCTAAGCCGGCATTTTATTAAAAGCAAAATAAACGGTAAAGTGCAACGCGCACCGCTGCAAAAACTGTAGCGGTGCGCGTTGTGTTCGACTTAGGTTGTGTTCGACTTAGGTTGTGTTCGACTTAGGTTGTGTTTGTCTTAGGTTGTGTTTGTTTTGCATTGTACTTGTCTTGGGTCGCCCTTAGCAATAAGCCAAATTCCCCTTTAACCGGGCGGCTAAAGTGTTTTGGGTTAAAATCTGCCGGCTTACACCGGGATTACGCCAAACAGGGAAAGGTAGCTGTTGAGCCCGGTGGTAACAATAATTAGGTAGGCAACATAAATGCAAAGCATTAAAACGCCCTGCCAACGGCAAAACCTTTTTTGAATAATGGTGGGCACGGCCGCAAGAAGCGAAACTAAAATGGCAACGGGGAAATCTAAGTAAATGTTTTGGGCCGAAACCGGCAGCTGCCCGCCGTAAATAAAGGAACAGACGGCTAAAATTAAAGTAGTATCTATTACATTTGCGCCAATTACATTGCCAACTGACATAGCCGCCTGCTTTTTTACAATGGCGCTAACGGCCGTTACCAGCTCGGGCAGGGAGGTGCCAATAGCTACAATGGTTACGCCAATAATGGCCTGCGAAACGCCCCAAGAGGCCGCAATTTTGCTGCCGTTATCTACCAACAGCTGGGAGCCGATTACAATACCGGCCGCCCCGGCTACTACCCGCAAAAGGTTTAGCAGCACCGACTTTTTATCGGTTGCCGGTGGTTCGGCGGCCTGCTCGGCTTTTCCGCCCTTGGCCGAGCGGATATTTTCAAAAATATAAAGCGCAAAAATAAGCAGCAGCACCCCCGCGCCAAAAATTGAAAAGGAACCCCCGCGCGAGAGCAAAAACAGCGCCACAACGGCCGCCACCAGCAGCAGGGCCTTGGGGGCAAACTCTTTTGTTTTTACAGCCAGCGGCATAAAAATAATGCTAATGGCTAAAATCATGGCGGTGTTGCAAATTACCGAGCCAATGCCGTTGCCAATGGCCATGCCAACCTTATCCTGCGAGGCGGCAAGGTAATTGCCAACGCCGCTGGTTAAAATTTGGTGCCCCTCTACGGCGGCAATGGTAGAAACAATAATTTCCGGCAGGGTGGTTGCCAAGCTAATAACGGTGGCCCCAATAATAAATTTAGGTATTTTGGTAACCTCGGCAACCCAAACGGCGCCGTCTACAAACCAGTCGCCCCCTTTAACAATCAGCACAATTCCAACGGCAAACAACAGGTACATTAAAACATTTTCCATGCAGGTTCCTCCAAAAAATATTTTGCCAAAAATTGCCCCAAAGGGCCAAAACGGCAATAAAAAAGTGTATGGCATTGCAGCCATACACAAAAAGCAGACTGCATGCGCCAAAAAAAGCGCATGAGTCTTGTTAATTAAGGTATGCCAGGCCAGGCGGCCAGCGTGTTGACATACCGCGCTAAAAAAGCGCCAACTACTCCCTCATACCACCGTATTTTACCACGGTGCGGGGTAAAAGTCAAGCGTAATTGCCGGTAAAGCCAAAATTTTTAAGGCTTAACCCCGTGGGCTTTAAAAGGGCGTTTGCCGCCTTTAAGCTACACTCGGTTTTGGCGGCGCTTTGCTTAGCAAAATCGGCCTGGGTAATTTTTGGGGTAGATTTAGAGTAAAAATCGGTAAAAGTAATTTGCTGTGCGGTAACGCCGCTGTTTTTATTTATTTCAAAGTGGGCGGCGGTGTTGCTCGGGGCGTGGCCGTTTACAGTGGTGTAATCGCCTACGCTGTAATAAACGCTGCAGCTGCCGGCGGCCGAAACAGTAAGGCTTAGGTTTTCAAAGGGCTGCTCGCTGTAATAAGCAATTTCAAACTCGTTGGGGTAGCGGTTGTCGTAGGTAATGCTGAATCCGCCAATTTCCCGCCCTAAATAATAGCCTTGGGAATTGCCGGTTTGATTGCCGTGTTTTTTAAGCCAAAGGCCTAAGGCCTTGTAAAGGTTGCCACTGGGGTTAATTTTGCCGCAGCGGCTGCAAAGACCGTTGGCGTAAGCGTGCCCAGCGCTGCAGTTTGCAGCAACGCTTTGGGCCGAAGAAGGGCTGCCGGGTTGGCTTTTGGCTGGGGCGGAACTGCTTTTGGCGCGTGCCGTGGCGGAGCTGCTTTTGCCCGGGGCTTGCCCGGCGGGGCTGTTTTTACTTTGTGCCGGGTTGGCCAAGCTGTTAGCGGCTTTAGATTCGGCCGGCAAGCTACCGGTTAAACTTTCAACCTGGCTTGCCGCAGTGCCTCCGGGTTGGTTGGCACTTGCCGCAGCCGCTGCGGCAGAGCTTAACTCGGTTGGGCTGCCGGCCGTATTTTGGCTGCAGCCGGCACACAAAACAGCTGCGCTGCAAAGCGCTAAGGCTAAGGCCTTTTGAGCGGATTGTAAAAGCATAACTTCACCCTTAAAACAAAACAATAAATTGTAAAATAGTTTAAAAAAACAAAAGCCGCCAAGGCGACTTTTTGGAGCAGGGTACGGGAGTCGAACCCGCCTCATCTGGTTGGGAACCAGAAGTACTACCGATATACTAACCCTGCACATATTTTTTAGTGCTTTAAAAGTATAACACAATTTTTGCCGTATTGCAAGTACAAAATTAAAGTTTTTAAAAATGGGTACAAAAACCGCAGCGGTAAGGCGCACCCCAAAAGATCAACGCTTTTAAAAGGGGTGGGTTACCGCCGCGGGGAACCGGTTAGGGCTTTGCTAACGGTTGGGTATTTTGCCAATTAGTGGTTAGGCCACTTTTACTTTACCGGCTTTGCCGTTTTAAAAGCGGTAAAGCTGCTGCGCCCCTATTCTTTGGCCTTTGGTTTAGGGCGCAATGCGGCAAATTGCCTTAAAAGGCCCTAAGGGTGGTTCACCCTGGCGCACGCAGCCGAACCCGCCGAAAAGGGCAAAACAACGGCCCTTTTGTTTGGCGTTTTTGTAAGGCGCCGGCCTTACGGCATTTTTTGCACCAAAAGCTGCTTGCCATTTTGTGCCTTTAAGGTTGCAGAATTTTAAAGAAAACAAATTTGCGGGTGCGCGCTAAAAAACGCAGGCAATTTTAACAAATTACCACGGCATTTCACAAGGCTTGCACTTAAATTTTTCTTTAAAATTGGCGTTTCAAAGCGTGTGCCAAGGTTAAGCCGGGGCAAAACAACCCCGGCCGCCTAAAACAGCTTTATTTGTGCTCGTTTAGCCAGGCTTCGGCCTTTGCCTTAGAAACCGACTTAATATTCTCCTGCGGGTAGGCAGAGTCGCTGCCGCCGTTTACATAAAGAAAATACAAGCCGTTCGGCGTTTGGTACAGGGTTTCCTCAAAACCGGCCGGATCACCAAAGGTGCCTTGGGTGTAAGACTGGATCAAGGTAGCTGTTTCAGTGTCATACTCACGCTTGCAAATAATTTTTTTCATCAAAAACGCTCCTTTTATAAAAATTAGCAGGGTACAGGCTCGGGGGCTACCCCTGTTTGCCTAAGGCGGCAAAACACACCAATACCAAGGTTGCTTTTATTATCATAACAGAAAATTACCCAAAATGCTATATACAAATAGTAGAAATAGTTTAACCAATTGTTGAACGATTTGGTATAACTAAACAGAGAAAGTAACACAAAAAATAAAGATATTTCCCCGGGGTTTCTTGACAAATTGTTTGGGAGTTGTTATACTTAAAACAGACGCTGCAAAGGCAATAAAGCGGCACGCCGTTATTTTGGCAAATTTAATTTTTTTGTTTTGGCGGCAGGTGCTGCCGGCCGGTTTTTAAGGCGCTTGTTTGCCCTTTTTTGCAGCCTTAGGTTTTTAAAACAAATTACTTGGAAACGGAGTGTTTTTTATGTCTTTAAAAGAAAACTGGAAAGAAACTGGCGAAAGCCTGGGTAAAGCGTTTACCAGCCTGGGCAAAACCTTGGTTCGCACCGTTTGCGCCGGCGTAAAAAAAGCCGAGGCTTGGGCAAATGAGGACGCCCCAAAGGCCCAGCCGGCCCCCAGTGCGCCAAAACCGGCCGAACCGGCCGAGCCGACCCAAGCGGAGCCGACGACGAAACAGGAATAAAAAATAACACCACCCCGCTGCCAAGGCTTTTGGGGTGGCTTTTTGTAGGGGGGATTTTTTGCCGGCCGAAAATTACAGCCTGCCGGGGTACATAACCGCCGTAATGCAGCGTTTGCAGGCAAACGGCTTTGAGGTTTATGTGGTGGGCGGCGCCGTGCGGGATTTATTACTGCACAAAACGCCGCTGGATTACGATTTGACCACCAACGCCCTGCCCGAGCAGATGATAGAAATTTTTAACAACCGCAAGCTGGTGCTAACCGGCTTAAAACACGGTACCGTAACGGTTATTGAGCAGCATTACCCGGTTGAAATTACCACCTACCGGGTAGACGGCCGCTACACCGACAACCGTCACCCCGACAGCGTGCAGTTTACGCCGGATATTAAAAAAGACCTTGCCCGGCGCGATTTTACGGTTAACTCCATGTGCTACCAAAGCGGCACCGGCGTTTTAGACCCGTTTGGCGGCCGGCAGGATCTTTCTGCCGGCATTTTGCGCACAGTTGGGGAGCCCGACCGCCGTTTTAAGGAGGACGCGCTGCGCATTTTGCGGGCGCTGCGCTTTGCCGCAACCCTTGGCTTTTGCCTGCAGCAGCAAACCGAAAACGCCGTGTTCGGCCAAGCTATTTTGCTGCGCGCCGTTTCACGCGAGCGCATTTTGGCCGAGCTGAAAAAGCTGCTGCTGGGCGCCTTTGCCGGGCAGGTTTTAACCAATTATTTGTATGTGCTGCTGTGCGCCGAGCCGGCTTTGGCGGCAGTAATTGGCCGGGGGAGCGACCCGGTAAGCTTTTTAGAGGTTGACCGCTGCCCGGCGGTGCTGCCGCTGCGCGCTGCCGCCTTTTTTGCCTGCTTAGGCCGGGCAAACCAAGAATTTAACGCCTTACCAAGGCTGGAGGCTGCCGGCCTTAAGGGGCTGGGCAAAGGTTTAAGCAAGGGCGATTTGCCCCTTTGCCAAAACGCGGCTGCGGCCATGCTGGCTTTACGGTTTGACCGCAAAACAACCCTAACGGTTTTAAATTTGCTGCGTTTGCTTTTTTTAAAAACGCCGCAGACCGAAAACGATTATTACGCCCTGTGCGGCTTTTTTTGGCCGGAGCTTACTGCCGACGCCTGCCGCTTAAAAGCAGCTTTTTACGGCAACACGGCCGAAATAAAGGCCTTTAAGGCTGCCTGCAGCCGCTGCTTTGCCGGCTGCTGCACCGTAGCGCAGCTAAACCTTACCGGCGGCGAGCTTAAAGCCCTTGGCCTTTCGGGCAGGGCGGTTGGCCGGGTTTTAAACGGGCTGCTGCTTGCCGTGCAGCAGCGGCAATGCCCGAACGAGCAAGAGGCGCTGCTGCGCTTTGCGAAAGAAAATTTTGTAGACCGGCCTGAAAGGTAAAGCGCGTTGGCTGCCGTTCGCCTACACCGGCGCAGCCGCCCGCCGCACGGTATTGCTTATTTTTAGGCCGGCGGAGCTGGAATAAAAAAACGGGTTTGCCCGTTTGGTTTTTGCCCCTTTGCGTAAAATTGCTTGCCGGCGGTTTGTTTTACAGGCAATTTATTTTGCCGGCGCTTTGTTTTACAAAGGCGGTAAGCAAAAAACAAAGCGGCAGGTAAAAAAACGCCGTTCTTTTGCCCCCTTTGGCGGGCTGAACGGCCTGTGCTGCGGTTTTATTGGCAAAACCAATTTTAAAAAAATAAAAGTCGGGGCGAGGTTTAATATTTCGCTCCGGCTTTTAATTTTTGCTTAATGTAACTAAAAACGGCCGCCTCGCCCTGCTCGACCAAAAGATTTAACATTTTTTCTAACTCGTCAGAGGTTTCGGGGTGAATAAAACGGGTGGCCTTGCCCCGCAAAAAATAGCTTAAAGGGTGCCCCGGGTTGTAGGCCTTGCCTTGGTAAATTTTGCTGGCGGCCAAGCGGTCGCAAAACATTTCGGCCACAAAGCAAAACGGCATTTTAACCGGGCTTACCTTTTTGGTTTGGGGGTTGTAGTCGGTCCAATACTCAAAATGGTGGCGGTTGCGCCCCTTGTGGTGCAGCCAGGCGGGCGAATAGCCCAGCTGCTCGCGCTCGGCCTCGTTCGGGCTGCGGGTGCCCTGGTAATTTTTTGCACCGGGCCAAAACTCGGTAGGGCTGTACTTTGAAAGGTCGTGCCGCAGGCCCTGCCAGCCAATGCCGGCCTTAAAGCAGTGGTAAATAACCAGGTGGCGGTGCCGGGTAATGGTTTTAAAATGCTTTATTGGGTGCAAAGCGGTAACACCTCGCTTAAATTTAGGGTTTTGCCGTTTAAAACGGCGTTTTGCAATTCATTTTGATCGTTGTAGCAAAGCTTTAGCGAAAAAAACGGCACGCGCTTTTCCAGAAGCTTTAAAAAAATAAGGTCGCCCACCCAAATGGGCAAATTTTTAAGCTCGGTTTTGGGTACCCACTTTAACTCGCCCTCGTTGCAGGGGTGCAGGGTGCCGGTAAAGCGGTTGCACCAAAACAGGTGCATATACTCGGTGCCGTACCGCGTTGAAACAAAGGTAACAATGCCGCGGTATTCGGGGTTTTGCAGGCTCAGTCCGGTTTCCTCCAGCGTTTCGCGCAGGGCGCAATCCTCCGGGCTTTCGCCCTCCTCAAATTTTCCGCCAATGCCAATCCATTTATCCTTGTTCATATCCTGCTGCTTTTTTACCCGGTGCAGCATAAGGTAGCAGCCGTTTTGCTCAATGTGGCAAAGGGTGGTGTTTTTCATAAATTTTCTCCGTCCTCAGTGTTTTGCGCCAAAACCAGCCGCGCAATGTTTACAACATCCTGGTAGCTTAAAATTTCGCTGCACCGGCGCCGTAGGGCGGCGGCATTTTTTAGCCCTTTTATGTACCAGGCGGTGTGTTTGCGCGCCTCCAGCACGGCGTTGTGCGGGTCCTTGTACTGCATCATTAATTCTACCTGCCGCAGCATATCGCTCATTTTTTTGGCAAGCGGCGGCTCCGGCAGCGGGGTTTCGTGCTGCAGCAGGGCGTTAATTTGGCTAAAAAGCCACGGCCGACCCATGGCGCCCCGCCCTACCATAACAAGGTCGCAGCCGGTGCGCTCCAGCATGGCGGCGGCGTTGGCCGCGGTGGCAATATCGCCATTGGCAATTACCGGAATAGAAACGGCTTTTTTAACGGCGGCAATGGCCTTGTAGTTTACGCCGGGGGCGTACATTTGCTGGCGGGTGCGCCCGTGCACCGTAACGGCGGCTGCCCCGTTTTGCTCGGCAATTTTGGCCAGCGTTACGCAGTTTTCGCTGCCCGCCTCCCACCCGGTTCGCATTTTTACGGTAACCGGCAGGCTTACGGCGTTTACAACAGCCTTAATAATTTCGCCGGCTTTTTTAGGGTCCTGCATTAAAGCGGCGCCTCCGCCGTTTTTAACAACCTTTGGGGCCGGGCAGCCCATGTTTAAATCTAAAAAATCGGGGCCAAAGCTTTCGGCAATGCGGGCCGCTTCGGTCATGGTTGCCGGGTCGGCACCAAAAAGCTGAGTGCCCATGGGGCGCTGCGCCGTGCTGCAGCTTAGCAGCTGCTTAGATTTTTTATCGCCCAAACTAACGCCCTTGGCACTGGTTAGCTCCCCAACGCAAAAGGCGGCCCCGTAGGCCATGCACATTTCCCGCATGGCACGGTCGGCAACCCCGGCCATAGGCGCCAGCGCCGCAAAGCCGTGTATTTCAAGGTCTTTTATTTTCAAAGTTACACATCCAATCGGTTTTTAAAGCCGGGTTAGGCTGGTGGGTTCAACTGCGTGCGCCATGGTTAAGAGTCATCGGCAATGGCGGCTTGCATGAGCTCCGCATTGTAATCAAATAAGTCGTCTCTGCGGTTTTCGTAATCAAACAACAGGTTGTACTGCACCTTTTCGTAATCGCTTAGCAGGGTAGAATACTCGCTTTGCTCATGGTGTAGGTAATAGTTTCCGTTTTTATCAATATACCCTACATTATCTATTACCGGAATTTGCTTATAAAGGTTGTAAAGGTAGGTTTGGTAGCTGCTCATTGGCAGGCCGGCAACGCTGGCCACCAGGGTAGAAAGGTAATTTACGCTAATTTTTTCTACATAGGTGCTGCCAATGTTGTAATTAGCCCAAATTACAAAGGGCGTTACATAGCGCTTTTGCTCCTCCTCTACCGTTAAATCGTCTACGCTTTTACCCATAACAGCTTCAATAAATTCGGTTTCAATGCCGGGCTGGTGGTCGCCAAACATACAAATAACGGTAGGCTCGTCCACGGTAGAAAAATATTCTACCAGTTCCTTAAACGCGTCGTCGCTTTTTTTAATCAGCGAAAGGTAGGCGTTGGTTTTGGGGTATTCCCCACCCGGGGAGGTAACATAAACATCCTGCTGAAAGTTAGAGCAGGTGGTGGTGTACCCGCCGTGATTTTGCATGGTAATGTTAAACGCAAAATACGGCTTGGTGGGCTCGCTGTTTTTGTAGTTGTTTATCATGGCGCGGTAATCGTAAGAATCGCTGATATATTGGCGAATCATCATGCCCTGGCCGGGGTATTTTTCCTCAATCATCTGGTTTAAATATTCAACATCATACCCGCTGCTTTGGTACTCCCGCATAATAGACATAGGTACAAATGCCCCTAAGGAGTGAAAATTGGTAAAGCCAAAAAGGTCGTACACCGTGCTGCGGTTCCAGCCGCTGCCGTAGTAGGGGTGAATGGCACGGGTGGTGTAGCCCTGGTTGGTAACGGTAGAAACCAAAGAGGGCATGGCGTATTTTACATAGCTCATATACGCGTTGCTGCCGGACGGCAAAAACGAGGTGGAGCAGCCGGTTAAAAATTCAAATTCGGTGTTCGAGGTACCGGCCCCGTTTACGGGAACATACAAATTTCCCTTAACTGTGTTTTCTGTCAAGCTGTTGTAAAACGGCATATAATCCTGATTCGTGGTAAAATCGCCCAAAACCTTTAAATCGCTGAACGATTCGTTCATAATGCAAATAATGTTTGGGGTGGTAGTGCTTTCGGTGTAGGTTGGAACCTGCTCAGCAGTGCCGTTTTTTACAATGCCATCTACTTCATTGGCGTTGTAGCCCGAGGGTTTGCCGTAGTAAAGGTATTTGGTATTTAACATAAAGTTTGGGAAAAAACCGGTGTTGTGGTATCCGCGGTTTTGGTTCCAAAAATCCGGCGCAATGCCCTGGGCGGCAAAAAAATCGGTTAAAAAGTAAACCAGCGCAACAATTACAAATAGGGCTCCGCAAACCGTGCGGCCAACGGCCTTGCGCAGAGTGTTGCGCTCTACCTTGGCGGGCGTTGGCAGCCGGCTGCCCAAAATTAGCACAAACGCCAGCAAAATAAACGAAATTGCCATTTGCCCCGTAATGTGAAATTCGTAGGTAGAAACAACATTTTGCGCTGTGGTAATGCCACTAAAGTCTGACGGCACAAACACCGTACCGCGAAAGGTGTACAAAAAGTGGTTGGCCAGGGCAAAGGGGTAAACCAGGGCGTTAAACAAAATTACCGTTACCCGGTAGCTGCCGCTGGCGGCGTAAATGGCACCGTAAAACAGGCCGTAAAAAATCCAGTTAAACAAAAAGGCCGAAACGCTAAGGTCGTAAACAAACTTGTTGTTCAGCGCCTCTACCATGGTAATAGAAACAACCGGCACAAAGCAAAAAAGCACCGTTGCGCCAACGGCTGTAACCCTTTTGCTAAATTGCAGCCGCGCCGCGGTAAAAAGGCCCAACAGCAGGCAAAGCAGCAGGCTTAAAATGTAAAGCAAAATACCGTAGCTGGGGCTTACGGCAATAAACTGGTCGGGGTTTATTGCCACAATAACCAGCAGTACGGCGGTTAAAATGCCGGCAAAAATAATCCGTTTTTTAGGAAAGGTAATTTGCTCCGGCAACAGTTTTTTTAAAAAGCTTTTCATAAAAACTCCCCGAAAAACAAAGTAAATAATAGAGTACACTAAATAAATATTATAGCATACTTTTTGTGTTTTGTGTAATAAAATATGAAAAAACTGTGAAAACTGGAAAAAGAGAGCGCCGGCAGCGTAAAAAAACAGGCAAAGCCGCTTAAAGTGGCCCACGGCGGCGGTTTGCAAAGGGGCAAAACGGCAAAATTCTACGAATTAGAGAGCGCGGGAGAGCGGCTCTACTTTTTAAATTTTAATTTGTAGAAGCCGGGGAAAAAGCGTAGGTTTACTTTTTAGGGGCTTATTTAGTATAATTGGCGGGCAAGGTGTAATAAACGGGCAAGGCAACCGGCATTGGGCCTTTAACGGGGCCCTAAAAACGCGCTTTAACACGCTTTAAAGCCGGTGGGTTGCCGTTTTGCGTGGCAAGAGAAGGGCTTTATTCGCCCAAAGCGGCAACCGGCCGCGCCCAACTGTTGCTTTAAAAATAAAAGGTTAAGCCAAAAGGCGGTGTACGGGGTGAATATTCTTTATTGCGGCGACAGCTGCGTGAGCAGCGGCATATTTTTATCGGCGCTGTCGCTTGGGCGGCACGCGGGCGAGCCGCTGCATATTTTTATTTTAACTGCAGATGTTGGGCCGCGCGGCGCCCTTACGAACGCCTTTGCCAAGCAGCTGCAAAAGGCGCTGAACAGCAGCGAACACTGCAAGGCTTTGGCGCCGCGCCGGGCCGCCTTGCCGCACCGGGTTACCCTGCTGAATATTACCGAGCTTTTTTTGGCCGAGCCGCCCGCCGCCAACCTAAACACCCGGTTTACCCCGCTTTGTATGCTGCGCCTGTTTGCCGATAAGGTACCCGCTATTCCAAACAAAATTTTGTATTTAGACGGCGATGTGCTTTGCCGGGCCAATTTTTCGGCTTTTTACGCTACCGACCTTACCGCTGCCGAAATTGTTGGCGTGCCGGACCGTTACGGCAAGTGGTTTTTCGGCAATCCCCTGCGGCACAATTACTTAAATTCCGGCGTTTTGCTGCTTAATATGCAAAAAATTCGGCAGAGCGGGCTGTTTTTTAAATGCCGCCTTTTGTGCCAAAGCAAAAAAATGTTTATGCCCGACCAAACCGCTTTAAACAAACTGGCCGTAAAGCAAAAGGCGCCGGGCAAATACAACGCGCAGGGCCGCTTTAACCCCAACGCCGTTTTTTGGCATTTTACAACCCACTTTAAATTTTTGCCCTATTTTAGGCCGGTAACCGTAAAGCCATGGCAGGTAGAGCCGCTGCACGAGCAGCTGAATATTTTTGAATTTGACGACCTTTTAAAGGTGCTTGAAAATTACCAAAAGGAGTTTTAACATGAACCGCCAAAATGCAAATGTAAACGCAAACGCCCCCGAAAAAGGTGAAATCCCCGTTTTTTTTAGTATAGATAACAGCTACGCCCCTTTTTTAGCGGTGGCGCTTTATTCGGCCGTTAAAAACGCAAGCCCCAAGCGGCGTTACCGGGCCGTTATTTTACACCAGGAGCTAAGCGCCCAAAACGCCGAAAAGCTAAAGGCGCTTGAAACCCCTTATTTTAAAATTGATTTAACCCCCATGCAGGCTAATTTTGCCGCGCTGGACGACCGCATGAGCAACCGCCTGCGGTGCGATTATTTTACCTTAACCATTTATTTTCGCCTATTTATTCCGGCCATGTTTCCGCAGTACAGCAAGGGGATTTATATTGACAGCGATGTGGTTATAAACGGGGACCTGGCCGACCTGTTTGCCATAGATATTGGCGAGAATTTTATTGGCGCCTGCCGCGACCTTTCTATTGCCGATATTCCCCCGCTGGTTGCCTACACCGAAAACGCCGTTGGCGTAAAAGGCAACGAATACATTAACTCCGGCGTGCTGCTTATGAACCTTAAAAAAATGCGGGACTGCGATTTAGAGGGGCATTTTTTAAACTTGCTGAACACCTACCATTTTGACAGCATTGCTCCGGACCAGGATTATTTAAACGCCATTTGCAACGGCAATATTTACTATTTGCCCGAGGAGTGGGACGCCATGCCGAACGCCGACCGGCCGCCGCTTAAAAACCCCAGCTTAATTCACTACAATTTGTTTTCTAAACCGTGGTGCTACAGCGGGGTGCAGTACGAGCGGGAATTTTGGGCCTACGCCGAGGGCAGCGGCTATTTGGCCGAAATAAAAGCCTTTAAGGCGGCCTATTCTTTAGAGCGGCAGCAGGCCGACAGCAGCTGCCTTGCTTTGCTGGTGCAGCGCGGCACCGAAATTGCGCAAAATAAAATTACCTTTAAAAAGCTGCACGAACAGGGGGTAAAAATTCGGCTATGATAATGGGGGAAAACCGCACGGCGGTTATTAAAAACATTAAAGCCTTTGCCGAAAGCGGCCAATTTCACCAAAAAGTGGAGCTAAACGACCCGGTGCTGACCCCCGAACAAAGCCGCGAAATTACCAACGATTACACCCAAAACCGCAAGCGGCTTACCTTTAAAATTAAACGTGCGGCGGCAGTTTGCGCGGCCAAAACCGCCACCCGCGTTTTGCAAAAAAACACCGAAATAACGGGGCTGCAAAAGGTGCCAAAAAATTTGGGCGGGGTGTTAATTACCAGCAACCACTTTAGCCCGCTGGAAAACACCGTTATTCGCCACCTAACCAACCAAATGGGCCGCCGCACGCTGGGCATTATTAGCCAAACCTCTAACTTTGCTATGAAAGGGGCTATTGGCTTTTTAATGAACTACGCCGATACCATTCCCATCTCGGCCGAGCCGCGCTACCTGGCCCGGAGCTTTTTGTGCATAATGCGGGAGCGGCTGGTAGAAAAAAAGCACGCCGTTTTGCTGTACCCCGAACAGGAGATGTGGTTTAATTACCGCAAGCCGCGGCCGCCGAAAAACGGGGCTTACTTTTTTGCCGCCAAATTAAATGTGCCTATTCTTTCCTGCTTTACCGAAATTACCGATTTGGCAGAGGACGACACACCCGAGTTTAAAAAGGTGCAGTACACCCTGCATGTATTAGGGGTGCTGTACCCCAACCCCGAAAAATCGGTAAAGGAGAATACCGAGCAATTGGCCGAGCAGGATTACGCCTTAAAAAAACAGTGCTACGAGCAGGTTTACGGCAAAAAGCTAACCTACCGTTTTGAAAACACCGACATTGCCGGCTGGAAAGGCGCATTATGAAAAGGGTACGATATTACACCGATTTTACCAACGATTTTGAAACCAGCAAAAACCAAAATTTCAGCCTGCCGGAAAATTACCAGTGGGTGCGGCGGGGCGTATTTTCCAAAGCGGCGTCTGGGTTTATTTACGGGCTGGCCATTATTTTTGGCGGGCTTTACTGCCGTTTAGGCTTGCGGCTTAGGGTAAAGGGGCGCCAAAATTTAAAGGGCCTAAAGGGCGGCTATTTTATTTTTGCCAACCACACGCAGCCGGTGGGAGATGTTTTTATGCCGGCCGTTTGCGTGCTGCCTAAACGCATTTACACCGTTGTAAGCCCGGCAAATTACGGCATACCGGTTATTGGCAAGCTGCTGCCGTTTTTGGGCGCTTTGCCAATTGTGCCCTCGCTGCACGGTGCCAGGGCGCTGCAAAACGCCATGGCCGAGCGGCTAAAAGCGGGGCACCCCATTGTAATTTACCCCGAAGCGCATGTGTGGGCGTATTACACCGGTATTCGCCCTTTTTCGGCGGCCTCTTTTAAATATCCGGCCAAATTTAATGTGCCCGCCGTTGCGCTAACGGTAACCTACCAAAAAACAAAGCTGTTTAAACGGCCGGTAATGCAGGTTTATTTAGACGGCCCGTTTTACCCGCAGGGCCAAACAAATAAAGAAAAGGCCGAGCAGCTGCACGCAGCGGTGCTGGCCGCCATGCAGGCGCGCAGCAGGCTTAGCAACGCAAGGTTTATTGAATACCGCCAAAAGCCCCTTTAAAAGGCCGGGCGCCTTAGAAAGGCCCAAAGCAACCGGGCCAGGGCAATTAAAACGGCGCTTTTAAACGGCTTTGTTGGTCTAAAATTTAAAAACTAACGCCGTTTTTAAGTTTAAATTTGGCAAAAAGCAGGCGGCTTGACCGTAGCTTTTTGCCGCTTTTTTAGCACTAAAATTATTGTTTTTCAATAATTTGTTATTGACAAACAATAATTTTAGTGCTATAATGCTGTTGCAATAAAAATTTGGAGGCCGTTTATGAAAAACTGTAAAGACCGTATGGTTCCCCTTTCAATTTTAAGCTGTTTGGCAGCGGCGGCAGTAATTTTGCTGTTGCTTTTTACCGGGCCTTTTGTGCTGCAGCAGTATTTTAAACTGCAGCGTGGTATGACGGCCGAGGCGGCACGGGCTTTAACCGGGCGTATTCTTTGCTTTTTTTACCCCCTTGCGGCTTTAGGCCTTGCGGCGCTTTATTTTTTGCTGCGGCTGCTGCAAAATATTAAAAGTGGTTTTGTTTTTAAGTTAAAAAATGTAACGCTGCTGCGGCAAATTTCTGTTTGTTGTTTGTTGGCTGCGGCAATAAGCCTAATAGCCACCGCATTTTACTATCCGTTTTTGTTTATTGCGGCGGCCGCCGGGTTTGTTGGGCTAATTTTGCGCGTGGTTAAAAATGTAATGCAGACTGCGGTAGCCTTGCAGGATGAAAATGACTTGACCGTATAAAGGGGAAGTGGCGGTATGATTGTAATTAATTTAGATGTAGCGTTGGCCAAAAGCAAAATGACCTCGGCCGAGCTGGCCGAAACCGTTGGCATTACCCCGGCCAATCTTTCAATTTTAAAAACCGGCAAGGCTAAGGCCATTCGTTTTTCTACCTTAGAGGCCATTTGCAAGGCGCTGCACTGTAAGCCCGGAGATATTTTAGATTACATTGAGAGCGGGCCCACAAGCGACGAAGGCCGGCTAAAACCATAGGGGTGGTGGGCCAAATATTAAAAAGGGCTTGGCGGTGCGCCTAAAACTGTTGTGCTGCTCAACCCTGCACCGCCGAACGGCGCGTGCGTTATTGCTGCTGCCCCTTTTGGCAATTTGTTAGGAGGTTCATACCATGAAAGACCAACAAAGCTCAAACCAAAACGGTTTTGACTGCGATTTTAAAAAACCGAGTTCACAAAATCAATCTGAACAAAATCAATCTGAACAAAATCAATCTGAACAAAATCAATCTGAACAAAGCCAAGCGGTACAAAATCAAGCGGTGCAAAAACAAAGCTTACAGGGCCAAAATTTGCAGCAGGGCTTGGCAGCTCCGGCAGCCGACGGCGCTTTAGCCGAAGGGCCGTTAAAAAATGCCGCACCAGTTGTAAGTGTGCCCCAAAACGGCGTGCCGGCCGTAGGGTTGCCGCAAAATACTGCACCCCAAAATGCTGTGCCGCTTGCCGGCAGTAACACCCTTGCCGGTAGTAACACCCTTTCCGGCAGTAGCACCCTTGCCGCAGCCGTAAAACCGCCGTTTGCGGTAACGGGTAAGGATGTTGCCTTTGCCCTGCTTTTACTGACTTTAAATGTTACGGGTGTTTCGATTAGCATTTGGGGCGGTTTTCACGCCGGGGTTACTTTGTTTTACGGGCTTACCTTTTTGCTTTTAACGGTTTATTTTTGGCAGCGCGGGCAAAGGCCGGGTTTGTTTGCTCTGTTTTGCGGGGCGGGCTCTTTGGCCGTTAGTTTAAACTTTGTTGTTTCGGCCAACCCGGCGGTAAACTTTTTTTCGCTTTTGGCGGTTTTTGCGCTGGCGGCCGTTTGGTTTGCCGCCCTTACAAACAAAGAATATAAAACCGGCGATTTGGCGGTGCTGCACACTGTTTTTGGTACGGTTTTGGGCAATGCGTTTGGCTCTGGTGGGCGCGCAGTTCAATCAATTTGTAAGGCCGGCCGGGGAAAGGGAGTTTTAAAGGCGCTGGTTGGCATGGCCTGTGCGCTTCCGTTTTTGTGCGTGGTGCTGCCGCTGCTGGTACGCTCCGACCCCGCGTTTGAGGGCATGGTAACTGCACTGCTTGGGAACCCGGCCACCTTGCTTTTAAAGCTTTTGTTGGGCTTTGGGTTAACAGTTTTAATGTTGGGGTACGCCTTTGGCCTTAAAAAAGAGGCGGCACCCGAATTACCCAAAAGCACCTTTAAGGGGGTAGAGGGCACCTATTTTGTTGCTTTTTTAAGTGTTTTAAGCTTGTGCTATTTATTTTATCTGTTTTCACAGCTTTCGTACTTCTTTAAGGCGTTTGGCGGATTTTTGCCGCAAGGCTTTACAGCGGCTGCCTACGCCCGGCGCGGATTTTTTGAAATGTGCTTTATTGCGCTGTTAAATAATTTGGTACTGTTTTTGTTTGTTTTGCTGGTGCAAAAGAAAAACGGCCGTCCGCCGGTTGTTATGCGGCTTTTAAGCTATTTTATTGGCCTTTTTTCGCTTTTTATGATTGCAACCACCCTTGCCAAAATGGCGCTGTACATTTCCCGTTTTGGCACAACGGTGCTGCGCATTGGCACCAGCGCTTTTGCGGTGCTTTTAGCGGTTGTTACCGTGGCGGTTTTGCTGCGGTACCGGTTGCCGCGGGTGCAGGTTTTAAAGGTTTTTTTAAGTACGGCGGCCGTGCTGCTGTGCATATTAGGCTTAGGCAACCTAAACGGTTTTGTTGCGCAGTACAATTTTAACGCTTACCAAACAGGCGCTTTAAAAACCGTAGATGTAGCGGCGCTGGCCGAGCTGGGGGACGCCGGCGTACCTTACCTAATTGCCCTAACAAATGACAGCAATGAGGAAACGGCCCTTTTGGCACACAACTTTTTGGCCGATTATTTAGCCGAAAATTTTGAGGCTGCCAAAGGCGGCCTTAGCCCTAAGCACCAACCGGCCGGCAGTTTTAGCTTGGTGCGCAGCAGAGCGGAAAAGCAGGCAAAAGAATACATTGCCAAAACAAAAAACGCAGCCGAGTACCTTACCACAAATAAAGCGGATTTGGAAAAGTACGGCTGGTTGGATGACACCCCGGAAGAACTTAACAATGAGGCATACGGTTTAGAGCCGTAAAGCCGGGCTTTAAGCTTAACGCCGTACGGGTTTGCCCGGCTTTACCCTTTTGGTTGGTTAGCGTTGCTTTTGCCCGCTTGAAAAATAAAACGGTTTAGGGTATAATAAAAGCACAACAAGCAAAAAGCGCAACGGGCAAAATAAAAAGGCCGGTAAAACCAAAACGCAAAATGGGGTGAAAGCTTTGCAAGAAAAAGCCAAGATTTTAACCGAGGAGGATATTAGCCGCGCCTTGGTGCGGATAGCCCACCAAATTGTAGAAAAAAACCACGGGACCGAAAATTTGTGCCTGGTTGGTATTAAAACCCGCGGGGTGCCGATTGCCGCCCGGCTGGCCCAAAACATTAAAGCCTTTGAGGGGGTTTTGGTGCCGGTAGGGGAGCTGGATATTACCCTGTACCGGGACGATTTAAAGCAGCTGAACCCCGAGCCGGTGGTTTCCGGCACCAATATTCCGTTTGAGCTGCAGGGCAAAACCGTTGTGCTGGTAGACGATGTTATTTTTACCGCCCGCACGGCCCGTGCCGCCATGGACGCCGTTATTGCCATTGCTCGCCCGGCGCGCATACAATTAGCGGTTTTAATTGACCGTGGGCACACCGAGCTGCCCATTCGGCCCAATTTTGTTGGCAAAAATATTCCCTCTTCTATTGACGAGGTAATTTCGGTGCGCCTTAAGGAGACTGACGGCTGCAACGAGGTTGCCATTTGCCAAAAATAATTTTAAAAGCAGCCGGGTGGTTGTTTTATTTTTAAAAACGCAGCGCCCAAGGTTTGGCTTTTGGCTAAACCTTGGGCGCTTTTTGTAAGGGGTTATTTTAAACCGCAGGGGGTTGAACCAAACGGCAAGGTAGGGCCTTTAGGGGCTCGGCACCTTGCGGTTTTAAGGGCTTGTCACCCTGCGGCTTAGGGGTTCGCCACCCTGCGGCTTAGGGGTTTGCCACCCTGTGGTTGTGGGTTGCCCCTTTGTTGGGTGGGGCGGGTGCAAAATTTGCCGCCGGCCTAAGCTTAGTTTTAGCTTAGGGCCGGTGCAGTGCGGAACCCCGCCCGCGGCGGAAAAAGCCGCAGCAGCAATTATAAAGAGTTTTTAAAAATAGTTAAAATATCCTGCTCGCTTAGCGGGGCCCAGGCGTTTTCCAGCCCTTCGTTTTCTGCTACATGGCGGGCCATTTCGGCAAGGCGGGTTTCGTCAATGCCAACCTCTTTTAAATGCATGGGAATGTTAAAGCTTTCGAACAGCTCGTAGGTTTTTTGAATGGTTTGTTCGGCAATTTCTTTGGGTGGCAGGGCTGCGTCAATGCCAAAAATGTGGGTGCCAAAGCTTACAAAGCGCTCCAGCGTGGCGTCGCTTAAAATGTGGCGCATCCAACGCGGGGTTAAAATGGCCAGACCAACGCCGTGGGTAATATCGTAATAAGCGCTCAGCGCGTGCTCCATTCCGTGGCACGGCCAGCCCGAGGGGGTATTGCCAATTGAGAGTATGCCGTTACAGGCCAGCGAGCAATCTACCATAAATTCGCCGCGGGCGTTGTAATTTTCCGGCTGGTTTAACGCAATTTTTGCGTTTTGAATAAGGCTTTTAATGGTGGCCTCGCACATTCCGTCGGTTAAGGTAGAATGGTCGGCGCAAAAATATTGCTCTATTACATGGTTAATGGCGTCGGCCGCACCGGCGGCGGTTTGCCGTTTAGAAACCGTAAAGGTATATTCCGGGTCTAAAATAGAGGCGGCGGGGTAAATGTGCGGGTCTAAATAGCCAACCTTGTCGTTCGTTTCGGTGCGCGAAATAACGCAGGCGCAATCGTACTCCGAGCCGGTGGCCGCTAAGGTTAGTACATCAACCAGAGGCAGCGCCTTTTGGGCTTTTACCTTGTAGGTAATTAGGTCCCAAGGCTCCCCGCTGTACAGCGCACCGGCACAAATGGCTTTCGAGCAATCCAGCACGCTGCCGCCGCCAACCGCCAGCACAACATCTACCTGCTGCTCTTTGCAAATTTTAACGCCGCCCAGCACGCTGGTGGTGTACTTGGGGTTGGGCTCAATGCCGCCCAGCTCAAAAACCTCAAAATCTTTTAACAGCTCTTTAACCGCGTTGTATAGCCCAATTTTTTTAATGCTGCCGCCGCCGTAGGTTAGCAGCACGCGCTTGCCAAACGGCTTTAAAACAGCCGGCAGCTGCGCTAAAGAGCCTTTGCCGAAAATTAATTTGGTTGGGGTACAGTAGGTAAAGTTTTGCATGGCAATATCATCCTTTCAAATTTAAGCGGCGTTTTAAAGCCGCCTTTGCAGTTATTGTAACACTTAAACTGCACTCTAAGTCAAGCAAATTTAAAAAAGTTAAAAAATTGTTTAAAAAGGCGCCTTTGGGGTCTTGTTAAAAATGGGTTGTAAAAAAAGGCGTTTCGTGGTATAATGTACCCGTTAAATTGTGTAGATTATTGGCGCTTTGGCGCCGTTTTGGTGGGGTGAAGATATTGTCTGCCACAAGCTTTTACAGTTATTTTTTAGCGGCCTCCCGCTGGGCGGGGGCGGTGCTTTGCCTGCTGCTGGTGCTTACCTGGCTGCGGTACTATTTTTCTGCCCGCGGCGGGCGGCAGGTGTTTGCCGAGCTTTTAACGCCCGACGGGCGCAGCCTGCCGGTGCGGTTTTTAGAAAGCGTTTTGGGCCGCGGCGGCCGGGCCGATTTAGCCATTCCCTCGGCCGGGGTAAAGCGGCGCCACGCTGTGCTATACGCCGATGACGGGCAGTGGATCTTAGCCCCGGCCGAGGGCAGGGTGGCGGTAAACCGGCAAAACCTTTCGCAGCCGGCCCCGGTGTATTACGGCGACAAAATTACCATTGGCGGCTGCACGCTAACCTTTAAGCAGCACCGCGCGGTGGAGGATATATCCTCTAAAAAGCCGGCGGGGCCGGCGCCCTGCCTTTGGCTGCTTACGGCCTTTCAGCTGCTGCTGGGGGTGCAGGTTTGGCTGTTTTCGGGCACGGTAAAAACCGTTCCGGTTTACGCGCCCGCGCTGTTTTTGGGGCTGGCGGCGCTGCAGTGGGTTTACTATTTGGTTGGCCGGCGGCTAAAGGGCTTTAAAATGCTAATGGAGCTGCCGGTGTTTTACTTGGCAAGCCTGGGGCTTACCCTTTGCTGCTGCGATTTTCCAAAACGGCTGAGCAAGCAGGTGCTTTGCTTTTTAGCGGGGCTGTTGGGCTATTTGCTTTTTACGCTGCTGCTCAAACGCTTTCCGGCCCGTATTGTGCTGCAAAGGCTGGCAATGGCCGGCTCTTTGGCGCTGTTGTACCTAACCGCTTTGTTCGGCAGCGAAATTAACAGCTCCCGCAACTGGTTGGTTATTGGCCCGGTTTCTTTTCAACCAAGCGAGCTTTGCAAAGCGGCCTTTATTTTTGCGGGCTGCGCGGCGCTTTACACCGTTCTTTTACGCAAGGGCCGGCAGCTGGAATTTACCCTTTACGCGGTGCTTTGCATGGGCGCGCTGGCCTTAATGCTGGATTTTGGCGCCGTGGCGATTTTTTTTGTTGGCATGCTTACCCTACTGTGCCTGCGGCTGGTAAGCCCTTGGGTTACCGGCGGCATTTGCGTGCTGTTTGGCGGGGCCGGCATTACCGCCTTGGCCGTTTACCCCTACATAGCCCGGCGGTTTGCCGTTTGGCTGCACGCTTGGCAGTACGCCGATTCTACCGGCTACCAGCAAACCCGCACCATGATTGCCTCGGCCAGCGGCGGCCTTTTGGGCGTTGGCCCCGGCAACGGCTACCTTTCGGCCGTTTCGGCCGCCGAGACCGACCTGGTTTTTGGTGTTGTTTTTGAGGAGCTGGGCGGCATTATTGCCTTGGTTGCCGCTTTGTGCTTTGTGGCGCTGGGGGTTTACGCCTACCGGCTGGGCAAAAATGCGTCGTCACTTTTTTACACCTGCGGCGTTTGCACGGCGGCTGTTATGCTGCTGTTTCAATCGGCATTAAATATTTTTGGCTCGTTAGACCTATTGCCCCTTACCGGCGTGACCTTAATTTTTGTTAGCTGCGGCGGCACCAGCGTAATTGCCGCGTGGTTAATGCTGGCGTTTTTTAAGGCGGCCGAACTGGCGCACCCGCCGGTGAACGGATGGAGGGAGTACGAATGAAAAAAGCGCTTTCCAGAACCTTTATTGTTTTAGCGGTTACCGCGCTGTTTGCCGGGGGATTACTGCTGTATTACATTAAATTGGGCTTTATGGGCGGCCGCTGGGCAACCTACCCCACCAACCGGCACCTTTACAGCAACGGGGAGCTGGTAAAGGCCGGCACGGTAACCGACTGCGACGGCGTTGTTTTGGCCGCTACGGTAAACGGTAAACGCACCTATCATAAGAATTTAAAAATTCGCAAAGCCACCCTGCATGCGGTGGGCGATTCTAAGGGCAACATTTCTACCGGGGTGCAGGCGGCGTTTTTAAAGGAGCTTTGCGGGTACGACCCCTTAAACGGGGTTTACAATGTTAGCGGAAAAGGGAACGATATTCAGCTGACCTTAGACAGCGGCCTGTGCGCCGCCGCTTTAACGCAGCTGGGCAGTGAGGCCGGCACGGTTGGCATTTACAACTACAAAACCGGCGAAATTGTTTGCATGGTAAGCACCCCCACCTACGACCCGCAAAGTATGGTTGAGCCTACCGCAAAGGGTGTTTATGTAAACCGGCTGCTTTCGGGTATTTACACGCCAGGCTCGGTTTTTAAGCTGGTTACCACCCTAAGCGCGTTAGAGAATTTAAAGGATGTTCACACCATGCAGTTTACCTGCCACCACGGTGTAACGCTGCATAACGAGTGGCTTAGCTGCATGGGCAACCACGGCACGGTGGGAATAGAAAAGGCTTTAGTTGGCTCCTGCAACGCTTTTTTTTCGCAAACCGCGCTTAAAATTGGGCGCGAGAATTTAACCGCCACTGCCCAAAAGGTTGGGTTTAACAAAAAGCTTTCGGTAGACGGTATTGAGTGTGCGCAAAGCAGCTACCAGGTTGCCGGCTCAAACGATATTGACTTTGGCTGGTCGGGCATTGGCCAGTTTAACGATTTAATTAACCCGCTGCAGTTTTTAAGCTTTGTTGGGGCCATTGCCAACGGCGGGGTAAGAACAATGCCGTACATGGTTCGCAGCATTCGCTCGCCCTCCGGCTTTCAGCTGCGGGGCGCCAAAACGGGGGATACCCGCCTAATGAGCAAGGAAAACAGCGAGCAGCTGCAGCAAATGATGCGTAAAAATGTAGTAGAAAATTATGGCGACGCCAAATTTGCCGACCTAAAGGTTTGCGGCAAAACCGGCACGGCCGAGGTGGGCAAAAACGCCTCCCCCCACTCGTTATTTGCGGGGTTTTGCGCTAATAATAAGTACCCCTACGCGTTTATTGTGGTGGTAGAAAACGCCGGCTCGGGCAACGGTGCCGCGGTTAGAATTGCCGCAAATGTGCTGCGCAGTTTGGAAAATTAAAATTTTAAACCAGCGCCCCGCCGGCAAGCTT
>CABQLY010000013.1 GCA_902465155.1 uncultured Oscillospiraceae bacterium | reverse complement strand
CGGTGTGACATCGAACAATGTGTTCGGTTGGTATAAGGATGAAGAATCTGCAAAAACAGAGCTGCAAAACATCTATAAAGCCATAAAATGCGCGAATAAGAATCAATATGCAGTTTATGAAATGAACTGATAATTGATAGGCAAAAGGCAGGCATTGAACAGTATAATGAACACAGGCATGCTTTTTAAAACAGACGATCGTATTTTCAGCTACCGTGTTGCGGGATAGACAAAAACAATACACCCCCAACATTAAGGAGTATTTGTTATGGTCCATTGTATGAACCTTGAGCCGTCTGCTTTTTTGAAAATTGCAGACGGGAGCAAAACAATTGAACTGCGGCTGAATGATGAAAAGCGGCAAAAAATTAACATTGGCGATCGAATAGAATTTCATTGCGGTGAGATAAATTCTGTTATTTTCGCAGAGGTTATAAAACTGCATAAATTTCCCAATTTTGAGCAGTTGTATAACGCTCTGCCCTTAGAAAAATGCGGGTATTCCAAAAATCACTTAAAAACAGCGCACTACACAGATATGGAAAAGTATTATACCAAAAGCCAAATTCAAAAATACGGTGCATTGGGAATAGAACTCCAAAAAATTACCGCGATCGTAGATGTAAAAGCAAATCTATTTGATTCGGAAGTTTTGGCGCTTATAAAACCGAGCGTATTTAATCCTACGCCGGAGCGGTTAAAGCGCAGGGCCGAAAAATACACGGCAGATAAAAAAATTAATGTGTATGCCTGCAAAACGGGCGGCGCATACGCCGGTATTGTTGTGTTTAAAACGGAAAACATCGCCGCCGAGATTTTAGATATTGCCGTGAAGCCCGAATACCAAAAACACGGCATTGGCAGGAAACTGATTGAGTTTATTTTCAACCAATTCCCCGTAAATACAATTACGGCCGAAACCGATGACGACGCGGTTGGGTTTTACCAAAAATGCGGGTTTACGGTTACATTGGGCATAGAGGTTTGCGGCACCAAACGGTACTTTTGTAAGCTGCATACCGTTTTTAACAAATAAAGGTTTACTTGGGGCGGGGCTAAAGCCGCCTCCATTTTTTATTTTACAACACTTTTAACAAAGCAATAATACTGCGCCGAATTAGCCAATTGCCCCTCAACCAAAAGTTGAGGCAGACTAAAAAAATAGGTTATTGAAATTGCCGCCTGAATTCTATATAATTTAAGCAAGGGGGGCGTTGGAATGAACTATTTTGGCAAACGGTTAAAAGGCTTAAGAAAATCGGCACAGGTTACGCAAGAGCAATTGGCGGGTGCGCTGGGGGTTTCGTATCAAGCAGTATCAAAATGGGAAAATGGGCTTGGACTACCGGATATTTCACTTTTGCCGGGAATTTCAAATTTTTTTGGCGTGAGTACCGATTGGTTGCTGGGCGTTAACGGTGAGGGTTCTGATGAAATTATTAAAAATATACTCGATGAAATATCCCGTTTAAAGCATAGCGCCAAAACGCAGGAGGGTATTACGCTAATTGAAAAGGCGCTAACAACCTACCCAAACAACCATAAATTACTTGCCGAGTGGTTAGAACTTAAAGTGTACAATTTTAAGGCTGCCTGCAAAAAAGATGAATGGTTGAAAGAGGTTGAAACCAAAGCCAATATTGTATTGCGTGATTGCACCGATGATTTTGTACGATACAAAGCTAAATTAGCACTGACCTTTGCCTATTCCTATTGCGGTGAAAAGCAAAAAGCCGAAAAGCTTTGCCGTTCATTTCCCGATGAAGCCTATTCAAGGTTAGAAATGTTTGCTATGATTGCCGCGCCGAAAGAAAGGGTACAATACAAACGCCGCTGTATTTGCGGCGACCTTGAAAAGCTGCTTACAAACATTTTAGCTGTTGCCAAGCATTACTACTGCTTTGCCGACCCCAACAAGACAATACCGGTTTGCAGCGCTGCCCTAAGCATTATAAACGCCGTTGGTAACGAGGGGTTTTTAATTTATTATGCAGCCGAGGCGTACAGCGACCTTGCCAACGCCTACGAAAAATTGAATTGTAAAAACAAAGTAATTGCCAATATACAAAAAGCCTTTGAATTGTATTTGCAGCTGGACCGACTTATTGAAAACGGCGATTATTATTATAGGTCTGCCCTGCTGAAAGGCGAAATATTTAACAAAGAAAAAATTGTATATGGCGCGCCCCATTCCGCCACCGAGGGGTATATTCAAAAAATCTCTCAAATGCGTTCGTATTGCTTTTTGAAAAACGATTCTGACTTTGCTGCATTACTGAATGAAATGAAAGCCAAGGCAATTTTGTACCGCGCAAATCATTAAATTTATCTGCCCGCCACCCCTGCTACCGGGCGGCAATTTTGTAAACAGCTTTCCAACCACAGGTTGGAGCAATCCAATTTTTGCGTTATTGATTTTAGAAAAATTAGCATTTACAATATAATTGTAGCTACAAAAATTTTAGGAGGACTAAAGTATGGAGCATTTAAAGCTTTATGACACCATTTCATTTTACAGAAAAAAGCAAGGTTTAACGCAGGAGGAACTTGCAAAAAAATTAGGCGTGACCAATCAATCGGTATCAAAATGGGAGTCGGCGCAGTGCTGCCCGGATATTGGGCTATTGCCAAAACTTGCCGATATTTTTGAAATTAGCATTGACGAGCTGTTCGGGCGCAAAAGCGAAAAGGAAATACATTATGACCTTTGCTCAGAGCTCCCCTGGAAGGACGACAACACCATAAGGGTCTTTCGAACTTTGGGAAAGAAAATTTTAGAGTCAACCGACGAAAACGGAATGATAAACATTACTTTTCCGAAAGACGGCTATAAAACCGACGGGCGTTATTTTAAGGTTGAAGTTATGGGAAATATGAACGGCAATACCAATATTATTGGCGATGTTGTGTGCCACGGAAACATTGAATGTAAAGCGATTGAGGGTAATACGGAATGTCAGGGCAATATTATTTATAAATAAACTGCAAATTCATGCCTAACCATTCTTAAAAATTTAAACCTATATAGTGCAATAATCTTTCATAAAATTTAAGGTGCAAAATTAAAACGCCCCCTTTCGTAGAGCAAAGAATCTACAAAAAGGGGGGTTGGCTAAAATTTTAAATTTTACTTATTTTTCGGCCTCAATTGAAGAGTTGAACGCGCCGTTAAGCTCGGTTTTAACCTGGCTGATCCAGTTTTGCACCGTGCCGAACCAGGTGATCATTTCATCGTACTTTTCGTCCGAAATTTCGCCGTCGCCCTCTAAAAGGTTTTTGTAAGTAGTAAGCAGCTCCGACATTTCCTGAAAGGTTTTAATATCGTCCTCTTTCATGCTGTCGGCGTTTTCGTTTACAATGTTTGCCACCTCGTTAAACGCGGTGCTGGTTTTGTTAAAGGCGTCAATCGCTTCGTCCTTTTTTGGGTTTTCGCCGCAGGCGGTAAGGCCAAATACCATAGCCAAAGCCAGCAGCAGCGCCAGTAATTTTGTGCTTGTTTTTTTCATGTTGTAAAACCTCCAAATACTTTTCGGGTTGCGGAAAAGGCAGGGCACCGTAGGGTTTGCCCGCTTTAATTTTAGTTACACAGCTTAGCGTTTATTCCGCCTGCCGGTTACCGCACCGATTTAACGCTATTTTAACATACCGGCGGGCAACAAAACCGTTTGGGGTGTGAAATGCTGTTTTTTAGGCGTGAAATGCAATTGAAAATTTTAAAAAGATATTGTACAATAGAATGGTACCGGGCCGAAAGGGCCCGACCTGCCATTAAATTTTAAAAAGGGGGCGCTTTGGTTGCTGCGTATTGCCGTTTGTGATGACAGCCCGCAGTTCTTACAGGCTGCGGCAGCACAAATTAAGAATTGGGCCGAAAGGCGGAATATGCCAATTGAGCTGTTGACCTGCAGCAACGGGGACGAGCTGCTGCGCCTGAACGCCGCCGACCGGCTGGATATTGTTTTTTTAGATATTATTATGCCGCTGTTAAACGGCATGGAAACGGCGCGCGAGCTGCGGCAGGAGGACAAGGCCGTGCGGATTATTTTTTTAACCTCCTCGCCCGAATTTGCGCTGGACTCTTACAGCATAAAGGCACAGGGCTATTTGCTAAAGCCGGTAACGCCCGAAAAGCTTTTTGAAACGCTGGACGACTGCGCCCAGTTTTTAGCCAAGGAGCCGGAAAATTTGGTACTGAAAACCCCTTTTGGCTACCAAAAGCTTTATTTCCACAACCTGGAATTTGCCGAGGCGCAAAACAAACGGGTAATTTTTTATTTAAGCGACGGCGAGCAGGTGCAGTCTATGGAGCCGCTTTATTTTTTTGAGGACCGGCTGACCCGCGAAAACGGCTTTTTTAAGTGCCACCGCAGCTACCTGGTTTACCTGCCGAATGTTGACCACTTTAACAGCACGCAAATTGTTACCAAAGCGGGGCGCAGCGTGCCAATTGCCCGGGGCTTTGCCAAGCCGTTTAAAGAGGCTTACTTTGCCTTAATGTTTGAGGAACAGGGGGGCGCTTATGCTGCTAAACGTTCTTAGCTTTTTGCACAACGCCACAACCCTGCTGTTCGGCGTTTACATTTCGGCCGCCTTTTTGGGCGTTAAAATGAACCGTAAAAACATTTTAACCCTGCTAAGCTTTTCGTTGGCCGTTGGCGGCATTTACATACTTTCTTACCTGTTATTCGGCGTTAGCGGAACCGAAAAGCTTTACCCCCTTATTATTCACCTGCCGCTTACCGCGTTTTTAAGCCTTTGGTTTAAGTACCGCCCGGTGCTTTCGGCGCTTTCGGTGCTAACGGCCTACCTTTGCTGCCAAATTAGCAACTGGGCCGGGCTGGCCGCGCTAAACCTTACCGGCGCGCAGTGGGTTTATTACAGTGTGCGCATTGCGGTAACGGTAGCGGTTTTTTTGTTTTTAATTCGCTTTGTTTCAAACGCTGCCGCCGCTTTGCTGCAAAAGCCTACAAAATCGCTGCTAATTTTGGGGCTAATGCCGTTTGTTTATTATTTGTTTGATTACACCACCGGCGTTTACACCTCCCTGTTATATTCGGGGTTAGAGGCGGTAGTTGAGTTTTTAGGGTTTATGCTTTGCATTTTTTACCTGCTGTTTATTTTTTTGTACTTTAAACAGTACGAGGAAAAGCAGGAGGCCGAGCAGCAAAACCGTTTAATGGAGCTAAAACGCAAGCAATACGAAAAAGAGCTGGCCGCCATTCGCCGTTCCGAGCGGGAAATTTCGATTTTACGGCACGATATGCGCCATTTTTTATTAAACATTTTAGTTTTTATTAACAACGGCGAACCGCAAAAGGCCGAGGAGTACATTAACGCTATTATTGCGGCGACCGACAAGACCGCCACCAGAAAATACTGCAAAAACGAAATTGTGAACATGATACTTTCCTCCCACGAGGAGGAGATGAAAAAAGCCGAAATTCAGTTTACGCACAGCATTGAGCTGCCGGAGCAGCTGCCTTTTTCGGATGTTGACCTTACGGCCATACTCTCCAACGGGTTAGAAAACGCCATTAAAGCCGTAACCCCGCTGCCGCCGGAGCAGCGCCTAATGCATTTAGAGCTTAGAATGAGCGGGGAAAAGCTGCTGCTTTCGCTGAAAAACCGGTTTGCCGAGCACCCCCGTTTGGTAGACGGCCTGCCAAAGGCCTACCTGCCGGGGCACGGGCTTGGCACCCAAAGTATTCGCTACATGGCCGAAAAGCTTAACGGAAACTGCCGGTTTAGCGTAAAGGACGATTGGTTTATTTTGCAGGTAATTTTGTAAAGAAAACGGCAACGCTTTTTTCCTTACAAAATTTGCTTTGGGCTACACTTAATTTTTTAAATAAACGCAGCGCACCGGCGCCAAAAAGGCAAAAAACCTTTTGGCGCCGGTGCGTTCTTTTTAAATTAAATTATAAGCGGCAGGGTTTAAAGCGCCAAAGGGCGTTCTTTTTGCCTTTTAGCCAACGCCGGCAGGGCTTAGCCCCGCTGTGTTCTTTTGCGCGCAGCCGTTGGCCGGCGGCAAAGCTTTGGCTACTGCTTTTGCTCTTTTTCTTTCAACGCTGAATTACAGTGGCAGCAGCCGCTGTACAAATTGTTTAGCTTTAGGCGTTTTTCAGCCTTGTTTTGCAAAAAATTAATTTTTTCTAACAGCGGCTCTAAGGCCGGGTTGCTGTAATAGGCGGCGGTGGCGCCGTGCTGGCAGGCAACATGCAGCGCCGAGCGCAAAAGCCCGTCGGCCAGCATAGCGTCCCCCGCGGGGGCAACCACCTGCACGGTGGCGGCAGTTTCGCTTAGCTCAAAAAGGCAGTAGCCCAAGCACTGCTGCCCCAGCATTGCCCGAACCAGTTTAGAAGCCCCGGTAACCTTTAGCCCGTGCTTAGCGTAAAAGGCGGCAACCGTTTGGGGCTCGTTACACACTAAAACCTCTAACATTCTGCCCCCTCCTGATTACTTACGCTAACATTGGTTAGCCGCTGCAGCTCGCGCTCGTTTAGCTCGCGCCATTTGCCCTGCGGCAGCATACCTAATTTTACCCCGGCAATTTCTACCCGCTTTAGGCGCATAACCTCTAAATTCACGGCCTCGCACATTCGGCGAATTTGCCGGTTACGCCCCTCGCTAATAATAAAGCACAGCACGGTGCGGTCGGGCTTGGCGTCAATGGTGTGCACATCGCACGGCAGGGTTTTGCGGCCATCCAGCTCAATGCCGGTGCAAAGCTGCTCAATTTGGGCGGCGCTAACCTTACCGCGCACCGTAACACGGTAGGTTTTGTTTACATGGCGGGAGGGGTGCGAAAGCTTGTTGGCAAATTCGCCGTCGTTGGTTAAAAATATTAAGCCCTCCGAATCCTTATCTAACCGGCCAACCGGGTAAAGGCGAACATTTTCTAAATCTACCAGATCGGTAACGCACTTGCGGCCTAATTCATCACTGGTGGTAGTAACAAAGCCGCGCGGCTTATGCAGCATAAGGTAAACCTTATTTTCGGTTCTAACAATGCGTTTGCCGGCTACCACAACCTTGTCGCGCACCGGGTCTACCTTATCGCCAAGCTTTGCCGGCTGGCCGTTTACCTTAACGCGCCCGGCCTCAATCATCTCCTCGGATTTTCGGCGGGAGGCCACGCCGTTTTCGGCCATAAACTTTTGCAGCCGTATTTTATATTCTTTCATTTTACTTCCCCTGTTTTGGTTAAAAATATTTTAGTTACAAAAATTTTATTATAAAGCCCTGCCACAGGGCCTTGCGGGCTAATTTTACCACTGCTGTAAAAGCAGCAAAAAGCTTTGCCAAAAGCCAAACAAACGCTTTTTCGGCTCAATTTTTGGGGCAACATCCCCCGCTGCTACCAGCAGCTGCCGGTCAATAACCCGGCCGCCGTACCAGTATTCTACCAAGCCAACCGCCTCCCCCGCCGAGGCGGGCGCGTACAAAAAGCGCGGCAGCAGCGCCCGTTGGGTAACCGCCTTGGTATTATTGCAGCCCAGCGTAAAGGTAGCCGGCTCGCTTTTTAGCGCAACGGCGTCGCACTCGGCCCCAATTACCGCAACCGTTTGCGGCAGGGTGGCCGCGGTTAAGGTTACGCTGCAGCTGTTTTCAAACCCGTAATCCAGCAGCGTGGCGTGGTCCTGCCAGTCGTTCGGGTCGTTCAGCGTTACGGCTATTAAGCGTTTGCCGTCCCGCTCGGCGGCGGTAACCAGGCAGCGCCCGGCCTTTTTGGTAAACCCGGTTTTAACCCCAATTAGGCCGGGGTAGCTTTGCAGCAGCTTATTGTGGTTGGTTAAGGTGTGGCGCACCGGCGGGTTGCCAAAGCTTAGCGTAACGCTTTTGGTGGCGCAAACCTGGGCAAAAAGGCTGTTTTGCAGCGCCTCGGCGGTTAGCAGCGCTAAGTCGTAGGCGGTGGTGTAATGGGATTCGCCATCTAACCCCGAGGGCGTTTGAAACGAGGTATTTTTAAGCCCCAGCGCCTTGGCTCGCAAATTCATTTGCCGCACAAAGCCTTGCACACTGCCCGCAATGGCAATGGCGGCGGTGTTGGCGGCGTCGTTACCCGAGGCCAGCAGCAGGCCGTATAATAAATCCCGGTAGGAAATAACATCGCCTGCCCGCAGACCCATAGAGGAGCCCTCTACCGCAACCATTTTTTCGGTTACGGTAACGGTTTTGGCAACATCGGGCTGTTCGGCTAAAAGCAGCCCTGTCATTATTTTTGTTGTGCTGGCCATTGGCAGCCTTTTTTGCGCGTTGCTTTGCAGCAAAACATCGCCCGTGTCGGCGCAAAGCACCACGGCGGCCGCCGCCGAGGTAGAAACGGCCCGAGCCGGCAAACCGCAAAACAACAAACAAACAGCCGGCACTAAGCCGACCAAATAACGCCAAAGCTTCATTCCACACGCCCCCAATAAAGTAAATTTAACAGTATAATACTATTAAAGGGGGCGCAAAAACATACCTAATTAACCGGCAACAGGCCGGTTAAAATGTTATTCTGCCGTCGGCTCGGATCCTTTGGCTTTGTTGCGGCCAAAAAGCTCTTTAAGCCGTTCTACAGTGTCTGGCAGCAAATCCATTAGCTGAGCCATGGCACCGTTCGAGGGCGGATCCTGCATGGAAAGCAGATCTACCCGATCCCCATTTACTACAATAAAGCCCATTGGCGTTACCGTAGCGCCGGCACCGCCGCCCCCAACAAAGGATTGCGAGCTGCCGGCCTTGCTTTTACAGTCGGTTCCGCCGCTGGCAAAGCCAAACGAAAGCTTAGAAACCGGAATAACCACCACATTGCCCGCCGTAACCGGCTGGCCAATAATGGTATCGGCCGAAACCATGGTGCGAATATTTTCCATGGTGGTTTGCATAATTTCAGAAATGTTTTGTTCGCTCATTTTAAGCACCCTTTCTGTTTTAAAATTCGGTTGTATTCTTTTCGGCTTGCGCCTGATCTTCTATTACATCATCCATGGTAAGCTGCTCGGCGCCGCCCTCCAGCTCCTGCGGCAGCTCGGGCAGGTCTTTTAAGCTGCTAAGCGAAAAGGCCCGCAAAAAGGTTGCCGTTGTGCCGTACAAAAGCGGGCGGCCCGGCAGCTCTAAACGCCCTTTTTCGGTAATAAGGTCCTTTTCTACCAAGGTGCTAACAACGCCCGAGCAATCTACCCCGCGCACCTGCTCTACAAACGCTTTGGTTACGGGCTGGTTGTAGGCAATTACCGCCAGTACCTCTAACGCGGCCTGCGAAAGGGGCGTTTTGCGGCGAATATCAAACGCTTTTTTTACATACTCGGCGTACTCCTTACGGCTGGCAAGCTGGTAACAATCGGCCAGGCGCAGCAGCTGAATACCGCTGCCCTTTTCGGCCAATTTGTTTTGCAGCAGGGTGGCCACCTTGCTTAAGGTTTCGTCGTCAATTTCAAAAATCTCGCACAGGCGGGTGGCCTCTACCGGCTCGCCGCCGGCAAACAGCACCGCCTCCAGCGCGGCGGTTAATTCGTTAATCTTCACGCTTTTTATGCTCCTTGCTGAGTTTCACCGTCATTTCATTTCCGGCGCCCTCAATTTTTACTCGGTTCGATTTACAAAGCTCCAGCACGGCCAAAAAGGTTGCCACCAGCTCGGAGCGGTTTTGCGCGGCGCGGAAAATTTGGGTCAGCTTTTTTGTTTTTCCGCTCCAAAGGGTGCGAATAACAAAAACAATTTTAGAGGAGACCGAAACCACCTTTTTAGCCACAATTTGCGTAAACACCTTGGTAGAGGTTGGCACCTTGCGCTGCCCGCGCCCTACCGCCGAAAGGTACGCGTCGTAAATTAAGCCGCTGCCGTGCACCAGCTGGTAGCGTTTATCTACCTCTAACTTTTCGGGCGGGTGTACAAAGCAATCAAACCCGCTAGCCATAGTGCCCAGCCTTTGCGCCATTTTTCGGCACAGCTCGTATTCAATCAGCTGGCCGGCCAGCTCGTCCCGCAAAACCTCGGCCTCCATGGTTTTAGGCAGCAGGCTAACCGTTTTTAGGTACACTAAGCGAGAGGCCATTTCTAAAAACTCGCTGGCAATGTCCATATCCTCATGCTGCATGGCGCGTATTTGCGCCAGGTATTGATCGCACAGCACCGAAATTTGAATATCGTAAATATTTAATTTGTTTTTAGAGAGCAGCGTTAATAAAAGGTCCAGCGGCCCCTCAAACCCCTCTAACCGGTAGGAGAACGGCTGCTCTGCCTGTGTAAAAGCCATACCGCAGCCCCCTATAAAAAGAAAGTGAGCAGATCGAACAGCCGGTAAACCCCTTGCTGCACATAATACAGCGGCGTGCTGAGTATGCCGGTAAACGCCAGCACCATAACGGCTACCATAAACAGCTGCTCGTACTGCATAAGCCGGTAATAAATACGGTTGGGCAACAGGGCCGAAATTAGGCGCGAGCCATCTAACGGCGGCAGGGGAATTAAATTAAACACCGCCAAAGAAACATTAATTGAAACCACGGCGTTTAAAAAAAACCGCACATAAAGCCACACCATGCTGGAGGTTGGCAGCGCCTTTGCAACGGCAAACAGCACAAAGCCCATTATTAAATTTGAAAGCGGGCCGGCCAAGGCCACCAGCGCCATATCGGACTTTGGATTTTTAAAATTGCTGCCGTTTACGGGAACCGGCTTGGCGTAGCCAAAGCCGAACAGTAAAATCATTAACGCGCCAATATAATCAATATGCGCAAAGGGGCTAAACCGCAGCCGACCCTGGTATTTGGGGGTTGGATCCCCCAGCTTTACGGCCACAAAGGCGTGCGCCCACTCGTGCACGGGCATTGCAACAAAAATTACAATAACCGAGGCAAAAAAGTTTAATAAAAATTCGGCAAAGGTGTAATTGCCGCGCAACATTTGTAACATAGCTACCCCTAACCGCCCGGCCTTGCAGCCGCCGCGCGGCGCCCTCGGCCCCGCCGGCAGTGCCGAGCGAAATGTTAAACTGCTTTTATTATACACCACCGCGCTTAGAATTACAAGAAATTGTTTTGGCGCAAAGCGCCCGTTTTATTCACGCCCGCACAAATTTTGTGCGGTGCTAAAAAGCAAGCCTAAGCCCGGCTTGCCGGGCTTAGGCTTTTAGCCGGTAAATTCTGCAAATTTTTTATTCCTTTTGCTTTTAAAGTGCGGGCTTTGGCTCGGCCTTTGCAAAAGCAAAAAAGCAAGGCCCGCGGCAATTTTTGCCGCAAGGCCTTGCGCCAAGCGTTTTAATTTTATTTTGCGGTTAAAATAAGGGCCAAGCAGCCGTAAACGCTGTCGTCGCACAGCAGGCGTTTATCTTTAAAGCTAACGCCAAACTTCATTAAAGTGTCGCCGCTCAAAGGGGCAAAATCAACATGCGTGCGTTTGGCGTCATCCCCCGCCATTTCAATATTGTAAACCGTTTCGGGCTGCAGCCCGTAAAGCTTAAAGGCCTCTAACCAGCCCATAAAGCCCTTGTTATTGTTGTAAATAAATACTACGCTTTGCTTTTTATCTTGGCTTACAAACTGGTAAATAACGGCTGGGGCAGTTGGGTCGTTTACCGAGCGCAGCAGGTACATATTGCCCAGCTGAACCGTTTCGCGCAGGCGCTTGTAAAGGGCAATGTACCCGGCAACCTCGCTAAGTTGCTGCTTGTTTAGTTTTCTTAAATCTAACCCCACCGAAAAGGAGCCCAAAAGCCCGGTGTAGGCCATGCGCTTTAAAGCCTCGTACCGCCCACTCATTGTAACATACCTGGTATGGTGCAAATGGCAGCCGCCGCCCGCGGCCTTGGTAAGGTTTACACGGGTAAAGCCCTCGTGCATTACCAAAGCGTCTAAGCAATCCTGATTATCGCTCCGGTTAATGCGGCCGCACCACTTAGCCATGGAAAGATCGGCCCGCAGGCCGCCGGAGGCACAGTTTTCTATTAAAACTTCGGGGTAGTTTTGGTTAATATATTCCAGCACGCGGTACAAATTTTGCACATACTTAATGTAAACGGCGTCATCCGGCGTGTTGGTTAGCCCGTTCCAGTTCACTTCGCTTAAAAAGCGGTTCATATCCCATTTTAAGTATTGAATATGGTTTTCACGCAACAGCTTATCCAGCCAGGCAACGGTAAATTCGTAAACCTCGGGCAAGCCAAAATTCAGCACATACTGGTGGCGTTTTTTAACCGGCTGGCGGGTGGGGTAGCGCAAAATCCATTCGGGGTGCTCTTGGTACAGCTCGCTTTCTTCCGAAACCATTTCCGGTTCTACCCAAATACCAAAGATCATGCCCAGGCTTTCAACCTTGTTAATCAGCGGCGTTAGCCCGTTCGGGAACTTTTCGGGATCTATCTCCCAGTCGCCAAGGCCGGCAAGGTCGTTATTGCGGTTTTTAAACCAGCCGTCGTCTATCATAAACAGCTCTACCCCAAGCTTTTGGCAGCGCTCGGCCTGTGCCATTAGCATTGCTTCATCTAAATTAAAATAAAAGCTGGCCCAGGCGTTGTACATTACCGGCATAACCCTGTTGGTCCAGGGGGTTTTGCTGGTTTGGCGCTGGTAGCCGTGTAGCTGCCGGGCAGCGGTGCCAAAACCGCCGGTTACAAAGCCGCCGGTAAATACCGGCGTTTGAAAGCTTTGCCCGCCGTTTAAGGTGTAAGCCGTATTATAATTTGAAATACCGCCGCAAATTTGCGGCCAGCGGTTGTGGTCGCGTCCCGCTTTAATTTGCCAGTTGCCGCTCCACTGCAGGGTGCCAAACCAAACCGCCCCGCTGTGCTCGGTGGCATTTTGGTCTACCGCAAAGTAGGGGTAGGCCGTAGCGTTTGATACCCCGGCGCGGCTTTCCAGCAGCACGGGGCTTTGCAGCAGCGGCTGCTGCTGCAGCCTATATTCATCGCCCCAGGCAGAGGAAAAATGCGTTAACCGCAAATTTTCGCTGTACGGCACCGTAAAGTTGGCAGAATAAAAGGTTTCCAGCTCGGCCGGGTCCGGCCCTATGTTGCGCAAAACGGTCCAGCGGTCTATTAAATCCAGCCCCTCAAAAATGCGGTAGCACAAATCAACCTCAAACGGGTAATAAATGTCTTTTAGCGTTAGGGTAAGCAGGTGCCCGTCCTCGGCAATTTTGTAATCTTTATAGCTTAAACGCAGGTCGCGTACGCCGTCAGCAAAGCGCACCTTTAGGCTTTCGGCGTTAAAAAATTTAGCGCCGTAGGCCGGGTACTCCTGGCACTGCAGGGGCATTTCAATGTAGGCGCTGCTGCCGTTGGCGGCAAAATAGTTGTTCGGCACCTCCTCGGGGTGCAGCAGCCGCTCGCCCCAATAGCCGTTACAAACGGCCATAACGGTTTCGGTCGTGCCGTCAAAGGTGCAGCTACGCAGCAAAATAACATAGCTGGTGTTTTTGGTGTTTAACACAAAACGGTCTTTTAAAAACGCAATACTCATTTAATAAATAACCTCCCGCCAATTTTCCGGCGCGGCACAACGCTGCGCCCGGCTTTAAACCGGCAGCCAAAACGCGCCGATTTTAAATTGGTTTTACTTAACTAAAAGTATAACAGCTGCTTTTTTAAAAGACAAGGCAGAAAAAGCCTGTTTTTTTTACAAGCTTTTCTGCCCCCTGCGCCTTGATGTTTACCTTTTAAATCCGATTTTTTTAAAACAACCTTAAGCCTATTTTTACCTTTTTGCTTTAAAATTTTTAGGGTTTTGGCGCACGCTGCCCTGCGCAATAGCCGGAAATTCGTTGTCGGTATTCGCGGTTGGCTGAATGTTGTAGGTGCCAAAGGTGTTTAGCATTTCCTCGCAGGTTTCGGGGTTGGTGCAGTAAGGCAGAGCCGAAAGCTCGGCCGGCGCGCGAAAGTTTTCGGCCTTACCTTTACTGCCCGGCGCGTTGCCAAGCTGGTTTAGGGCGCCCTGCGCGTTGGCGTTGCTAAGCTTACCGTTGCCGCTTTGCCGGCCTTTGTTGTTTGGCCCGCTTATTTTGTTGTTTGGCCGGTTTGATTTATTGTTTGTTTGGTTTGTTTTATTGTTTGGTTGGTTTGTTTTATTGTTTGGTTGGTTCATTTAAAGTTCCCCTTTCGGTTTATGGTAAAATGCAGCAGCAATAGCTGCGGGCAAGGCGCCTTGCGGCGCGGGCCAATTGCCGCGCCGGTTAAACTGCCAATTTAGCCGGCAAACTTTATTTGCCGTTAACACCGTGGCCCGGCGGCCGCTTGGCCCCAATTTTTGCCCCGTTAAAAGGCGTTTTGCCCCGCTATTATTTTTTCTAAAATTTCGCCCGCTATTATTTTTTTCTAAAAAAAAGATTTCATTCTAAAAATTTTGTTTTTTTACTAAATACCGCCCTTTATTTTTGGGCAGTTTTGCGGCCGTATTTGCTTGACTTAAAACGGTGCGCGTGCTATAATATTTAAAATATAATTTTAAAAAAGCGCAACAGCAAAGCTTAGTAGGCGTGTGTTAGGTTTTTAAGAGAGCAGCCGGTTTGGTGCAAGGCGGCAGCCGCACGCGGCCGAATTACCCTTTGCAAGCTGCAGCTCGGAAGGGCGGCCGGTTTTGGGCCGTTTGCGTAGGGGCTTGCCGGGTGTGCCCGTTACAGCGTGTTAAGTGAGCTTCACTTACAAAGGCTTTTTTTGTGAGGAAAAAGCAAATTGAGGTGGTACCGCGGAGCTGAGTTTCCGCCCTCTGTTTAACAGGGGGCGTTTTATTTTGCCCCCGCGGCGGCAGCCTGAAAAGGCTCCCCCGCCCGAGAACAAGGCCCAGCGCCTGAAAGAAAGGGTGGCTTTTATGCCGATTACCGAAATACTTACCAAAAACGCAGATTTTTACCCCAACGACATTAGCTTGGTAGAAATTAACCCCAAGCTGGAAAACACCAAGAACATGACCTGGCGCGAATTTGCCCTAATGCAGTCTACCAAGGCGGAAAGCTTTCGCCGGGAGATTACCTGGGGCGAATTTCAAGCCCGGGCCAACCGGTTTGCCAATTTGCTGCTCTCCCGCGGGATTAAAAAAGGCAGCAAGGTTGCTATTTTGCTAATGAACTGCTTAGAGTGGCTGCCCGCCTACTTTGGCATTTTAAAGGCCGGCGCGGTGGCGGTTCCGCTAAACTACCGCTACACAGCCGAGGAAATTAAATACTGCCTGCAAAAATCCGATTCGGAATACTTAGTATTCGGCCCGGAATTTACCGGCCGGGTAGAAGAGGTTTGCAGCCGGGTGCCGCAAATTAAAATATGGTTGTATGTAGGGGAGGATTGCCCCGCCTTTGCGGAAAATTACGAAAAGCTAACCTCGTACTGCAGCAGCGAGACCCCAAAGATTTTATTAACCGACGCCGATGACGCAGCCATTTACTTTTCCTCCGGCACTACGGGCTTTCCCAAAGCTATTTTGCACAACCACGAAAGCCTAATGCACGCCGCAAGGGTAGAACAAAACCACCACGGCCAAACCAAGGACGATGTTTTTCTTTGTATTCCCCCACTGTACCACACCGGCGCCAAAATGCACTGGTTCGGCAGCTTTTTGGTTGGCGGCAAGGCGGTGCTTTTAAAAGGCACCAAGCCGGAGTGGATTTTAAAAACCGTTTCGGAGGAGCAATGTACCATTGTGTGGCTGTTAGTGCCCTGGGCGCAGGATATATTAGACGCCATTGACCGGGGCGAGGTAGATTTAAAAAACTACAAATTAGACCAGTGGCGCTTAATGCACATTGGCGCACAGCCGGTTCCACCCAGCTTAATTAAGCGCTGGAAAAAGGTTTTTCCCCACCACCAGTACGACACCAACTACGGCCTAAGCGAATCTATTGGCCCGGGCTGCGTGCATTTAGGAGTAGAGAATATTGACCATGTTGGCGCCATTGGCAAGCCGGGCTTTGGCTGGCAGGCCAAAATTGTAGACGAGCACCGCAACCCCGTTAAACCGGGCGAGGTGGGCGAGCTGGCCGTTAAGGGCGCCGGCGTTATGACCTGCTATTACAACGATGAGGAAGCCACGAAAGAGGTTTTGGCCGACGGCTGGCTGTTTACCGGGGACATGGCCATGCAGGACAACGACGGTTTTATTTACCTAGTTGACCGCAAAAAAGATGTTATTATTACCGGGGGCGAAAACATTTACCCGGTGCAGATAGAAAACTTTTTACGCAAAAACAACGCCATTGCCGACTGCGCCGTTATTGGCCTGCCGGATCACCGTTTAGGGGAGATTGCCACCGCCATTATTCAGGTAAAAGAGGGCTGCACCCTAACCGAGGCCGAGGTAAACGATTTTTGCTTAGAGCTGCCGCGTTACAAGCGTCCGCGCAAAATTATTTTTGCCGATGTACCGCGCAACCCCACCGGAAAAATTGAAAAACCGCGCCTGCGGGAGATGTACTGCAAAGAGCCCGTAGTAGCGCTGGAAAACGAGATTTAACAAACGGAAAGGACGAACCCGAATGAAAAAACTAATGCTTGGCAACGCTGCGGTAGCGCGCGGCGCTTACGAGGCCGGCGTACAGGTAGTATCCTCCTACCCCGGCACCCCCAGCACCGAAATTACCGAGAGCATGGTGCAGTATAAAGAGGTTTATGTAGAATGGGCCCCGAACGAAAAGGTTGCCGCCGAAACGGCCATTGGCGCCTCTATTGCCGGGGGCCGCGCCATGAGCTGCATGAAGCACGTTGGCCTAAACGTAATGGCCGATCCGGTTTTTACCGTAAGCTACATTGGGGCAAACGGCGGGCTGGTTTTTTGTGTTGCCGACGACCCGGGTATGCACTCCTCCCAAAACGAGCAGGACTCCCGCCACTACGCCAAAGCGGCAAAAATAATGATGTTAGAGCCTTCGGATTCGGCCGAATGTAAGGCGTTTACCAAACAGGCCTTTGCTTTAAGCGAGCAGTTTGATACCCCGGTGTTTATTCGGCTTTCTACCCGTGTTTCGCACTCGCAAGGCTTAGTAGAGCTGTGCGACCCCGAAACGCCGGTGCTAAAGCCCTACGAAAAAAACATTCGCAAAAATGTTATGGTGCCGGCCAACGCCATTGCCCGCCACGTTGCGGTAGAGCAGCGGGAGCAAAAGCTGCGCGCCTTTGCCGAAACCACCAAGCTGAACAAAATTGAAAACAACGGCGCCAAAATTGGCGTAATTACCTCGGGCACCTCTTACGCCTACGCCAAGGAGGCGCTGGGCCAAAACGCCAACTACTTAAAATTAGGGCTGGCCTACCCCATGCCCGAAAAGCTGATTTTAGATTTTGCCAAAACGGTTGAAACGCTTTATGTAATTGAGGAGCTGGACCCGTTTATTGAGGAGCATGTGCGCGCCTTAGGGCTAAAGGTTTTGGGCAAAAGCTGCTTTAGCCTGCTTGGCGAATACAACCAGAACATGATTGCCAAAGCCGTTTTGGGCACCGAGCCCAGCTTTGCCCCGCCGGCCGAAAATGTTCCCGCCCGGCCGCCGGTTATGTGCCCGGGCTGCCCCCACCGCGGCACCTTTTATGTGCTTTCTAAATTAGGGGTTACCGTTTCGGGCGATATTGGCTGTTACACCTTGGGGGCGGTGCAGCCGCTTTGCGCGGTAGATACCACCATTTGCATGGGCGCCTCGGTTAGCGCGGCGCACGGCATGGTAAAAGCGCGCGGCAGCGATTTTGCCAAAAACCTGGTTTCGGTCATTGGGGATTCTACCTTTATTCACTCGGGCATTACGGGGCTTATTGACATTGTTTACAACAAGGGCAACAACACCGTTATTATTTTAGATAACTCTATTACCGGCATGACCGGCCACCAGGATAACCCCACCACCGGCTTTACCATTCGTAAAGAGCCCACCCGGCAGGTAGATTTAGAGGCCCTTTGCCACGCCGTTGGGGTAGACCGGGTACGCATTGAGGACCCGTTTGACCTTGCCGGCTTTGAGCAGGCGGTAAAAGAGGAGCTTGCGGCCAACGAGCCCTCGGTTATTATTGCGCAGCGGCCCTGCGCCCTTTTAAAAACCGTACATTACACCGGCCATTGCGCCGTAGACCCGGCCGCCTGCCGCAGCTGCAAAAAATGTATGAAATTAGGCTGCCCGGCCATTCAGTTTAAAAACAACAAGGCCCAAATTGATGTTACCCAGTGCAACGGCTGCGGGCTGTGCACCGGCGTTTGCCCCTTTGGCGCCATTGGTAAGGAGGAAGCGTAATGGCAAACACAAAAAATATTATGATTGTTGGCGTTGGCGGCCAGGGTACCCTGCTGGCCAGCCGCATTTTAGGCGCCGCCGTTATTCACGAGGGGTACGATGTTAAGGTTTCGGAGGTGCACGGCATGAGCCAGCGCGGCGGCAGCGTTGTTACCTACGTTAAATACGGCGAGCAGGTAAACGCCCCAATTATTGACAAGGGCGAGGCCGACATTATTTTAGCCTTTGAGCGGTTAGAGGCCCTGCGGGCTTTGCCCTTTTTGCGCAAGGGCGGCAAAATAATTTTAAACGACCGCGCCATTTTGCCAATGCCGGTTATTACCGGCGTCGCCGAGTACCCGCAAAACATTTTGGGCTACCTTGGCGAGCGCGCCGACCTTACCGCGCTGGACGCTTTAAAGCTAAGCGAGCAGGCCGGCTCGGCCAAAGCGGTTAATGTTGTTTTAATTGGGGTATTGGCGCAAAGCACCAACATTGACTACGCCGTTTGGCAAAAAATTATTTGCGAAACGGTGCCCGAAAAGTTTAAAGAATTAAACCTGCGTGCCTTTGATTTAGGCTACCATTACCACTAAACCGGGGGAATAACAATGGCAGAACAAAAAAACATAAAAACAGTTAAGGCTTGCTCGGCTGGTTACATTATTGCCGTGCTGCTTGCATTCGCGGTTATTTTAATTTTGCCGCAAAGCCGGGAATGGTTTAAATCGGCCTCGGGCAGCCACCCATTTTTAATGGGCTTTGCAAAATTTGCGCTGCTGGCCACCGCCGGCGAGTTAATTGCCGCCTTTTTGGCCAAGGGCAGCTTTACGCTGCCGGTTAAGCTGCTTTGGCGCTTTATTATTTGGGGGCTTATTGGCGTTTGGATTACTTTTATGATGAAAGTTTACGGCGCCGCGGTTGCCGCCTTAATGGCCGGCGGCACCCTGCCGGGCGGCAGCAACGCCTTTTTAAGGGCGCTTTACACCAGCGTTATTATGAACACCACCTTTGGCCCCACCTTTATGGCGGTACACAAATGCACCGACAAGCTGTTGGCGCTGCGGGCGCAAAAGCAGCCTGCCGGGCTAAAGGCGGTTGTAACGGGAATTGATTGGAGCACCTTTGCCGGCTTTACCATTGCCAAGACCGTGCCGTTTTTTTGGATTCCGGCCCACACGGTTACCTTTTTGCTGCCGGCCGAATACCAGGTAATTATGGCGGCGGCCCTTTCGGTAGCATTGGGCGTTATTTTAACCCTGGCAAACACCGTAAAAGGGGGAACTAAGCATTGAAGTTTTGGAACAAAGAGGCCGAGACCCTAAGCCGCGAACAGCTACAGCAGCTGCAAAGCCAAAAATTAGTGGCGCAGGTACGGCGAATGTACGAGCGGGTAGAATGTTTTCGCAGCCGGATGGACGAACGCGGGTTAAAGCCGGAGGATATTAAAGGCGTTGAGGACCTGCCCCGCCTGCCGTTTTCTTACAAAAAGGATCTGCGGGATTATTACCCCTACGGCCTGTTTGCTGAGCCTATGGAGAATATTGTGCGGCTGCACGCCTCCAGCGGAACTACCGGCAAGCGCATTGTAGTGGGCTACACCAAGCAGGATTTAGAAGATTGGTCGGACTGCATTGCCCGTATGCTTACCGCGGTTGGCATTGGCAAGGGCGATATTTTTCAGGTATCCTTTGGTTACGGCCTGTTTACCGGCGGCTTTGGCCTGCACGGCGGCATTGAAAAGGTTGGCGCAACGGTTATTCCAATGTCCTCGGGCAATACGGCGCTGCAAATTCAAACCATGATAGATTTTAAAGCCACCGGCCTTTGCTGCACCCCCTCTTACGCCATGTACTTGGGCGAGGAGGTAGAGCGCCTTGGCGTAAAAGACCAGCTAAGCCTAAGAGTTGGCATTTTTGGTGCCGAGCCGTGGAGCGAAAATATGCGCCGCGAGATTGAGAGCAAGCTGGGCATTAAGGCCTACGACATTTACGGCCTTTCGGAAATTATGGGCCCGGGTGTTTCCTGCGAGTGCGAATACCAATGCGGCATGCACGTTTGGGAGGACCATTTTATTGCCGAAATTATTGACCCCGAAACGGGCGAGGTGCTGCCGCACGGCGCCACCGGCGAATTGGTTTTTACCACGCTGGATAAACAGGGCTTTCCTGTTATTCGTTACCGCACGTGGGATATTTGTGCCTTAAATTACGAGCCCTGCCGTTGCGGCCGCACCCATTTGCGTATGCAAAAGCCCAGCGGCCGCAGCGACGATATGTTAATTATTCGCGGCGTAAATGTATTCCCCTCGCAAATTGAGGAGGTTCTGCTGCGGGTAAACAACGGCGAAATTACCCCGAACTACCTTATTACCGTTAACCGGGTAAACAACACCGACACCTTTGATTTAGATGTAGAAATGAGCGAAAACCTATTTGCCGACGATATTAAAAGCATTGCGCAAATTGAAAAACGCATTACCGGCGAGCTGCGCTCGGCCTTAGGGCTGGGTGTTCGGGTACACTTAGTTAATCCAAAATCTATTGCCCGCAGCGAGGGCAAAGCCAAACGCGTAGTAGACCTACGCAAGCTTTAAGGGGGTTTTAGCATGATTGTGGAACAGGTTTCGGTTTTTGTTGAAAACAAAAAGGGCCGCTTAGCCGCCGTTACTCAAACGCTGGCGCAAAACGGCATTGATATTAGCGCCCTTTCGTTAGCCGAAAACGAAGAATACGGCGTTTTACGCTTAATTGTTAGCAACCCGCAAAAGGCCAAGCAGGCGTTAAAGCAATCGGGCGTTATTGTTAAAATTACCCCCGTGCTGGCCGTTGCTATTGAGGATGTTCCGGGCGGCTTTTCGGCCGCGTTAGAGGTTTTAACGGCCGCGAATGTTGAAATTCGCTATGTTTACGCCTGCGTGGCGCACGAAACCGGTAAAGCCTTAATGATTTTTAGCGTAGAGGACCCGGAGAGCGCTGACAGGCTGCTGCAAAAAACAAAGTACGGCAGCATTAACCCCGGCACAGTGTACCGCATTTAACAAAAATAAAGGCTTTAAAAGCAACGCCGGCCGTAGGTTTAAACGCTTGCGGCCGGCGTTACTTTGCATTTTTAGCCGGTTATGGGCCAAAAGCCAAAATGGACTAAAATGCAGCTGTAAAAAAGCAGGTACAAAAACAGTTTGTACCTGCCTTTTTAATTAACATAACCGGGGCCGTAGCATTAAAAACAGCTTGCTTTAAAGCCCTTAGCCGTTTCGGTATGTAACGCCAAATGCTGCACGCCCTAAATTACCGCCGCCGGCTTAAGCCGTTTAAGGCTGCTGCGTTAACAGCGCCACCGTTTCCACATGGGCGGTGCCGGGAAAAAGGTCTACCGGGGTGTAGCTTTCAAGCCGGTAGCTTAGCTCCTGCAGCTGTTTTACATCCCGCGCCAGCGTTGCCGGGTCGCAGGAGATGTAAATAATTTTTTTAGGGGCAAAGTCGTTGGCAATGGTTTGCAGCAGTGCCGGCTCGCAGCCTTTACGGGGCGGGTCTACCACCACAACATCGGCACAAGCGCCCTCGCGCAGCAGCTGTTCGGCGGCTTTGCCGGCGTCGCCGCAAATAAAGCGGGCATTTACCCCCGCCTTGCGGGCGTTTTCTTCGGCGTCCTGCACCGCTTGGGGCACAATTTCTACCCCTATTAGGGCTTTGGTAAGGTCGCCCGTGCAGCGCAGCACCGAAAGCCCCACGGTGCCCGTGCCGCAAAAAAGGTCTAAAATGGTGCGGTCCGCCGGCGTAATAAACCCGGCAGCTTTTTGGTACAGCACCGTTGCCATAGCCCGGTTTACCTGGTAAAAGGATTGCGGCGAAATGCGAACCTGTACGCCGCAAATTTCGTCGGTAATAAATCCGCTGCCGTAAACCGTGCAGCACTGGGGCCCCAGCACCACATTGGTTTTTTCGGTGTTTATGTTGTAACAAACGGTTTGCAAGGCGCTGCCAACCGCCCCCTGCAGCTGCTGCACCAGCTGCTCGGCAAAGGGCAAGTTTGTGCCGTTTATAACCGGAACCACCATAAGCTGGCCGGTAGCCTCGGCAAATCGGAGCAGCACATGCCGCAGCAATCCGCTGCCGGTTTGCTCTTGGTAGGCTTTAATGCCAAAACTGTTAGCCCACTGCTTTACAGCGTTTAAGGCCGCACCAAAAATTTTGGGCTGCAGGCAGCAGCTGCTTTGCGGAATAACGCGGTGCGTGTGCCCGGCGTAAAAGCCAAAGCAAACGCCGTTTTTGCCGTTTGCGGCCGGGTACTGCGCTTTGTTGCGGTAGTGCACCGTGTTTTGCGCTACAATAATTGGTTCGGGGGGCTTTTGCACCCCGCCAATACGCTGCATCACATCCTGCACGGCCTGCTGCTTGGCAGCACACTCGGCTTTGTAGGTTAGGTGCCGAAAGGTGCAGCCGCCGCAGCGGCCGAACACCGGGCAATCAACCGGCTTACGGTTTTTAGAGGGGGTTACAAGCTTGTGAATAATGCCAACGGCGTAGCTTTTTTTTACCTTAATAATGTGGGCAATCAGCTCGTCGCCAACGGCAGCCCCCGCCACAAAAACCGCCATTCCGTTTACCCGGCCAACCCCGCTGCCGGCCCCGGTAAGGCCGGTTATTTGCACCAAAACGCGATCGTTTTTCTTCATAAAACTACGCCAGCACGGTTGCTAAAATAACTAAAAGCCCCAGCACAATGCGGTAGTACCCGAAAAAGGAAAAATCCCTTTTTTTCACATAACTCATTAACCCGCGAATGGCCACAACCGAAACCAAGAACGAAACTACCATGCCAACCAGCAAAATGGCAACCTCGGCGCCCGAAAAGCTGTTATTGGCCAAGAATTTAACCAGCTTTAAGGCGCTGGCGCCAAACATGGTTGGAATAGCTAAAAAGAAGCTGAATTCCGCGGCAATGGGCCGGGCGCAGCCAATTAAAATGGCCCCTAAAATGGTGGCTCCGGAGCGGGAGGTTCCCGGAATCATTGCCAGCACCTGAAACCCGCCAATAATCAGCGCGGTTTTATAATCCAGCCCGCCTAAGGTAGTAACCGTCGGCTTGCGGCGGCGATTATAATTTTCTACCAAAATAAACAGCACGCCGTACAAAATAAGAGTAACCGAAACGGTAATTTTATTGTAAAGGTGAGCGTCCAGCCAGTCATCCAGCAAAAGGCCCAAAACGGCCGCCGGCAGGCAGGCAACAATAACCTTAAGCCAAAGCTGAATGGTGTTTGCTTTAACCAGCGAGCCGCCTACCTTAGCCGCTGCCGCCTTACTGCGAAACGGCCAAAGCTTGTTCCAAAACAGCAGCACTACGGCAATAATAGCGCCTAATTGAATGACCACCTCGAACATTGAAAAAAAGTCGGCCGAAACATTTTTAAAGGGAATTAGCTGTTCGGCCAAAATTAGGTGCCCGGTGCTGCTAATGGGCAGCCATTCGGTAATGCCCTCAATAATACCGTACAAAATAGATTTTAACAGGTTTAAAAGCATTTGTAATAACACTCCGTTCTTACAGCCAAGGGGCGCTGCGGGCCGCCCCGGCAGGCGGGCCTTGCCCCCTGGCCTTTTAAATTTTGCAAAGCACCGGTGCCGCCCCGCCGGCGGGGCAAACAGCCGGCCCAAAGCCCTTGCCGAGCTTTTGGAACCATTCTAACCTACACAGTATAGCATATTCGGCAAAAAAAGTACAGTTTTTTTTAAGTTTTTAAGTTTTATTGCGGCTTGATATTATATGCCCTTTTATGCTAAAATAATACTGTTTTAAAGGCTTGCGAGGGATGCTTATGAAAATTAGCGAAAACACCAAAGGCAGCGGTATGCTGGTTATAACCTCTATGATTTGGGGGGCCAGCTTTGTGGCGCAAGACGCCGGGCTGCGCTTTGTTGGACCCATTTTTTTAAATTTTGCGCGTATGCTGCTGGGCGGCGTTGCCCTTTTGCCGGTGGTGCTGTTTTTAAACCGCCGCGGGCAAAACGGCCGGCCCAAAGCCCCGTTTTTTACCAAAGACGAAAAGCTGGGCGGGTTTATTTGCGGCTTTTTGCTGTTTTTTTCTACCGCGCTGCAGCAGCTTGGTATGTCGTTTTACGGGCAAAACGACGCCGCTGCGGGCAAATCCGGCTTTATTACCGCTATGTACATTATTATTGTGCCAATAGCGGGGCTGTTTTTTAAAAAGCGGCCGGCGCTTTCGGTTTGGGTTAGCGTGCTGCTAAGCTTTACCGGGCTTTACCTGCTTTGCTTTAAGGGCGGCAGCGTAAACCTGTTGGCCGACGGTTTTGTAGCCGGCTGTGCCTTTTCGTTTTCGGCGCACATTATGGTGGTAGACCACTTTTCCCCAAAATGCAACGGGCTAAAGCTTTCTATGCTGCAATTTTTTGTGGCCGGGTTGTTTTCGCTTTGCTGCTTTGCGCTGCCAAGCGAGCGGGCGCTGCTAACCCCGGCGCACATTCTTTCGGCCCTGCCCTACATAGCCTACCTTGGCGTTTTTTCCTGCGCGGTAGCCTACACGCTGCAGGTAGTAGCCCAAAAGCGGGTTACCAACGCAACGGTTGCCAGCGTACTTATGAGCTTAGAATCGGTTTTTGCGGCGTTAACCGGCGCCTTGTTTGGGGAGAGTATGTCCCCTTTACAAATTTTAGGCTGCGTAATTATGTTTGGCGCCGTTATTTTGGCCCAGATTGATTTTAAATCCCTAAAGCAAAAAAACGCAGCCGCGTAAAGCTGCGGCCGATTTTTGCCGCAAAGCCCCAATTTTTGCCGAATATTTTAATTTTAGCGCCCCTACCCCAAAAATTCGACAATTCTTTTTAATTTTCTCTTGCCTTTTTGGCGTTTAGAATTTATAATAGAGGTGTTAGTTTGACGGCGTTTGGCTTTTTGGCCTTGCTTGCAAAAGCAGCCGGCTGTTCGGCCCCCGTCTTGCGATATTTTGAAAAGGAGTTTTGAATATGAACTATTCAGAAGAAGTACAAAATATGTGCTGCGTTGCCAAGGGCCCCAACCACGGCCCGGCTCCGATTCCGGAGGAAGGCAAATGGGTACAGGCGCGCGAAATTAAAGATATTTCCGCTTACACGCACGGCGTGGGCTGGTGTGCCCCGCAGCAGGGCGCCTGCAAGCTCTCGTTAAATGTTAAAAACGGCATTATTGAGGAAGCGCTGGTTGAAACCGTTGGCTGCTCCGGCATGACCCACTCGGCCGCCATGGCTGCCGAAATTTTACCCGGCAAAACCGTTTTAGAGGCCCTGAACACCGACTTAGTATGTGACGCTATTAACACCGCCATGCGCGAGCTGTTTTTGCAAATTGTTTACGGCCGTTCGCAATCTGCTTTTTCTGAGGGCGGCTTAGTAATTGGCGCCGGCATGGAGGATTTGGGCAAAGGCTCCCGCTCCATGGTTGGCACCATGTACGGCACCAAGGCCAAGGGCGTGCGTTATTTGGAAATGACCGAAGGCTACTGCACCCGCATGGCTTTAGACGCCGACGACCAGGTAATTGGCTACGAGTTTGTTTCTTTAGGCAAAATGACCGACCTAATTAAAAAAGGCATGGAGCCGAACGAGGCTTACAAAAAGTCTATGGGTACTTACGGCCGCTTTGATGAGGCTGTTAAATACATTGACCCGCGTGAAGAATAAGGAGGTGCAGGAACATGGCTTTATTTGAAGGTTACGAAAGACGCGTTGATAAAATTAACGCGGTATTAAAAGAATACGGCATTTCCTCTATTGAGGAGTGCAAAGAAATTACTTTAGCAAAGGGCATTGACTGCGACAAAATTGTTCGCGAGACCCAGCCGATCTGCTTTGAAAACGCAATTTGGGCCTACACGGTAGGCTGCGCCATTGCCATTAAAAAGGGCTGCACCAAGGCTGCAGACGCCGCCGCTGCCATTGGCATTGGTCTGCAATCCTTTTGTATTCCCGGCTCGGTTGCCGAAAACCGCAAGGTTGGCTTAGGCCACGGCAATTTGGGCAAAATGCTGCTTTCGGAGGAAACCAAGTGCTTCTGCTTCTTAGCCGGGCACGAATCCTTTGCTGCGGCCGAGGGTGCCATTAAAATTGCTTTAAACGCCAATAAGGTTCGCACCACTCCGTTAAAGGTTATTTTAAACGGTTTGGGTAAGGACGCCGCCTTTATTATTTCCCGCATTAACGGCTTTACCTATGTTAAAACCGAGTTTGACCCCTACGCCGAAGAGGTTAAGGTGGTTAGCGAAACGGCCTATTCCAAAGGCCCGCGTGCCGATGTTAAATGCTACGGCGCCGACAATGTTCCGGAAGGCGTTGCCATTATGCGGCTGGAGAATGTAGGCGTTTCTATTACCGGTAACTCCACCAACCCCACCCGCTTCCAGCATCCGGTTGCCGGCACTTACAAAAAATGGTGCATTGAAAACGGCAAAAACTACTTCTCGGTTGCTTCCGGCGGCGGCACCGGCCGTACCCTGCACCCGGACAACATGGCTGCCGGCCCCTCCTCTTACGGTATGACCGACACCATGGGCCGTATGCACTCCGACGCTCAGTTCGCCGGCTCCTCCTCGGTTCCCGCCCATGTTGAAATGATGGGCCTAATTGGTATGGGCAACAACCCCATGGTTGGCGCTACCGTTGCCTGTGCCGTTGCGGTTGAGGAAGCCTTTAAATAAGCTTTTATAAACCTTTTCCGCAAGCAATAAAAACACAAAAACATCAGCTGCAAACCTTTTGCAGCTGATGTTTTATTTTTTTGCTGTGTTTGTTTTTAAATGCGGCCGCTGCGTTTGCCGGCCGCATTTAAAATTTATTCCTGCTCTTGCAGCAGGCGGTAGATCTCGCTTTTTTTTAGCCCGCTTTGCGCGGCCGCCTGTTTGCTTGCCTGCGGCATTGAGCAGCCCTGCGCTAAAAGCTCTTTGGCTATTTGTACGGCCTGCGGCAGGGTTAGGGCGGGCTGCTGCACCGGCTCGGCCCCGTGCACCACCAGCACAAACTCCCCCTTTGGCGGCTGCTGCTCAAACCCCTTTAACGCGGCCGAAATAGGGCCGACCTGCACGCTTTCGTGCAGCTTGGTAAGCTCTTTGCAAAGGGCTATTTGCCGGTCGCCCAAAATTTCTAACATATCGGTTAAGGTGGCAACCAGCTTGTGCGGCGCCTCGTAAAAAATTAGGGTTCGTTCATCGGTTTGAACGCTAAGTAAATGCTCGCGCCGGCTGTTTTTGTTTACCGATAAAAACCCCTCAAAACAAAACCGGCCGCTGGGCAGGCCCGAGGCGGCTAACGCCGTAATTAACGCGCTGGGGCCGGGTACCGAGCAAACCTCTACCCCGTGCTGCCGGGCCAAGCGCACTAAATCCTCCCCGGGGTCGGAGATTGCCGGCATACCGGCGTCGGTTACCAAAGCGCAGCTTTCGCCCAAAAGCAGCCGGCCTAAAATTTGCTCGCCCCGCAGCTTGTGGTTGTGCTCGTGGTAGCTTACCATTGGGGTTTTAATGTTAAATTTATTTAACAGCTTTAGCGTTACGCGGGTATCCTCCGCGGCAATAAAATCTGCCGCGGCCAAAACCTCGGCCGCCCGGGGCGACCAATCGGCCAAATTGCCCAGCGGCGTACCCACAACATAAAGCTTGCCCACCTTGTTTTCCAAAAGCGTTTCCTCCTAACGGTTCCCCGTTTGTTTTTAAATTACCGCTAACCTAAGTATTATGTATTATACCTTTTCTTTTAAAAAATTGCAAATAAAAAAGCAAAAGACGGCCTAATAGCCGTCCTTTACTTTTTTGGGGGGAGATATATATAATCGTCGTCAACTAAGTTATACCGTCTTTCGACTGTAATTATTATAGCAGCTTTGCAAGAAAAAAGATAGTCTTAAAACTGACGAACATCCTAAAAAATGCAATTGTTTTTTGTGCAATGTTACAACAAATTATCTGTTTCAACTAAATTTAGCACTTTTTAATAGGAAATACCGCCAACTTCCACTTAAAAACTAAAAAAGGAACCAAAGCAGCAGCTTAGCACCGTTCGCAGTAAAGCCGCCGCCGAAAAGCAAAGCAAAACAAACAGCTGCCGGGTGCAGTACAGCTTAAAATCGCGGTCCAGCATGGCGGTGTGCCGGCCGGGAAAGGCCAGCCGCGCAATAGAAACCGAGAAACCAACCGCCTCCCTTGCGCTTAGCAACAGCCCAATAGAAAGCACCGTGGCCCACGGGCAAACCAGCAGCAGGTGAAACATAATGCCGTTTAGCTTGTAAGCGGCGTACAAATGCCCCGAAAGCACGCCAAAATTGTAGCCGCACACCGCCGTAATCACCGGCGCCAGCAGCATACCGGCCATGCAGGTTCCGCTTAAAAACACGCCGGCCGCGTAGGGCAAAATTTTTAATACCGAATCTAACAAAACGGTAAAAAATCCGCCGCTTACGCTTTGGCGGTACTGCGTAAAGGCTTGGGTGTAAAAGCCGCTCGCAGCGTGATATTTATAATACAGCGCCCCGGCCAGCACCCCGGCCAGCAAACAAAAGGTTAGCCCAAACAGCACCTGGTGCTGCCCTAAGCGAAAGCTAAGCCTTTTTGGTTTTTTAACAATCTGCGCGGGGGCGTGAATTCTGTGTTCCATTTTTCATCCTACCTTTTCTAAACTGTTGTTTTATTGGTTATTTTATTGTATGAAAAGGCCTAAAAAAATAGTACAGGCTTTCACTCGCCCGGGCAAAGGCTATTGTTGGTTTGGCAAAAGGCAATTACCGACTTGGTAAAATACTTTTATTGGTTTGGTAAAATGCTTTTACCGGCTTGAAAAAACGCTTTTATTGGCTTAGCAAAATTCTTTAATCAACTGAGCGAAATGCTTTGCTTGGTAAAACGCCGTTTTCGGCCCGGCACAGGCTTTTTAATGCTTTGCGCAAGCAGGCTTTGGTAAAAATTTGGTTGCCGCCAAAGCTTAAGGCTTATGAAATTATTTTTTTGCCAGCTCGGCCGAACGGGCAATGGCCGCCTGAATCACCGCGTTGGTTTTTTCGTCAAAATCTAATGCATCCATTTGCTTTAGCCCCGCCTCGGTAGTGCCGCCGGGGGAGGCCACATTTTTAATTAGGGTATTTACCGCACCGGGGTTTTTAGCCAGCAGCTCGGCCGTACCGCGCATGGTTTGCACAACCAGCTGTTCCGCGGCCGCAGGGTCCATTCCGTTTTGCACCCCGCAGGCAATCATCTCCCGCGCAAAGCGCATAAAAAACGCCGGCGCGCTGCCGCTAATGCCCGTTACCGCGTCCATGTTTTCCTCCGCTACACGGCAAGCCAGCCCAGCGGCCGAAAAAATGCCAAAAACAAATTTAAAGCAAGCGGCCGAAACCCCGCTGCCGGCAGCCAGGGCCGTTGCCCCCTGCCCCACCAGCAGCGGCGTGTTTGGCATTGCCCGCACCACCGCGCAGGGAAACCCAAACAGCTGCTGCACAGTTTTAATTTGAACACCGGCGGCAACATCTACCACACAAACGCTTTTTAAAACGCTGTTTTTAATTTCGGCAATAACCTGCGCGTACTTTTGCGGTTTAACGGTTAAAAACAAAACCTCGGCTACGCCGGCAACCTCGGCCGCGCTTTGCAAAACCTGCACGCCGTACTGCTGCTGCAAGGCCTTGGCCTTTTCGGGGTGCGGGTTGTAGCAAAAAACCTCTGCCGGGTTTAGGTACTTTGCGCCAACCGCGCCCGAAATAATAGCGGTAGCAATGTTCCCGCAGCCAATAAATCCAACCTTCATAAAAATCACCTTTTCCTTTTGAAAATAATCTGCCGCAAAGTAATCTGCCAATATTTTACGCTTTTTTGCGGCGCTTGTCAACCGGCGGCAATTTTGGCCCCTGCCCCTTTGGCCGCAATACTGGGGTGCAAAGCCGGGCGGCAGCCCTTATAATGTTAAACGCCGGCAAAAAGCGGGCTGCTTTAGCTGGGTAAACCGCAGCGCCCTACAACGGCAAAAGCAAAAAAGAGCCGTTATTTTGCCCTTTTAGGCGGGCGCTTTGGCGTTTGCTTTGGTTTGGCCGGCAAAATGCCCCGGTTGCAGCCGGCTGCCGCAAAACGGGGTAAATATTTACGAACAGGAGTGATTGAATGACGCAGCAAAACGGGGCGCCGGAAAAGGAGCAAAAAAAGCCTGCGCGCCCCAAACGGCCCAGCCGCCAAAAGCAACAAAAAAGCCTGCTGCAGGTAACCAACCGGGCCATTGACCGCCTTTGTGCCATTACCGCAGACGAGGAACTGATGCAAAGCATTGATATTAAGGATTTAAAAAATTTAACCTCCTCGGTAAAAGAGCTTTTAAGCCTTTCGGGCGAGCTGGACGAAAACGCCGGCAGCGGCGGCGTAATTATTTTACCGGAGGTGGAGCTGCATGACGGCGAATAAACCGCTGCCCAAAGCGCTGTGGCAGCCGCAGCCCAAGCAGCTTGCCTTTTTGGCCCGGCCGGAGTACGAGTGCCTTTACGGCGGGGCGGCCGGCGGCGGAAAAAGTGACGCCTTGCTGGTAGAGGCGCTGCGGCAGGTGCATATTCCCTGCTACAAGGCGCTTATTTTGCGCAAGACCTACCCCCAGCTTTCGGCGCTGATAGACCGCAGCCGCGTGCTGTACAAAGCGGCTTTTCCAACCGCGGTGTACCACGCCGCCGAGCATTACTGGCAGTTTGCAAGCGGCGCCAAAATTTATTTTGGTAGTATGCCAACCGCGGCCGACAAATTTAACTACCAAGGCAAGCAGTACGATTTTATTGCGTTTGACGAGCTGACCCACTTTACTTTTGAGGAATACAGCTATATGTTTTCACGCAATCGGCCGGGCGGCAAGGGCACCCGGGTTTACCTTAGGGCAACCGCCAACCCGGGCGGCGTTGGCCACGCCTGGGTAAAGGAGCGGTTTATTACCGCCGCGCCGCCCTTAACGCCCATTAACGAAAGCGTTACCATTGCCGCGCCGGGCGGGGGCGTTTTAACCAAAAAGCGCAACCGCATTTTTGTGCCCTCTACCGTGTTTGATAACAAAATTTTGTTAGAAAACGACCCCGGCTATTTAGCCAGCCTTGCCATGCTGCCGCAGGCCGAGCGCAGCGCGCTGCTTTACGGCAATTGGGACAGCTTTGACGGCCAGGTATTTACCGAGTGGCGCAACGACCCGGCGCATTACAGCGATATGCGGTTTACCCATGTAATAGAGCCGTTTCGTATTCCGGCAAGCTGGCCCATTTACCGCGGGTTTGACTTTGGCTACACCCGACCCTTTAGCGTTGGCTGGTACGCCAAAGACCCGGACGACCGCCTGTACCGTATTCGCGAATACTACGGCTGCAACGGCACCCCAAACCAAGGCCTGCGGTACGAGCCGGGGCACATTGCCGCCGAAATTGCCGCCATTGAGCAAAACGACCCGCTGCTGCGCGGCAAGCCGATTATTGGCATTGCAGACCCCTCGATTTTTGACGGCTCCCGCGGGCGGAGCGTTGCCGAGCTGATGGAAAAGCACGGCGTTTACTGGCAGCCGGGCGAAAACGCCCGCATTGCCGGAAAAATGCAGTTTCATTACCGGTTTGCCTTTTCGGCCGAGGGGTTGCCCATGCTTTACATTTTTAAAACCTGCAAGCACTTTATTCGCACCGTGCCGGCGCTGGTGTACGACCGCGCCAATGTTGAGGATATTGACACCACCGCCGAGGACCACATTTACGACGAGTGCCGTTATGTTTTAATGCACATTCCCTTAGCGGCCAGAAAAAACAGCATTGACAAAAAACCGCCGGAAAGCTTTTCGCCGCTGAGCAGCAGCCCAAAGGTTGAATTTTTAAGAATGTAGCCGCACGGCGGGCAAAGGCCCGCGCCCAAAACCAAACCCTAAAAATTAAAAGAAAAAGGAGAATTTTAAATGAAAAAGCAAAAAATTACCCCCGAAACGGTAAAGGCCGCTTACCAAACGCTGCTGCGGTACAAGGAGGCCAAGGAGCCGCTGAACCGCCGCATTTTAGAAAATGAAGAATGGTTTCACCTGCGGCACAGCACCGGCCGCAGCGAAAACAGCCCCATTGCCCAAAGCTCGGCTTGGCTGTTTAACTCTATTGTAAACAAGCACGCCGACGCCATGGACAGCTACCCCACCCCCTGCGTTTTACCGCGGGAGGAGGGCGACGAAACCGACGCCAAGGTGCTTTCCGGCATTTTGCCGGCTTTGTTAGAGCAGCGGAATTTTGAGCAGACCTACTCGGATGTTTGGTGGTACAAGCTTAAAACCGGCACCGGCGCCTATGGCGTTTTTTGGAACACGGCACTGCAAAACGGGCTTGGCGATGTTGATGTTTGCCAAGTGGACCTTTTAAACCTGTATTGGGAGCCGGGCGTAAAGCAATTGCAGCAATCGCAAAACATTTTTTACGCCAACGCGGTAGATAAAAAGGTTCTTTTAAAAAAATACCCGCAGTTTGAAAAGGAGATTTTAAAGGCCAGCTCGGACCTGACCTTTTATTTGCCCGAAACCAATTACGAGTACGACGACCGCGCTCTGGTAATTGACTGGTACTACAAAAAGCCGGTTAACGGCAAGCTGCTGCTGCACTACTGCAAATTTGTTGGCAGCGCCGTGCTTTTTGCCTCGGAGAACGAGGCCCTTTACCAAAACACCGGTTTTTACAACCACGGCCTTTACCCCTTTGTGTTAGACGCCTTATTTGTAACCGAGGGCAGCCCCGCCGGGTTTGGCTACATGGACACCATGAAGGGCTGCCAAGCCGCCATTGACAAATTAGACGAGGTGATTTTAAAAAACGCCATTGTTTCGGAAAGTCCACGCTGGTTTATTAGCGACGCGGCCGGCATAAACGAGGAGGAATACGCCGATTGGAGCAACCCCTTTGTGCACATTACCGGCCGGGTAGACGACCAGACCGTAAAGCAGGTGGCGGTGCAAAATGTTTCCCAAAGTGCACTGCAGCTGCTGCAGTTTAAGGTAGACGAAATGAAGGAGACCTCCGGCAACCGCGATTTTTCGCAGGGGAGCACCGGCTCGGGCGTTACGGCCGCTTCGGCCATACAGGCCCTGCAGGAGGCCGGCAACAAGCTTTCAAGAGATATGATTCGCTCCTCCTACCGGGCGTACAGCGCCATTTGCAATTTGGTAATTGAGCTGATTCGCCAATTCTACACCGAGCCGCGCACCTTTCGCATTGTTGGCGAGGCCAAAAAGCGGGAATACATTACCTACACCGCAAACGGCTCCGCCCCCGACCGCGCCCGCCCGATTTTTGATGTTTCGGTGGTGCCGCAAAAGCAAAGCCCCTACAAAAAGGCCGAGCAAAACGAGCTGGCTAAGGAGCTGTTTACACTTGGTATGTTAGACCCGGCCCGCAAGCAGGAGGCGCTAAGCGCCCTTAGCATGATGGATTTTTACGGCAAGGAGCAGCTTTTAGAGCAAATTGCCAAGGCCGAACCTAAAACCAGCGCGTTACAAGAAAAAAACAAAAAATAATTGTTTTTAGCTATTGCAAAACGCCCTTGTCGGCGTTATAATAGTTAGGCTGAAAAGGCGGCGTTAAGGCGTTTGCTTTTTCAGCCTTAATTTTGCAGTTTTTGGAGGCCTTGTATGAAGCCGGAAAAAAATATTAATATGCTAAGCGGGCCTATTTTGCCCAGCGTAATTCGTTACACGCTGCCCATTATGGCAACCGGGCTGCTGCAGCTGCTTTTTAACACCGCCGATTTAATTGTTGTGGGCCAGTTTTGCGGCAGCAACTCTATTGCCGCCGTGGGGGCAACCTCCTCCCTTATTCAATTAATGGTAAACCTGTTTTTAGGGCTTTCAATTGGGGCCGGCGTTTGCGTTGCCCAGGGCCTTGGCGCCAAGCGGGATCGGGAGGTGCAGTGCGCCGTGCACACGGCCATTTTGCTGGCCTTGGTAAGCGGCGTGGTGCTAACGGTAATTGGCTTTTTCTTTTTAAAAGAATGTTTGGTGCTTATGGGTACGCCGGCTTCGGTGCTGCCGCTTTCTACCATTTACATAAAATATTACTTTTTAGGGGTAACGGGCAGCCTGGTTTACAATTTTGGCGCCGCCGTTATGCGCGCCGCGGGCGACACCAAAACCCCACTTTATTACCTAATTGTTGCCGGCGTAATTAATGTTGTTTTAAATGTGTTTTTTGTGGCGGTTTTAGGCATGAATGTAGATGGCGTTGCCATTGCCACCGCCATTTCGCAAACCGTTTCGGCCGTTTTAATTCTTTACAGCTTAGCCCGCCGAACCGACGCCTGCCGCCTACAGCTAAAGCACCTGCGTTTTCACAAAGCGCAATTGCTTAAAACGCTGCAAATTGGGGTGCCGGCCGGGCTGCAAAGCGCCATGTTCTCCATTTCCAATGTGCTCATACAGTCCTCTATTAACTCGTTTGGCGAAACGGTGGTAGCCGGCAATTCTGCCGCCATGAGCTTAGAGGGGTTTGTTTACGTTTGCATTAACGCCTTTAGCCAAACCTCGCTAAACTTTATTGGCCAAAACTTGGGGGCCGGCAAGTTTGAACGCATAAAAAAAATCTACCGTACCTGCATGGCCTGCGTTACGGTAGTTGGGGTTGTTTTAGGGGCGCTGTTTTATTTTTGCGGCAACGCGCTGCTGCGCATTTACATTACCGATTCCGAGCAGGCCATCCGTTTTGGGTTAGACCGCATGCTTTTTATTTGCCTGCCCTACTTTTTGTGCGGCATTATGGATACCACTACCGGCGCCATACGCGGCATGGGCTGCTCGTTAGCGCCAATGATTATTACCGTGCTGGGGGTTTGCGTGCTGCGGGTTGTTTTAATTTTTGCCGTGTTTACCCTGCCGGCCTACCACACCACCCAAACGGTGTACGCCTCGTACCCCATTTCCTGGGCGGTAACCTTTTTAGCGCTGTTTGTGCTGTACCTTTGGGTGCAGCGCAGAGTGCAGCAAAGGCAATTAAAAATTGCTTAAAATGTACTGCTGCGCGTCCTCAATTACCTTAGCGCCCGGCAGGCTCAGCTTCCCGTTTTTCATAACAAAGCTGTAATCGGCCTGCCTGAACATAGGCAAATCAAACCCGCTGTCGCCAAACGCGTAAACGCCGCCGTGCAGGCGGTACTTTTCCCGCACCAAGGCGCACGCCGTGCCTTTATTTACATCGGCCCGGCTAAACTCTGTATAATCCGGGTCCTCGTAGCACAGCTTTAAGCCGTGACTTAGCGCAGAAGTTTTAACCGCCTCGGCGGCTGCGCGGTCGCGGCTGTTTTTAATTAAAATAATTTTGTAAACATCCTCGCCCCAGCAGCCCTTTTGCTGCACGGTTGGCAGGTCAGCCGGCACGCTTTGCTCCCGCAGCGCAACCGAAACCGTAATACCGGCCGTTAAAGCCCTGGTGCAAACCTCCCGCGCCGTTTCTGGCGCAATGGGCGCCTTGTAAATTAAGCAATTTTTGTACATAATTTGCGCGCCGTCGTTACAAATAAAAAGGGTTCGACTTTCCAGCGGCGCCAAAAACCGTTTTAACGAGTCGTACGGGCGCGCGCTGTTTACCGAAAACATCCAGCCCTTATTGGTAAGGGCAATTATTTTATTTACAAACGCCGGCGTTAAAACGCTGCCCGGGGTTGCCAGCAGCGTACCATCTAAATCCAACATTAAAATTTTTTTCATTTAAAAATCCCTTACCTTTGCGTTTTTTACGCCTTGGGCGGCTTTTGCGCCTGTTTTATGCTTAACGAAATACGCTTTTTTTCGGGTTCTACCGAAAGCACCGTAACCGTTACCACGTCGCCAACCTTTAAAACCTCGCTGGGATGTTTAATAAACCGATTGCAGATTTCAGAAATATGCACCAATCCGTCTTGATGCACGCCAATATCAACAAACGCGCCAAAATCAATAACATTGCGCACCGTGCCGGTTAAGACCGTGCCGGGCTTTAGGTCGCTTAAGCTTAAAATATCGCTGCGCAGCACCGGCTTGGGCAGCTCGTCGCGCAAATCGCGCCCCGGTTTACTCAGCTCGGTAATAATATCCCGCACGGTGGGCTCGCCCACGCCGCAAAGCTCCGCCAACGCCGGGGTGCCCGCCTGCTTTGCTTTTTCGGCAATGGTTGCGCAGTCGGCAACGGTTTGGTAGCCCAGCGCTTTTATTAAGGTGCGGGCGGCCGGGTAGCTTTCCGGGTGCACGCCGGTATTATCCAGCGGCTCCTCCCCGCCCGGAATACGCAAAAAGCCGGCGCACTGCGTAAAGGCCTTTGGCCCTAATTTTGCAACCTTTAACAGCTGCCTGCGGTTTTTAAACGCGCCGTTTTCCTGCCGGAATTGCACCACATTTTTAGCGGTGGCCGCCGTTAAGCCGGCAACCTGCGCCAGCAGGCTGGCCGAGGCGGTGTTTAGGTCTACCCCAACCGCATTTACACAGTCCTCTACCACACCGTTTAGGGTTTCGGTTAAACGGGCCTGCGGCATATCGTGCTGGTACTGCCCCACGCCAATAGATTTGGGGTCAATTTTAACCAGCTCGGCCAACGGGTCTTGCAGGCGCCGCGCAATAGAAACGGCGCTGCGCAACGAAACATCAAATTCCGGGAACTCCTGGGCCCCCAGCTTTGAGGCCGAATAAACCGAAGCGCCAGCCTCATTTACCATGCTGTAACAAACGCCCGGCAGCTCTTTTAAAAGCTCGGCCACAAAAATCTCCGACTCTTTACTTGCGGTGCCGTTGCCAATGGCAATGGCGGTAACGCCGTAGGTTAAAATCAGCCGTTTCAGCTCTGCGGCGGCCTGCTCCTTTTTGTTGTGCGGCGGGGTGGGGTAAACAACGCCGGTTTCTAAAACCTTTCCGGTTGCATCTACCACGGCAAGCTTACAGCCGGTGCGGTAGGCGGGGTCAAACCCCAGTACCACCCGGTTTTTTAGCGGGGGCTGCAGCAGCAGGGGCTTTAGGTTTTGGGCAAACATTTTAATGGCCTGCTCGCTTGCGGCAGCCGTTAGGGCAGCGCGGGTTTCCCGCTCCACCGAAGGAAAAATAAGCCGCTCGTACGCGTCTTTACAGCAGGCAAGCAAAAAGGCGGTGGCAGGGTTTTGCCCGGCCGCGTAACGGCGCTGCAAAATGGCCAGTGCCTCGTCCTCGTTTACCTCTACCGTAACCTTTAAAAGCTTTTCCTTCTCCCCGCGGTTTACCGCCAGCACCCGGTGGCTTTGCACGCGGGCTACCGGTTCGCGGTAATCGTAATACAGCCGGTAAACCGAATCCTCGTCGGTGGCGGCCTGGGCCCGCAGCTCCCCGCGTTTTTGCACCAAAAGGCGCAGCAGGCGGCGCACCTCGGCGTCGTCCGAAATATCCTCGGCAATAATATCCCCCGCGCCGGCTAAAGCGTCCTGCGCGGTTAAAACCTCCTGCCCGGGGTTTACAAATGCCGCCGCCAGCTTTTCGGGCTCCTGCCGGCAATTGCTGCGCAGCGCCTGGGCCAGCGGCTCTAACCCCCGTTCCCGCGCAATCATAGCCCTGGTACGACGCTTTTGCTTATACGGGCGGTACAAATCCTCTACCACCGCTAAGGTTTCCGCGGCGTTAATTTGCTCTTTTAATTCATCGGTCAGCTTGCCCTGCTCGGCAATGGCCTCCAGCACCTCGCCCTTGCGCTGCGCCAAATTGCGCAGGTAATTTACCCTGTCGGCCAATTCGCGAATCATTTGGTCGTCCATGGTGCCGTGCATTTCCTTACGGTAGCGGGCAATAAAGGGTACGGTGTTGCCGTCATCCAACAGCTTTATAACATTTTCGGCGTACTGCGGGTTTAAATTAAGCTCTTTTGCGGCTGTGGCAATAATAGGGTTCTCGGTCATTCGGTTGTGTTCCTCGCTTTAAACTTTTGGCCGGCCGGCCAATTTTAAAATTTTTAAACAAAATTACCGTTTACTATTATAGCAAAATTTTAAAGCCCCCGCAAGGTAAAGCCAAGAATTTTACAGCCTGTACACAGCTTTGTGGGTTGTTTTGCACAATTTTGGCGCTGTTTTAAGAAATTGTGTACTTTATTTTGCAAAAAAAGCAAAAAACTCTTGAAATAGGGAGCAAAAAGTGGTAGTATATATCTATATTGAGTTTATAGTAAGGAGGTGCGACTATGCCAAACATTAAGTCCGCCAAAAAAAGAGTTTTAATCTCTAAGGTACGCAATGAGCGTAACAGAAGCTACCGTTCCGCTCTTAGAACCGCCATTAAAAAAGCTGATCTTGCCATTGAGGCCAAAGCTGCCGACGCGGGTGAAACCGTAAAGGTTGCTGTTAAAAAAATTGACCAAGCTCAGGCTAAAGGTATTCTGCACAGCAACACCGCCGCCAGAAAAAAATCTCAGCTTGCTACCCGCTTAAACAAATTAAGCAAGTAATTTTTTAATTTTGGTTTTAAAGCTTTACCGCCGCACCGTTTTTTTCGGTGCGGCGGTTGCTTTTTCTGCTTTTACGGCAGCTTTTGCCGTTGTGGGGTTGTTCTTACAGCGGCTTTTGCCGTTGTGGTTTTGTTTTTTCGGCGGCAGCCTTTGCCTTTTGTGGTTTTGCTTTTACGGCAGCCTTTGCCCTTTGGGGCTTACTTTAGCGGCGGCCAGCTTTTAATTTTTTTTACCGCCGCTTTATTGCAATTTTGGCTGCCGCTTTAGGTTCATTATTCGGTAATTTTAACGGTAACGCCGTTTACCTCTACGCCCTCCTCGGCGCGAATTAAAATGTAGCGGTGGCCGTCTATTAACCGGGTTTCAACCAAATCGCTGCGCTGGGGGTTTACCTTAATGGTTACATCCGGCGTTTGCAGGTAAAACTGCTTAACATCTACCAAATTTTGCGGGCAAAGCTCGGCGTTGGCGCCAAAGCGTTCGTCAAAGCCGCGTTCAAAGGCCTCCAGCTGCGGCGGTGCCAGCTCGCAATCCTTTAACATTCCGCTAATTTCCCGTTTATTTAGCCGCAGCGGCTCCTCCTGCTCGTGCGATTTATAATCCTCTACCAGGTCGTAAACACGGTCGTGCATTGTTTGCACCACCTCGTAACGCCGGTCGTTGCTTACTGTTTGGCTCAGCAGATCGTCAAAGCTTTGCTTTTGCTCAGCCGCCGGCATTGGCACGCCGGTTTTAAAAATTTCCTCAATAAACTCGGCGTGAATATCGGCAGCGCTTTTGGTGTAAAACAGCGCCCCGTAAATGTTGGCGGTGCGGTCGTCAAACGCGGGAAACAAAAAGCCCAGCTCCGGCGCCGAAACAACCGAATTGGCCGCTATGGCGTGAAACGCGTTTTCGTATGCTATGTAGCTTAGCATTGGCCGGCTAAGCTTTACCGGGCAAACGCTGCAGGTAATGTAACGAAAAACCTCGGCGGCGTCCTCCTCCCGCTCGCCGGAGCCGGAATAACCAAAAACATCGTAACTGTCGCAGGCCAGCAAAATTAAAAAATTGCCCTCAAAATGCAGCGAATGAATGGCCCGGGCAAACAGCTCGTGCACGGCGTCGTCGTTTGAAAGCTCCGAATCCCGCAGCGCCATAAGCAGGTTGTGCTCGTCGCTGCCGGCTACAACCTGGTCGTTAGAAAAGGCAATATCTACTAAATTTTTGCCCACCGCGCCGGTCAAGGTTTTGCGCATAACGCCCAAAAGCCCCTCAGCCGCTTCGGGCGGCAGCAGCCCCAAAGTTTGGTCAAACTCCGAAATAATCTCCCCTTTTTCGTTTACCAAACAGCCCCGAATACGGGAAATATTATTCTTTTCGTTTTTAAAACGGAGCCGCAGCTCGGCAATTTCTTTTTCTAACATTAAAATGCTCCTTTTTTCTAATTTTCGGTTTCGGTTAGTTCGGCCAACTGCTCAGCGGCAGCGTCCCACTCCTGCAAAGCTTGCTCCAACGCCTGCTCTACGCCCTGTAATTGGTCGGTTTGCTCCATTAAAACGGTATAGTCCTCATCCCCGGCGGCAATTTTGGCGTTTAACTGCTGTTGCTGCTGCTCTAAGGTTGCAATTTGCGCCTCCAGATTTGCCACCGCGCGCTCCAGCTGCCGCTTTTTAGCGGCGGCCTTTTTGTTTTGCAGGTAAATTTCCTTGCCCTTTTTGGGGGCGTTTTCCGCGGCGGCGGGGGCCCTTTCGGTTTGCAGCAGCCCGTGCTGCTCGGTGTAGCGCAAAAAGTCGTCGTAATTGCCGTCAACGGTAATAGAGCCCTCGGGCCGCAGATAAACAATTCGGTCGGCCAAACGGTTCATAAAATAACGGTCGTGCGAAACAATTAGCAGCGTGCCCTCGTACAGCTTTAACGCCTGCTCCAGCGCTTGACTAGAGGTAATATCTAAATGGTTGGTTGGCTCATCTAAAATTAAAAAGTTATTTTCGCTTAACATTATTTTGCAAATGGCAACGCGCGCCCGCTCGCCGCCGCTTAGGGTGCTGTTGCGCCGAAAAACATCGTCCCCGTAAAACTCAAAGGCGGCCAAGGCGTTGCGAACGGCCGTGTCGCCCATTTGGGGGTAGGCGCTGTGAATTTCGTCCATTGGGGTGCTGTTGGGGTCAATCCCCTCCTGAAACTGCTCAAAATACGCCGGCAGCACCCCCACCCCTAACTGAAAGTTGGGGCTGCTTTGCGCCATAATGCGTTTAATTAAAGTTGTTTTGCCTACCCCGTTGGGGCCAACCAAAAACACACGCTCCCCCCGCCGCACGGTAAAGCTAACATTTTGGTACAGCGGGCCCGAGGCAAACAAGCAGCTATCCTTAAACACGCTTAGCACCGTTTCGCCGCAGCGCCCGGCGCAGGGAAAGCTAAAGCTTACGCGGTGCTGCTCGTTTTCGGGGGTTACCAGAGTTTTTTCAATCCGCTCAATTTGCTTTAATTTGCTTTCGGCGGTTTTAATGTTTTTTTCGCGGTTCCAGCGGCGCTGCTGCTCTACAATGCCCTGCAAGCGGTGAATTTCGCGCATTTTGTTTTCGTACTCGCGGCTTTCGCTAAGCAGGCGCTGCTCTTTTAAAGCTTGGTACTTTGAAAAGCCGCCCTTGGTTACAAACAGCCGCGCGTGGTCAATTTCGGCGGTTTTGTTGGTAACCTTATCTAAAAAATAACGGTCGTGCGAAATAATAACGGCGGCCATGTTACAGCTTAAAATGTAATCCTCCAGCCAGGTTACGGCGTCAATATCCAAATGGTTGGTAGGTTCGTCTAATAAAATTAAATCGTTTTGGCACAAAAGCAGCTTAGCCAGCCCAATTTTAGCCCGCTGCCCGCCGCTTAAGGCCTCTACCGGCAGCTGCTGCTTTTCGGCCCCAAAGCCCAAGCCGCTTAAAACCGCTGCCGTGCGGTTTTTGTAGGTTAGGCCGCCGCTTTGGTGAAACGCTTCGGTCAGGCGCGCCTGCCGCTCTATTAATTCGGCGCTCTGCTCGCTTAGCAGGCGGCGGTTTAGCTGCTCCAACTGCTGCTCTAACGCAATAAGGGGTGCAAAAACCTGCACCGTCTCCTCATACGCGGTGCGGCTGCTGCCCTTGCAGGCGTGCTGCTCTAAATAACCAATTTTTAGCCCCGCGGCCTTTACCACCTGCCCGCTGTCGGGCGGCTCGGAGCCAATCATCATTTTAAAAAGCGTTGTTTTGCCGGCGCCGTTTGCGCCAATTAGCCCAACCCGCTCGTTTTTTTCTACGGCCAAAACTACGTCCTGCAGCAGCAAATTTTCGCCAAAGGATTTTGTAATATGATGTAATTCTAATAACGCCATGCTGTAAACCCCAAAAAAATATAATACCCTTTTATTTTACCAAAACCGCCCGCCGTTTGCAATGCCAACGGCAAAATTTGTGTTTTTTATTTGTCGCCCCTTGTAAAATGCGCAAAAAATTGGTATACTATAATGGTATTGCTGCCAAAAATTTGGCAGCGGCTTTAAAACGCTATTCTTGCTTTGGAGGCTTTTAAAAATATGAGTCAGCAAAAATTTTACATTACCACCGCCATTGCTTACACTTCCAGCAAACCGCACATTGGCAATACATACGACATTGTATTGGCCGACATGATTGCCCGCTACAAGCGCATGATGGGCTACGATGTGCATTTTGTAACCGGCTCGGACGAGCACGGCCAAAAAATTGAGGAATACGCCAACCGCGAGGGCATTACCCCCAAGGCGTATGTTGACCGCTATTCGGCCATGATTCGCCAAGTGTGGGAGAGCATGAATGTAACCTTTGACACCTTTATTCGCACCACCGACGAGCGCCACGAAAAAACGGTGCAAAAAATTTTTAAAAAGCTTTACGACCAGGGCGATATTTACAAAGGCCATTACGAGGGCAAATACTGCGTGCCCTGCGAATCGTTTTTTACGCCGTCGCAGTTAGTAGACGGTAAATGCCCCGACTGCGGCCGCCCGGTTACCGACGCCAAAGAGGAGGCTTACTTTTTAAAGCTTTCTAAATACAGCGACCGTTTGGTAAAGTACTACGAGCAAACGCCCGATTTCTTTTGTCCGGCCTCCCGCAAGGCGGAAATGATTAACAACTTTATTCAGCCGGGGCTGGAGGACCTTTGCGTTTCCCGTACCTCTTTTAAATGGGGGATCCCGGTAGATTTTGACCCCAAGCATGTAATTTATGTTTGGCTGGACGCCTTAACCAACTACATTACCGCCCTAGGTTACGACCCGGACGGCAGCAGCGACCTTTACAAAAAGTACTGGCCGGCCGATTTGCATGTTATTGGCAAGGATATTGTTCGTTTTCACACCATCTACTGGCCCATTATTTTAATGGCGCTGGGCGAGCCGTTGCCCAAGCAGGTTTTGGGGCACCCGTGGGTACTTTTCGGGAACGACAAAATGAGCAAATCACGCGGGAATGTTATTTACGCCGACGAATTGGCCGCGCGTTATTCGGCCGACGCCGTGCGCCATTACCTGCTTAGCGAGATCCCCTTTGCGCAGGACGGCAACATTACCTACGAAACCTTTATGAACCACTACAACACCGAGCTGGCCAACAACCTTGGCAACCTGGTAAACCGCAGCATTGCTATGACGGTAAAATATTTTAACGGCAAGGTTTGCCAGCAGCCCCCGGCCGACGATTTTGACCGCGACCTAATTGCCTGCTGCAAACAAACGGCAGAGCGCTACTGCACGCTAATGGACGCTTACCACAACGCCGAGGCGGTGCAGGAGGTGATGGCCTTTGCCAAACGCTGTAATAAATATATTGACGAAACAGCCCCCTGGCTGCTGGCTAAGGATGACGCTGCCCGCGGCCGGCTGGAGGGTGTGCTGTTTAATTTGTTAGAGTGTATTCGCGTGCTTTCGGTGCTGCTGTACCCCGTTACCCCCGCCACGGCCGAAAAAATTGCCGCCCAGCTAAACCTGGCTGGCGGGCAGCCCGAAATTTTCGAGGCCGTTTACGGCATGCACACCGAGTTTACCGTAACGGCACCCAGCCCGCTGTTTGCCCGGTTAGATGTTGAAAAAGAGCTAAAAGCGCTTGAGGCCGAGCAGGCCGCACAGGCCAAACCGGCAGCCAAGCCCGAAAATCAAGCCGAAAACACCGTTACCCTGGCCGAAATTAACCTGAATGATTTTGCTAAAATTGAGCTTCGCACCGCCAAAATTTTAACCTGCGAGCCGGTTGCAAAATCTAAAAAGCTGTTAAAGCTAACGCTGGATGACGGCAGTGGCGCCCCGCGCACCGTAGCCTCGGGCATTTCCCCCTGGTACACCCCCGAGCAGCTAATTGGGCACACGGTTATTATTGTTGCCAACCTAAAGCCCGCCAAGCTTTGCGGGGTAGAAAGCTGCGGCATGATTTTAGCGGCCGACGCCGGCGAAAATGATGTAAAGGTGATTTTTGCCGACAATGTTCCCGCCGGGGCCAAGGTACGCTGAGCATGAGCCCCTTAAACCCCGAGAGAGCCTTAAACCCCGAGAGAGCCTTAAACCCCGAGAGTTCCTTAAACCCCGAGAGTTCCTTAAATCCGGAGCATTACAAGATTTTTGACTCCCACGCCCATTATGACGACGAACGATTTAAACAATCGCCCGGTATTCTTGCCGAGCTGCCGCAAAACGGCGTTGTTGGGGTCATTAACTGTGCGGTTCATTTGGCCTCCTCCCAAACGGCGGTAGCTTACAGCAAAAAATACCCGCATGTTTTTGCGGCGGTTGGCGTACACCCCGAAAATTTGGCCGACGGCCCCTTTGACCCGGCGCTTTTTGCCCCGCTGGCCAAACAGCCTAAAACCGTTGCCATTGGGGAAATTGGCCTGGATTATTACTGGAACAAAGAAAACAAAGCTGAGCAGGCCGCCGTGCTAACGCAGCAGCTTTTATTTGCCAAGACCCAAAACCTGCCGGTTATTTTGCACGACCGAGACGCACACAACGATATGCTGCAAATTTTACAGCAATTTAAGCCGCGCGGCGTGCTGCACTGCTTTTCGGGCAGCGCCGAAATGGCAAAGCAGGTTTTAAGCTTAGGCCTTTATTTAGGGGTTGGCGGCGTGCTGACCTTTAAAAACGCCCGCAAAACGGCCGAGGTGGTTCGCATTTTGCCGTTAGACCGCCTACTGCTTGAAACCGACGCCCCTTACTTAGCGCCGGAGCCTTTTCGCGGAAAATTAAACCGTTCGGAATACATTTACTTTGTAGGCCGGCAAGTAGCCGAGCTAAAAGGGGTACCCGCCGAGCAGGTTTTTAACGCCGCCTTAAAAAACACCAAAGCCTTGTTTTCTAAAATAAAATAAAGCCCTTTTTGGGTACGCCCTTTGACAAACCCTTTTGCACCCAAGCGCCTTTACAAAACCCGTTTTTTTACCGCCAACAGGGCGGCAAAAAATATTCCGTTTTGCGGCTTTAAAGTTTTAATTTTTTAGCCGGGCAGCGGCCCGCCGCTAATTTTAACAACGGCGCCAAAGCCTAATGGGTAACAATGGCACACGCAAACCAAAAGCCGCAGGCTAACGCCTGCGGCTTTTTTAGCAATTGCAGTTATGAATTGCGTAGATTATTATTTTTTACCAAAATGTGCCCTAACGGCAAAATTTTAAAAGCCTGTTTGCCCGCCGCTATTTTTAACAACGGCGCACTGCTTTATTCCGTAGTAGGCCAAACAGCTAAGCGCCTCTTTGGTTAAAACCTCGCCGCAAACAGCAACGGGCACCGCCGGCGGGCAGCTAAGGGCTGCCGCTGCGCAAACCCTGCCAAGGCACTGCTCTAAGGCTAAAACCTCGCTTTCGCAAAGCAGCGCCTGCCGCGGGCTAAGCGACGCAGGTAAAGGAGAAAGCCTTGGAAAATTGGTTTTAACGGCTTTCATTTTCGTTACCGAGCACAACACCCTTTGCAGCTTTTTTAGTTCACCGGCGCGGTTTTGCGGGGTAAGCATAAGCACCAACAGGTCTTTGTCGTAAAACTCGGGGTAAATGCCGTTTTGTTTTAGCAGCCCGGCCAGCTGCGGCCCGCTGTACCCTACCGAACCGGCCAACAGCGTTAGCTTTAGCGGCTCTTGCCCTATCAGGCGGTAGCCAAACTGCCGCAAAGCGTTTTTTAAGGCCTGCACCTTAGGCAAAAACGCCGCCAGCCCGGCCGAAAAGGTTGCTAAATATTTATTTGCCGCGTCTAACGATTGCAAAATTAAGTAAGAGGGGCTGCTGGAGCCAAACAGCCCTAAAGCCGTGCGGGCGTTTTGCTTTAGCAGCGCCGGCGCGTCATTATTCAGGTGCAAATACGCCCCGCCGGTTAACACCGGCAGCGTTTTATGCGCCGAATCACAGCAAAGGTCTGCCCCCAAAGCAATGGGGTGCTGCGGGGTGGGCAAAAAGTTAAGGTAGGCCCCGTGGGCGTTATCTACCAGCAACAGCACCCCGGCCTTGTGGCAAACCGCCGCAAGGCCGGCAACATCGGCAAGGTTGCCGGTGTAATCCGGGCTGGTAATGTAAACGGCGGTTGGGCGGTTGGGCGCGTTTAGCGCCGCCTGCACGGCCTGCGGGGTAACAACCCCGCTGTAATAAGCGGTGCCCCCCTCGGGGTACAGCCACTGCACCTGCACCCCCAGCAGCGCCGCCGCGTGCAAAAACGCTTTGTGCGCGTTACGCGCCGCCAAAATTTGCGGCTTTGCCCCGGCTGCCGAGGCTGCAAGGGCCGCCAAATAAACCATGGCCTGAATACAAAGGGTAGAGCCGGCGGTTGAATAAAGCGTTTTTGCCCCAAACAATGCCCCGGCGTTTTGCTCGCTCTGCTCAATCACGCCGGCCGGGGCAAACAGGTCATCTGCCCCGTCAATTTCGGTTATATCCCACCGTTCGGCCCCCAAAGGGCCGCGCCCCTTGTGCCCCGGCATGTGCAGCCTAATAGGCTTGGTTTTGGCATATCGTCGCACAAAATCGCAAATTGGCGTAGTCATTTTCTAAGCTCTCGCGCAACGGCAACCGCCAAAGCGCACTCCATGCGTTTTTTAAATAAATCGCACCCGTAGCGGTAAACTCCCGTTACGCTGCCGGTGGCGTGGTAGGCGTTGGCCGCGCAGCCGCCCGAGCAATAAAGCCTGGCCCAGCAATCCTTACAATCGGGTCGGGCGTAAACATTACAGGCGGCAAACTCCTGCTGCACGGGCAGGTTTTGCACCCCGTGCCAAATATCCCCCAAGCGGAATTTTTCGTCCCCTACAAACTGGTGGCAGGGGTACAAATCGCCCCACGGGGTAACGGCCATGTATTCGGTGCCGCTGCCGCAGCCGGAGATCCGCTTGTAGATGCACGGCCCGCCTTTTAGGTCGATCATATAATGGTAAAAGGTAAAGGGGTCGCCCTCGGCGTCCTTTTGCAGCATTCGCTCGGCCAGCTTTTCGTACTGCTGCATAACAATCGGCTTATCGGCCTCGGTCAAGGCGGCCGGGTCATCTGCCGCGGCAACCACCGGCTCCATGCTCAGCTCCCGAAAGCCCAGCTCCAGCATTTTTTCAACATCTTTTAAAAAATCGGGGTTGTGGTGAGTAAAGGTGCCGCGCATATAATAATTTTTTCCGCCGCGCGCCTTTACAAATTGCTGGAACTTTGGCACAACGGTGGTAAAGCTGCCGCGCCCCGCATAATCTACCCGGTAACGGTCGTGCACCTCCTGCCGACCGTCTAAGCTCAGCACTACATTGCTCATTTCACGGTTAGCAAAATCAATTACCTCTTGGTCTACCAGCACGCCATTGGTGGTTAAAGTAAAGCGAAAATTTTTGCCTTTTTCCTTTTCTACACTGCGGGCGTAAGCCACCAGCTGCTTTACCACTTCAAAATTCATTAGTGGCTCCCCGCCAAAAAAATCAACCTCTAAATTGCGGCGAGTACCGGAATTTTCAATTAAAAAATCCAGCGCGCGGCGGCCAACCTCAAAGCTCATTAACGCCCGTTCGCCGTGGTACTTGCCCTGGCTGGCAAAGCAGTAGGCGCAATTTAGGTTGCAGGTGTGGGCAATGTGCAGGCAAAGCGCTTTAATTACCCCGGCGGTTTTGGCCTTTAACGCCCCGGCCATCGGCTCAAAAGAATCGGCCGTAAACAGCTGCCCGGCAGCCGCAAGCTCAGCCACCTGATCGTAACATTCCTCAACATCCTGCTTAGAAAATTGGTTTGAATATTTATTATTTTCTAATATTTCGGTTACAACTTCCTCGCGGCTGTGGTTGCTGAACAGCCGAATAACATCGTACGCCAGCTCGTCTACCGCGTGTACCGCGCCCGAGCAAACATCTAACACTAAGTTGTACCCTAAAAGCTTAAACTGGTGAATCATTTTATTCTCCTAACCTTGGCGCTCAAAGCAAAACCGGCGCTTTGGCTTTGCCGGCGGGGCAACAAGCCTTACCCGCCGTAACAGCGTTTTTTGGCCGGCCCAAAGCAACGCCCGAACCCCGCTTTTACAAACTTGCCTTAAAACTCAAAAACGCCGCCCGGTGGGCGGCGTTTTTGGCGTTCTAACTACCCAATTACTTGCTTTCTTTATTCTCGCAAGCCTGGTTTGCAATACCACAGCTGGTTTTGCAGGCAGATTGGCAAGAGGTTTGGCACTCGCCGCAGCCGCCGTTTTTTGCACTGCTGCAAAGGTTGCGGGTTTCTATGGTATGAATGTGTTTCATTTCGGTAATCCTCCAAAATATTAATCTTTTGCTATTATAGCACAGTTTTAGGCCTTTGTCAATTCATCTTATTTTTACAAAGCAAATAAAATAACCTTTGTTTTCGTGTGCTGCGGGGGGTAGACAAGCGATTGCTTTTCGTGTATAATAAAAAGCGGCGTTGGCAAACTTTGTCGAACGCCGTTTAATTCAGTAAAATAGGAGCATCAGCATGGAAAAGGTCATTGTTTTAGATTTCGGCGGCCAGTACAACCAGCTCATTGCGCGCCGGGTGCGGGACTGCGGCGTTTATTGCGAAATTCTGCCTTACACGGCGGGGGTAGCTGCCGTTAAAGCCCAAAACCCCAAGGGCTTAATTTTTACCGGCGGCCCCAACAGCGTTTATGATCCCGCCTCCCCCCACATTAGCAAAGAGATTTTTGAACTGGGCATTCCGGTGCTCGGCATTTGTTACGGCTGCCAGCTAATGGCCTACACGCTGGGCGGCACCGTTTCCCCCGCCAGCGAGGCCTCGGCACGCGAATACGGCAAAACCGAAACCACCTACAACACCGCCTCCCCGCTGTTTGAGCAAGAAACCGGAATTTCCTGGATGAGCCACGGCGACTACATTAGCCGCGTGCCCGAAGGCTTTGAAATTACCGCTGCCACCGCCGCCTGCCCGGTTGCCGCCATGCAAAATCCCGAAAAAGGGTTTTACGGTGTTCAGTTCCACCCCGAGGTAAACCACACCCAGTACGGCAAAGAAATGCTGCACCGTTTTCTTTTTAAGGTTTGCGGCTGCAAGGGCGATTGGAAAATGGAAAGCTTTATTGAAAAAACGGTTGCCGAAATTCGCGAGCAGGTTGGCGAAAATACCGTTGTTTTAGGCCTTTCCGGCGGGGTAGATTCCTCCGTTGCGGCCGCCATTTTAAGCAAAGCCATTGGCAGCAAGCTTACCTGCGTATTTGTAGACCAGGGCCTTATGCGCAAAAACGAGGGCGATTATGTTGAGCAGACCTTTACCCGGTTGTTTGACATGAACTTTATTCGCCTAAATTGCCAGCAGGAGTTTTACGCCAAGCTGAAAGGCGTAACCGATCCGGAAGCCAAGCGAAAAATTATTGGCGAGGAATTTTACCGTGTATTTTGGAACAAAATTCGTGAAAAATACGCCACCGGATTTTTAGCCCAAGGCACCATTTACCCCGACCGCATTGAAAGCGGAAAGGGGGACGCTGCCGTGATTAAAACGCACCACAACCAGGTAAAGCACCCGGCCGATATTCAATTTATAGATGTTATTGAACCGCTGAAAGACCTATTTAAAGACGAGGTCCGCAAGGTTGGCGAAATGCTTGGCCTGCCGCATGAGCTGGTTTGGCGGCAGCCCTTCCCCGGCCCGGGGCTGGGGGTTCGCATTGTTGGTGAAATTACCGAGGAAAAGGTTAAAATTTTGCAGGAGGCCGACGCCGTTTTGCGGGACGAGATGGACCGCTGCGGCTACGCTGAACAACTAAGTCAATTTTTTGCTGTTCTGCCCGGCGTAAAAACCGTTGGCGTTATGGGCGACGGCCGCACCTACGATGAACTGATTGCCATTCGCGCCGTAACGACCGACGATTTTATGACAGCCGATTGGGCCAAAATCCCTTACAATATTTTAGGCCGCGTTTCCAACCGTATTATTAACGAGGTAAGCAATGTTAACCGCGTTGTGTACGACATTACCTCCAAACCCCCCGGAACGGTGGAGTGGGAATGATTGCATCCCGGAAAAAGTCCAGTAATACCAAGGCTTTTTCGCTATGAGTGCCCGCCGTGGCAACAAAATGGCAACAAAATGGCAACAAAGCGGCGGCAGAGAAATTTCTCTGCCGCCGCTTATTTAGCCTGCTGCTTTAAAATAAGGGAGAATACCCGGGCAATATTTTCATTAAGGCAAATAGACTGCCGCTCGATCTCCCGCGGGCAGGCCGCCTCTCCTTGGTTAATACAAGCGTAGGCAGCGTTCGGGTTTTTGGCTGTCATTTGCCAAAACGGATATTTGATAATAACAGGGGTGTTGTAGCCAACCCCCAGTTCAAGAAAAAGGACTTTTTGCCTTGCGCGGGTACGAATAAAGTTTTCATATCGCTCGGCCGCCCGGTGCCAGCCCTCATCCTCTACAAATTTATTATCGGCGCGCAAATTCATGGTTAGGGGCTTGCCGCAATGCGGGCAGACGGGCAAAAGTTCGGTGGGAATTTTCATGTTCCTTTGCCGGGCAACCATTTCCCGAATCAGCGCTTCATTTTCAAAAGTTTTCTGGCAGCACGGCTCACTGCACTGAAACAGGCCGTAATCCCCCTGCGTGTAAAACAGCCGCTTTTTATGAAAACCCGCTTTTTGAAAGCAGTGATCTACATTTGTTGTAATAACAAAATAGTCCTTATCGGTCACCAGCTTTAAAAGGTCATTGTAAACCGGTTTGGGGGTATTCATATAGCGGTTAATGTAAATATACCGGCTCCAATAGGCCCAATGCTCCTCCATTGTTTTAAACGGATAAAAGCCGCCGGAATACATATCCCGAATACCGTACTTTGCGGCAAAGTCGGAAAAATATTTTTCAAACCGTTCGCCGGTGTAGGTAAATCCCGCCGCCGCAGAAAGCCCGGAACCGGCCCCGACCACCACAGCCTCTGCCGCGCTAAGCGCTGCCTGCAGGCTTTTAATTTGCCCCCAGTAATTGGGCGTAGATTTGTTTATCTGTATTTTTGAAAACATTAAAAACCACCTTTTTTACACTGGTTTTTTCTTTTATAAATTGTTGAACCGTTTTTACGGCAATTTCGGCCGCCGGCACATTCGGGAAGTGGAATTCCCCGGTAGAAATACAGCAAAATGCCACGCTTTCCAACCCGTTTTCTGCCGCCAGCCTTAAGCAAGAGCGGTAGCAGGCGGCCAGCAATTCTTTGTCCGATTTGGTCACTTGCCCGTTAATAATCGGCCCAACCGTGTGCAGTACATATTGGCAGGGCAGGTTAAATGCCGGCGTAATTTTTGCACGCCCGGTTGGCTCCGGGCAGCCCTGCTGTTTCATTAGCTCCTCACAGGCAAGGCGCAGCTCCACGCCCGCAAAGGTGTGAATGGCGTTGTCAATGCAGCGGTGATTTGGAATATAGCAGCCGGTAAGCCCGGCGTTGGCCGCATTCACAATAGCGTCGCATTTCAGCGTGGTAATATCCCCCTGCCAAAGGTACAGCCCCGGCTGCACGGGCGTTAGGTCTGCAATTGTGGTAATGCCTTTTGCGGCAATTTCATGTTGCAAATACTCGTTTTGTATTTTTAAAAAATGCTTATTTGTATGCTGCGGCGCCCGAACATTTAATAGCCCCCGCAAAAGCTGCCGCCGGCTTTCCGGCTCTGCCGGAATAGCAATACCCCGGTAATCTGCATTTTCTTTTAAAAGCGCCTGAATTAAAAGCAACCGCCGTTCATTCTGGTTCATACCTTTTTAACCGCCTTTACCGGACATTTTTCGTAGCAGGCGCCGCAATGCAGGCAATGCTCCGGCTGAATGGCATATTTTTTGCCGGGCACAATGCACTTCTGCGGGCAGTGGTTTAGGCAGGTGCCGCAGCCAATGCAGCCTTCGGTAATGCGGTAGCCTTTCTGCTTTTTTTGCGCCGGGCCCACGGTATAAAGCTCCCGAAAAATGGGGCTTACCCCTAAGTTAAAGTATTCAACCGTAAAGCCGGTAAGCTCAAAAACAATGCCAATATTCCGGGTTTCTCCGGGGTACACATTGGCAAGGTACGGCTGCTCGGCAAATATTGTATTTATTTTTTCTTGCTGTGCTTTGGCAGGGGCAGCTTTACCGGACAAACGAATCATCTCCTTAAAACGGGTGTAAGCTAAAATTTGTACCCGACCGTCGGTCAACAGCTCGTTGCAGAATTCCTTGCCGCGCGCCGTAAAAAAGTACAGCTTTTCCGGCTCGTAGTGAATGGCGCTAATGCAGCGGATTTGCGGAGCGCCGGCTTTGTCAACAGTTGCAAAGGAAAGCACCCCGCACCGTTTTAATTTTTGCAAACAAATTTGTGCGTTCATTCCGTAATCCCCCCTACCCGAATGACGCGCCCACTTTTTCGCGGCTTCGGGGCGGGGTGCCGGTCGCCCTTTTGGGCGTAGCCTAAAAGAAGCTGCATAACGGCGTAATAGTTGGTTGGAATGTTCCACTGCCGCAAAATTTTCTGGCCGTAAGGGTCGGCAAAGGCCGTCCAGCCCTGTCCAATGTAGCAAGAGCCAATCCCCAAAGCGTCTGCCGCCAACATCATGTTTTCCGCGGCAACCGCACAATCCTCCGCAGAGAACAGAAAGTTTTTTGGCGCAAACATTGTAATAACGGTTGGGGCGTTGTAAAAGGCATTTGTCAGCCTAACATCGTCAACAATGCTGGGCTGTTCGTGGGAGACAAAGCTTGCCTTTGTAGACATTCGGAAGTTGGAATTTGCCCGCTTAATTTTGCCAAGGCGTTCATTTACCCCTTTTTCCTGGCAAACGACAAAAATTACGCCCTGCCGCCCGCCGGCGCTGGGAGCATACAAACCGGCTTGCAAAATCTGCTGCAAGGCAGCTTCCTTAATTTGTTTTGGTTCAAACCGCCGAATGGAACGGCGGTGCAGAATGGTTTCAAAAATATTAGGCATTTTGTTTTACCTCCTTCCAGCACTGTGGGTCTGCGGCGTAAAAATTCCCGTTTTTTCCGCTGGCCACGGCAGGGCAGCCCCGGCAGAACGCCAGCAGCTCGCATTTGCTGCACTTCTCAAATTTTGTGTAGTCCCGGTACTGCTCCATTTGGCACACCCAAACATCCGCCAGCCGGTTGGTAAACACATTGGCAACCTTGCTGTTCTGCACCCGGCGGCAGGCGTACACATCTCCGGTAGGTAAAATCGTTAGGTGGCAGTTACCGCAGCTGCAGCCGCCGTAGATCATACCGTCCTGTGCGGTTTCGGGGATTTTGAACGCCCCGGTTTCGTACTCATACAGCGTCCACAGGTGGTCTTTCTTATTAAAGTAGGTCTTACAGCCCGCGGCCTTATATTCCTTAAATTTCTTGTCGCAATCAAAAAGCAGCTTGCGGTAGCGCAGCGGCTCAATACCAACCTCCTTTTCCTCGCTGGTGGGGCAATAGCGGGCAAACGCAAAAACATTTACACCCGCCGCCACAACGGCGTCAATAATACCGGGAACCTCGTCAATATTCGTGCCGGAAACAGTGGTCATTACCACGGAGCGAATCCCCGCCCGATTAATGCAGCCAATTTTCTCCAGCGTTATATCAAAACTGCCGGGCTTGCGGAACCAGTCGTGGGTCTGGCGCAGGCCGTCAATAGAAAGCTGATATTTTTCGCAGCCGTATTTTTTCAGCCTGCGGCAAACCTCGTCGTTCAGGTGGAACGGATTGCCGAGGACAGTAAAAGGAACGCCGTGCTGCTTCATCAGTTCCAGCAGCTTCCAAAAGTCCGGGTGTAAAATCGGATCGCCGCCGGTAAGGTAGAAATACGGCAGACGGCCATAGACCTCGCAAAAGTCTAAGCAGTTATAAAAAGTATTCTGCATTTGCTGCCAGGACATGGCCTCCAGCTTTTTGTTGCAGTTTTCAGAAAAAATGTAGCAGTGCTTGCACCGCTGATCACATTCATCAGTAATGTGCCACTGAAAAGAAAAATATTGTTTCATGTAATTCTCCTTGTAATAATGGGGCGCATTTCCAAAAGCGTAACCGCCGTTACCCCCCCTTAGAAATACACCCCAAGGCCTCTTGGGGTGTATCTCGCCGCCACAGGCCCGCTATTATTTAGGCTGCAAAAATAGCTTGCTTGGTTCTGCCGTGGCTGCTCCTGCAAATTTGCGGGAGTTTTGTTTTTACTGCTGGTCACCGGCACCGCAGGCGGAGCCGCAAGCAGCGGACTTTTCGGCGGGCTGGTCGCCGGCACCGCAGGCGGAGCCGCAAGCAGCGGTTTTTTCGGCAGGCTGGTCACCGGCGCCGCAAGCAGAGCCGCAAGCAGCGGGCTTTTCGGCGGGCTGGTCGCCGGCACCGCAGGCAGAGCCGCAAGCAGCAGGCTTTTCGGCGGGCTGGTCGCCGGCGCCGCAGGCGGAGCCGCAAGCAGCGGTTTTTTCGGCAGGCTGGTCACCGGCGCCGCAAGCGGTTGCAGGGGTGGCCGCCGTCTTGTTGTTCCAGTCAAACAAATTAGAAAGTGCCATCAATATTACCTCCAAATCATATTCAGTGGGCGTTTTCGCCCCCTGTGCTTATTATTTTACTTTGGATTTTTTCCGGGCACAAGTACGCACTATTTTATAACTCAGTTACCTTTTTGTAACTGTTGCGCCACTGCGGGCATTTTAGGCCAAAAAAATTTTAATTTTTAAAAACCTCACGCTTTTTTCTTGATTGTTTTGGCGTGCTGCACTATAATATGAATGTAATATACAAAAAGAGGTGCTGTATATGTTAACCAAAGAGGAGCTGCCGGCCTGCCCGGTTGCTACAACCGTTCAACTTATTGGCAGCAAGTGGAAGCTGTTAATTTTACGGAATTTAATGACCCGCCCGTGGCGTTTTAACGAGCTGAAGCGGGATTTAACCGGCATTAGCCAAAAGGTATTAACCGACAGCCTGCGCGCCATGGAATTAGACGGAATTATTACCCGCACCGTTTACCCGGAGGTGCCGCCGCGGGTAGAATATGCGCTTTCCGCACTGGGGGAAACCATGCGCCCGGTTATGAAAGCCATGGAGCAATGGGGAATCGAATACAAAAAAAGCCTGCAATAAAGCAAGGGGGTGCGGTATGTATTTTAAATATGGCGAAACCGAGCTTTCTTACCTGCGGCAAAAGGACCCAAAGCTTTGCGAGGTTATTGACCGCATTGGCCCCATTCAGCGCGCAGTAGATCCCGACTTATTCTCGTCGGTAGTTCACCACATTATTGGGCAGCAAATTTCTACAAAAGCGCAGGCAACAATATGGCAGCGGCTGCAAAATAGCCTTGGCACCGTAACGGCCCAAACGGTTCTTGCGGCCGGCGTTTGTAAGCTGCAGGCGCTTGGTATTACCTTTCGCAAAGCAGAATATATTACCGATTTTGCCCAAAAGGTTTGCTCGGGCGCGTTTGATTTAAAAGCCGTTGAGCGCCTGCCCAACAACGAGGCCATTTTAGCGTTAAGCAGCCTAAAGGGCATTGGCGTTTGGACGGCCGAAATGATTTTGCTGTTTTGCCTGCAGCGGCCCGATATTTTTAGCTACGACGATCTGGCAATTCAGCGGGGGCTGCGAATGGTTTACCACCACCGAAGCATAAACCGCAAGCTGTTTGAAAAGTACCGCCGCCGTTTTCACCCTTATTGCAGCGTAGCCAGCCTGTATTTGTGGGCCGTGGCAGGCGGTGCTATTCCGGAAATGAAGGATTACAAGCCCAAAAACAAATAAAGCCCCCTGCTGACAAAGCTGCAATTTGTTAAAGCAGCTCCGGCACCGGGGCAATAAGGTTTTTAAAAGGAATACGGCATGAATTTTGTAAAGAATTATAATTCTCCCTTAGGGGAAATTTTGCTGGCTGCCGACGAGGTTGGCCTAACCGGCTTGTGGTTTAACGGGCAAAAATACTTTGCCCGCGGTTTACCCGCAGAACGCACCGAACAAGATACGCCTGCCCTTACCCAAGCCGCACGCTGGTTAGATATTTACTTTTCGGGCAAGGAGCCGGATTTTTTGCCGCCGCTGCACCCGGTTGGCTCGGCATTTCGCCAGCAGGTTTGGGGAATTCTTTTACAAATTCCCTACGGCCAAACAACAACCTACGGCCAAATTGCCCGGCAGCTTACAAAGCGGCAGGGGGCGGCAAAAATGTCGGCTCAGGCAGTTGGCGGCGCAGTTGGACACAATGAGATCTCAATTATTATTCCCTGCCACCGCGTTGTTGGTACCAACGGCAGCCTTACCGGGTATGCGGGCGGTATTTGCAAAAAAATTGAGCTGCTAAAGCTGGAGCACGCCGATATGCGCCGCTTTTTTGTGCCCCAAAAAGGCACGGCGCTTTAGGCAACCCCCGGTTAACCAACCGCCCGGGGCGTATTAACCGGGTTCATAAGCATTTTAAAAGATCCAAAGCAATTTTTTAAAAATTGCTTTGGATTTTTGCGCTGCTTTTTTTAGGCGGCTAAAATGCGCTTGTTTATTAAAAAGCAATATTGTGCCTATGGCACAGTAATATTCTATTCGCCCAACACTCGCAAACCGAATATCATTCGGCCAAAAGCCGAATGTCACTGCGCAGCAATATCACTCGCCGCAAGGCGAATAGCGCTAAAAAAAGCACTTGGCCTAAACCAAGTGCTTTTTTGGTGCCGCTGACCGGAATCGAACCGGTACGGTGTTGCCACCGAGGGATTTTAAGTCCCTTGCGTCTGCCTGTTCCGCCACAGCGGCGTTGATAAAATCAACATCTAATATAATAATACATTTTGCGCAAATTGTCAAGATAAATTTGCAACATTTCACGCAAAATATTCTTAAGGCACCCGGCCAAATAAAATAACCCCATTGGCGCAACCGGCAAGGTGTAGGCCGGTAAAACAAAACCGGCGCAAATTTTAAGGCTTAGCCGCAAAAAGGCAACCACTTTTGGCGGCCGCCTTTGTTTTTTAAAATTAAAACCAATTGGCAGCACCCACACCGCCTTGGGGCTTAAAAGCCCTGCTTACCTTGGCTTTTGTACCTGGCAATAATGGTGGTTCCAACAATGGCGCTGCTGCCAAAAAACAGCAGGGCAATCCACAAAAGCGTGTTAATGCTTCTGCCCGTTGTAAAGAGTTCTGCATTACGGCTCGGCAGTGTTTCAATTTCTGCCTCCCGGTGGCTTTGGACGCCGCAAACAATGTAGCCCTCCTGCTTTAGGCCGGCTTCGGCCGCCCAAACTACGGTAGGCAGCAGCCCCGCCAGCATGGTAAGGCACAGCAAAATAGCCAACAATTTTTTCTTCACAATTACACCTCCAAATTTCTACAGCCCGCTTACGGCTCCGCCGGCGGTAAACCGCAAAAGAATATTGGCTTTAAAGGGGGTAAAAACCCTTTTGGCCCAAACGCGGTTGCTTGCCCGCGTTTTATTCTGCGCTTTTGCTTTTTATATTACAATATTATTATACATTAAATTTGCCAACAAAAGCCAACTCTTTCGCGAAATGCACCTATTTCGGTGCGAAATGCAAGCCGACCCTACAAACCGGCAAAAATAAAAAAACGGCAGGTACCTTACAATACCTGCCGAATTTTACATTGTCCATATTGTTTGAATCATTATTTTCACCAAATATAAAAGTCCCAATGAAAAAAGAACACCAGTTAAAAATCGTTTTATGTTATTCGACATTATACAAAAAATAAGTTGAATGCCGCCATCCAAAACAAGCGGAATAATAAAGGCTATTAATAGGGCAGGCGGTAATTCAATTTTAAAAATTAAAAAAAGCGGAAATGTTACAATCCCCACCAAAATTCCAGTGCATCTTGCACACAAAGGGAACTGGTGACCGGCAATAAAAAAACTTCTTTCTGGAATTTGGTGACAGTTAAATAATAGCTTTAGCAACTTTTTTAAAAAGGAATGCATTTACATTTTAAACTTATTTCCACATTTTTTACAAACCCAATAATGATCTGTATGCTGTTGTTTGCCTTTTTTGTCAGTGCCAAACAATAGCCCTATTGGCCCGCATAAAAGGTATCCACAGAAAGCATTTGAAGCGTTAAAATCATTGCCGCTGGTATATGTTTCTGAAATTGGTGAAAGTTCACTGTTACCACAAACAGGGCAGCAAATTCCTTTATTGTCCTCAACCGTGTAACTTGGAATATGGGGTGCATTATCTGCATATTCTACAACATATTTACCGGAGAAATTAAATTTTGTTAGAATTTCTATTGTTTCCTGACTATTGTTTACAACAATTTGAAATTCAGAATCGGCACTCCTTTTATTTAGGCCGGAACAGCTGTTGAAATAAAGAGTATGACTGCCTACTGGAGCCTCAAAACTGAGCACTCCCCCATTTTTCAAAATTCCTAAAAAGCGATTATTTAAATACACATTATGCTTAACCGCAGCACCGCCAATTAATTTTTCTCTTTTTACAATTACTTTTGCCATCTGTATCCCTACTTTACTATAAAAGTTGCTTGACTTCCCCACCAATCGGAATCATATTCAATTTGTATGCTTTTTGCATTAATGGGAACTTCATAATAAATATATCCTTGTAAAATCCTACCGCCCGAAACTTCTGTTCCAAGTGCAAGGGAATCTCCCCCATAAATGTCACCATATACGGACATATCAGTTTTTACATTATCCGCATAGCAAGTAAAATCAAAAGATCCAAGATAACGGCTCGAGTTATTGGTGTTTTCAAGTTTAAAATAGGCTCTAATAAACTTTTTTCCATTCTTTGGCTGAATAAATTGGTTATCCGACTCCCAGTTTTCAACCTTTACAAGGGTTATATTCAATCCCTTTGCAGACAGTGTACTTCCAACCGTTAAATTTTGAAGGATCGTGCCGGAAGCGCTGGCACCCACACTGGAATTGGCCGAAGAAACACCAAACGCGGTTTCAGAATAATCAACCGAAATAAGGCTTACAATAACAATGATAGGTACGATTGCCATACAGCAAAGGGCAATAATTTCTGCTAACCTTTTACCGTTAACTTTCTTTACGGGTGTAAGGCACTCCGGGCAAACACCTAAATCGGAAGTAAAAATTTTTCCGCAATTTTTACATGTATAATTCTTTTTCATAACTGTCCTCCGTTTTTAACAATATGGTCTATTTATAGTCCATATTGTATCATATATAGCCCACTATGTCAATAGTATTATTATAAAATACAATTGAAAAGGTGGTTGTGCGATGAATACCTACGAAGCAGTAAAAAACAGGATTTTACAACTGTGTTACGAAAAGCGCCTGACAATTCATAAATTAGCAACCGAGTCAGCTGTTGCTCCCTCCTCAATAAAAAATATTTTATATGGCAAAAGCAAAAACCCCGGAGTTGTTACAATTAAAATGTTGTGCGACGGTTTTGGTATTACCATAACGGAATTCTTTAACACTGCTGAATTTAAAAACTTGGAGCAGGAAATTAAATAAGAGTATTATACAACAAAATTCGGCAGTGGCCGCCGGCGGTAAGCCAAAGCTTACAACCGGCAGCCACTGCCGAAAAAAGTATAAAGGTGGTATGAAAGGCATTTTTAAAATAAATTCTGCCGCCAAAATTGCTTTTTTGCAAAGCCGGCAGGCAATTTGCGGCCAAAGGCCGCGCTTATTTGTTAGATTTTTTTATTCTGCTGCAAATTAAAGGGAGCCAACCCGCGGGCAGTACGGCTTTTAAATTTGCCCGCCCTGCCGCTGCCGGCTGCCCTGCTTTTTGCAAGCTTACAGCGGCAGTACACACAATCTATCCTCTAAAACA
>CABQLY010000012.1 GCA_902465155.1 uncultured Oscillospiraceae bacterium | reverse complement strand
TTTATCCAACGGCGAAGTTTTCTGATTTTTGTAACACATCATTGACAAACCTACATGCCGCGGCATTATTTTTTTGGCCAAATACTTGAAAGTGGGGATAAAATAGATTATAATAAGGGTTGTTGGCTCGGCCACGCAAGGCCGGCAGGGGCTTTATCCTGCTGAAACCGCCAGGCGCAGCGCCGGTGCTGCCAATTAAAAAACAAAGGAGCCTTTAAAATGCAAACTCCGGATATGTCTGCGTTTGTACCAAACCAAGGTAAAAAATTAATTGTTGAAACCTCCCGCGGAAAGTTTGCCCGCTACCCCATTAAAACCCACGTTGTTACCAAGGACGATAACTTAATTGACATTATGGACAAATATGTTATGCCCTATTTAACCGAGGGGGACGGCATTTTTTTAAGCGAAAAAATGGTTGCCATTAGCCAGGGCCGCGCCTGGGATATTGACGAGATTAAGCCCTCCTGGCTGGCTAAATTTTTAGTTAAGTTTGTTACCAAATCGCCCTATGGCATTGGGCTTGGCAGCCCCTGGACCATGGAATTAGCGCTGCGCGATTGCGGCGTGTTCCGCATTTTATTGGGCTGCTTTTGCGCCGCCGTTACCAAGCCGTTTGGCATTAAGGGCGTGTTTTACAATGTTGTTGGCCCCAAAGCCCGCGCAATAGACGGCCCGGGCGAATATGTTATTCCCCCCTACAACCACTACGCCAAAATGGCCCCGCTGGAGCCGGATAAGGTTTGCAAGGAGCTGGCCGAGCACACCGGCTGCTATGTTGTAATTATGGATACCAACGACATTGGCTGCGAGGTTTTAGGTAAATCGAACGATATTACCGTAGAGCAGGTTCGCGAAATGTTCCACGATAACCCGTTAGATCAATCGGACCAGCAGACCCCCATTGCCATTGCCCGCAAAATGCCCGACGACGCCATAGAGCCTACCGCCGAGCCGCAGGCGTAAAAGTTAAACCCCAAAGCCGGCACAAGCTTGCCGGCTTTAGTTTTCATTCATTCGTTTAAATAAACCGCAGCAGCTCGGCCTCAGCCAACCCCCAACCAATAAACCTTTAGCCGGGTAAACGGCCCCCAAAGCGGCCAACCCGGCACACAATTTTTCAGCGCCGCATTTTTGGCCGGGCTTTAAAGGGCTAAAGCCCTTTGGCCGCATTACTTAAAAAAGGAGCATATTATGAACATTTGGCACGATATTGCACCCGAGCGCATTTCCACCGAGGACTTTTTGGCGGTAATTGAAATTAAAAAGGGCAGCAAAAAAAAGTACGAGCTGGATAAAGCCACCGGCTGCATTATTTTAGACCGCATTTTGTACACCTCCATGCAGTACCCAGCCAACTACGGCTTTATTCCCCGCACCCTTTCGGAGGACGGCGACCCGCTGGACGTACTGGTGCTTTGCAACGAGCCCATTGACCCGCTGGTGCTGGTACAGTGCTACCCCATTGGGGTGCTTACCATGTTAGACAGCGGCGAGCAGGACGAAAAAATTATTGCCATTCCGTTTAAAGACCCCACCTACAACACCTACCACAGCATTGAGGAGCTGCCCCGCCATTTGTTTGATGAAATGCGGCACTTTTTTTCGGTTTACAAGCAATTAGAGGGCAAAACAACCGCGGTAGACGAAATTAAAGGCCGCGCCGAGGCCATTGAAATTATTAACCGCAGCATTGCCCGCTACAACCAAAAATTTAACGCCTAAGCTACTGCAAAGCGCAAGCGCAAAAGGGCTTAGCCCAAAACGGCTTGCCCAAAGCAGAATGTTAGCCGGCCAAACCGGCCCGCTAACGAATTGTTACACCAAAGCGCCGCCGCGGCAATATTGCCGCGGCGGTGCTGCGTTTTTTTACCCGTAAGGGCGGCACCTTACAAAATCGGCAGGCAAAAAACCGCTGCCTGCCCTTTTAGGCGGTTGAGCTGCGTGCGCTGCGGTAAAACAAAAGCCTATCTTTATGCAGTGTTTGCCCGCCGGCCCAAGCCAAAAATAAAGCCAAAATTAATAGCCCAGCTCCTCGCCGCACAAAATAACCTTAATGCGGCCCTTTTGCTGCTGCCAGCCCAGCACGGTGTAGCTGCTGCAAATGCGCTGCGGGGCGCTGCAGCCGCTGCACAAGCCGGTTTTACCCTGCTGCAGCGCAAGGCACTGCCCCGTTTTGGCGCAGGGGGTTTGGCAGCTTAGGCGCTTGGCGTTTTGCGGGGCAGCAACCGCCTTTACCCGCTGCACCGCGGCCGAAAGATCCGGCACAATTTTGTTAACCCCGGCAACCACAATAACGCTTTTAGGGCCAAAAATCATGGCCGAAACACGGTTGCCGTTGCCGTCTACATTATAAAGCTCGCCCTGCTGCGTAATGGCGTTGGCCGAGCAAATAAAAACATCGGCCAAAAAGCTTTGGCGCATAACATCCAGCGCCTGGGCCCGGGTAAGGCCGGGGGCGTAACGGTTTTGCAGCCGGTACTCGGGGCGGGCAACCAGCTCTAACACGCCGGTTTGCTTTAAGGTTTCCGACCCGCCAAGGCCAATGCTTTGCCCGGGCTTAAGCAGCGCCTTTACCTGCGCCAAAACCTCGGCCTTGGTGGCGCAGTAGTACGGCTGCATATTGTTTTCGGCCAGTGCGGCCAGCGTAGCTTTTATTTGCTCTTTCAAGCTTTTCACCTCTAAGTATTTTGCAAAGGGGGTACCCCTTTGCCCAAAAAATTGGTTAAAAAATTTTAAGCCGGCAACCGCGTTATTTTAAAGCTGCCAAGCCGTTTAACCGCCGCAGCGCTAAAAAACAGGCTTTTAGCTTTTTGCTTGTGGGCTTTGCCGGGCGCCGGCAAAACAAAACGCGGCTTTACCCGGTAATGGTTCCGCCGCCCAACACGGTTTCGGCACTGTAAAACACGGCGGCCTGCCCAGCCGTTACGGCGCGCTGCGGCTCGGCAAATTCGGCCAAAACGGTTGTTTCGTCTACCGGGTGCAGGGTGCAGGCGGCCTCCCTTTGGCTGTAACGCAGCTTGCCGGTACACTGCACCGGCGCGGTTAGCCGCTCTACCGCAATGGGGTTAAAATCCCGCACTAAAACGCGGGTTTTAAACAGGCCGCCTTCCTCCCCTAAGGTTACCCGGTTTTCGGCCGTGTTTTTTTGCAGCACATACATGTGCTTGCCAAAGCCCATGCCAAGCCCGCGCCGCTGGCCAATGGTGTAGCGAATGGCGCCGCGGTGCCGGCCAATTACCTTGCCGGCTTCATCTACAAAATCGCCCTGCGGGTAAGGGTGGCCCAGCCGCCGCTCAATAAACGCGGCGTAATCGCCGTCGGGCACAAAGCAAATGTCTTGGCTGTCGGGCTTTTGGGCGTTTTGAAAGCCCTTTTCGGCGGCAATTTGCCGCACCTGCTTTTTGGTAAGCCCCCCTAAGGGAAACAGGGTGTGTGCCAGCTGCTGCTGGGTTAAGCTGTAAAGCACATAGGTTTGGTCTTTACTGCCGTCGGCCGCCTTTTGCAGCAGGTAACGGCCACCGCTTTTTTGCACCCGGGCGTAGTGGCCGGTGGCAATGTGGTCCATCTCCAGCAGCGTGGCCCGGTTTAACATTTCTTTAAACTTTATATATCGGTTACAGTCAATACACGGGTTAGGGGTTTGCCCGTTTAAGTAGCTTTGCACAAATTTTTCTACCACGCACTGCTCAAACGGCTCGGTAAAATTAAAAACATAGTGCCGCAGCCCTAAGCGGTCGCAAACCGAGCGGGCGCTTTCTACCTCGCTTAGCGAGCAGCACACCCGGGCGGTTGGGTCCTGCGGCTCCTCAGAAACCAGGCGCAGCGTAACCCCGCTCACGGTGTAGCCGGCGTCCATTAAAAGGGCCGCCGCCACCGAGCTGTCTACCCCGCCGCTCATACCAACTAAAACCTTATTGTTCATACTTACTCCAAATTAAAAAATTTTTTAGCGTTGCCGTAGCAAACGCCCTCTACCAGCTGCTTTAAGGCCGCCGGGCTGTTTGGGTATTCCCCGTTTTCTACTAAATTGCCTAAGTAATTGCAAAAAATGCGGCGAAAATATTCGTGCCGCGGGTAGGAGAAAAAGCTGCGGCTGTCGGTTAGCATACCAACAAAGCAGCCCAGCACCGAAAGCTCGGAAAAGCTTTTTAATTGCTGCTCCATACCATTTTTGGTATCGTTAAACCACCAGGCGGCACCCTGCTGCACAAAGCCGGCCGCGCCCGGGCAGCAAAATGCGCCGCACAGCGTGCCAACGGTAATGTTATCGGCCGGGTTAATGGGGAACAAAATTGTTTTGGGCAGCGCGCCCTTTTGGTAAAGGCTGTTTAACAGCTGCGCCAGAGCCTCGGCGTCGTTCCGGTGGCCGGCGGTATCAAACCCCGTATCGGCCCCAAGGGCGGCAAACTGCGCCGAGTTTACATTGCGCATAACGCCAAAGTGAACCTCCCAAACCCAGTTTAGCCGTTTGTAGTGCGGCACCAAAAACTGCTGCACAAAGGTTTTGTAGCCGTTTACCTCGTTTGCGGTTAGCGCCTGCCCGCGCAGGGCCTTTTGCAAAATTTGCTCGGCCTGCTCGGCGGTAATTTCGTAAAAGGGAACATAATCTAACCCGTGGTCGCACGCGCGGCAGCCGTTTTGGTTAAAAAATTCTACCCGCTGCAGCAACGCCTTTTGCAGCGCGGCAATCGAGTGAATTTCCACCCCGCAGCACGCTCCCAGCTGCGCCAAGTAATCGGTAAAGCCGGGCTTGTCAATGGCAATGGCGCGGTCGGGCCGAAACGCCGGGCACACCTTTGGGGCAAAGGTGCTGTCCTCGGCCAGCAGGCGGTGATATTTTAAATCCTCGGTGGGGTCGTTGGTGGTGCAAAGGGCCTCCACCCCGGAACGGGCAAGAACCTCCCGCACCGGCATTTTTTGCAGCTGTTCGGCCGTTTGCTGCCAAATTTGCTCGGCCGTTTCGGCGCTAAGGGGAGTAGTAATGCCAAAATAGTTTTTTAGCTCTAAATGCGCCCAATGGTACAGCGGGCTGCCCGCCAGCTTTGGCATAATGCCGCAAAAGGCGTTAAACTTTTCGCGGTCGGCTGCGTTGCCGGTTATCAGCCGCTCCTCTACCCCGCAAATGCGCATGGCGCGCCACTTGTAATGGTCGCCCCCAAGCCAAGCCTGAGCCAAATTCTCGTAGGTTCTATTTTCGTAAATTTCGGCCGCGTCTATGTGGCAGTGGTAATCAATAATCGGCAGCGGCGCAGCGTACCGGTGAAACAGCTCTACCGCCGTAGGGGTAGAAAGTAAAAAGTCTTGGTCCATAAAGGGTTTCATAACAATATCCTCCGTTTTGGCCGGTAAGCTTTAGCCCGGCCGGCAATTTTGCCGTACGGCGTACCAACGGCATTGTTTTAATTATAATGCCAACACGGCCGCAAAGCCATTGCATTTCGGCGCAGATTATATTGTTAAAATCATTTTACTTTATTGTTTTTGTTTTATTATTTTGGCTTTGCACGCAAAAACGCGTTGCTTTTTTAAAGCCCCAACGCCGCGAAAAACCCGCGCCGGCCGAAAACGCGCTGCTTTTTAAAGCCCCAAGCTTTCCCCAGGCTTTAGCCTTTGTTTAACCGCGGCACACGCATTGAGGCACCGATTTTAAAGAAAAAATTTAAGTGCATGCATTGTTAAAAGCCTTGGCACCCCGTTAAAATTACCTGCGTTTTTGCCGGCAATTTAATTTCAGCGGGTATTTATTTTTACCCGGAATTTTGCCGCGCCAATTTTGCCGTGCCAATTTTTCCGCGGCTTATTCGCCCCCGTTTTTCTGCCCCGGCAAAAACTGCCCAAACGGGCCGTAGGCCGCTTGCAGCGCGGGGGTTGGGCTGCCGTTTTCGTACAAAATTAGGTTTGGCAAAACGGTTAGCCCCGGCTTGCCGCCGCGGCGCCCCTCTACCAGCACCAGCCAAGGTGCGGTGCTTTTGTTTTTGCAAACCAGCTGCAGGCGCTTAGGCTCTATTCCCTGCGCCGACATGAGCGTAAAAACCTCGCTTAGCCGCTCCGGCCGTTGGCACAGCGCCAGCCGACCGCCAAAGCGCAGCAGCACGGCCGAGGTTTGAATTACATGAAAAAGGGTGCAGCAAACCTCGTGCCTAGCGGTTTGGCCGGCCGGGGTTTTGCTTTGCGGCCCGGCGCCAACCGTAAAATACGGCGGGTTGCAGGTAACTAAGCTAAAGCTGTTTTTAGGCAGCAAGGCAAAGGGATTTTTTAAATCGGCCGCTAAAAACCGCACCCGGCTCTGCAGCCCGTTTCGGGCGGCGCTTAGCCGGGCCAGCGCAATGGCCTCGGGCGCAATATCTACTCCCGTGGCGGCAGCGGTTTGCCCCCTTTGCAGCCAAAGCAGCGGAATTGCGCCGCAACCGGTGCAAAGGTCTACTGCGGTGTCACTTTTTTTAGGGGCCGAAAAGTGCGCCAGCAGTACGGCGTCGGTGCCAAAGGTGTGGGCCGGGCTAACGGCGATTTTGGCGCTGCCCAGCGGCAGCCAACGCACCCCGGGCAGGGCGGTTACATCCGGTGCCATTTTACCCCGGCGGCCGAATCTTCCAACACAATGCCCATTTGCTTTAACCGGTCGCGAATTTCATCGGCCAGGGCGTAGTTTTTGTTTTTGCGGGCGGCGGTGCGCTGCTCAATCAGCGCTTCTACTTCGCTGTCCAGCGCCTGCGTTTTTTGGTTGTAGCCCAAGCCCAGCACGCCGCACAGCTCCTGCAGCAGAACCTTGCAGCTTTGCAGCGTGGCGCTGCCGGCGTTTTCGGCAATTTGCTTGTTGGTATCCCGCACCAAATTAAACACGGCAGCCAGCGCGTCGGCGGTGTTTAAATCGTCGTCCATGGCTTTTATAAAATCGGCCCGGTACGCCGCAATAAACGCCGGCTCCTGCCCGCCCTGCGGGGCGTTTTGCAGGGCAAAGTTTAGGTTTTCAAAGCAGGTGTAAAGCCGCTCTAACGCGTTTTTGGATTGCTCTAAAATTTCTACACTGTAATTAATAGGGCTGCGGTAGTGCGAGGAGATCATAATATAGCGAATGGGCTCGTAGCCAAATTTTTCGGCCACCTCACGCACCGTAAAAAAGTTGCCCAACGATTTTGACATTTTGCGGTTATCTACATTAATGTAGCCGTTGTGCATCCAGTAACGGGCAAAGGTGCATCCGTTGGCGCACTCCGACTGGGCAATTTCGTTTTCGTGGTGGGGGAAGATAAGGTCTTGCCCGCCGCAGTGAATATCAATGGTCTTGCCCAAAAATTTGCCGGCCATTGCCGAACATTCAATGTGCCAGCCGGGGCGGCCGTTGCCAAACTCCGAAGGCCAAAACGGCTCGCCGGGCTTGGCCCCCTTCCACAGGCAAAAATCCATGGGGTCCTCTTTGTGCTCGGCAACATTAATGCGGGCGCCGGCCTCTAAATCCTCCAGCGGCTGGTGCGAAAGCTTGCCGTATTCTTTAAACCTTTTGGCCCTAAAGTAAACATCACCGTCGGCCTGGTAGGCGTAGCCCTTTTCGGTCAGCGTTTTAATAATGGCCAAAATGGCGTCAATATTCTCGGTGGCGCGCGGGTGCACGGTGGCCTTTTGCACATTCAGGCCCTCGGCGTCGGTCCAAAACTCGGCAATGTAGCGTTCGGCCACCTCGGGCACGGTAATGCCCTCCTCGTTGGCTTTTTTAATCAGCTTATCGTCAATATCGGTAAAATTCTGCACAAAAATTACCTTGTTGCCGCGGTACTCCAAATAACGGCGCAAAACATCAAACACGCAAAGCGGGCGGGCGTTGCCAATGTGAATGTAGTTGTAAACCGTTGGGCCGCAGGCGTAAATGCGGTACTCGCCCGGGGTTTGCGGCGTTAGCTCCTGCTTTTCGCGGGTCATGGTGTTAAAAATTTTCATTCTTCCTTCTCCTTTTGCGTATTTTCTTTCGTTTCATGCTCTAATTTGCTTAAACGGTATTCCAGCTTGCAAAGCTGCTCGGCAACCGGGTCGGGCACATGAACCTGGTCCAGCGGGCGAACCCTTTCCCCCCGGCGGCGCACAATGCGGGCCGGCACGCCGGCGGCGGTGCAATCGGGCGGAATTTCCTCCAGCACTACGGCCCCGGCGGCAATGCGGCTGTTATCCCCAACCTTAAACGGGCCAAGCACCTTGGCGCCCGAGCTGATCATTACATGGTTACCAATGGTGGGGTGGCGCTTGCCAACATCCTTGCCGGTGCCGCCCAGGGTTACCCCTTGGTAAATTAAAACATCGTCGCCAATTTCGGCCGTTTCGCCAATTACAACGCCGGTGCCGTGGTCAATTACCAAACGGCGGCCAATGGTAGCCCCCGGGTGAATTTCAATGCCCGTTTTGCGCACCGCCCGTTGGGAGATCCACCGTGCCAAAAATTTAAGATTGTGCAAATAACACCAGTGGGCGCGCCGGTACATTCGTATGGCGCGCACGCCGGGGTACAGCAAAAAAATTTCCAAGCTGCTGCGGGCAGCCGGGTCCCGCTCCTTTACGGCGGCAATATCCTCTTTTATGCGTTCAAACATAAAAACACCCCTAAAAAATAAAATACCCCCGTGCATTGCACGGGAGGCGATTGTTTTTTAAAAAAACCGCGGTTCCACTCCGGTTTATTGCTTAGCCCAACAACGCCGCTGCCCGGCCGGCCAAAGGGGCCAACCAACGCACTAACGCAGCCGTTTGCTGGTTTTTGGGCAACCGGCAAGCCGCTTACCCTGCTTTGGCTGTAACGGGGCCGCCGCAGGCACCTACACACGCCGCCCGGCAAAGCCCGGCCGCGCTTTAATGCCCGTGCTTGGCAAACGCACTTTGCACACCGCGCACCTGCGGGCCTTTGCAGTTACCGGCCCGCTCCCTAAAGGGGCAAATGTGCTACTCTTTTTGCCTAAAAGCCGGCAGGGCCAACCCTTTTGTTTGGCGCCCGCCCGCCCAAGGCAGGCCAAAGCCCGCCCCCGCAGGGGTTTAACCTTTGCCCGCCTAAACGCATTTTACAATATAAAGCTTTACTAATATTATACGCAAAAGCAGCGCTTTTGTCCAGCCCCTATTTTGGGGCTTTTAAAATTTATTTTTGGGTGGTTAAAAATTTTCCGTTTTGCGCCAAGTACACCGCGCCGGAAACAACCGCCATTAGGGTAGAAACCCACAAAAACACCGTGGTAATAATGTTGGCCGCGGCGCAAAGCACACCGTAGCAGCTAAGGCCGCCAACAACGGGCAGCGAAAGCACATACTGCGCAAAAATAGCAAAAATAATGGCAACCATTTGGCAAACGGTTTTAACCTTGCCCCAGGCGTTGGCCGCAATAACCCGGCCGTTATCTACCGCCACCAGCCGCAGCGAGGCCATTAAAAATTCCCGCAGCATTACAATAAACGCCACCCAAACCGTGCCAACACCAATGTTCAGCACAATAAAGCCCAGCAGCGCGGCCGTTGTTAGCATTTTATCGGCCAGCGGGTCTAAAAATTTGCCAAAATCGGTAACCTGTTGGTTCTTTCGGGCCAGGCGGCCGTCTAATAAATCGGTTACGGAGGCAAAAATAAAAACCAACAGCGCCGCTAAATAGTGGTGCGGAAACTGCCACAGCAGCAGCAGCATAAACACCGGCGTTAGCAAAATGCGCAGCAGCGTTAATTTATTCGGCAGGTTCAAGGCCGTCCCCCTCCTTTAATTCTCCTAAAAGGTCGTACTCTATAACATCATTTACGCAAACCGTTACAAAGGTGCCGGGCTGCAGCGGCCGGGCACTGTAAAAAAACACCTTGCCGTCAATATCCGGCGCGTCGGCGGCGCTGCGGCCGTAATAGCATTTTATGTAATCGTCGTACCCCTCTACCAAAACCTCTTGCTCGGTGCCAATTTTTTGCTGGTTTTTGCGGGCCGAAATGGTCATTTGGTCGTTCATAATATTCTCGGCGCGGTCCTGCCGCAATTGCTCCGGCACCTGGTTAGGCATTTCGGCAGCCAGGGTGCCCTCCTCGGCCGAATAGGCAAAGCAGCCTAAGCGGTCAAACTCGGCGGCGCGCACAAACTCGCACAGCTCGGTAAAGGCGGCTTCATCCTCGCCGGGAAAGCCGGTAATTAAGGTAGTACGCAGCGTTACGCCCGGCACCGCCTGCCGAATTTTTTGCAGCAGCGCCTCTAACTCCTGCCGGCTGCCGGTACGGTTCATGCGCTTTAAAATGTTGGCGTTGCAGTGTTGAATGGGAATATCAAAATACTTTACCAGCTTGGGCTCGCTTTGCACCAAATTTAACAATTCCGGCGTAATGCGGTCGGGGTAGGTGTAAAGGGTGCGCACCCAGTGCAGGCCCGGAATTTTGCAAAGCCTTTGCAGCAGCTCGCACAGCTTAGGCTCGCCGTACAGGTCGGCGCCGTAATTGGTGGTATCCTGCGCCACCACCACCAGTTCCTTTACGCCGGCGGCGGCCAGCTCCTCGGCCTCTTTTACGCAATCCTCCAGCGGAACGCTGCGAAAGCGGCCGCGTATGGCCGGAATGGCGCAATAGGTGCAGCAGTTATCGCACCCCTCGGCCACCTTTAGGTAGGCCGTGTAGGGCGGGGTTGTTAAAATGCGCTTGCCGGTAAGCGGCAGCTGCGTTTTTTCGGCGTAAAGCGAGCGGCCGGCCGTTTTGGCCAGCGCTTTTTGCACCGTTTCTACCAAACTTTCCATGCAGCCAAGGCCCAGCACGCAATCTACCTCGGGCATTTGGGTTAAAATTTCGTCTTTATAACGCTCTGCCAAACAACCGGTTACAATAAGCGCCTTTAGGTTGCCGGTTTTTTTGTACCCGGCCGCCTCAATAATATTCTCAATGGCCTCGGTTTTGGCCGACTCAATAAAACCGCAGGTGTTTACAATAATTACATCTGCCTGCTGTTCGTCCCCGGTAAGCTCGTAGCCGGCGGCCGCCAGCTTGGCCAACATCCGCTCGGCGTCCACCTGATTTTTGGGGCACCCTAATGAGATCATTCCGATTTTTGGCATGGTTAAACTTCTCCTTTAAAAATGCGCTGAAATTTGCTGAAAACGGCACGCAATTTGCCGCAAGGTTTTGTAAAAAGGGCGTAAAAGCCGGCCGCAAAAGCTTTTTTTAAAACGCTGCGGCGCCCGCCGCGCCAAAGCAGAATTGCGTTGGCTAAACCGGCCGCAAAGCGTAAAAGCGTTAACTAAACCGGCCGCGAAAGCACCGTTAAAGCGGCGGTAAAACACCCCTTAAAAAACAGGCGGTTAAAGCGCCGGGCAGGGCAACCGGTTAAAACGGCGGGCAGCCGCCAAACCGCCGGCCATAACGGCACGGCCAAAATTCAGCACGGCCAAAATTCAGCACGGCCAAAAGCTCCGCGCGGCATTTTACCGCTTAGATTTTACTGCTTATATTATACTGCCGGATTATACTGCCGAATTATACCGCCGAATTATACCGCCGAAATTTACTGCCGAATTATACCGCCGAAATTTACTGCCGAATTATACCGCCGGATTTTACTGCCGGATTTTACTGCCGGATTTTACTGCCGGATTTTACTGCCAAAATTTCACGGCGAAATTGCATGGCGAAATTGCACGGCTGGCCTAAACCTCGCCCGCTATCTTTGCCCTTGCGGCGGCAATGGCCGCCCGCGCGGCCGAAAAGCTAAAGCCCCGCCGCACCAGCGCGGCGGTTGTTTTGCGAATATCCTGCGGGTCGGTTATTTTTTGTGCGTACTTTTTTAAAACCAAAGCGGTAGCTTTTTCCTCCTCGTTTTCGGTAAAAAAGCGCTGTACGGCCGCCTCGGCAACGCCCCGCTCCAGCCCCTTTTGCTGCATTTTTTGGGCAGCGGCCCGGGCCGAAAGCCCCTTGGCGTTTAACGCCTGCGCCAGGCGCTCGGCGTAGTGTTCATCGTTTAAATAGCCGCGCTGCCGCATTTGGGTTACGGCAAACTCGGCCGGCACGGTGCCAAAAACGGGGCGCAGCTTTTGGTACAGTCCGCGGGCCGAATAATCGGCCGAGGCTAAGTGCCACACGGCCCTTTCCTTTGCGCGAAAGCAAAGCGAAACCTTTATAAGCTGCTGCACATCATTGTCACTAAGCGCGTCACCAACCGCTAATTTCAACCGCTCAATAATAGTGCGGTCCACCAGCGGCTGGCCGTTTTCAAGCTCCGGCAGCAGGCTGCGGCGGTCCTCCTCGTACACGGTAAGGTCGGGCGGCGGTGCCAGGCAAACCCGCGCCAAGTGGCGGCGGCGGGGTTCTATAGACTGTATTTTGTGCATGATCTATGATGGCGCGTTAATCGTCCACGGCAACATCAATGCTAATGTGCTTTTGGGGCGGCTCCGGCAATTCCTCATCCGGCACGCCAACCGTAGGCTCGCCGGCCTTGGGGGCCTTGCGCTTGGCGGCCTGCTCCTCCTGCTGGGCGCGCACGGCGGCGTAAATTTTTTCCTCAATCTCGTTTGCCAATTGCTCGTCGGCCTCTATTGCCTGCTTGGTATTTTCGCGGCCCTGACCCAATTTAGCCTCGCCGTAATAGTAAAACGCGCCGGAGCGCCGCAGCACCTTATACTCAACGCCCAAATCAATCAGCTCGCCGGATTTTGAAATGCCCTTGCCGTACATAATATCAAACTCGGCGGTTTTAAAGGGAGGCGCCACCTTGTTTTTAACCACCTTGGCCCGGGTGTGCGAGCCAATCATCTCGGTGCCGCTTTTTAGGGTTTCTACCTTGCGAATATCAATACGCACGCTGGCAAAAAACTTTAAGGCGCGGCCGCCGGTGGTGGTTTCGCTGCTGCCGTACATTACGCCAATTTTGTCGCGCAGCTGGTTAATAAAAATAGCAATACAATTGTACTTAGAAATGGTACCGGTAAGCTTACGCAGCGACTGCGACATCAGCCGGGCCTGCAGGCCTACATGGCTGTCTCCCATATCGCCCTCAATTTCGGCCTTTGGCACCAACGCGGCAACCGAGTCTACAACCACAATATCAATTGCGCCGGACATAACCAGCGCCTCGGTAATTTCCATGGCCTGCTCGCCGGTATCGGGCTGGGAAACCAGCAGCTGGTCAATATCTACCCCTAAGCTTTCGGCGTAAACCGGGTCTAAGGCGTGCTCCACATCAATAAACGCGGCCTTGCCGCCCTTTTTTTGCATTTCGGCAACGGCGTGCAGCGCAATGGTAGTTTTACCCGAAGATTCCGGCCCGTAAATTTCGGTAATACGGCCGCGCGGCAAGCCCCCAATGCCCAGCGCCAGATCTAACGAAAGCGAGCCGGTAGAAATGTGCTCTACATTCATAGAAACATTCTCCCCCAGCCGCATAACCGTTCCGCTGCCGTACTTTTTTTCCAGCTGCTCAATCGCGGTGGAAAGCGCCTTGGCCTTTTCATCGGCATTAGCGCCAACCTTACCTACAAATTTTTTCTCCTTCGTTGCTGCCATGCTTGTAACATCCCTTCTAAACTAAAATAATGCTTATTGTTTTACTATATATTTAAATTTAATGAAACCGTTTCATTAAACCGTATTTTCACCGTGTATTGAACCGCCGCGCGTAGGGCCGAACCTGTATTTTCACCGTGTATTGAACCGCTGCGCGTAGGGCCGAACCTGTATTTTCACTGTATCTTGAACCGCTGCGCGTAGGGCCGAACCTGTATTTTCGCCGCCGGGCAAAATAACGCTTTTTTGTTTGTTGTTTTTATATAGCGTTGGCCCTACGACATTTTTTGCACCAAAACCGCCCGCCGTTTTGCGCCTTTTAGGCCGCAGAATTTTAAGCAGAATTTTAAAGAGAACCAATTTACGGGCGGGCGCGGCAAAATGCCGGTAATGCAAACAAATTACCGCGGTTTTTGGCAAGGCTTGCGCTTAAATTCTCCCCTTTAAAATTGGTGTTCCAACGCGTGGGCGCGGTTAACCCGGCAGCTGCCCGCCAACCACCCGCTCAATGCCGTTTAAATCCTTTTGCACCAGCAAATTGCGGTAGCCGGCCGCCTGCAGCAGCGCGCGAACCGGGTTAGATTGGTAAATACCAACCTCAAACAGCAGCCAGCCGTTTGGGGCTAAAACGCGTTTTGCGGTTTGCACCAGCCGGCGGTAAAAGTAAAGGCCGTCGGCCCCGCCGTTTAGCGCCATAACCGGCTCCCGCTGCACCTCCGGCGCAAGGGTTTTTAAATCTTTTTTAGGAATATACGGCGGGTTGCAGGCAATAACCGTTGGGGCGGCGCCCTGCGGCGGCTGCCACAAAAACGCATTTTGCAGCACCGGCTGCACCTGCACGCCGTTTAACAAAATGTTTTTGCAAAGGTAGGCGTAGGCCCGTTTGCTTTTTTCTACCGCAAAAACCTTGGCCCCCGGCAGGTTTTTGGCCGCCGCAATGGCAACGGCGCCGCTGCCGGAGCAATAATCGGCAATGACGGGGGCCCTTTGCCCGGCCGCCTTTTGCAGCAGCTGCTGCACCAAAATTTCGGTATCGGCCCGCGGAATTAACACCCCCGGCCCCACCAGCAGCTCTACATTGTAAAACGACCACCGCCCCAAAAGGTATTGCAGCGGCTTGCCCTGCTGCCGCTGCCGCACCAGGCCTTGCAGCCGGCGCTGCTGCCCGGCGGTAAGGGCGGCCTGCCGGTTTAGGTAAAGCCGGGTTTTAGAAAGCCCCAGCACGCTGCAAACCAGCTCGGCAGCCTCAAACGCGGCGTCGGGCGTAATTGGAGTTAGGGCAGCCTCGGTGCTTTTTAGCGCCTCGGCCGCCGTTACGCTTACCAACGGTCCTTTTCCGGGTCGTCCGGAATCACCTGTTTTAAGGCACAAATGGCAACCTCTAACATACTGTCGTCCGGCTCTTTGGTGGTAATGCGCTGCACCCAAAGCCCCGGAGTTGCAATTATCTTGGTTAAAAAATTATCGTACCGGCCGCAAAGCTTTATTAGCTCGTAGCCAAGGCCGCACACCAGCGGCACAATTAAAATTTTTAACAGCACCCACAGCAGCCGGTAATTGGCAACCGCGGGGAACAGCGCCAGCACCACATACCCCAGCGCAATGCCAACAAACAGCATTAGCACCATAAACGAGGTACCGCAGCGCGGGTGAAACCGGGTTTGCCGGCGGCAGTTTTCTACCGTTAGCTCGGCGCCGCTCTCGTAACAAAAAATGGTTTTGTGCTCGGCCCCGTGGTACTGAAACACGCGTTTAATATCTTTGGTTTTAGAAACCAAAACCAAGTACAAAATAAAAATAGCAATTTTTAAAAGCCCCTCTACCAGCGGCTTTAGCCAGCCCGAAACCGCCCCGCCGGAAAGGGTTTTAATAAGGTCGAACACTCTGGCGGGCAGCCACATAAACAAAAACAGCGCCAGCGCCACGCCCAGCACGCAGCCTACAACCATTACCCCGGTTATTGCCGCGTTAGAAACCTTTTGCTTGGGGGCGGCCGCTGCTTTAGCCGCTGTTCCCCCGGCGGTTGCTTTCGTGCTCGCCCCCGCGGCGGGCTCTGGCGCGCAACCGGCCAATTGCGCCGGGTTTGCTTGCTCTAAGCTTGCTTGCGCCAAACCCGTTTGCTCCGGCCCGGATTGTTCCAATTTGGCTTGCGCCGGGCTTTTTGGCTCTAGGCTTACCTGCTGCGGCCCGGCCTGCTCTAAGCCTGCCTGTTTCAGGCTAGCCTGTTGCGGGCTGACCTGTTTCAGGCTGGCCTGTTGCGGGCTGGCAGCCGGTTCCGTTCCCGCAGTCTGCCCAACGCTTTGGGCCTGCTCGGGGCAGCCTTTAAGCGCCGCAGCCGGCTCGGAGTTAGCGCCCTGCGCAGTGCCCGCCCCCTGTTCGGGGTTGGTGCCAAGCTCGGCCTTAGCAGCCGGTTCTGTTCCCGCAGCCGCCCCCTGTTCGGTTTCCACAGCCGGTGCGTTGGCCGGTGCGCCGGCCTTTTTGGCAGCCCTTTTGGCCTTTTTTTCGGCCTCCTGCTGCTCCTCTAACTCGGTCATGCCGGAAAGGTCGGCCGAGCGCATAAGCGATTTATACCCGGTGATCATAGAAGATATAAACCCTACCACCCCGCGTATTACCGGCAGGCGCAAAATTTTGTGCTTTTTGGCCCAGCCGTTTTCCAAAACGGGCTCCGACCGAATGGTGCCGTCGGTATACCGCACCGCCAGCACGGTTTTATCCGGCCCTTTCATCATAATACCCTCAATTAACGCCTGGCCGCCAATGGTTGTTTTTTTCATTTACCGTTTTCCTTTCCGTTATGCTTGCTCGGTTGGTTTTTCCTCGGGCGAATATTCCGGCAAAACCACGGTTACGGTGGTGCCAACATTCTCTTTGCTCTCTAAAAACAGCAGTCCGTTATGCTGCTTAATAATTTCATCAGCCACGGCCAGCCCAATGCCCGAGCCGCGCACCGTAGTATTCGATTTAAAAAACTTTTCCTTTACGCGGTCAATATCCTGCTCCGGAATTCCAACCCCGGTGTCGGAGACCTTAACATAAAGGCAGCCCTCCTCCTCGTGCACCTCTACCAGCACATGGCCGCCGGCGGTGGAATATTTAATGGCGTTATCAATAATATTAATAAACACCTGCTTTAGCCGGCCGGCGTCACCCATAATGGGCGGCAGCTCCGCCGGGCAAAGCACGGTAAATTCCAGACCGCTTTTGCGGGCCACCTCGGTGTACATGGCGGCGGCCTCCTGCACAACGGGCGGCAGCTGAATTTGCGCTTTGCGCACCGAAAGCCGGCCCGACTGCATTCGCGAAAAATCTAAAAGGTCCTCTACCAAACCGGTTAGCCGCTCCGACTCCTTTAATACAACCTCCAGCCCTTTTTTTACCAGTTCATCGTCGCTCCCAACGGCCATTTTGGCTGTTTCACCCCAGCCCTTAATGGCGGTAAGCGGGGTGCGCAGCTCGTGCGAGACCGAGGAGATAAAATTGTTTTTTAAGGTTTCCGACTGGCTCAACTCGCTGGCCATGTAGTTAATGGTGTCACACAGCTCGCCAATCTCGTCTTTATCCCCGCCCTCTATACGGGCGTTAAAATCGCCCATGGCAATTTTTCGGGCTGCGTCGCTTACCTTTTGCACCGGCCGTACAATAGACTGCACAAAATAAAGCCCCGAAATAGCCGTAAACAAAATAATGCCAAGGCCAATTAGCACGCAAATTACAATTAGGGTTACAATGTTTTTATTTACCCGGCTAAGCGAGATAACCCAGCGCACCGCCCCGTTGGAGCCGTTGCCGTAATCGCCCAAAACGGTTGTTTGGGCCAAAACCGATTCCCCCAGCTGCGTGCGGGAGGTTGCCCAGGCCGTGTGCGTTTTGGCCGTTAGGGCGGCGGTGTAATCGGGCATGGGGTCTTGCGAGGGCTCAAACCCGTTAGAGGTGTACAGCACCATGCCGCTGCTGTTAATTACCTGCACCTCCATTTGGTCTTTGGCCTCAAAATTTTCTACAAACTGGCGGGCCGCCGTGCGAAAATCCTCCTGCGAGGCGGTTGCCAGCAGCGAAAAGCCCTGGCAAAGCTCGTTGGCCTTGCTGCGGGCCGCGTCGTAATAATAAGTGCGAATAAAAACGCCTAAAAACACCTCTACCACTGCTACCACAATAACAACAACCGAAAGGATGTTGATCAGCCAGTGGCGAACAATCCCGTCCAGCCGCAGCTTGGTCATGGCGTTTTCCCCTTTTACAAAAATCTTTAAAGGCTTCAATTTCCGGTGCTCCATTTATACCCCATGCCCCAAACCGTTAGCAGGTGCTTGGGGTTCGAGGGGTCGTCCTCAATTTTAATTCGCAGCCGCCGAATGTTCACATCTACAATTTTTTCCTCGCCGTAAAAGGCCTCGCCCCAAACGCGGTTTAAAATGTCAATACGGTCCAGCGCCGTATCCGGGTTGGTAAAAAAGTATTCAATAATTTGGAACTCCACCTGCGTCAGCTCAATGTTTTTACCGTTTTTAGAAAGGGTGCGGCGGCGGGTATTCAGCCTAAATTCGCCCAGAACAATTTCGTCGCCGGCGGCCTTTTTCTCCCCCGCGGTGCGGCCTACATCTACCCGCCGGTACAAAGAATCTACCCGCGCCAAAAGCTCCGACGGGCTAAAGGGCTTGGTAATGTAGTCGTCGGCGCCCAGCATTAAGCCGCTTACCTTGTCAATCTCCTGCGTGCGGGCGGTCAGCATAATAATTCCCAGCGAGGGGGAGCGGCTGCGCAGCTCCCGGCACAGGGTCAGCCCGTCCATTCCCGGCATGGAGATATCCAGCAGTGCAATGTCAAAATCCTTTTGCTCCTCGTAAAGTCGCAGCGCGTCCTCGCCGTTGCCGGCCTCTACCGTGTCGTACCCCACCCGCTTTAGGTTAATAACCTCAAATTCGCGAATGGCTACCTCGTCCTCTACCACTAAAATCTTTTTCATTCACAGCTTCCTTTCCGCCCTTGCGTATTGTGGCTGTTAAATTTTTAATATTGGGGCCGCCCGGCTAAACCAAAGCCGCCCAAAGCAACAAAAAACAGTGCCGTTTAAACCCGCCGGCCAAAGGCCGTTTAAAAGCAGCTTGGTTAAAGCGGGCCAAACAACCGCCCGGTAAAGCCCCCGGTAAAACAAATGCCCTTTGATTACCGGGCTAAAAGAACCCGAAAAGCGCCAATTGGCCAAAAGCCCCAAACGGCCTTTAAAGCCGAAAAACCTTGCCGCGTTACGGTTTTAACGCTACTGTATTAAGTGAAAAATGCTTTTCATCTCGGTTTGGCTTACAGCTTCCTCCCCGCTGTATACCCCCTGCATGGCAATAAAAACCGTGCTGTTTTTGCGGGCAAGCTCAAAGTAGGCGTCGCTGTCGGCGTCGGCCTTGCTCCACTCACCCTCGGCCACGGCGCGTATGCGTACCAGCTCGGTTGGGGTGGTTTGCTGCTCGCCGCTTTGCAGCAGCACGGTGCAGCTGCGGCTTTCCGGCTCCCGCTGCACGGTAATTTTTCCCTCCCACCTTTTGGGCAGGGTAAAGTAATAGCCGTCGGTGTAGTTCATGGCGGCCACCAGCGTTACCACCAGCTGCTCGCCGTCGTAGCTGCTCCAATCGGTTAAATTAATTTGGGGTACCCCCGCGCTAGAGGGCACCGCCTTGCGGCCCGACTGCCGCATTACGGGAATATCTAAAAAGCCGTCCTCATTAATATCGCAGCACACCGCCGAGGAGGAGCGAAAGGTTGCCAGCTGCCCGCCGTTTGCCTGCTGCAGCAGCGGGTTGGTTAGCTGGTTGTTTTTAAAAAACAGCACCTCGGTTTGCACGCCGTTGGTTAAGGTAGAATCTACAAAAACGGCCGGCGTACCGCCCGTAAGGCGGGAAAGCTGCGGCGCCGAAAACGCCGTTGCCGCCCCGTTTAACACGCAGCTGCTAACCGTACGAAACGCGTTATTCTCGTACGAAAGCACCTTTGCAACCGCCTCTTTTTTATCGGCGTTGTGGCTTAAAACAAAAAGGTCGTTTCCGCCGTTTTGGCGCAGCCGGCCGCACAAAAATTCGGTGTACGGCTCCTGCGTGTGGGCGCTTAGCGATTCCCCGCTTAGGCTGTAAACAACGGCCTTTTTTTCAATGTTAGAGTAAATGTTCCAGCCCACAACAATTTCCCGCGTGCCGTCGCCGTCCAGGTCGCAAAAATCAACCTTTTCTACCCCAACGGCCGCAATTTGCACATCGCTGTAGGTTACCCAGCTTTCATCCACCTTTTTCATTAAATTTAGGTGCATGGCGCTAATATTATCGGCCCCGGTAACGCTGTAAAGCGCCAGGGCAAACTCTTTTTTGCCGTTTTCAAACAAATCGGCCAAAATGTAGGCCGAGCGGTATTCCCCCGCCGTAGGGTACTTTAGGGTGTAGCTGCCCTTAACATACCCCTTTAGCGTTTTTTCAACCAGCTGCATATCGCCGCTAACGCCGGGCGGCGCAAGCAGGCTGCCGCTGCCGGTTTTGGGGGAGCAGCCGGCCAGCAAAACCGCCGCCGCAGCGCTTAAAACCAAGGCGATTAATTTTTTAAAATGCCGGGCGTTAAAATACCGGGCTTTAAAATGCTGCAAGGTTGCACCTCCCTTTTTGCGGTTTTGGCCTACGCCTTGCCGTAGGTTTTAATGTACTCAATTAATTCTAAAACATTCGGGGTGGTCTGCTTTGGCGCGGCAACCCCAACAATGCGCCGCAGCTCCGGCGTAATGGGGTAAATGCAAACGCCCGACTGCTCCTTACCGCGCAGGCAAAGCTCGGTCATAACCGTAACGCCAAGCCCCTGCGCCACCATAGAAATCAGCACCGTATCATCCGCGCTGTTCAGGTGGATCCCTTCGTTTAAATCCAGCCCCGGCAGCCGCTCAATTTGCGATTTCAGCTCGTTTAATTGAATCATAATAAACGGGTGCTGCAGCAGCTCCTTTAGGGCAATGGTCCCGTTTTCCGGCACCGGAAACCCCGCCGGCACCACCGCCATAAACCGGTCCTCCCAAATGGGGGTAAACCGAAAGCCGTGCTTGCGGGAATCGTCCAGCAGGGCTAAATCAATTTCGCCCTTGTCCAGCCAATCCGGCACCTCGGCGCCCCCCACGCGAATAGAAACGGTTATGCCCGGGTGGTCCTGCCGAAATTTTTTTAACACCGGCGGCAGCAAATTGCCCGCCAAGCTGGAAAAGGTGCCAATGCGAATTGAATCGGTTTGCCGGTTTAGCGCCCGCGCCCGGCTTTTTAGGGCGTGGCAATCCTTAACCGCCTGCTCAATCAGCGGTAAAAGGTCCCGTCCGTCCTTAGAAACGGTAACGCCGCGGTAGTTTCGGTCTAACAACCGGCAGCCCAGCTCTTTTTCCAGCCCGTTTACCATTTGCGTTAGGCCCGATTGCGTGCAGCCCATCTCCTCCGCCGCGCGGCAAAAGCTGCCGGTGCGCACAATGGTCATTAAAGCCTCCAGCTTTTTGTCATCCACGGTGTCACCCCCAATAACGCCAAAAATTTGCGGGAATTGATATTAGAAATATTTATACCCACTTTATTATAATGTATTGCGCGGCTTTATGCAAGTGTTTCGCAAAATAATTTTTCTAATTTTTACCGTTTGTTAACAGTTTTTCGGCCCGTGTTGCCGGCCGGCGCACTAAGGGTGGGCGCCCGGTTTAAAAAAAGCCGGCTGCTGCCCCTAAAAACGGGCAAAACAGCCGGTAAAACCGCCTTAAATTATTCTACCTGCGGGGCGCTGTGAATAGGGGCGGCCGCGCCGGTTTTCCGCGCCTGCTCCCGGTAACAGTTGGGGGAAACGCCGGTTAGCCCCTTAAACGCCCGGTTAAAGCTGCGCACGCTTTGAAAGCCACATTCAAACGCCACCTGCGTTACCGAAAAGGCCTCATCGCCCAGCAGCTCGCGGGCGGCGTCTACCCGGTAGCGGTTTAAAAATTCGCAAAAGCCGCTGCCAAACAGCTTGTTAAACCGGCGGGAAAGGTAATGCGGCTCGTACCCCAACCGGGCCGCCATACCGGCGCAGGTAATGGGGTTTTTGTAATTTTCGCTAATATAAAGCAGTATGCGGTGCTGCAAATCCTGCCCGGCGGCAGAAAGCGGCCGCCAGCAAACCGCCCGCTCGTAATTGGCCAAGGCGGCGTAAAGGCAGGCGCGCAGCTCTAACGGGTGGTGCTCGGTTTGGTTTACCAGCCGCTGCACCAAAAAGGCCTGCGTGGCCGGGTCGCAGTTAAATACCGTCTGCTCGCTGGTTTCGGCCTCGTCCCGCTTAAAATCGGGCACCCAGTCTTTCGAAAAAACCGTAACCCAAACCCTTGAGCTTTTAGGGGTGCGGTAGGCGTGCGGCAAATTGCCCAGCACCAAGGCAAACTGCCCGGCTTTGGCGGTTTCTACCCGGTTGCCGCACCGAATTTCTACCGCGCCGCTTAAAACAAAAATCAGCTCGGGAAAACGGTGTGCGTGCAGCGTAAAGCTAAACTGGTTGTAAACAACGGTTTGCAGGTAGTAGCTGCCAACCGAGTTGTGTTTTTGGTAAAGCATCGTAATCCCCCTTTTTGCTTTTTTGCAAGGCGAATAAACCGCGCCGCCGCAAAATTAGTTGGTTCGGCGGGCCGCCGCCCGCCAAGGCGGCCGGGCACCCGCAGCCAAGTAAATATAATCTGAATCCCCACTGCGGCCAAGTAAATATAATCTAAACTCCCACTGCGGCCAAGCAAGTACCCAAAGCCCAAAAGCCCCGGCCGCCAAACAGGTACCCAAAGCCCAAAAGCCCCGGCCGCCAAACAGGTACCCAAAGCCCCGGCCGCCACACCAAAATACTGCAACCGCCCGGCCGCTAAACTAATACGGCCTAACAGCCCCGCGGCAGCTAAATAGGTACACCGAGCGAACCCCGCAGCAGCCAAACAGGCACATGGCAAAAACCCGGCCGTCAAACCGGGTACGCCGGGCGCCCCATGCGGCTAAGCAAACCCAACCGGTCGGGCTCCGCAACCAAGTAAAAATAACCCAAGTCCCCGCTACGGCCAAGCAATCCCAACGGGCGAACCCCCGGCAGCCTATTTGCCCCCAAGGCAAACTAAGTTAATTATTGTCTACAATATTATACTATTTTGCTATAATTGTCAAGTATTGTCTGCTACAATAGGCTTGAAAGGGGAATTTATATGTATATGGATCAAGAACTGTACCGTTTTATTCGCAGCGGGGAGCACCGCCGCCTGCGCCGGCCGGCCAAGCTTTTGGTTTCGGCTCAGGAATACTGCGCGGCCGGGCTGCCAGCCGAGGAGCGCATGGTAGACCGCTTTGAAAAGCTTTGCGCGGCGCAGCAGCCCATTCTTTTAAAAAACGAGCAGATTTGTTTCATGCGCTCTACCGGCAACCGGCAGCTGCCGGATATTTTTACCAAGGCCGAATGGGACGAAATTAAAAAAGACCACACCGTTCACGAAAGCGGCTACTGCACCAATTTTTGTTTAAACTACGACCAAATTTTAAGCGCCGGGCTGTTAAAAATTCGCGCTAAGGCCAGCCCCACCGGTCAACGGGCCATTAACGCCGTGCTGAATTTAACCGACCGTTACCGCGCCGCGGCCGAGGCCCAGGGCCGACAGGACCTTGCCGCCGTGCTAAAGCGGGTGCCGCGCTACGCGCCCCAAAGCTTTCGCGAGGCGCTGCAGTTTTTTAGAATTTTGCACTTTGCTTTGTGGCTGGAGGGCAACTACCACATTACCGTTGGCCGGTTAGACCAATACCTGTACCCGTATTTTAAAAAGGACCTTGAAGCCGGCCTGCACACCGAGGAGTCGGCGCTGGCGCTGCTGGAGGATTTTTTTCTTAGCTTTAATAAGGATAACGACCTGTACCCCGGCGTGCAGCAGGGGGATGACGGGCAAAGCTTAGTGCTGGGCGGCGTGGACGAAAACGGCCAAGACGCGTTTAATCCGCTTTCGGCCCTTTGCCTAAAGGCCTCGGGCAACCTAAAAATGATTGACCCCAAAATTAACCTGCGGATAGGCAAAGGCACGCCGCTTAAGGTTTACGAGCAGGGCAGCGAGCTAACCAAGGCCGGGCTGGGCTTTCCGCAATATTCTAACGATGATGTGGTAATACCGGGGCTGGTGCAGCTGGGTTACCGCCTAAAGGACGCCCGAAATTACTGCACGGCCGCCTGCTGGGAGTTTATTGTGCCCGGCGGTATGGATGTACCGAATATTGGTGCCCTCTCCTTCCCCGCGGTAATTGACCGCTGCCTGCACCGCGATTTGCCGCATTGCGCCGGCTTTGCCGAATTTAAAGCCGCCGTAGCGCGCGAAATTGGCGCCGCCTGCAGCAGCCTGTGCAGCCGCACCGGCGGGCTGTTTATGGTGCCTTCGCCTTTGTTAAACGCCGTTGCGGGGCGGGACCTTTCTAAGGGCGGCGCCTACAACAATTACGGCTTTCACGGCACCGGCATTGCCACAGCAACCGACAGCCTGTTTGCTATTAAAAAATATGTTTTTCAAGAAAAAAGCGTTTCGGCCCGGCGGTTAATTGAAGCGGTAGACAGCGATTTTAAAAACGAGCCGGAGCTGCTGCACCGCCTGCGGTTTGAAACCGAAAAAATGGGCAACGACATTGACGAGGTAGACGAAAACGCGGTATTTTTGCTGCACTGCTTTGCGGCGTCGCTAAAGGGGCACAAAAACAGCCGGGGCGGCATTTTTCGCGCCGGCACCGGCACTGCCATGAACTATTTGTGGGACGCCCAAAAGCTTGGCGCCTCGCCGGACGGGCGCCGCAAGGGCGAGCCGCTTGGCGCCAATTATTCCCCCAGCCTGTTTGCCGCCCTAAACGGCCCCTTTTCGGTTATAAAATCGTTTACCAAGCCCCGCCTTTGCGAGGTAATAAACGGCGGGCCGCTAACGCTGGAATTTCACCGCGCCATGTTTCAAAACAGCGAAAGCGTTTTAAAGCTGGCACGGTTTGTGCAAAGCTACATTTTGCTGGGCGGGCACCAGCTGCAGCTAAACGCGGTAGACCCCGAAAAGCTGCGCGACGCCCAAGCTCACCCGGAAAAATACCCCCACCTTATTGTTCGGGTTTGGGGCTGGTCGGCCTATTTTGTTGATTTGGAAAAGGCCTACCAAGACCATGTAATTGCCCGGCAGGAATACGAGGTGTAACGCGTGGACGGGCTGATTTTTGCAATAAAGCAAATGGCGCTGGGCGACGGGCCGGGTTTGCGCACCACCGTATTTTTAAAGGGCTGCCCCCTGCGCTGCCGGTGGTGCCACAACCCCGAGGGGCTGTTAAAAAAGCCGCAGCTAATGGTAAAAACGGCGCGCTGCACCGGCTGCGGGCTTTGCCAAAAGGGCTGCAATCACCCCGAATGCGCCCCCTTTGGCCGCTGCCTGCACCGCTGCCCGCAGGGCTGCCTTACCGTTAGCGGCAGCCGGGTAACGCCGGCCGGGCTGGCTAAAACCTTGCTGCGGGACGAAGCGCTGCTAAACCAAAACGGCGGCGGGGTTACCTTTTCGGGCGGGGAGCCGCTTTTTCAGCCGGAATTTTTAACCGAAACGCTAAGCCTTTTAAAGGGGCGGCTGCACCGCTGTATTGAAACCGCCGGCTACGCCCCGCCAAAGGTGTTTTTAAAGGTGCTAACGCAGTGCGATTTTGTTATTATAGACCTAAAGCTGGCCAGCAGCGCCGCGCATTTAAAATACACCGGCGTTGCTAACACGCTTATTTTACAAAATTTTGCGCTGCTAAAAAACAGCGGCAAGCCGTTTTTGGTGCGCACCCCTTTAATTCCCGGCATTACCAACACGGCCAAAAATTTGGCCGACCTACAAAAAATAATTGGCTCGGCAAGGTGGGAGCAGCTGCCCTACAACGCCTTAGCCGGGGCCAAGTACCAAAGCCTGAATATGCAGTATTCCCTAACAAGGCCGCAGCAGGTGTAGGGCGGCCAAAGGCCAAAAGCGCTTGCCGCGGCAGGCACCAAAGCAAAGGGTTGTGCCCGGGCGCAAAATGCTGTATCTGGCCGCACAAGCACTGTACCCGGCCGCAAAACCACTGTACCCAACCGCAACAATGCTGCACCCAACCGCACAGGCGCTGTGACCGGCCAACGCTTGTGCAGGCGGCAGCCCCGTTTTAAAGCAACACCTGCGTTTAGTGCAGGCGCAAAACGCCGCCGCCAACGCTTTGCCACGCAAAACCGCGCGCCGCAAAAACTTTTCCGCAAAAACTGCGCGCCGCCAAAGGTTACAAGCAACCCACGCTTTAAAAACAAGGGGGGCAAAGCAACGCCCCCGCAAGCGCAACAGTCGGCCGCGGCCGCGGCCGCTTAACCGCTCTGCAGCATTTTTAACGCTGCAAAACTTTTAACGCTTTCGGCCAAATTCTTTCGTAAGCCTTTAAAATATCCGTTTGGTATTAAATTTTATACAATTTGTAACTTGCCTTTTCAGCCACTCCATTTACCCCCGCCAATACCCTCCATTGCGGGGGGTATTTTTAATTTTTTAGGCGTTTTTGGGGGTCTGCTTTAAAATTGCCAAGGGTTTGCCTTTTACGCTTGCCAAGCTTTTACCCGTCAACAAGCCTGCGGAGCTGCCATTTGCTTTTTGCCGCATTATTCATACGCGTTTTAAGGTTTAAGGCATTATAATATTTTAAAACATTCCTAATATTTTAAAACACAGTGGAAATACTTGTATTATAAAAGTTGTATTACAGGAGCTGAAAAGTATGGAGCTGTTGAACCACTGCCTGCTGGCTTTTTTAGTTGGCGGCGCCCTTTGCCTTATTGGCCAGATTTTTATTGATTTTACCAAGCTGACCCCCGCCCGCATTTTGGTGGGCTTTGTTGTAGGCGGCGTGCTGCTTACAGCCGTTGGGCTGTACGAACCGCTGGTGCAGCTTGCCGGGGCCGGCGCCACCGTTCCGCTTTCCGGCTTTGGGTATTCGTTAGCTAAGGGGGTAGAAAAAGCCGTTCAGCAATATGGGTTACTTGGGGCGCTTTCGGGCGGTCTTACTGCCACCTCGGCCGGCATAACCGCCGCCATGTTTTTTGGGTATTTGGCCTCGTTTTGCAGCAAGCCCGGCCCCCGCAGCTATTAAGGGGTTGGTGGTTTCACCCCTGCCGGTTTTGCCTTAGGCCTTTAGGCCGCCCAATTTTATTCCCGCAAAAATAACGGGTTTTTATCAGCTTAGCCAAGACGCACGCATTGGAACGCATATTTAAAAAAATCAGTGCAAGCCTTGGGGCTTGGTTGTGTGCGCCTTGGGGCTTGGTTGTGTGCGCCTTGGGGCTTGGCTGTGTGCGCCTTGGTTAGCCGGCTGCCCTTTGCCCTAAGCCTTTGCTTGACGCCTTTTTCTGCCAAATGTTTCATGTGAAACAATGTAAGGTGCGGCCGATCAAGTTTAACATTTGCGTAAGTTTATCAGCTGCCATTTCGGGTAAATGTTTCACATGAAACATTTACTTTTTTATTGCTGCGCTATTTACTTTTTACAAAACTGTGGTATAATGGTATTTGTAGTTTTTAAATGGTAAGGAGGGTTCTTTTGGGTAAGATTATTGCAATTGTAAACCAAAAAGGCGGCGTTGGCAAAACAACAACCGCCGTTAATTTAGCGGCCGGCTTAGGGCTGCACCGCAAAAAGGTGCTGCTGGTAGACGCCGACCCGCAGGGCAACACCACCAGCGGCTACGGCATTAACAAACGGGAATCTACCGCCTCTACCTACGATATGCTCATGGGCGAACAGCCGGTACGGGAGCTGATAACCGCCACCAAATTTAAAGGCGTTTCTATTATTCCCTCCTCAATGGATCTGGCCGGAGCCGAAATTGAGCTGACCAACCGTGAGGATCGCGTTTACCGCATGAAAAACAATTTACTGCAGCTGCGCGGCGAGTACGATTACATATTAATTGATTGCCCGCCGTCTTTGGGGCTCATTACGCTGAACGCCTTAACCGCGGCCGATAGCTTTTTGGTGCCCATTCAATGCGAATACTTTGCGTTAGAGGGGCTTTCGCAGCTTATGGCAACCATGCGGCAGGTAAAGCGCAGCTACAACCCGGAGCTGGAGTTAGAGGGCGTGCTGCTAACCATGTTTGACGGCCGCTTAAACCTGACCCAGCAGGTGGTAGCCGAAATTAAAAAGTTTTTTGGCAAAAAGCTGTATTCCACCGTTATTCCGCGCTCGGTTCGCCTTTCCGAGGCCCCAAGCTACGGGCTGCCGGTGCAGTATTACGACCCGAAGGGCAAGGGTGCCGACCGTTACAACACCTTAGCCAAAGAGGTTATTAAAAAATCGTAGCCCGCGCAGCGGCAGCAGCTTGCAGCCTTGCAGCCCTGCAAACCGGCTCGGCGTTCCCCTTTTAGCCCAACCCAAAGGCCTTTGTTTTTTAAACCGGCAAAGCCCTTTGCCAAGGTTACAGGGGCCGGGCCAAAAGGCAAAAGCAATGGTGCTCCTACACAAGCCGCAAGAATTATTCCAAAGCAATTATTTTAATAGCATTGTTTCATGTGAAACATTTTTTACGGAGGTTAAACTATGGCAGCAAAAAAAAGCGGCCTTGGCCGGGGTTTAGACTCTTTATTTGCCGAAAACGCAACCGACGATAACAGCACCGCCCAACTGCGTTTAAGCGAAATTGAGCCCAACCGCGACCAACCGCGAAAGCATTTTGATGAAGAAGCCCTTTCGGAATTAGCCGCCAGCATTAAAGAGCACGGGCTGCTGCAGCCCATTGTTGTGCGGCCTATGCCGGGCGGAACCTACCAAATTGTTGCGGGCGAGCGCCGTTGGCGCGCCAGCCGTTTGGCAGAGCTAAACAAGGTGCCGGTAATTATTAAGGATTTATCGGACAAAGAGGCCATGGAGCTGGCGTTAATAGAAAACCTGCAGCGCCGCGACCTAAACCCGGTGGAGGAGGCCGAGGGCTACAACCGCCTAATGCAGGAGTTCCACCTAACGCAAGAGCAGGTTGCCGAGCGGGTTGGAAAATCCCGCCCCGCGGTTACCAACGCCCTGCGGCTGCTGAATTTGCCGGGCGACCAGCTGCAAGCGTTAAGCGAGGGCAAAATTTCGGCCGGGCACGCCCGGGCGCTGCTGGCCTTTAAACAGCCGCAAAACGAGCAGGATGCTTACATTGCCGCGTTAAACGGCGCCTCGGTTCGGCAAATTGAGGCCATGGCCAAGGCCGAGGGCAAAGTCAAGGCCGAAAAAGCCCCAAAAAAGCGGGATAGCTTTTTTAGCGAGGTGGAGCTGGCCTTTCAAAACGAAATGCACCGCAAGGCCGTTGTAAAGGCGGCCGGCAAAGGCAAGGGCACCATTACCTTAGAGTTTTATAATAAAGAGGAACTGAAAGAAATTGCAAACCGCGTTATTGGTAAGCAATGGTAATAAAGGAGAATGTATTATGTTAGACATTAAATTTGTACGCGCAAACGCCGAAAAGGTTAAGGCCGCCGTCCACTCCCGCAACGGGAACTTAGACGCCCAAATTGACGAGCTGCTGGAAATTGATAACGAGCGCCGTGACCTAACCGCCAAGGTAGAAAAAATGAAGGCCGAGCAAAATCTGGCCTCAAAGCAAATTCCCGCCTTAAAAAAAGAGGGTAAGGATGTTTCGGAAATTATGGCGCGCATGAAAACCATCTCCGACCAGATTAAAGAGATTTCTACCGAGCTTTCGGCTTTAGAGGACCGCCAAAAGCAAATTATTATGATTATTCCCAATGTTCTGCACGAAAGCGTGCCCATTGGCAAGGACGACAGCGAGAATAAAGAGGTTCGCCGCTTTTCAGAGCCCACAAAGTTTGATTTTGAGCCCAAGGCCCACTGGGATATTGGCGCCGATTTAAAAATTTTAGACCCCGAAACCGCCGCCAAGGTTACCGGCACCCGGTTCCACTTTTACCGCGGCCTGGGCGCCCGGCTGGAGCGCGCCATTATTAACTATTACTTAGATACCCACACCGCGCACGGCTACACCGAAATTTTACCCCCGTTTATGGCCAACCGCGCCTCAATGACGGCTACCGGCCAGCTGCCGAAGTTTGAGGAGGACGCCTTTAAGCTAACCAACGATTACTTTTTAATTCCAACCGCCGAAGTTCCGGTAACCAATATGCACCGCGACGAGATTTTAGACGGTAATAAGCTGCCCATTAAATATTGCGCCTATTCGGCCTGCTTCCGCGCCGAGGCCGGCAGCGCCGGGCGCGATACCCGCGGCCTGATTCGCCAGCACCAGTTTAATAAGGTAGAGCTGGTTAAATTCGCCAACCCCGAAAATTCTTACGAGGAGTTAGAGGCCCTAACGCACGACGCCGAGCGCGTATTGCAGGGCTTAGGCCTGCCGTACCGCGTGGTTTGCCTTTGCAGCGGCGATTTAGGCTTTTCCTCGGCCAAAACCTACGATATAGAGGTTTGGATGCCCTCCTACGGCCGGTATGTTGAAATTTCCAGCTGCTCTAATTTCGAGGATTTCCAAGCCCGCCGCGGCTCTATCCGCTTTAAAAAGGATATAAAGGAAAAAGCCCAGTTTGTGCACACCTTAAACGGCTCCGGCGTTGCCGTAGGCCGCACCGTTGCCGCTATTTTAGAGAATTACCAAAACGCCGACGGCACCGTAACCGTACCCAAAGCGCTGGTACCGTACATGGGCTGCGAGGTTATTGGCAAGCAAGAATAACAGGAAATAAATACGGGCTGTAATTTTAAAAATACAGCCCGTATTATAAAGGAAAATTTATGCAACAGTTAGATACCATTGCCGCCATTATTACCCCGCCGGGGGAGGGTGGCATTAGCGCCATTCGGCTTTCGGGCAGCCGGGCGGTAGAAATTGCCGAAAAAATTTTTACCCCCAAGCAGCCGGGCAAAACTCTTGCCGGCATGAAGGGCTACACCGCCGCCTTTGGCACCCTGCACCAAAACGGCACCCCGCTGGATGAGGGCATTGCCCTTGTTTTTCGCGCCCCCAAAAGCTACACGGGGGAGGATTGCGTAGAGCTTTCGGTGCACGGCGGCAGCTTTTTAATTCGTCAGGTGCTGCGGGCTGCGCTGCAGGCCGGGGCCCGCGCGGCCGAGGGCGGCGAGTTTACTAAACGCGCCTACCAAAACGGCAAGCTGGATTTAGCCGAGGCCGAGGCCGTTATGGGCTTAATTCACGCAACGGGCAGCCAGGCGCTGAATATTGCCACGCGCAACAAAAGCGGCGCCGTTTCTAAAAAAATTAACCAAATAATTGCCGGACTGTTAGATTTAGCGGCGCAGATCGCCGTATTTTCCGACTACCCGGAGGATGACACCCTGCACCTTAGCCAAAGCGATTTTGCAGCCGGGCTGCAAGCCGCTTTGCAGCAGCTAACCCTATTAATTAAGCATTACGACAGCGGAAAGTACCTAACCGGCGGGGTAAACACCGTTATTGTCGGCAGCCCCAACGCGGGTAAATCAACCCTAATGAACCTGCTTTCGGGCACCGAGCGCTCTATTGTAACCAACATTGCCGGCACCACGCGGGATGTTATTGAGCAAACCGTGCAGTTAGGCAATTTTACGCTGCATTTGGCCGATACCGCCGGAATACACAAAACCGGCGATGCGGTAGAGCAATTAGGCATTCAAGCTGCGCTAAACCGGCTAAGCACGGCCGAGCTTTGTTTAGCGGTGTTTGATACCGCCCGCCCCCTAACGGCCGACGATAAAGCTCTGCTGCAGCAGGTAAGCAAAAAAAACACCCTGCTGGTGTTAAATAAAACCGATCTGCCCGCCGCCGAAAGCCGAGCGGCCCTAAAGCAAAGCGGGCTAAGCTTTGTAGAAATTTCGGCCCTAAACGGCACCGGCCGACAAGAGCTGGAGCAGGCCATTGCCCGGCTGCTTGGCACCGCGGCGTTAGACCCCAACGCCGAAATTTTAGGCAGCGAGCGGCAGTACGCCCTGGTTTGCCGGGCTAAAAACGCGGTGGACGAAGCCTTAACCGCCCTGCAAAGCGGCGTTACGCTGGACGCGGTTGGCGTTTTAACCGATGAAGCCTTAGCCGCCCTTTACGAGCTAAACGGCAAAAAGGTTACCGTAGAGGTGGCCAATCAGGTTTTTAAAAGCTTTTGTGTTGGCAAATAGCCTTTGCGCAAAAAACAAGCCGGCGCGCCGGGCGAAAAGCGTTGTTTTTCACCTTGGGGTCGGGCACTTTAAGCTTGGGGTCGGGTACTTTAAGCCCCAAAAAGGGCAACCAGGCCCATTCAAGCGCCGTTTTAGTCCCTGTCGGCAATCTAATGTTAGTAAACTAATTTCAGCAATCCCGTGTTCGTAATTAATTTTAGTAGTTTAATTTTAGCAAACTAATTTTAATAATCTAATATTAATACTCCGATTTTAATAACCTTATTTTAATAACCTTATTTTAATAACCCTGTTTTAATAATTCTGTTTTAATAATTCTGTTTTAACAATCAGCCGGCGGAAAACCCCGCCGATTAAAGGAAGATGTTATGAACTACTTTGCCGGCAATGCAGATGTTGCCGTAATTGGCGCCGGGCACGCGGGGGTCGAGGCCGCTTTGGCCGCAGCCCGCCTGGGCGCCCAAACGCTTTGCTTTACAATTAATTTAGATTGGGTTGGCAATATGCCCTGCAACCCCTCTATTGGCGGCACCGCAAAGGGCCACCTGGTGCGGGAGCTGGACGCCTTAGGCGGCGAGATGGGCAAGGCGGCCGACGCCAACACCCTGCAAAGCCGTATGCTAAACCGGGGCAAAGGCCCGGCAGTGCACAGCTTGCGCGCCCAAATTGACCGCCGCCGTTACAGCAGCTACATGAAGCACGCCTTAGAGCTGCAAAAAAATTTAACCGTGCGCCAGTGCGAAATTACCGCGTTAGAGCGGCAAAACAACAAGTGGCTGCTAACAACCAACTTTGGCGCGCAGTACTTAGTTTCGTGCGTGGTGCTGGCAACCGGCACCTTTTTAAAGGGCAAAATTTTTGTGGGCGAGGTTCACTACGAGGGCGGGCCGGACGGCACCTTTGCCGCCAAAAGCCTTTCGGCCTCGCTGCTAAAATTAGGGCTGCCGCTGCGCCGCTTTAAAACCGGCACCCCCGCGCGGGTGCTTAAAAGCAGTATAGATTTTTCTAAAACCGAGGTGCAGTACGGCGACGACGACCCCATTCCCTTTAGCTTTAGCACCAAAACGCCGCCCAAAAACACGGTTTGCTGCTACATGACCTACACCAACCAAAAAACCAAAGAGGTTATTTTAAAAAATCTGCACCGCTCCCCCCTTTACGCCGGGGAGATTGAGGGCGTTGGCCCGCGCTACTGCCCCAGTATTGAAGATAAGGTGGTACGGTTTAAGGATAAAGAGCGCCACCAGCTGTTTATTGAGCCCTGCGGGGCCGATACGGAGGAGATGTACCTGCAGGGAATGTCCTCCTCCCTACCCGAGGAGGTGCAGGCCGAATTTTACCACACCATTAGCGGGTTAGAGCAGGTTAAAATTATGCGCAACGCCTACGCCATTGAGTACGACTGCGTAGACCCCACCGCCCTGTTTCCCACCTTAGAGGTTAAAAGCTGCCCCGGGCTGTTTGGCGCCGGGCAGTTTAACGGCTCCTCAGGGTATGAGGAGGCCGCCGCCCAAGGCCTAATTGCCGGCATTAACGCCGGGCTAAAGGCGCTGGGCCGCCCCGCCTTTACGCTGCCGCGCTCCTCCTCCTACATTGGCACGCTAATAGACGACTTAGTAACCAAGGGCTGCTCCGACCCTTATCGCATGATGACCTCCCGCTCCGAATACCGCTTAGTGCTGCGGCAAAACAACGCCGATGAGCGGCTAATGCCCTTGGGGCACCAGCTGGGGCTGATCTCGGAGGAGGAATACACGGCCTTTTTAAATAAAACAAAACAAAAGCAGGCCGAAATTAACCGCTTAGAGCAAACCACCGTTGCCCCCGGCAGCGCCATAAACCAAATGCTGCAGCAGCGCGGTACCGCCCCGCTTTCCACCGGCATAAAGCTGGCCGAGCTCATTCGCCGTCCACAAATTAGCTACGCCGACTTAGCCCCCTTTGACCCGCAGCGCCCCGCCCTTTCGGCCGAGGTGTGCGACAAGGTAGAAACCGAAATTAAATACGCCGGCTACATTAAGCGCCAGCTGGCCGCCGTTGCCGAAATGCACCGGCTGGAAAAGCAAGCGCTGCCGCCCGAGCAAAATTACAACCTTATTAGCGGCCTAAGGTTAGAGGCGCGCGAAAAGCTGAACAAAATTAAACCGCTTAGCATTGGGCAGGCCGCCGGCATTTCGGGCGTTAGCCCGGCCGATATTTCGGTTTTGCTTATTTGGCTGCAGCGGGGGGAGCATTAAAATGGCAGAATTTAATTTAACCCCTTTTTTAAGCTACTGCGCCGAAAACGGCATTGCCGTTCCGCCCGCCGCACCGCAGCAGCTGGCCCTTTACGGCAATTTGCTGCTGCAATGGAACCAAAAAATTAACCTAACCGCTATTACCGACCCGCAGGAAATTGTTATAAAGCATTTTACCGATTGCGCCGCCCTGCTGCGCTTTTTGCCCTTAAAGCCGGGGCAAAGCCTAATAGATGTTGGCACCGGCGCCGGCTTTCCCGGCGCGGTACTTAAAATTTTGGTGCCGCAGGCTAAGGTAACCCTGTTAGACGGGCACGCCAAGCGCTTTTTGTTTTTAAACGATTTTATGCAGCAAAGCGGCCTTACCTGCCAAACGCTGCACAGCCGGGCCGAGCTGGCCGCCAAGCTGCCAGAATACCGCGAGCAGTTTCACTACGCAACGGCCCGCGCCGTTGCCGCGCTGCCAACGCTGCTGGAATACTGCCTGCCCTTTGTAAAGCCCAGCGGCCTGTTTGCCGCCATGAAAGGCCCCGGCGCCGGGGAGGAGGCCGCAGCCGCCGCCAATGCGGCCGGGCTGCTGGGCGGCTCGCCGGCCACCGTGCAAGCCTACACGCTGCCCGGCGAGCTGGAGCGCGCTGTGGTAACCGTAAAAAAAATATCGCAAACTTCGGCAAAATACCCCCGTGCCTCTGCTAAAATTACAAAGCAGCCCCTTTAAACAGGGCTGCTTTTTTGTTTTTAGGGCAAACCTGCGTTTATTTTGTCAACCAAAAAGGGTTGCAAAGCGGTAAAACACCCCTTATACTGGTAATATATGTAAATTCTAACCAAAGGGGAACCGGGCGTGGAAGTAAAATCTTTTTTTTATAACAGCAAAATTTTAAATGTGCCGCTGTGCCGTATTGAGGTAGAGCGCATTACCGGCGAAATTGAGGAGGAGCGCATTGTGGCAGTGGCCAACAGTATTCGCAAAAACGGACTGTTAGAGCCGCTGCTGCTGCGCAAAAAGCCCGGCGGCGAGCAATACTTTTTAATTTGCGGGGTTACGCGCTACTTGGCGCTGTGCTACCTGCGCGCCGTTAGCGCCCCGGCCATTGTGCTTTCGCTTACCGCGGCCGAGGCCGGCCTGGTGCCCCTTATTCGGCAAAAAACCGGCCGGCAGCTAAACTGTTACGAGCAGGCGCGGCTGCTTTACTTTTTGCTGCAAAAGGGGCGCTACACTAAGCAGGAGCTTTGCGAGGCGTTAGACCTAACAACCGCCGAAATTGAGCAAAAGCTGCAGCTGCTGCGCCTAACCCCAAAGCAGCAAAACTTTTTGCTGGGGCGCGGCTTTGGGGTTGCCTTTGCCTACCGGCTTTGTGCCCTGCCGCCAAAGCAGCGGCAGGAGATTTTAACAAAGGTGCTGCTGCAAAATTTAACCGAGCCTAAGGCCTTAGCGCTGTTAGACCCGCCCAAACCGCCCGAGCCGCCTAAGGCCGGAAAGGTGTGCGGCGTTTTTAGCGAGCGGCTGGTGCTTAACAGCATAAATAATCTGGCGGCCCAAATTAACAAAAACGGCGGCAAGGCAACGGTTGTCACCTCGGTTTTAGAAAACCAAACCCAGTACACCCTGGTGCTGCACGGCAAGGGCATTGCCGGGTAGGCGACCGCCGGTTTACAGGGCAAAACCAAAAAAATACTCTTACAACCCGCCAACTTAAAGCCAAACCGCCGACCTAAAGCCGAACCGCCAACTTAAAACCAAACCCGCCGACCTAAAACCAAACCACCGGCACAACGCCGAACCACCGACTTAAATCCGAACCACCGACCAAAGCCAAACCAGCCGGCCTAAAGCCAAACCACCGGCACAAAGCCAAACCACCGGCACAAAGCCAAAACGCAAGGTGCTATTTAAACACAAAAAACCCGCCCTGCAAGCTGCAAGGCGGGTAAATTACTTTTGCTTTAAATTATTTTACTAAGCGTTTTTTAGCTAAAACCATGGCCGAAAAAGCACCCATAGCAACAACGGTTACCATGGCTAACGGCTGGTTCCCGGTTTTGGGGGATTCGTTGGATTTGTTAATTTTACCAACAACAATGGCCTTTTCGCCGTAGCCCTCAGAGCCCTGAACATTGTATTTTTCCTCAACAGTCAAGCCGTCTTTCAACGGTTTAATCTCTAAGGTTTTTTGGCCTAAACCGCCGGCAACAATGGTGTAATCAACGCCCTCAACCGCAGCAGAACCGTCGGCCTTGGTAATTTTCCAGCCGGTAAAATCGTAATCCGACTCGGCAGCAACAAACTCGTAAGAACCGCCCTGCTTTACGGTGTAGGTTTTAGAATCTAACTTGCCGCTGTTGTAGCTGTTGTGGTTAATGGTAAATTGAACATCGCCGCTGGGGCTGTCCACCGCCGCAGCGCTTAAACCAAAGGCTGCCAGGCTGCAAACCAGCAATACCATAACCGAAAGAATGGAAATAACCTTTTTCATAAATAATCCTCCTGAAAAATGAAATAACAAAGCAAAATTTGCACGCAAGTGTGCACTGTGTTAAGGTTATTATAGCACATGAATTTTGAATTGTAAATAGCTTTTTGCTAAAAAATTAAAATTAATTTTCAATATATTTGGTACAAAAAACGGTTTCCCTTTTCCTTTGCGGTATGCTATACTATATATAGTTGTATCAATTTTTTGGTAGGGCAAATATGCAACTGTACGGCGGGTTGCAGCTTAGGCGCAAAGGCCAAACAAATTCGCCGAAAATAATTTGGAGTTGATTTTATGTTAAAAAAATGCAAAGCCTTGTTTGCGGCACTTTTGGCCGTGGTTTTGGTTTTTGGCACTGTTACCGTGCCGGCCGCGGCAACGGGTACAACGGTTACAATAAACAACCAAACCTACTCCTCAATTTACGAGCTGCGGGGCACCACCCTTGGTATGTGCAGCGCCGAGCTGCGCAGCGACTGCCTTGTTTTTAACAAGCTGCCGGATACCCCCACCCAAACCGTTTTGGTGCAAATTTACGATTTAAACGACAATACCGACGGCAACTGGTACCAAAGCACCGCTTTTATTACGGCCAACACGGCAAGCTTTTCTTTTAAAAATTTAACCAAGGTTACAGGCTATTACATTGACGGCCAAGAGGGCCAAGCCACCCTGCCAAACGGCGAATACGCCGCCATTGTTTTTTATGTAGATTTAAATGACGAAGCCTTTGAGCAGCACCTAACCTCTTTGGCCTTTGTTAAAAACAACGATTTCTACGGTTTTTATGCGGCGCCTTATTTAGAGAACAACCAAACAGAATTTAACCGCGTAAACCACGCCGTAACCCCCGAAAGCAGCTACCTTTACAACTTTTACCGCAGCTACACCGCCTCAACCGCCTTTATTAGCGGGGCCGAGAAAGCCGTGCTGCAGCAGCTGGTAACCCTGTTAAAGCAAAAGCTGGACGAAAATAATGTAACCGACGATTACACTGCGGTTTTTGCCGTTCACAACTTTTTGGCAGCATATTTATATTACGATTATAACGCCCTGCAAAAGGAACTAACAAACCCCGGCGCCTCCTACGCCTATCGCACCGTGTACGAGGTTTTATTAAACCAGCGCACGGTGTGCGAGGGGTACTCTAAGCTGTTTGCCGCCATGCTTAGCTTAATGGGCGTGCCAAACCGGCTGGTGTACGGCTACGCCGGCGGGCAGGGCGCGGGCACCAACGAAAATGTTTCCAACCATGTGTGGAACGAGGTTTACCTAAACGGCCGCTGGCAGATTTTTGATGTTACCTGGGACAGCCTGAACGAATACAATATTAACAAAGAAACCGGCAAAGAGGAATGGACCTACACGCACAACGAAACCGGCGACTCGGTTACCACCGAGAAAAACAACGCCGACAACATTTTGTACCGCGCGTTTAATACCACCTTTGCCGACTGCGGCACCGATACCTTTGCCGAAGCCCACAAGACCCTGCAATATGTTACCCCCAAAAACAGCTACAAGCAGTGGATCTACAACAACGGTGTTCTCACCCGAACCCAAAACGCCGAGGACTGCTATTTTGTGGTAGAAAACCTGCCCGAAAGCGTTGCCAACGGCACCGCCGCCACCGTTAAAGACTTTGGCCTGCCCGAAACGGTTAAAAAAATAACGCCCGACGGCAAAGTAACCGAAACCAAGGTAGACTGGCTGTTTGGCGAAAGCTACAAAAACTATTTTACCTACGACCCCAACAACAAAAACGCCCAAACCTTTATTATTTCGGGCGCTGCCGACCGCACTGCCGCCGGCTACAAACAAATTGATATTGCCGTTACCGTTTTGGCGGCCGCACCGGAGCTTGAGGTTGAAAGGGTAGAAAAAAACAGCGTAACCCTAAAAACGGTTTTAAATGGCGAATACAGCTGCGACGGCGGCAAAACCTGGCAGGAAAGCCCCGTTTTTAACGGCCTTACCGAAAATACCGGTTACAGCTTTTGCGTTCGTACGGTAAATATTCTTGCCAGCACGCCTTCGGCCCCTAAAACCGTTACCACCCTTAAAAATTACACCCCGGGCGATGTAAATGAGGACGGCGCCGTAGATTTAAAAGACGCCGCCTTAATTGCCCGCTACCTTGCGGCCAACCAAATCGCCGACGGCTTGCCCGCCGCCTTTTACGCCCCGGCGGCCGATTATAACCAAGACGGCGCGGCAAATTTAAAAGATGTTGTTGCCCTGTGCCGCAGCGTTTTAAACCCGGCGGCTTAAAAGTAAAGCAACCGCCGTTTGGTTTGGCAAACGCCGGGGCCAAACGGCAAAAATTTAAAAGCTTTAAAAAAACCTTGCAATTTGGTTTAAAATTGTTTATAATAGGGTTGTTAAATTTTTCTTCTGTAAGAGGGAGTAGCTTGCGGCCCTTTCGGCCGTTACAATTTGCGTCAATACGGCTTTTGCCCGCTGTTGTATGAAAAAGCAAGACTCTTATTGTGCCTTGGCGCGCAATAAGAGTCTTTTTCTGTTGCCCTTTTGGTGCCGTTTTAGGCCCAATTGTAATAAAAGCAAACTGCAAAATTAATTTAAAAAAGGAGCATGAAAATGGAAATTTTGTACCAAAACCTGCTGAACATTACCTGGCAGCAGGTGGTCATGTGGATTATTGGCGGCGTGCTGATCTACCTGGCTATTAAAAAGGATATGGAGCCCAGCCTGCTGCTGCCAATTGGCTTTGGGGCCATTTTGGTAAACCTGCCGCTTTCGGGCGCCGTTACCCAAATAACCAACGGCATAAAAGAGGTTGGCGCGCTGGATGTTTTATTTAGCGCCGGCATTGCCAACGAGCTGTTCCCCCTAATTTTGTTTATTGGCATTGGCGCCATGATCGACTTTGGCCCCCTGCTTTCTAACCCCAAGCTCATGCTGTTTGGCGCGGCGGCCCAGTTCGGCATTTTCTTTACCCTGTGCCTGGCCTCTATGTTCTTTGATTTAAAAGACGCCGCCTCTATTGCCATTATTGGCGCGGCCGACGGCCCAACCTCTATTGTTGTGGCGCAAAAGTTAGGTTCTAATTACCTTGGTGCTATTATGATAGCGGCCTACTCCTACATGGCGCTGGTGCCCATTATTCAGCCGCCGGTAATTAAGCTGCTCACAACAAAAAAAGAGCGGCTGATTCGCATGCCGTACGAGCAGCACGAGGTTTCTAAAACAACCCGCATTTTGTTCCCTATTATTATCACGGTGGTAGCTGGCATTGTGGCTCCGGCATCCGTAGCTTTAGTTGGATTTTTAATGTTCGGCAATTTAATTCGCGAGTGCGGGGTGCTAAACTCCCTTTCCGAAACGGCGCAAAAAGTGCTGGCCAATTTAATAACCATTTTTTTGGGCATTACCATTGCCAGCAAAATGCGCGCGGAGGACTTTTTAACCCCCAACACCCTGCTAATTTTGGGCCTTGGCCTGGTGGCTTTTATTATGGATACCGCCGGCGGCGTGCTGTTTGCTAAATTTTTAAACCTGTTCTTAAAAAATAAAATTAACCCTATGATCGGCGCTGCCGGCATTTCGGCGTTCCCCATGTCGGGCCGCATTGTACACAAAATGGGCCTGCAGGAGGATCCGCAAAACTTTTTGCTTATGCACTCCATTGGCGTAAATGTTTCGGGGCAAATTGCCTCGGTTATTGCCGGCGGTCTGGTGTTAAACTTTTTTATGTAAACTAAACTGTAAAGGGGCGTAATTAAAATGTTTCAACTTGCCGCATTTCAACCCGAAATGTTTGTAAAAAATTTAGATAAAATGGGCATTGGCATGCTGGGTATTTTTATTGTTATTGGCGTGCTGATTGTTTCTACCCTGCTGCTGAACAAGCTAACCACCCGTAAAAAATAACCGCCGCAATTTTGTGCTTTTAAAGCGTGCGCCGCGGTTGGACTTTTGATTTGGCAATAGGTTTTGCTTTTTACCGATTGCCTAAGGCAAAAAAATTTTAACCCCCTTAAAGCATTGGCAACCTTGCCAAAACGCTTAAGGGGGTTGTTTTTTGTTAAAATGGCGCCGCCGGGCGCTAAGGCTTAAGGCCAATAAAGCCAACGCCAAAGGCCTATTGCCCGGTAAAGCCGTTGAACAGCGGGGCTAAACGGTTGTCGACCGCAAAATTGTTGCTTTCGTACAGCGCCAGCAGCTTTTGCGGGGCAAACTCCCGCAGCACGGCGCTAAGGTCACCTTTAAAATAACGCGCGTCCAGCAAAATAACCCGCCGGTAATGCGCGGTTAAAAACGGGGCAAAGCAATTGGCAAACGAATCTTTAAAAACCAGCAGCGTTTGCCCGCCGGTAAGGCTTTGATTTTCCAGCACGGTAAGCCCGGCGTTGCCCCCTAAAAAGTACTGGTACTCGTCGCTTTGCTGTAAGGCCTCCGGCCGGTAGAGCAGGGCCGGCTGCAGCGTGCTTACAACCGTTTGCCCGCTTTGGCAGTAGCCGCCGGCCGCCGCCACCTGCACTGTAACATCGCCGGTGTTCAGCCTGGTGCGCTCCAACGCCTCGGGCTTTGTGCCGTAAAGCAGCGTTTTGGCATACAGCGTTCCTAAAAAGCTGTGCGAAACCGCCTCAAACTCCCCGGCGCCCTTGGCCGGGGTAAGGCCCTGCGCCCGGCAATACGCTAAATACGCCGTGTAGGCGCCCTGAACCGTCCAGTGGTGGTCGGTTTTAAAATAAAGGCTGCCGTTTTCGGCCGCGGCCGCCTGCAAGGCCGGCAACAAATTTAACGCCCGGCTGCCCAAGGCTTGCTGCGCCTTTTGTTGCTGCTGCGCGCTGCTAAACGGGGTGGCAAACCGGGGCAGGCAGCCGCTGTAAACGCTGCCCGCCGAGGGGCAAAGCATTAGGGTAAGCTCGGCGCCCGTTGCTTTTTCGGCAAATGCCGCAAGCTCCGCCAAGTTTTGGCTGCTGCGGTCGGTTTCGGGCGGGGTCTCAAAAAATCTGAATTCGCCGTCCGGCCCTTTACCAATGTAGGTGCCGTTTAAATCTCGCCGACCTAAAAGGTACAAAAAATTGTTGCCAAAAGCGGTAAGGGTGCTGCGGCCCGCCAGCTGGTCGGCCGTAAAGGTGTTAAACTGCTCTTGCCATTTGCCCGAAAAAACGCCCTCGGCCGTTGCCTTTGGCAGCGTTTGCAGCACACGGTTTTCGCGCGGCGAAAAGGTTTGCTGCGGCAGGGCAAACAGCAAAACCCCCAGCAGCAGGGTGCCAAACAAAAATACCCCGCTAATAAAAAGGCAAAGCAGCCGGCGCCCGGCGCCCACTTTTTTGTTTTGTTTTTGCACTGGTAAGCCCCCCTTCGGTAAAAAAATTGGTAAGCAATTTAAATAATTGCAATTTTTAAAAATTAACTTAAATTTTACTTTAGCGCTGTTGCTTCCTAAGCGCCGGCAAACGCTTTTCGTATGCCTGCCACTGTTCCCGGTTCCCCGCAGTTACGCTTCATTCGCTCACCGCGTTTTCGGCCTGCTTTCAGCCGCTTTTTGTCGGCGCCGTTACTCTTGGTTGCTCACAGCCGCCTTAGTTGCCCGCGGTTGTTTTTCGTTCGCCAAAAACCAAGTTTCGGCAAACGAAAAGCGCAAAATTAAAACCTAAAGTATAAAAACGGATTGTAGCTGTCGCCGGTAAGCAGGGCAAGGCTTAACAGCAGCAGCAAAAAGGCACCCGCCCCCTGCAACAGCAGCAGGCCGTTTTGGGCAAGGGCGGTTTGCGCCCGCCCCTTTAGCTTTAACAGCAGCGCCTTGGGGTAGTGGGTTGCCGCCACCGCGCTAAGGGCAAACAGCGGCAGCGCCGTTACCAGCAGGTAACAGCCGGTGCCGCTGGCAAAGGGCGCGCCGCCAAACAGCGCCCGCAGCGTTGCCAAAAGCCCGCCCAGCCCGTTGGCCGAAAACAGCACCCAGCCCAAGAACACCAGCAACAGTGCGTACAGGTGCCTTAGCAGCGTCGGCAGCTTTGCCAGCAGCCGCAGCAAAAACAGCTTTTCGGCCACTAAAATAACAAAAAAGTAAAGCCCCCAAAGCAAAAAGTTCCAATCGGCCCCGTGCCACAGCCCGGTTAGCACCCAAACAACAAATAAATTAAAAATTTGCCGTGCTTTGCCCTTGCGGTTGCCCCCTAACGGTATGTACAAATACTCTAAAAACCAGGCCGAAAGCGTTTTGTGCCAACGGCGCCAAAAATCGGTAATGCTAACCGATTCGTAAGGGTAATTAAAGTTTTCGGGAAAATAAAAGCCCAACATTAGCCCCATGCCAATGGCCATATCGGAGTAGCCCGAAAAATCAAAATAAATTTGCAGCATAAAGGCCAGGCAGGCCGTAAAAACAGTTAAAAAACTATCCTGCTCGGCAATGCCGCTGTTAAAAATTTGCCCTAAGCTGTTGGCCAAAACAACCTTTTTGCCCAGCCCAACGCAAAACCGCAGCACCCCGTTGGCAAATTCGGCGGCGTGCAGGGGGCGGTAGGTCAGCTCCGGCTCAATTTCGCTGTACCGCACAATCGGCCCGGCAATTAGCTGAGGGAATATGGTTACAAACATAAAAAAATCTACAAAGTTTTTTTGCACCCGCACCCGCCCGCGGTAAACATCAATAACATACGAAAGGGTTTGAAAGGTGTAAAACGAAATGCCAACCGGCAGCGCCACGGCAAAAACCGGGCTTTGCCGCCCCAGCAGACTGCTAACATTTTGCAAAATAAAGCCGGTGTACTTAAAAAAGCAAAGGCTTAAAAGGTTTAGCGTAACGCAAAGCGCCAAAACCGTTTTGGCCGCCCGCTTTTTGTTAAGCTTTTGCAGCCTGCCAATGCCGCGGCCGGCAAAATAATCTACCAGCGCCGTTGCCGCCATTAAAAGCAAATACTTTGGCTCGCCCCAGGCGTAAAAAACAAGGCTGGCAACCAGCAAAAAGGCGTTGCGCCACCGGGCCGGCAGCAGCAGACAAACCGTTATTGTAATAGGCAAAAATAAACAAATAAATAATATGCTGCTGAAAACCACGGTGCGCTATCCTCCTTTTATTTTATGTTGAACAATGCCGTTGCCGGCAGCCAAAACAGGATTAAAACCGGCTTTGCAGGCCCGCCTAACAAACCCGGCCCTAAAGCCCAAGTTAAAGCCCGCTTTACCGCTTTGCCCAAAGCCTTAACCGCCGCAGGCAAAAAAACCAAAACAGCAAAAAACCGCCGCGAAAACTGGCAAAAAAATTAAACCAACCAGAAAAATACACTGCGCAAAACCAAACCGCACGAAAAACAAGCTGCGCAAAAGCCCCAAGGGGCGCCCTTGCCTTGCCGGCCAAAGGCGCGCCGCTTACAAACCGGGGGTTAGCGGTGGGTGTGCGTTTTAATGTACTGCATTAGGCTGCGGCTGGTAGCGGCGTTGGCGTGCACGCCGTCGGTGCTGCAGCCCTCGGGCAGCACGCCGTTTTGGTTGCAAACCGCGGCCGCTAAGTTTACCAGGTAAACGCCGTTTTCCTTGGCAATTTTGGCTAACAGGTCGTTCATTTTTTTAATGTTCGCGTTGGTTTCGTCCCCTTTTTTGGCGGCCTGTTTTGCCGAGTGCGAGGCCGTAACCGGGTACAAATTTAACAAATAAACCTCAATGCCCGGGCTTTGCTGGCGCACATAGGTAATAATTTTTTTATACTCCCGCGCAAAGGTTTCTAAATGCGGCCAGCCCATTTCGTTAACCCCAAACTCTAAATAGCATTTTGCAAATTTTTTGCCCTTAATGGCGTTAGCAATGGTGGTGCTGCCGTTTTTGCTTTTAACAACATTTCGGCTAAACACGGCCGAAACATTCAGCGAGGTGTAGGCGTAACGCCCAGCCCCCGTTATTTTAGAGTATTCTAAAATACCGTCTAACCGCGAGCTGCCAATAAACAAGGCGGTAGAAAAATAGCTGTTTTCTACCGCGGCCGAAGCCGGAACATCGTTGGCGTAAGCGTAAACATAGGGCGTTTTAGTAATGTTTAAAACCGGCTCGGCCGGGGCGGCTGCCGCCGGCTTAGAGGGGGCCTTACTTGGCGCCTTGCTGCTGGCCGCGCTGCTGCTTTTAGCCGTGTTAGACTGCACCGGCGCCTTTGCGCTGCTGCTTTGCGGGGCCGAGCTTTGAACAGATGACGCCGCAGAGGAAGCCTGCCCCGTCGAGCTTGCGGCTGAGCTTGCCGGCTCACTGCCGGCCACAGCCTGCGGCAGGGTTTGCGGGTTTTTTAAAAAGTCCTCGCAAAGGGTGCGCATTTCGGCCGCCTTTTCCGAAACCAGTAAAATGGCAAAATCGCCCTTGCAAAACAGCTCGGCGTTTTTTAAATTAGCGGTATCTTTGGGGGAGTAGCTTTGGTAACACTCTATTTGTTCTTGCAGGCGGGTTTGCAAAAGCGCTTTCAGCGGCTCGGTGCTTTCGCCGCTTTTGGCTTTTAAAATTGAAATTTCATCGGCCGCAATATCGGCCGCAACGGCAAACGCGCCGTCGGCCGCTAAGGTAGGTTCCCCGTGAAACATGGCGGTAAACCGGGTGTTATATTCGGCGTCCCCCTGCCCAAAAACAAGGCTTGGGGCGGCAAAACCGCCGGCTGTTAAAATGCCGTTTACCAGCAGCTTGGCGTTGGGCGCCTCGGCCGCCTTGCTTTGGCACCCGGCCGGCACGCAAAGCAGCAGCGCAAAAACGCCTAAAAAGGCTGCCAGCCTGCACGGTAAGCCTTTGCTACCGCCACAGGGGCAACCTTGGTTATTTTTTTGTTTTTTTAGGGTTAAATTTTTGCTAAACATTCTTTTAGCCTCCGCCAACGCCGCTATTTCAATATATATTCTATCATAAGCATATTAGAATGTAAAATTACAATTAGTTACAATAACGGTTACAATAACGCCCGGTCAGGTAAGCTTAAAATTCATGCCGAGCAGCGCAAAAAACCTTCGACCCGGACAGCGCCAAACACCAAAATCATGTGCCCCAAAAGTTCTCCCGCCGGCCTGCTCTTAACCCAAAAAGCGGCGCCCGAAAATTACCGGGCGCCGCGGGGTTACACAGCTTAAAACTTAAATTTTTGCAGCCGTTTTGGCAGCAGAGCCTAAGAGCCTACTTTTTACCGGCTAAAACAGCTTTGCTACTTTTGCTGCAAATTTTTGCGAAGGGTTTCAAACGCAATGCCCTGCCGCAGCTCGCACAAGCGGCGAAACTGCTCGCGGGCCTCGGGCTTCATGCCGTTGTTCATCCAGTCAATAATCTGGCCAAAACACTCGCACTTGTAAAAGCGAATTAAAACCTCACGGTCTTTCGGGTCAACAGAAATATCCTGCGCTAAAAGGTCAAAATAATCGGTTACAACATGCTCGCAAATGCGCATCAGCGATTGCTCGTAAAAATCGCGGTTGGCCGAGTTGTAAATGTGCAGTACGGCCCTTTTGTAATTTAACGCAAAGGATATTGCCGCCTCCATGCACTGCTCCAGCGTTTCTACCGCCGGGTGCTCGGCAATAATTTTTTCGGCCTCGTCGGTAATAATTTGCTCTAACAGGGTAGGAATATCGGCAAAATGGTAGTAAAAGGAGTTACGGTTAATGCCGCAATCCTCTACAATATCCTTTACCGTAATACGGCTGAGCGGACGTTCCTCCAGCAATTTTAGCAGGGAGGCCTTAATGGCCTGCTCGGTCAGCTTCGACATATTGCCCTCCGAAAACAGGTGCCAAAGGCAGCCGAAAGGGGTCGCTTTTGGCACGGTTCATTTTTAAACAAATTAGTAGGCAACGCCTTGGGCGATCATTGCCTCGGCAACCTTTAAGAACCCGGCAATGTTGGCGCCGGCAACCAGGTTGCCCTTTAGGCCGAATTTTTCGGCAGCGTTGTAGGAGTTGTGGAAAATGTTAACCATAATATCGTGCAGCTTGGCGTCAACCTCTTTAAAGGTCCAGCTGTAACGCATGGAGTTTTGGCTCATCTCTAAAGCCGAGGTAGCAACGCCGCCGGCGTTGGCCGCCTTAGCCGGCCCAAACAGCACGCCGGCCTTTTGCAGGGCAAAAATGGCCTCGGGGGTAGAGGGCATATTGGCACCCTCGGCAACCGCCATAACGCCGTTTTTAATTAAGGCCTCGGCGCCGTCCTTATCCAGCTCGTTTTGGGTGGCGCAGGGCAGGGCAATATCGCACGGAATGGTCCAAATGCCGCGGCAGCCCTCAAAATACTTTGCGCCGGGTACGCGCTCGGCGTACTCTTTAATGCGGCCGCGCTCAACCTCTTTAATCTGCTTTACAACGGCTAAATCAACGCCCTTTTCGTCGTAAATGTAACCGTTAGAATCGGAAAGCGCAACTACCTTGCCGCCCAGCTCGGTGGCCTTTTCGGTTGCGTAAATGGCAACATTGCCGGAGCCCGAAACAACAACCGTTTTGCCCTCAAAGGAGGTATCCTTCATGCATTTCAGCATTTCCTGCGTGTAGTAGCAAAGGCCGTAGCCGGTTGCCTCGGTACGCGCTAAGGAGCCGCCGTAATTTAAGCCCTTACCGGTTAAAACGCCGGTAAATTCGTTGCGCAGGCGCTTGTACTGGCCAAACAAAAAGCCAATTTCGCGGCCGCCAACGCCAATATCACCGGCCGGAACATCGGTGTCGGCGCCAATGTGCTTAGAAAGCTCGGTCATAAAGGCCTGGCAAAAACGCATAATTTCCGCGTCCGATTTACCCTTGGGGTCAAAATCGGAGCCGCCCTTGCCGCCGCCAATTGGCAGCCCGGTTAAGCTGTTTTTAAAAATTTGCTCAAACCCTAAAAATTTAATAACCGAAGCGTTTACCGAGGGGTGCAGCCGCAGGCCGCCTTTGTACGGGCCAATGGCCGAGTTAAACTGAACGCGGTAGCCGCGGTTTACCTGAACCTTGCCGGCGTCGTCCATCCACGAAACACGAAAAACAATCATGCGCTCCGGCTCGGTAATGCGCTCCATAATGCCCCATTTTTCAATGCGGCTGTCCTGCTCTACTACCGGCTCTAAGGATTCCATAACCTCGTAAACTGCCTGTAAAAATTCGTCCTCACCCTTGTTGCGGGCTGCAACCGTGTCGTACACGCGCTGCATATACGCTGATTTAAATGCCATCGTTACACAACTCCTTGTAAAATTTGCGGTCATAAATGTACATCCGAGTGGCGCACCGCCCCGATAAACCTCTTATAACTCCATTATATTTTACCGCCAAAAAAGCAAAATGTCAATATTTTTATGGCGCCGCCGGCAACAAAATCGCAGAATTTAAACCACCGAATTTGAACCGCTGAATTTAAACCATTGAATTCAAACCGCCGAATTTGAATCACCGTGTTTTAACCGCTATATTATAATTGCTGTTTTTTTCTTTTTTGCTTTATTTACCTTTATGCACTTTCATTTGCCCCGTTTTATTTGCCGCTTTTTAACGCCTAAATTTTAAACCCCCGTTTTAACGGCAGCCTCAGCCCTTGTGCCGCCTAAAACAAAAACGCCCCGCCGGGCAAACCGGCGGGGCGCGCAGCGCCTTTGGGCAGGCCCGTGCGGAGGCCTTGCTTTACCGGCGCCTTGTTTTATTTTGGTTTTAATTATTCGTCTACCTGCTCGGTAGTGGGGTTGCCCTCAATGGTGTTGGGGCCAACAGCAAAGTTTACAACCGCGTCCTCCTGCTCGGCGTCAAAGGTGTAATCCTTGCCCGGCAGTACGGCGTTCAGCACAATGCCTACAATAGAGGCTACCGCTAAGGCCGAAAGGCTAATGGCAACCGAGCCAATGTTAAAGTTCACGCTGCCAAGACCTAAGGCCGAAACCAGAATAACGGCGGCAACAATCAGGTTGCGGCTCTTGGTAAAGTCAACCTTGTTTTCAACAACGTTGCGTACGCCAATGGCCGAGATCATACCGTACAGAATAAAGGAGATACCGCCGATTACCGCGGTAGGAATTAAGCTAACCAAAGCGGCAAATTTGGGCGAGAATGAAACCAGAATGGCAAACACGGCAGCCAGGCGAATTACGCGCGGGTCGTACACCTTAGAAAGGGCCAGCACGCCGGTGTTTTCACCGTAGGTGGTGTTGGCAGGGCCGCCAAACAGCGAGGCAATGGTGGTGGCTAAGCCGTCACCGGTTAAGGTGCGGTGCAGGCCGGGGTCTTTAATAAAGTTTTTGCCAACGGTAGAGCTAATGGCCGAAATATCGCCAATGTGCTCCATCATGGTAGCCAGCGCAATCGGCACAATCGCAACAATCGAGCTGATCACGCGAGAGGTGTTCGAGAAATCAACCCCGCCGAATACGGAGTGCTTCCAGGTAAAGGGCAGACCGATCCAAGCGTCGTTTTTCAGCTCCTCTAAAGCCGAAACCGAGAAAAGCTTTAAATTCGCATTGCCGTTAATGGCAATGTACTTTGCGCCTTCAACGTCAATCTCCTGCCCTAAGGTTAAGGCCAGCACAGCCGCAACCGCGCAGGAAATTACAACGCCCAGCAAAATGGGAATGATTTTGCACATGCCCTTGCCCCAAACGTTAAAGATAATTACAACCGCTAAGGCAATTAAGGCAATTAACCAGTTCGAGTTGCAGTTGCTAACCGCGCTGCCCGAAAGGCCTAAGCCAATGGCAATAATAATGGGCCCGGTAACAACCGGCGGGAAAAAGCGCATTACCTTAACAACGCCAACCAGCTTAATTAAAAGGGCCAGCACTAAGTAAACCAAACCGGCGCAGGCAACGCCCAGGCAGGCGTACGGCAGCATCTCCTCGTTAGAGGCACCGTTTGCCCCCAGCGGCGCCACAGCGGCGTAACCGCCTAAAAACGCAAAGGAGGAGCCCAAAAACGCCGGAACCTTCATTTTGGTAATAAGGTGGAACAGCAGGGTGCCAAAACCGGCCATAAACAGGGTGGTAGAAATATCTAACCCCGTAAGCAGCGGCACCAGCACGGTTGCGCCAAACATGGCAAACATGTGCTGAAAGCCCAGCAGCAGCATTTTCGGAACGCCAAGGGTTCTGGCGTCAAAGATCCCCTCGTTGAGATCTAATTTGGTAGCGGTCGAATCATTTTTCATTCTTTTCACTCTCCGTAAAAAATCTTTCAGCCCACACGCTGAATAGGGTTTTTCGGAATCCGGCAATAAAAAAACGCCGGACTCGCCGACGCTGTAACACCTTTGTACTGGTTGTTCATGGCGCCGGAGTAGTTGATCCGACAGGCCACGCTGCACACACCCCCACCCCTTGTAGACATACCAAAGGCGGGTAAAGATTTTAACTTGTTGTTATCATCTTTGCGGCATCTCTGCACCGTATTAAAGACCTATCCCCTATATTATGACACACTCTGCCCCATTTGTAAAGAGTTTTTTTAAATTTTTTTAAATTTTTTTCGCCCTGTTTTTAAACAAGCCCATTTTAACGGGCAATTTTGGCCTAAAATAACAATTGCTTGACAATAACCCCCCGCCATGTTATGCTAAAGGCAGAGCCAAAAGCTTGGTTGCGGAAAAGGGCATTGGCCAAATTTTTTGGGGGGATTATATGAAAAAGAAAATTAAAATTTTAGTTCCTTGCTGCGTGCTGGCTGCGCTTGCCGTTGTTGGCGCCTGGCTGGGCTTTACGGCCTTTCGCGCGGGGCACTTTAAAACAACCGCCCTGCTGCAACAAAAAAACGGCCAAGCAGCCCAATTTCAAAGCCTTCGTGAAGAGGAGCTTTTTGACCTATATGTAACCGACTTAGGCCGCGCCAACAGCTTTTTAAACCGGTGGCGCACGGCGGCCGAGGTAAATGGGCAAAAAATTTCCATGGCCGAGCTATATTCTGCCCGAGTAAGTAATAATTACAATTTGTTGTTTGTGCTTTCACAAACCGATGAGGCCGGGCAGCAGGAGGAATATGACCGTACCTACAAAACCAACACCCAGCTGCTGGATTCTTTGGTGGAAAAAGCAGCCCTGCTGCAGGAGCTGGAGCAAAAGGTGACCCTTACCGCCGCGCAGCAAAAGCGCATTGAAGCTTTAACCGCAGAATTTAAAACCGCGGCCACAAGCGACAGCACCTACAACGACCAAAAAAACGCCGCAAAGCGGCTGGCTAAAGCGCAGGGCCAAAGCCTGGAAAACTTTTTGCAAACCTCTGCCGAACGCTCGGCCCGCAACACCGTGCTGAATGAGGTTTACAGTGAGCAGGAATTTCCCACAGCTAATTACCAAAGCAATGCCGAGCGCCAGCAGGCCATAAACGCCGCCCGGCAAAGCCTAATTAACACCCTAAAGGCCCAAGGCAAAATTAAAATCTGCTACCCGTAAGCCTTTTAAATTTTAAACGCACCAAACCCGCACCAAGCCAATTTTAAAACAAATTTTTTAAAAAATTTTAATACCCCCGCGCCGGCTAAGCCTTGTTTGCCTAGCCGGCGCGGGGGTTGTTTTTTAACCTTTTTAATTTAAACGCTGCCGCTGCAAAGCTTACAGCATAGAAACCTTTAAAATTTTAAAGGTTGCCTTTTCAAGCTTTTGGCCGTTTTCTTCGCTAACAAGCTGAAAGGCTTTCAGCTCTTGATTTTGGCCGCCGTTTAAATTGTTTACATAAACCGTGTCGCTGGTAATTCTTGCGCCGGTGCTGTCTACCGCCTCAATTTGAATTACGAACGATTTCTGCCCCGCCCCTTTGTTTTTTACCTTAACCGGCAGCTCGTAGCTGTTTATAAAGCCTTTTTCTACCTTAAATTTGCCCAACTCAACCTCTAAGTTGTTTTTTAAAATGTCCTCGGTATTATTACCGCTTAAATCGTCCATAGAGTCGGATATTTTGCTCATAGAGTTTGAAAACTCACTGGTTGCGTCCGAAATTGCTTTAGCGGCCGAGGCTTGCATAACAATGGTAATAATAATAGAAAGCAGCCCCAAAACAATTCCCGCAATAGCTACCCCGGTGCTGCTTTTTTTGGCAAAGCAAACAATGGCAAAGGCTACTGCCAATAGGCCAAGAAAAAAGGCTACATTATTAATAATCGGAATAAAAGATAGCACCGCCCCGATAATTCCAAGCACCAGTGCCGCCGTGCCAAAGCCCGAATGATTTTTTGTTTGATTGGTTGTTGTTTGATTTTCCATAACTTTATCCTCCTAAATATACCATATTGGGATATTTTAATTATACCATAGTGGGATAATATTGTCAAGAGGTGACAATATGCGCTTAAAACAAATTCGGAAAGCCAAAGGCATTTCGCAGTTAAAGCTTGCTATGGACCTAAACACCAACCAAAACACCATTAGTCGGTACGAAACCGGGGAGCGGGAGCCCGGTATTCGGGAGCTGATTAACCTGGCAGATTATTTTAAGGTTTCGGTAGACTATTTGTTAGAGCGAACCGACAACCCAAAGCTGTACCAATAACCGCCCTTAGCCGGCGCGAGGGTTGTTACGCCCTTTCCGGTTTGCACCATTAAAACCATTTGACAATTTACAAGCTTGCGGCTATAATAATTTATGAGGAGTGGGATTGACTATGCCGGAATTGTGCAGATTTTACAGCATTGTTATTAAAATGATTTTTAAGGATGACGGGCAGCACCATAAACCGCATTTTCACGCTTATTATAACGAATATGAAGCGTCTATTGGCATAGACGGCGAAATTCTTGCCGGCTCCTTTCCTAAAAAACAGTTAAAGCTGGTTCAGGCTTGGGCCGTTATTCACGAAGAGGAGTTGTACGCCGCCTGGAATAACGCCGTAAGAGAAATTCCATTTGGTAAAATAGAGCCCTTAAAATAAGGAGGTTATTTTATGCGAATTGAAAACGATATTGTTTACGCGAGCGACCCTACGCCAATTTTAAAGGTTCGGGCAATAAAACCTTTAAAGGATTATAAGCTGCACCTTGAATTTAATAACAACGAGGTGCGTGTTTTTGATTTTTCACCGTTAATTCAAAAAAGCTTGTACCAACCTTTAAAAAACAAAGCCGTTTTTAATGCCGTTGTGTTAGAGCACGGCGTGCCGGTTTGGGCAAATGGCGATATTGATATTTCTCCGGAATACTTATACAATAACGGTATTATTTCTTAAATTCTTAAAAGAACAAGCAAGCCTTAAAGCCGCCCGCAAGCAAAGCGGGCGGCTTTATTTATATTGTGCTTTACCGCACGCAGCTCTTGCCAAATTATTGTAAACCGGCAAATTTTTAACCGCCCTTTGGTTTATAGCCCCGCAAAGCAAAAAAAGCAACCAGCGGCAGCAAAAAAGGCCAATTTTTAAACCGGGGCAGCAAAACCGAAACAACAAAGCTAAACAGCAAAGCCGAAATAACAAAACCAAAATAATTAAACCCCAACCCCTACAACCGGGCAGCAAAACCTAAAAATTTTAAAAGCCTTAGCAACGCAAAATTAAAAAAGCCGGGCAACCGCCCGGCCAAAACAACAGCGCTTTTGCACTGTAACAATCGTTTACCTTTTGCCCCGCACCGCTTTAAAAAAATCTTGCAGCAGGGCTAAGCATTCCTGCTCTAACACGCCGCCGTAAACCTGCGGTTTGTTTGGCAGCCGGTAATAAAACAGGTTCAGCGCGCCGCCAAAGGCGCCCTTTGCCGGGTCGCCGGCGCCAAAAACAACCTCGGCCATGCGGGCGTTGGCTGCCGCCCCGGCGCACATAGGGCACGGCTCTAAGGTTACATAAAGGCTGGCCTTTTCTAACCGAAAGGTGTGTAAAGCCTTGCAGGCCGCGCGAATGGCCAAAACCTCGGCGTGCGCGGTGGGGTCGCAATTGGTTTCTACCAAATTGTGCGCCGCGGCAATAACTCTGCCGCCCTGCACCACAACCGCCCCAACCGGCACCTCGCCCAGCGCCGCCGCCAGCTTTGCCTGCTGCAAAGCGGCTTGCATAAATTTTTGGTTCATGGCCTTATTGCAGCTGCACGGTTAGCACCGTAAGGGCAGTAATTATAATAAAAATAACTACGGTAGGCTGGCTCATGGTCCAGCCAAAGCGCTGCCCCGCGGTAGAAACATGGGGCGTTTTGGCAAAGGTAAAAATGTTGGGGCTTTTTACCGTTAGCCGGTGGGCTGCAAAAATGCCGCCAATAATTAAAACCAGCACTAAAACATAATTTAACAGCTGCATTAGGTTTTCGTTTAAATAAAGGCTGCCGTGCTCTTGCAGTACCGCCAAAAAGTTGTTTAAAAAGTGAATGAATACGCCGGTCCAAATGCTGCCGGTTTTAACAACGGCAAAGCCCAAAAGCAGCCCTACCGTAAACGCAAAGGGTATTTGAATAAGGTTGCCGTGTACCAAACCAAATAAAATGGCCGAGGTAAAAATGGCAAAGGCGTCGCCAAATTTTCTTAGGCTGCCTAAAATAGCCCCGCGAAAGAAAAATTCCTCAATTAACGCGGGGGCACAGGCCGTTGCCAAAAAGCTAATAACAAAGCCCAATATTCCCTGCGGGGTGCCAAGGTCCTGCGATTTTAGCTCAAAAACCGGCGAAAGCCGCTGCTGCAAAATGCTTACCCCAATGTTGGCAACATAGCACCCGCCAATGGCCGCAAAAACCATTGGCCAAAACAGCGCTTTGTTTGGCTTGGCAAAGCTAATAAGCTCCCTTACGCGCCGGCCTTGCATTTTAATAAGGCAAAGCGCCGCCCCGCCAAACCCCACAAAGGTTAAAACGGTGTTTAGCAGCAGCGAAAAAATAGGCTCTGTCATTAGCAAATTTAAGCTAAAGGCCGTGTTTTGCGTTTGTTGGTACAAAAGGTTTAAGCCTAAAATTATAAGCACCTGCAAGCAGTTTACAAAAAGGTAAAACAGCAGCAGCGCGCCGCCAACCTTGGCGGCCGTTTTGGCAACCGCCTGCTTTTCGTAATAAAGCTGCGGCATTTGGTAAGCCCCGGGGTAGGGCGGGTATTGGCCGTAGTATGGGTAATATTGATTATACTGCCCGTACTGCGTGTAATACGGGTTGTACTGTCCGTTCGGCACGCCGGGCTGCGCCGGATTGCCGTAAAAATTACTTTGTGTATTATTTTGTACCGGTTGTTGGCCGTAAAAATTACCGGGTATATTATTTACCCCCGCGTTTTGAGCGGGCACCCCTTGCGGTGCGGTCTGCACCGGGTTAACCTGCAGGGCTGCGCTTTGAACCGGCACCCCCTGCGGAGCGTTTGGCACAAAAGCCCCCTGTGTGGGAACCACCTGTACCGGCACACCCTGAGGGGCGGTTTGCACCGGGTTAACCTGCACTGGATTTCCCTGCACCGGCACGCCTTGCGGCAAAACCCCCTGCATTGGCACCCCTTGCGGAGCAGTTCCCTGCATTGGCACTTCCTGCGCGCCGGGCTGCACCAGGGCGGCCGGCGGGGGAACCTGCTGCGGTACGCCCCCCTGCGGGGGCGTTTGCGGTTGTTGATCAAAGGAATTCATATTGCGCTCCTTTTATTCCTGCGTTTTGTTTGTTTCGGGCTGCGCGGTCGGTTCGGCCTGTTCGGTTGGCTCGGCCATTTCAGCCTCTGCCCCCTCCGGCGCGGCGGTGCCCTCATCATGCGGGGCGGCAACAACGGTTAAAATTTTGTCGTCCCCCTCTACCCGCATTAGGCGCACACCCTTGGCCGGGCGGGCCAAGGTTCTAATTTCGGCAACCGGAATACGAATAATAGAGCCGTTGGAGCGGATCATAACCAGATCCTCCTCCTCTTTTGCCTCAATAATAGCGGCAACCTTGCACTGGTAAAGCTCGCACTTGTAGTTGGTAACGCCCTTGCCCCCGCGCTGGGTTACACGGTAATCTGCAACCTTGCTGCGGCGGCCAAGGCCGGTGTCGGTAACGGTTAGCAGCTCGCCGTCCTGCGGGCAAACCTCCATGCCAATTACCGTGTCGTCCGGCTCCATGCGAATGGCGCGAACACCGCGGGCCGTGCGGCCCATGCAGCGAACATTATTTTCCGGAAAACGGATGATCCGCCCGTTTTTGGTGGCTACCATAAATTCGCCGCTGCCGTCGGTAATTTTAACAAAGCTTAGCTCGTCGTCATCCTCCATGGCAAGGGCAATTACGCCGTTTTTGCGGGTGTGCCGAAAAGCGTTTAGCTCGGTGCGCTTAATAACGCCCTTTTTGGTGCCCATGCAAACAAACCTGCCCTCGGCCTCCCGCTCGGCGGTTGGTACAATAACAACAATTTTTTCACCCGGCAGCAGGGGTACTAAGTTTACTATGTTCATGCCCTTGGCGGTGCGGGTGCCTTCGGGAATTTCGTACGCTTTCATGCGGTAAACCCGCCCTAAGTTCGAGAACATCATAATATAATCGTGCGAGGAACAGGTAAACATATTTTCTACAATGTCGTCCTCACGGGTGGTCATGCCAATAATGCCGTTGCCGCCGCGGTGCTGCACGGTGTAGGTATCACACGGCAGGCGCTTAATGTACCCGTTTTGGGTTTTGGTTAAAATGCACTGTTCTACCGGAATGAGGTCTTCAATATCTACCTCGCCGGCCACATCCGAAATTTCGGTGCGGCGATCGTCGGCGTAGCGGTCACGCTGGTTCAAGGCCTCGGTTTTTACAATATCCAGTATTCTTTCGTGGCTGGCTAAAATGGCCTCGCACTCTTTAATAAAATCTAACTTTTCCTGTAATTCGTCTAAAATCTTTTGTTTTTCCATGCCCGCTAACCGGCCCAGCTGCATTTGCACAATGGCCGTTGTTTGCACATCGTCTAAGCCAAAGCGGTCGGTTAAGGCCTGCTTGCTTTCGGGAATGGTTTTGCTGTTTCGAATAATGCTAATAACCTCGTCAATAAAATCCAGCGCAACCTTTAAGCCCTCTAAAATGTGGGCGCGCTCCTCGGCTTTGCGCTTTTCAAACGCGGTGCGGCGCTGAATAATTTCGCACTGAAAGTCAATGCAGTTTTGCAGCATCTCCTTTAGCGTTAAAACCTGCGGCTTGCCGTTTACAATGGCCAGCAAAATGGCGCCAAAGGTGGTTTGCAGCGAGGTGTAGGAGTACAGCTTGTTCAGCACTACCTGCGGGCTGGCGTCTTTTTTAACATCTACAATAATGCGAATACCGCCGTCCCGCTTGGAGGAGTAGTCTACAACATCCTCAATGCCCTCAATGCGCTTTTCGTTGGCTAAATCGTAAATGTTTTTAACCAAATCCTTTTTGCGCACCTTGTAAGGAATTTCGGTAATAACAATGCGGAACTTGCCGTTTTTAACCTCCTCAATTTCGGCCTTGCCGCGCAGGGTAATTTTGCCGCGGCCGGTGGCGTACGCCGCGCGAATTCCCGCCCGGCCCATAATGGTGCCCCCGGTTGGAAAATCCGGCCCTTTAATGTACTGGCAAATGTCCGAAAGCTCGGCTTCGGGGTTGTCTATTAAACAACACATACCGTCAATAACCTCGCCCAAATTGTGCGGGGGAATTTCGGTGGCCATACCAACCGCAATACCCGAGGAGCCGTTTACCAAAAGCTGCGGAAACCGCACCGGCAAAACCTCCGGCTCTTTTAGGCGGTCGTCGTAGTTCGGCATAAAGTTTACGGTATCTTTTTCAATATCGTCCAGCATGTGCATGGAAAGCCGATTCATTTTAGACTCGGTATAACGGTAGGCGGCGGCGGGGTAACCGTCAATGTTACCAAAGTTTCCGTGCCCATCTATTAACGGGTAGCGCAGCGAAAAATCCTGCGCCATACGCACCATCGCGTCGTAAACCGAGGCGTCACCGTGCGGGTGATACCGGCCCAGCACCGCACCAACCGTGTCGGCGCACTTGCGGTAGGCCTTGTCGGGCGTTAGGCCGTTTTCGTACATGGTGTACAAAATGCGGCGGTGTACCGGCTTTAAGCCGTCCCGCACATCCGGCAGCGCGCGCCCCACTAAAACCGACATAGAATACTGCAGCATGCTGTTGCGTACTTCGTCTACAATTTCAACCGGTTGAATACTGGTTTCGTGATCCTCCGGCCAATAAACTTTTTCCTGCTTTGCCATATTTGTGCCCTCCTTTAAATGTCAAGATCCGTAGCAAATACGGCGTTTTCTTCAATAAAATGGCGGCGCGGTTCAACTTCCTCGCCCATTAGCATACTAAAGGTGGCGTCGGCCAATTCTGCGTCCGACATTTTAACCTTAAGCATGGTGCGGTGCTCGGGGTCTAAGGTGGTCTCCCACAATTGCTCGGGGTTCATTTCACCCAAACCTTTGTAGCGCTGTACATCGGCGCTGCCGCCCAGCTTTTCAATGTAGGCGGCTTTTTCCTCGTCGGTAAAAGCGTCGTAATGGTGTTTACCCTTAGAAACGCGGAACAGCGGCGGCTGGGCTAAGTAAATGTGCCCCGTTTCAATTAGCTGCGGCATATAGCGAAAGAAAAAGGTGAGCAGCAGGGTGCGAATGTGCGAGCCGTCAACATCGGCATCCGCCATAATAACAATTTTGTCGTACCGCAGCTTGGCAATGTCAAAATGGTCGCCAATGCCGGTGCCAAGGGCCAAAATAACCGGGGTGAGCTTGTCGTTGCCGTAAACCTTATCTACCCTTGCCTTTTCAACATTCAGCATTTTGCCCCAAAGCGGCAAAATAGCCTGGTAGGTGCTGTTGCGCCCCTCTACCGCGCTGCCGCCGGCCGAATCGCCCTCTACAATAAAAATCTCGGTTTTTGTGGGATCGTTCGAAATACAGTCGGTTAGCTTTTCCGGCATACGCACCCGCGTGGTGTTTGATTGCTTGCGCTGCAGGTCGCGCGCCTTTTGGGCGGCCTCCCGCGCGTTCGAGGCGGCAATGGCCTTTTCAATAATGGTTTTGCCAATGGCGGGGTGGTCCTCTAAAAAGGCCGAAAATTGGCTGCTTACCATGTTGTTTACCATGGTACCCATAGAGGTGTTGCCTAATTTAGATTTGGTTTGCCCCTCAAACTGGGCCTCGGTTAATTTTACGCTAATAACCGCAATGAGCCCCTCTAAAACATCATCGGCGCGCAGCCGCGGGTTAGATTCTTTTAAATATTTAAACCGCAGGCCGTAATTGTTAATGGCCCGAACTAAGGCGTTTTTAAAAGAGGTTTCGTGCGTGCCGCCGTCTACGGTATGAATGTTGTTGGCAAAGCTAATAATGTTGGTGTCGTACCCCGTGTTAAACAGCAGGGCAACCTCGGCGGCCGAGTCATTCTCGGTTTTCGAAAGGTAAATTACCTCGTCGTGCAGCTTTTCCTTTTTGGTTTTGGCCAGCAAAAATTCGCAGTAGCTTTTAATGCCGCCCTCAAAGTGCAGCACCGTTTCTTTTTCCATGTCGGGCCGCAGGTCGCGCAGAATAATTTTAACGCCGGCGTTTAAAAAGGCCTGCTCGCGCAAACGGGTTAGTAAAATGTCGTAATCGTAAACCGTGGTGTCGGTAAAAATCTCGGCGTCCGGCTTAAAGGTAACAATGGTGCCGGTTTTGTCGGTGTCGCCAACAATGTGCAGCTCGTCTACCGCGTTGCCGCGCTCGTAACGCTGCTTGTAAAGGTGCTTGCCGTCGGCAACCTCAACCTCTAACCAGCTGGAAAGCGCGTTTACAACCGAGGCACCTACGCCGTGCAGGCCGCCGCTTACCTTGTAGCCGCTGCCGCCAAACTTACCGCCGGCGTGCAGCACCGTAAATACAACCGAAACGGTTGGAATACCCATTTTGGGGTGAATTCCAACCGGAATTCCGCGTCCGTTATCCTGCACGCGAATAATGTCGCCCTCTAAAATGTCGCAGTAAATGGTGTCGCAGTAGCCGGCCAAGGTTTCGTCAATGGCGTTATCTACAATTTCGTAAACCAGGTGGTGCAGTCCACGCTCGCCGGTAGAGCCAATGTACATACCCGGCCGCTTGCGAACCGCCTCCAGCCCTTCTAAAACCTGTATGGAATTTTCGTCGTAGCTTTCGGTTACGGGGGTGTTAATATCGTTTGCGCTCATTCAAAAATCTCCGTTTCTTTTAATTCACCGCGGCCAAAGGGCTTAACCGGCGGGGCAGCCCCTGCGTTAAGCCGCTGCGGCAAAATTTTAATTTTAAAATATTTTTAAAAGCCCGCGCCGGTAAACCCGGCGGCTTTGTTGTTTTTTTTAAGCGTTAAAAGCAAAATGCCGTTTTTTTGCGGCCCTTGCGGCAGCGCTTTAGGCTACTCAAAATAGGTAAAGCCTTTTTTGCTGCGCTTTTCCAGCGTTACGGTAGAAATTTGCGAAATGTAAACCGTTTGCGTTTTGCTGTTTTTTGGGGCGGCTACGGCAAAGGTTTTGGGTAGGTCGTCGGTAACATTTACCACCTGCCCGCGCTTTTCGGCCAGCGTTAAAAAGTCCCGCGTTTTTTTAGATACGGTAGAGGTATCTAAATCAAACAGGCCAATTAAGTCGCTTGTTTTAATAACCGTGCCTTGCCCTAAGTGTAAATACATTTTTTCACCGCTTTTTAAAAAGTTTATTTCAAATTTAACAAAAAAGCTAAAACCCTTGGCGGGCGGTGGTAACTGCCGCCTAATACCGCCTTTCATTAAAGCAAAATTTAAATAAAGGCCAATTTTAAAAGCCCCGCTTTAAAACACGGTGCAGGCCTTTCTAAAGGCCCTGTTTTAAAATTTTATAAACAAAATTTTAAAAACAAAGCCTAAAATTTTTGCCTTTTAAAACCCGTTTGCGGCCTTTTGTTTTTTGCGGCCCTGCGCCGCTTGGCAAAAATTAGCCCTGCCGGGTAATTTCGCCGTTTTTCATGCAAAAAACCGTGCCGTTTTTTAAGCCTTTAATGTTGCCGGGGTCGCAGCAGGTTAAAAAAACCTGCCAGCCTAAAATGTGGTTTAAAATAAAATCCTGCCGGTTTTCGTCCAGCTCGCTCATTACATCGTCTAACAGCACAATGGGGTACTCGCCGGTTAGCTTTTTAATAACCCGAACCTCTGAAAGCTTTAGGGCCAACGCAATGCTGCGGCGCTGCCCCTGCGAGCCAAAGCGCCGGGCGTCCCGCCCGTTTAGCAAAAAGGTTAAGTCATCCCGGTGTGGACCAATTGAGGTGTTGCCGGTAAAAAGGTCGGCCTTGCGGCTGCTTTTGTAGGCCGCGGCCAGCTGCGCCGGCTCTAAGCTGTTTAAAACGGTGCTTTCGTAGTGTAAGGCAAGCTGCTCTCGCCCGCCGGAAATACCGGCGTAAAGCTCGGGCACAACGGTTTCAAGCAGCTGCATATACCGCAGCCGGTGCCTTAAAACCTCGGCGGCACAGCCGGCTAAGGCCCACTCAAAATCGTCTAATAAATTCTCGCTTTGCGAAAAATGCTTTAAATCTCGCAAAACGCGGTTGCGCTGCTCAACCGCCTTTACATAGCTGCGCAGCGCCCGGTTGTAGGTAGGAAAAATTTGCCCAATGGCCGTGTCTAAAAATCGGCGGCGCAGGGCCGGGGCGCCGTTTACCAGGCTTAAATCTAACGGCGAAAAAACAATGGCGTAAAATTTGCCGGCCAGCTCGGCGGCCGAGCTTAGCGGCTTGCCGCCGTATTCGGCCTGCCGTTTGGCCAACACGGTTATTTTGGCGGTTTTTTGCACCTCGCCAAAAATGTAATCGCAGCTTATTTGCGCCTGCTCGCGGTCAAAGCCCTTTAGCTCGGCGTCCTTTGCCCCGCGAAAGCTTTTTGCCCCGCAAAAAAGCCAAAGTGCCTCTAACAAATTGGTTTTGCCCTGCGCGTTTTCGCCGTAAATTAGGTTAATTCCCGGCTGCGGCAAAAAGGTAAGGCTGCTAAAGTTTCGAAACCCCGCGGCCGTTAGCTTTTCAACCGTCATTTTGTTACCTTAAGCTGCTGCCCGGCAAAGGTAATTTCATCGCCGGGGTGCAGCTTTTTGCCCCGCTGGGTGCAAACGCTGCCGTTTACCAGCACTTCGCCTCCGGTAATAACAATTTTAGCGTGCCCGCCGGTTGCGCACACCCCACTAAGCTTTAAAAAGCTATCCAGCTTAATAAAATCGGTTGTAATTTTAATTTCTTTCGTCATTTTAAAATAATGGGCAATACCAAGTAAAGGTAATCGTCCCCCTCCAGCGGCGTAATAACGGCGGCGGCGTTTGGCCCGTTAAACCGCACCAAAACCTCATCCTCCTCGGTTGCCTTCAGCGCGTCTAACAAATAGCGGTTGTTAAACCCAATTTCAAACTCGCTGCCCTTTAGCTCAATGTCGCAGCAATCGGTGGCGCGCCCCACCGAGGAGGTACAGCTAAAGGTTAGGCAATCCTCGTTCAGCGCGCAGCGCACCGGGCTTTTAATTTGGTCGTTTACAATAACCAGCGAAATCCGCTCAATAATTTCAATAATCTGCGGTACATTTAATCGAACCTCTTGTGCAAAGCTTTGCGGAATAGAGCGGCTGTAATCAATGTAGGCGCCCTCTAACAGGCGGGAGGTTAAAATGTAGCCGTCAATTTCAAAGCTAATGTTGCGGCTGCCAACCTTAATTACAATGCTTTGTTCCTCCTCGCCAATAATTTTAACCGCCTCGCTAATGGCGCGGCTGGAAACCACAAAGCTAATTTTTTCACTGCAATGAATTGCTTTTTTGCGAATGGCCAAACGGTTGCCGTCAATGGCAACTACTTTGAGCTGCCCGTTTTCAATTTCAAAATCAAGGCCGGTTAAAATGGGGCGGGTGCCCTCCATTTGCGCGGCGGCAAAGCTGGTTTGCCGTACCATGCTTTTTAAATCCTCAGAAGAAAGCGTAACCGTTTTGTACTCGGCAACATTCGGCATTTCGGGAAAATCCTCCGACGCCATGCCCATAATATCAAACACGGCGGCCCCGCAGGAAATGTGGCAAACCAAATGGTCGTCGGTTTGCAGCTGAATGGTGGTACCGCGCACCTTGCGAATAATTTCAAACAAAATGCGGGCGCTAATTACAATGTCCCCCTGCTCGCTGCAAACAATGGGTAATTCTTTTTTCATGCTAATTTCCATGTTGTAGGCCATTAAGGTCAGCTTGCCCTCCTCGGCCGAGAGCAGCACCCCCTCTAAAATCGGCAGCGAGGCCCTGGGGGTTACCGCGCGCTGTAAATTAGAAAGCGCGTTGACTAATAATTCGCGTTCTACTGAGATTTTCATGAAAAAAGTCCCTCTATTCTTTTATTAATTTATAGCAGTAATCTTATAGGCGGTTGAAATGTTTATAACCCTTGCTTTTGCCTTTATAAAGCCAAAAATCGGGCAAAAGTTATCAGCCCTTGGCAGTGAATAAAAAGTGGATAATTAAAATAACTTTTAGTTATAAACCGCCCGGTGCATAACCCGAATGTTTGTAAACCGAAAAAGGTTGATAACTTTTTTTAAAATTTAATACAAATAGTAAAAAAATTAATCGGTCTGCAGGTTTTTAATAATGTCCTCAATCAGCTCTTTATCAAACGGATTTTTCTTTAAATGGTCCTCAATTTTTTGCACATTGTGCAGCACGGTGGCGTGGTCCTTTCCAAAGCTTTCGCCAATGGCTTTGTAGGAAAGCTCGGTGGTCTCCCGCGCTATGTACATGGCAACCTGCCGCGCAAAGGCAATTTGGGCCGTTTTGCGTTTAGAAATAATGTCGCTCTCCGAAACATTAAAGGTGGTAGAAACCTCGGAAATAATTTCCTCAATTTTAATGGGCTCGGGCGTGTTGTCGCTAATAATGTCGCGAATAAAGGTTTGCGTAATGGCAATGGTGGGGGTTTTGCCCTGCAGGGTAATGTAGGCGTGCAGCTTTTTTACAACCCCCTCTAACTGCCGGGTGTTCATTTTAATGTGCTCGGCAATAAAGTAAATAATGTTTTCGTCTAAATTAATTTTTAAAAGCTCGGCCTTGGCGCGAACAATGCCAACCCGGGTTTCAAAATCCGGCGGCGTAATGTCCGAAATCAGGCCGCTTTCAAACCGGGAGCGAATTCGTTCGTCTAAAACTTTAATATCTTTCGGCGGGCGGTCGCTGGTAACAACAATTTGCTTGTTTTCGTGCAAAAGGGCGTCAAAGGTGTTAAAAAATTCCTCCTGCGTAGATTCCTTGCCCGCAATAAACTGAATGTCATCCATTAATAAAACATCTACCGTTCGAAAACGGTTGCGAAAATCGGCCAACGACTGTATGCCAAGCTTGCCCTCGTTAATGCATTTAATAAAAATGTTGGTAAAGTCCTCACCGCGAATGTATTCAACCTTTTTATTAGGGTAATTTTTTGCAATTTGATTTTTAATGGCAAACAGCAGGTGGGTTTTGCCAACGCCCGAGTTGCCGTAAATAACCAAGGGGTTGTAATCGGTGGCTGGGCGGTCGGCCACCGCCATGGCCGCGGCGTGCGCGTACCGGTTCGAGGCGCCTACAATAAAATTATCAAAGGTAAAGTGCGATTCAAACGAGCCCTCGCTTTTATCGCTCGGCAGCTGAATTTTTACGCTGTTGCGCTCCTGGTAAATAAGCTCAAACCGCACCGGAATACCAATAATATCGTTCAGGGCGCTTTCAATTTTTTCAATAAAGGTGCTTTCAAAAATGCTGCGTTTGTATTCCGAGTAAATAGAGGCCTTAAAAACCCCGTCTTTAAACTCTAAGGGTACAATGTCGGCAAACCAAACATTGTAGGCAACCTCGGTAATCATTCCCTGCTCAATACATTCGTCACAGGCAGCCTTCCACATATCGTTAATGGATTCTATTTGCATTTAGCGTTAAAGTTCCTTTCTTTTTAAATACCGGCAGCGGCCAAAAATTTAGGAGGCAAAGGGCTTTATAAAAAAGCCCTAAAACCACGCGGCCGGTTTAAATTTAGTGCTTACCCCGCAAACCTAAACCAAACGGCTTTTACCCCGGCCGGGCGCAAAAAAACGCCGCTTTTTTTACCGCATAAATATACTACTCTATTCTACCATAAAATTGCAATAAATACAAGCATTTTAGCGGTTATTTTTACTCGAATATGTAGGTTTACAATAGATGTGTTACAAAGGATAAAAAAGAGTGACGAATGGAACTTCCTGTGTTACAGTTAAAGTTGCGACACCAACTGAAAGGAAGCACCACTCGTCATGAATACTGTAACACAAACAATGC
>CABQLY010000011.1 GCA_902465155.1 uncultured Oscillospiraceae bacterium | reverse complement strand
TTTATCCAACGGCGAAGTTTTCTGATTTTTGTAACACATCATTGACAAACCTACATTTTCAAAAACCCTTTAAATTTTGGGGCTGCACAAAAAATTGCCTGCCGTCCCCTTTCTTTTACAGCCCAAAAGCCGCAAAAAAGCGCCAAAGAAGCCCCAAAACCCGAAGCTTCTTTGACGCCTTGGCGTATTGAAAAAACTTATTCCACCGTTACCGATTTCGCCAAATTTCGTGGTTTATCAATATCGCAGCCGTTGTAAAGGGCTACATAATAGGCAAAAATCTGCAGCGGTACAACCTCAACCGAGGCCAGCAGCAGCGGGTCGGTCTGCGGCAGGTAAATAACCTCGTCCGACTCCTGCGAAACGGCGCGGTTGCCCTCTACCGCGGTAGAAAGCACAAAGGCACCGCGAGCTTTTACCTCTTTAATATTGCTTAACATTTTGTCGCTTAAATTGCCGTACGCCGAAAGGGCAATAACCATTCGGCCCTCCTCAATAAGCGAAATGGTTCCGTGCTTTAATTCGCCGGCGGCGTAGGCCTCGGAATTCAAGTAAGAGATCTCTTTTAGCTTTAAAGAACCCTCCATAGCCACGGCGTAATCTATATTACGGCCAATAAAGAACACCGAGCGCATGGAATAATGCTCTTTGGCCAGCACGCGCAGCTTATCCTCCAGCGCAAAAATATCTTGAATTTGCTTTGGCAGGCGGCGAATTCCGTCCAACAGGCTGTTCAGCCGTTCCTCCTTGCAGGTGCCAAGCTTTTCGGCTGCGTAAATTGCAAACAGGTACAAAACAATTAGCTGGGTAGAGTAGGCCTTGGTGGTGGCAACGGCAATTTCCGGCCCGGCCCAGGTGTAAATAACATCGTCCGAAGCTTTGGCAATAGAGCTGCCCACTACATTTACAATAGAAAGGGTATGCGCCCCGCGGGCCTTGGCCTCTTTTAAAGCGGCCAGGGTATCGGCCGTTTCGCCCGACTGGCTAATAATTATTACCAGCGTTTTGTTGTTAATAATTGGGTTGCGGTAACGGAACTCCGAGGCTAAATCTACCTCTACCGGAATTCTTAACAGCTCCTCGTAAAAATATTTGGCAACCACGCCGGTGTGGTAAGCCGAGCCGCAGGCCGTAATTACAATGCGGTCAATTCCGCGAAGCTGCTCGTCGGTAAGCTTTAAGCCCTCAAAAAACACCTTACCGTCCTTTAACCGCGGCTCGTAGGTTTTGGCAATGGCGTCGGGCTGCTCTTTAATTTCTTTCATCATAAAGTGGTCGTAGCCACCTTTTTCGGCAGCGTCAATGCTCCAGTTTACAACGCTTACCTCACGGGTCAGCTCCTTACCCTCGGCGTTATAAAGCTGTACGCTATCCGGCTTTAAAACGGCAATTTCGCCGTCCTCAATGTAAAGCACATTTTTGGTGTGAGAAATTAGCGCCGTAACATCCGAGGCAATGTAGTTGTTCCCCTCCCCAAGGCCAATAATCAGCGGGCTAAAATGGCGCACGGCGTAAAGGGTTTCGGGGTCTTTGGTGCACAAAATACCCAGCGAATAAGAGCCCTCTAACCGGCTAATGGTTTGGGCTACCGCGGCAAATACATCGCCCGTGTAATATTTTTCAAGCAAATTAGCAATAATTTCGCTGTCAGTCTCGCTTTTAAATACCACGCCGTCGGCAATCAGCTCGTCTTTTAGCTCAATGTAGTTTTCAATAATGCCGTTATGTACAATGGCAAAGTTGCCCTTAAAGCTTTTGTGCGGGTGGGCGTTGCGGTTGCAGGGGGCGCCGTGGGTGGCCCAGCGGGTGTGCCCAATGCCAATGGTGCCGGGCAGCGTTAAGCCGTTTTGGGTGCTTTGCTTTAAAGCCGAAATGCGCTCTACGGTTTTTTGCATTTTAATTTCGCCGTTGTGAATAACGGCAACGCCGGCAGAGTCATACCCGCGGTATTCCAGCCGCTCTAAGCCGTCTAACAAAATTGGGGCCGCCTGCTCGCGACCTACAAAGCCAACTATACCACACATAAAAGTTAACCACCTTGTAAAGTAAAATTAAAATAATTTGCAATAATTTTGCCGTTCGCGCAAACCGCCAAGACAAAAATATTGCAAGCCTATTATAGCAAAAATGGTTTATAAAGTCAATAAAAATGTACCAAGGCGGCGGTTTGGGCGGCCTTGGTACATTAAAAATTAAGGTTCTTGCTTGTTTAGGCAAGCAGGGTACCGTAATAGTTTTTCATTGTTTTGGCGTCCTCGGCCTGTGTGCCGGCCGATTCGCAAATAATGGTAGGGCTGCAGCCCTTTTGCACGGTAAGCTCCAGCACCGGCTCAAAATTCGGGCCAAAAACCGTATCTTCAAAGGTTAGGTGCCGCTTTTCGCCCCCGGTGGTGTACTCAATTTTAGAAAAATGCGCGTGGTACTGCCGCAGCCGCTCCAGCCCCAGGGCGTTTTCAATTTCAGTAAAGATTTTTTTATAATCCTCAAACTGCTTTAGCCCACCCAAACTCCGGGCGTTTAGGTGCCCAAAATCAATGCAGGGAATTAGCCGTTCATCTAACCTGCAAAGCTCTAAAACCTCGTACAGCGTGCCAAGCTGATTAATTTTCCCCATAGTTTCAGGGCAAATATGCACCCCGCCAAGGCCGGCCTCGTCCAGCGCCGAAAGCGCTTTTTTCATGGTATCCTTTGCCAGCTCCAGCGCTTGCTCGCGGCTAATTTTGCCGCAGGAGCCGGTATGCACCACAATGCGGCTGCCGCCCATGGCCGAAACCGCCTGTGCGCTGGCTAAAATGTACTGCACCGAATTTTGGCGCTTTTCCTCCTCCACCGACGACATAGAAATATAATACGGCGCATGCAGGGAAAGGGTAATGCTTTTCTCGCGCGCAAGGCGGCCAAGCTCGGCGGCCTTTTCCTGCCCAATGTTAACCCCGCGCCCGCACTGGTACTCAAATGCGTCCAGTCCCATTTTTGTTAAATACTCCGGCACCTGAAGGCTGGTTTTGTAGCCCATTGCCGTAAAGCTGGCGGCGTTGCCCGCCGGGCCGAATTTTGCAGCCATTTTTACTGTCCCCTTTTTTTAAAATTCGCACGGCAGCTTGTAGCGCCGCAGCAATTTGCGCTCTAACGCGCGTTTTATTTTAAACCTGCAAGAGGTTTCAAGCTTTTGGGGCGCCACCAGCACGGTTTTACAGCCAGAAAGCTTGCCGCCCAAAATATCGGTAAATAATTGGTCGCCCACAATGGCGGTGTGCTTTTTGCTGCCGCCCACTCGGCGCATTGCCCTAAAATAGCCAAACGGCAGCGGCTTTAAGCCCAGCCCAACAAAGGGCAGCCCAACCGCCCCGGCAAAGGCCGCCATGCGCTTTGGCACCGCGTTGGAAAGAATGATTAACGCAATGCCGCTTTGCTGCAGCAGCACCAGCCAGTCGGCCACGCCGGGAATAAGCTTTGCGGCGTGGTCTACCGTTAGGGTATTATCAACATCTAAAATTAAAGTAGTTATGCCCTGCTGCCGCAAAAAATGCGGGCTGATTTTTGTAACCGTATTAAAATAATAATTGGGCCGGAACATAAAGATCACCTTAAAAAGAAAAACGGCTTATTGCTAAGCCGTTTTAACTGTTGCCGATTTTTGTGCCAAAGGCAAAGCCTAAACAGCACCTTTGCCAAACCCTTAGCGGAACTTGCGCTTGCGGGCGGCCTCGGATTTTTTCTTGCGCCGTACAGAGGGCTTTTCGTAATGCTCTCTCTTGCGAACTTCTTGAATTACGCCGTCTTTAGCGGTCTGTCTCTTAAAACGGCGAAGTGCGTTGTCAAGAGATTCATTCTCTTTAATTTTTACCTGACTCATTTATGTCCCTCCCTCCGCACAGAATGCAGGGGTTTATACCTTTAGTTAAGCAAAGCGCAAACAAACCTGCTTACAAACCTGCTTAGATATTTATTATACAACATACCAAGCGGCGTTGTCAAGCATTATTTTGCAACAATGTTAACCAGCTTGCCGGGAACATAAATTTCCTTAACAATTTGCTTGCCGGCAATGGCGGCCGCCACCTTGGCGTCGGCCTTAACGGCGGCTAAGGCCTGCTCTTTAGAAATTGCAGCGTCTACCACTACCTTGGCGCGCAGCTTACCGCAAACCTGCACCACCAATTCAATGCTGCTGCTGCTGCATTTTTCCTCGCTGTAAGCGGGCCAGGCGGCAGCGTTTAGCTGCCCGGCAAAGCCGGCGTTAACCCAAAGCTCCTCGGTAATGTGCGGGGCAAAGGGGTTCAGCAGCAAAATAAAGGTTTTAAATTCGCCCTTGGTTAGGCTGCCCTTGCTGTAAATTTCGTTAATTAAAGACATTAACGCCGCAATGGCCGTGTTCATTTTAAGGGCTTCAATATCCTCGGTTACCTTTTTAATGGTGCGATGAAAAGCGGTTTCTAACTCTTTGGAATAGCCGTTCCCCTCGCAAAGCAGGTCGGCAAGACCCCAAACCCGATCTAAAAAGCGTTTGCTGCCTTTAATAGAGGTAGAGCTCCACGGAGCCGCTTTTTCAAAATCGCCAATAAACATTTCGTAAATGCGCATAGTATCGGCGCCGTAATCCCGCACAATTTCATCCGGGTTTACCACATTCCCGCGGGATTTTGACATTTTTTCGCCGTTCTCGCCCAAGATCATGCCGTGGCTGGTGCGCTTTTGGTAAGGCTCTTTACAGGGCACTACGCCAATATCGTACAAAAAGCGGTGCCAAAAACGGCTGTAAAGCAGGTGCAGCGTGGTGTGCTCCATGCCGCCGTTGTACCAATCTACCGGCATCCAATATTCCAGCGCCTCTTTACTGGCTAAGGCGTTGCTATTGTGCGGGTCGCAATAGCGCAAAAAGTACCAGGAGGAACCGGCCCACTGGGGCATGGTATCGGTTTCGCGCCGGGCGGCACCGCCGCACTTGGGGCAGGTGGTAGTAAGCCAAGCTTTCATGTTAGCTAACGGCGACTCGCCGTTTTCGGTTGGCTCGTAAGAGTCTACCTCCGGCAGCAGCAGCGGAAGCTCGCTTTCGGGCAGCGGAACATAGCCGCATTTTTCGCAATGCACCATCGGAATGGGCTCGCCCCAATAACGCTGGCGGGAGAATACCCAATCGCGCAGCTTGTAGTTTACCTTTTGGTGGCCTACTTGATTTTCGGTTAACCAGGCGGTAATTTTCTCCTTAGCCTGGTCTACGGTAAGGCCGGTTAAAAAGCCGGAATTTACCATGGTGCCGGTGGCGCAATCGGTAAAGGCCTGCTGCGCTACATTGCCGCCGCTTACCACCTCTACAATAGGCAGGTTAAACTTTTTGGCAAAGTCAAAGTCGCGGTCGTCGTGCGCCGGTACGGCCATAATGGCGCCGGTACCGTAGGAGATTAAAACATAGTCGGAAACAAAAATGGGAATTTCTTTGCCGTTTACCGGGTTTATAGCCCGAACGCCCTTTAGCTCTACGCCGGTTTTTTCCTTTACCACTTCGGTGCGCTCAAAATCGGACTTACGGGCAGCGGCCTCGCGGTAGGCGGCAATTTCACTGTAATTCTGCAGGTCGTTTTTCCATTTTTCAATAAACGGGTGCTCCGGCGCAATTACCATGTAGGTGGCGCCGAATAAGGTATCCGGCCGGGTGGAATAAACCGTTAAAACCTCGCCCTTGGTGGTTTTAAAATTAATTTCGGCACCGGTAGAACGGCCAATCCAGTTGCGCTGCTGCGTTTTTACCCGGTCAATAAAATCAACCTCGTTCAAACCGTCCAGCAGCTTTTCGGCGTAATCCGTAATTTTTAACATCCACTGGCTTTTAACCTTGCGTACCACCTCGCTGCCGCAGCGCTCGCAAACGCCGCCGGCGGCCTCCTCGTTTGCTAAAACGCATTTGCAGGAGGTGCACCAGTTTACGGCCATTTCTTTTTTATAAGCCAGGCCCTTTTTAAACAGCTGAATAAAAATCCACTGCGTCCATTTATAATAGGAGGGGTCAGTGGTGCTGATCTCGCGCGTCCAATCAAACGAAAAGCCCAGCGATTTTAACTGCCGTTTAAAGTTGGCAATGTTGTTTTTGGTTACAATTTCGGGGTGAATGTGATTTTTAATGGCGTAATTTTCGGTTGGCAGGCCAAAGGCGTCAAACCCCATTGGGTACAGTACATTATACCCGCAAAGGCGCTTTTTACGGGCAACAATATCCAGCGCGGTGTAGCTGCGCGGGTGCCCTACATGCAGGCCCTGACCCGAAGGGTACGGAAACTCTACCAAGGCGTAATACTTTGGCAGGGTGTAATCGTTTTTGGCGGCAAAGGTGTTGTCCTTTTCCCAAATTTGCTGCCATTTTTGTTCAATTGCGGAATAATCGTACTTCATAAACTCTCACCTAATTTTTCAAAGCAACGCTTACAGCAGGGTTTGCGGGTCAATTTGTTCCCCGTCGCTCCAGGTATGCTCTAAATTGTAAAACTCGCGATTTTTGGCGCTCATAATGTGAATCACTACGCTGCCGTAATCTAAAAGGATCCAACCGGTGGCCCGCCCCTCAATGTGGTGGGGCTGCACGCCGGCCTGCTTTAGCTTTTCCTCGGTAATATCGGCCAGAGCGCGCACATGCGGGGCCGAGGTGGCCGTTGCCAGCACAAAATAATCGGCCAAAACCGTTAAATTTTCTACCCGAATTACCGTAAGCTCCTGCGCTTTTTTCTCGTCCAGCGCGCGGGCGGCCGTTTTTAAAATATCAATTGGGTTCAAAATAAATTCTCCGTTACATTAGTTATTACTGTTGCTGCCGCCGGTGGTCTGGTTTTTGTTTTGCTCCACCTGCGCCAAACTGCCGCCCTGCTCTACATTACTGGCCTCGTACTTGGTGTGAATTTCGGTCAGCTGAATATCCTCGGCCGTAATGGGGGCGTTATAGGGGTTAAAGTAGGTGTTAAACAGGGTTACATACTCGGCCTTGTGGGGCGACCACATAGAAAGCTTGTTGCGGGTTGCAAATTGCCCCGGAACAGCGTAAATGCCCATTTGCTCCATGTTAATGGCGCGCACCTCGGTGGCGTAGCCCAAAATGGTGTTTAAGGTCATATCGGTAGAAACATGCTTGTAGCACTTGCTGGCCACGCTGAACATTTGCGAAACCGACATACTTTTAAGCTTTTTAGCCAGCGCAACATAAACCAGCCGCTGCGCCTCAATACGCTGAATATCGCCTTTAATGTAGCCGTCCTTAATGCCGGTACGCTTGCGCACAAAGCCGGTGGCCTGGTGGCCGTCTAAGGTAACCCAGCCGGGGCCAATACGCTCATGCACCAAGGTTTCGGGGTTCATAATATCAATGCCGTTTTCCTGCTCAATGTTAATGGTTAGGCCGCCTAACGCGTCAATTACATTAATAAAGCCCTTAATGGTAAATAAAACATAATGGTCCAGCGGAATGCCAAACAGCGAGGAAATTCGGCGGCGCAGCGCGTTAATGCGCGCCTCGCCCTTACGGGGGTTGCCGTAAACCGCGTTAATTTTGCCGGTAGGCACATCGGCACCGGCAAAGGTATCCCGCGGGATCTGCAAAAAGTTTACCGTGTTTTTTTCGTGATCCATGCAGGCAACGGCAATAATGTCGGTCAGGGTTTCCTGCGGGTCTACCCCCAGCACCAAAATGTAGCTTACGCCACTGTTGGAGCTTACCGTCATTTGCTCAAAGCTGCCGGTTTCCTCCGACCCCGTGCTAAGCCCGCCGGGCCGCCAGCCGGAAAGGGAAAGGTACCCGCCCATAAGCAGGGTTAAAAGAATAGAAAAGGTTAAAACAATAGAAGCTACAATGTTAACCGTTTTTTTAATTTTGCGTTTTTTGCTGTTCCCCCCACGGGTGGAAACGGAATAAAGGTCAAAGCTTTCCTGTTCGTTTCGAGCCATTTTTTTACCTCATTTCTTTTGGTCATCCGGCGTTTCGGGGCTGCAATACTCTTGGTAAGCCGCTAAAGTATCGGGGTGAACCGCCCGCCCGCTTGCCTGCAGATCTTTTACCGAAAAATCCAGCGCCTCGTACATTGCGGTTTGCAGGCTCACATCTACCGCCGCGCGCATTTGCGCAACGCCGGGGTAGTCGCGGTCTTTCGAGGTAAAATCTGCAAGATAAATAATTTTTTCTAATAAAGTCATTCCGGCGCGCGCCGTGGTGTGGTAACGAATGGCCGAAACAACAGCCGAATCTTTTACCCCTAAAACCTGCTGCACATACGCGGCACCGGTCATGGCGTGCCACAGCTTAGGCGCGTTTTTTTCAAGCTTACTGGTTATTATACCAAATTGTTTAAAAAATTGCAACTGCTCATCTAAAGAATTATCCTTTGTGGTGTCGTGCAGCAGGCCGGCCAAATAGGCCTGCTCCGGGTTGGCGCCGTACTTTAGGGCAAGACGCAGCGCCTCGGCGGCAACGCAAAGGGAGTGGTAATACCTTTTTTCGGTTAACCGGGCCTGCAACATTTGCCGGTATTGCCGGTATTTAGCCTGAAAGGTTTTTAAATATTCCTGCTCACTTGGCATTTTTAACGCTCCTTTATTCGGCCGGATTTTGATAAAGTCCGTTTAATTTAATGTACGCCTCTACCGCCGGCGGCACCAAGCCCTCCAGCGGCTTTTTGGCCACAGCCAAAGCCCTAATTTTGGTAGAAGAAATTTGCGGCGGCTGCACCGGCAGCACCGCTACGGTTGCCCCAAGGCCGCGCAACCGGCCAAGCTGCCGCTCAAACACGGCCGGCCCTACCCCGGCGCGCGGGCAAACGGCCAACCGGCAAAGCTTTAAAATTTCGCGGTAACAAAACCACTGCTCAAAATCCCGCAGGCTGTCGCCCCCAATGGCAAGCCAGGGCTGCTCTACCCCCTGCTGCAGCAACGCCTGCAGGGTGCACAAAGTGTAATTTTTGCCGCCAAGGCGCTGCTCTAAATTGCTTACCGTTACCTGCTTTTGCCCGTCAAAGGCCAGCTGGCACATTTTAAACCGGTGTTCAAAGCTAACGCCGGCAGCTGCTTTATGCGGGGGAATATTGGTTGGCAGAACCAAAATGTTCGTAACGCCGGGCAGCTGCTTTAAGGCGGTCAAAATAGCCATGTGCCCGTTGTGTACCGGGTTAAAGGTGCCGCCAAACAGGGCCGTTTGCCCCTTTTGCGGCGCCATTACTTTACAAGCTGAATGGTTTTGTGCTCTTTGCTTTCGCGGTAAAGCACAAATTTGCGGCCAATTACCTGAACGACCTCGGCCCCTACGGCCTCGGCAACCGCTTCGGCAACCTCGCGGGGGGAGTCGGGCGCTGTTTCCAGCACGCCTAATTTAATAAGTTCCCGTTTTTCCAAAGCGTCGTCGGCCTGCTTTACAAATTGGGCGTTTAAGCCGCCCTTGCCAACCTGAAAAAGCGGATTTAAGCTGTTGGCCATGCCGCGCAGCTGCGCGCGTTGTCTGCTGTTCATAATAAGTTCCTTTCCGCTGCTGTTAAAAGCAGCCGGCTGCAAATGTTTTTACGGTTGCAAATTTTTACCGTACAGGTTTTTACCCTGCAATTACTTTACCGTAACCGTATTTTTACGGCGCGCTGCGAATAATAAGCCCGCATTAGCCTATTGCCGCAAACGCATTTTACAAATATTTTTTCAGCTCCGCCGCCATTAGCCGCAGCGCTTTGCCGCGGTGGCTTACGTCGTCCTTTTGCTCGGGCGTTAATTGCCCAAAGCAGCCGGCCGGGCTGCAAAACAGCGGGTCGTACCCAAAGCCGCCGTTGCCCTGCGGTGCCAAGGCAATGTACCCCTCGCAGCGCCCTTCAACGGTAAACTCCTGCCCGTTTGCAAAAACAACCGCAATGGCACAGGTGTAATGCGCGGTGCGTTTTTCCAGCGGCACGCCGTTTAACGCCTTTAAAAGCTTTTGGTTGTTCGCCTCGTCGTTATGGCCGGCACCGGCGTAGCGGGCCGAAAAAATGCCGGGGGCGCCGTTTAAATAATCCACACACAGGCCGGAATCATCGGCAATGGCGGCGCAGCCGGTTTGCTTTACGGCCGCACGGGCCTTTAAAAGGGCGTTGCCGTGAAAGCTGTCGGCGTCCTCCACAACCTCCTGCAGCGGGGCAGCAAGATCTTTTTCGCTTAAAACGGTTGCCCCAAGCGGCGTTAAAATGCGCTGCAGCTCGGCCAGCTTTTTTTGGTTTTTGGTTGCTACTACAAACTTCATTCTTCGCCCTCCGTTTCCGTTTCGCCAAACAATCCGGCGGCAAAGGCGGCGGCGTCAAAGTCCTGCAAATCGTCAATTTGCTCGCCTACGCCAATGTATTTTACCGGAATTTGCAGCTCATCCATAATACTCAGCACAACGCCGCCGTGGGCGGTGCCGTCTAACTTGGTTAAAATAATGCCGGTAATGGGGGTGCATTTGGCAAATTCCCGCGCTTGGTTTACGGCGTTTTGCCCGGTAGAGGCGTCTAACACCAGCAGCGATTCCTTTTGCCCTTCGGGCAGCTCCCGCTCAATCACCCGGTTCATTTTAGCTAATTCATCCATTAAATTCTTTTTGTTGTGCAGCCGGCCGGCGGTGTCGCAAATAATTACATCGGCCTTTTTGGCCTTGGCCGAGGCAATGGTATCAAACACTACCGAGGCCGGGTCGGTACCCTCTACGCTTTTTACCATGTGCACCCCGGCGCGGTCGGCCCAAATTTGCAGCTGGTCAATCGCTGCGGCGCGAAAGGTATCGGCCGCGCCCAGCACCACGCTTTTGCCCAAAGCCTTGTACTTTGCGGCCAGCTTGCCAATGCTGGTTGTTTTGCCAACCCCGTTTACGCCAATAACCATAATTAAGGTTGGCGAAACGCTAAGATCTACCGTGTTGTTGCCCTGCAGCATTTCGCCAATAATCTCTTTTAGCTCGGTTTTAATTTGCTGCGGCTCGGTCAGCTTTTTTTCTTTTACACGCGCCCGCAGCCGGTCACAAATTTTAACCGAGGTGTTTACCCCAATATCGCACAGAATTAAGGTTTCCTCCAGCTGCTCAAACAGCTCCTCATCTATTTTGTGAAAGCCGCTGAGCACCCCGGTAACCGCCCCAACAAAGGAGCTGCTGGTTTTTTTTAGTCCGTTTTTAATTTTTGCAAAAAAGCCCATTTTGTTCACCCCTGCTTTTCTAAGCCCTTTAAATCTAACTCTAACTGCTTTACATTCAGCTCTATTAACCGGGTAACGCCCTTTTCCTGCATGGTTACGCCGTAAAGCATATCGGCCGCCTCCATGGTGCCGCGGCGGTGGGTAATGCAAATAAACTGGGTTTCTAACTTAGAGCTTTTCATGTAATTCGCAAAGCGTTCTACATTAATGTCGTCCAGCGCGGTTTCAACCTCGTCTAAAAAGCAAAACGGCGGCGCGTTTACCTGCATAATGGCAAAGTAAATTGAAATGGCGATCAACGCCTTTTCGCCGCCCGAAAGCCCCTCTAAGCTCGGCACATTTTTGCCCGGCAGCTTGGCAACAATTTCTATGCCGCTTTGCAGCGGGTCGGTTTCGTCGGTTAGCTTTAAGTGCGCGCTGCCCCCGCCGAACATATCTACAAATATATGCGAAAAATTTTCGCCAATTTGCTTAAAGCCCTGTAAGAACTGCGTTTTCATTTGCTCGGTTAAATCGCCAATTAGGGTGCCAAGCTCTTTCCGGGTCTTTTCAACATCCTGCATTTGGGCAAGCATAAATTCGTAGCGCTCGCCAACCTCTTTATATTCCTCTATTGCGGCAACATTTACACTGCCAAGCGCCTTAATTTTGCTTTTGGTTTCGGCCAGCTGTTTTTTGGCCTCAAAGGCGTTTTCAATAACAATGTTCATGTTTTCGGCTTCGGTACGGGTTAATTCGTATTCGTCGTACAGCCGCTTAATAATGCCGTCAAACTCCTCCTGCATGGCGTCCTTTTTCGCACGCAGGCGTTCTAACTCGCCGTTAATTTTTTCGCGCTGCAGGGTTTTGTCCTTTTCCTGCTGGCGCAGCCGGGTAGAGGCGGCCTCTATTTCGGTGCGCTGCTGCAAAAGCTGCTCGCTTTGCTGCCGCTTTTGCAAAATTTCGGCGTTAATTTTTTGCTTTTGCGCCTCGGCCGCCTGGGTGGCCTGCTCTAAGCCGGCAACCGTTTGCGCCAAAGCGGCGGCCTCGCTTTCAATTTGCGCAGCCTTTTCGCCCCGGCTTTGGGCCGATTGCTCTAACCCCGCCACGGCCGAGCGCTCTAAGGCAATATCCTTTTGCAGGCCGGCCTGCTCTAACCGCAGGGCCGTTAGCTGCTCAGTTAAGGCCTCGCGCTTGGCGGCAGTTTCGTCCCGCCCGTTGGAAACCTGCTCCATCTCGGCCTTTAGCTGCCCCTCTTGCTCGGCCAGCTTTTTTAATTCGGCATCGCAATTGCTTTGCGTATTTTGGTAGGCAAGCAGCCGCTCACCGGCGGTTTGCTGCTCCTTTTCCAAAGCGGCAAGCTCTACCTGCGCGGCGGCCAACAGCTGCGAAACACGCCGAATTTCGCCCAAAACGCGAATTTTATCCTCCGACGCGGTTGTTACGGCAGCCCGTGCCGCTAAAACATCGGCCTCGCAGGCTGCAAGGGCCTGCTTTGTTTGCTCAAAAAGGGTCTGCTTTTGTTTTAGCGTTTGCGCAAGCCTTTCGGCCGATTTTTTTAGCCGCTCAATTTCGTTTTGGCGGCTAAGCAGCCCGCTGTTTTTGCCTAAGGAGCCGCCGGTTAACGAGCCGCCCGGGTTTAACACCTGGCCGTCCAGCGTAACAACCTTAAAACGGTAGCCGTACTTTTTGGCAATAACGGCGGCACTGTCTAAGTCCTCGGCAATTACCGTGCGGCCCAACAGCCACTGCATAATTGGCGAAAATTTTTCGTCATAATCAATTAGCTCGCTGGCAATGCCAACAAAGCCGTACTGCTCGGTGTTGATTTTTTCCTCCAACACGCGGGCGCGAATGGTGCCAACCGGCAAAAAGGTTGCCCGGCCCTTGTTGTTGGTTTTTAAAAAGCGAATGGCCTGTTTGGCGTCGGCCTCAGACTGCACCACAATATTCTGCGCGGCGGCACCCAGCGCCACCTCTACCGCAACGGTGTACTCCCCCGGCACCCGAATAAGGGTAGAAACCGGGCCGTAAACACCGTGCAGCAGCCCCTTTTCGGCCTGAGCCATGCAGGCCTTTACCGAATACTGGTAGCCCTCCATGCTGTGCTGCAGATCCTCTAAAATTTTAGCGCGGCGCTGCTGCTCGCCAATATCTAAGGTTAGGCGATCCAGCTCCTGCTTTTCGGCGTCGGCCGCATTCTTGCGGGAATTTAGCCGCAGCTCGTACCCGGTAAGGGTATTTTGCTCGGAGTTTAACTGCTCCTCGCAGCGGGTGCGGTCTTTTTCCAGCTCGGCCATTTCGGCGCTCAGGCGCTGTTTTTCCTGCTGCTTTTGGCCAAGCGTTTTTTGCAGGCTTTGGCTGCGGCTTTGCAGCTCGGCGGCCGAGGTTTCGGCCGTAACGCTTTGCACCTTAAGCTTTGAGGCGGCGTCGGACACTACATTTAGCTGCAGCGCCAATTCCTCCATTTTTCTGGAAACGCTTTCGCTGCCGGAAATTAACCCGGTAAGCTCGGCGCTTAGCTTTTCGGTTTTGCTTTGCAGCAAGGCAAGCTTTTGCTCCAGTGCCGCTATGGCCGCGTTTTTAGCGGTAAGCAGCTCGGCGTTAGAACCGCTGGATTGCAGCAGCTCGGCTTTTTCGTTATTCAGCCGCTCCACGTTTTGGTGGTGGTGCGCAATGTTGGTTTTAATAACCTCTATTTGCCCGTCGGTGCGAACCAACTCCTCCTCCAGCGCGGCAATTTCGTCCCGCGTGCGGTCAATATCTGCCGTAGCCTTGGCAAACTCGGCGCTGTTTTGCAGGGTGGTTTGGTCGTAATCGGCCAGCTGGCGCTCTATTTCGGCGTATTGGCCGGTTGCAATGGCAATTTTGCTTTCCTGATTGCGAAACGCCTCTTTCGATTCGGCCAGCGTTTTTAGCCACAGGCCAATTTCTAAATCCTTTTTAACGGCAGCCAGCGCCAAAAACCGCTCGGCCTTGGCGCTTTGCTCCTTTAGCGGGCCAACCCGGCTTTTCAGCTCCTGCATAATGTCATTCAGCCGCAGCAGGTTTTCATCGGCCGCGTGCAGGCGGCGCTCCGCGTCAATTTTACGGTAGCGGTAGCGTGAAATGCCCGAGGCCTCCTCAAAAATATCGCGCCGCTCGTTAGATTTAGAGCTAACAATGGCGTCAACCTTGCCCTGCCCAATCATAGAATAACCGTCCCGCCCCAGGCCGGTATCCATAAACAATTCGTTAATATCCCGCAGGCGAACCGTGTTGCCGTTAATGCGGTACTCGCTTTCGTGCGAACGGTAGTACCGCCGGGTAACCGAAACCTCATCCTCATTGTAGTTCAAGCTGCGGTCGTGGTTGTCAAAATAAATGGTAACCTCGCAATAGCCGTGCGGCTTGCGGGTAGAGGTGCCGTTAAAAATAACATCCTCCATGCTGTTACCGCGCAAATTTTTGGTAGATTGCTCGCCCAATACCCAACGCACCGCGTCTGAAACATTACTTTTTCCGCTGCCGTTAGGCCCAACCACTGCGGTAAGCCCATGGCCGAATTTTAAGGTGGTTTTATCTGCAAAAGATTTAAACCCTAAAATATCTATTGATTTTATGAGCACCGTTATTTCTCCTTGAACAATTAATATGTATTTGCCGTGCAGTTAGGCCCGGTAAGCGCAGTTCCAGGGCCACAGCAGCCCGGTAAATCTTAATAGCCCGGCGTGCTTTAACAATTCGGCAAGCTTAAACCGTGCGAGCTTAAACTGTGTAAGCTTATTTTGCTGCCGTTAAACCGCTGCCGGCACAAGCCGACCAAAATGGTCTGCCGCCGCCGGCAAGGGCTACCGGCCCGGCGCAACTAAAAATTTGCTGTTTGGTTTTTCCAACACAAAAACATTATAACCCATTTGCCTAAAAAATTCAATATTCTCTTTCCGTTGGCCCAGCATTTTAGAAAGGCTGCCAACCGGCACCGTAACAGTAACATTGCCCGGCGCAATATTCTGTGCTTGCAGCAGCCGCAGCACCTTTTGCCGCATTACCCTTGCGGCGCAAAGCTCGCCAAACGCAGGGTGCCACGGACCGGCCAACAGGCTGCCCTTTTCTACCGTGTGCAGCCCGGTGCGAATAACCGTAATGCCGTTTTGCTCAAAAAGCTGCAGCAGCTGCGCCGTAAGCGCAACGGCCTGCTCTAAGCTTTGGGGCTGGTAGGCGCCGCTTTGCAAAAGCTTTGCAAGCAGGGTGTTTTTTAACACCAGCGCCGGGTAAATACGCACGGTTTTAGGGCTTAGCGCCACAATTTTTTGCGCGGTATCCAGCGCGCCTTCGTCGGTGTCGCCGTACAATCCGGTCATCATTTGCAGGCCAAGTTCAAACCCAAAATCTTTCACCCTTTTGGCGGCCATAACGGTATCTTCGGCCGTGTGACCGCGGTGATTTAACTGCAACACCCGGTTTTGCAGGCTTTGGCAGCCCAGCTCAATAGCTGTAACGCCGTAGTGTTTTAACAGCGCCAGGGTAGATTCGGGCACGGCGTCCGGCCGTGTAGAAAGGCGTATGCCGCAAATTTCCCCGTTTTTTAGCGGCTGCTGAGCCGCTGCCAGCAGGCTTTGCATATAATTAGGCTCAATGGCTGTAAAGCTGCCGCCAAAAAAGGCCAGCTCGGTTGTTTTGGGGTTGTAATGCGGGCTTTTTTGGGCTGCCCGAACGGCGGCGGCCACCTGGCTTGGCTCGGGGCGGCCGGTTTGGGCCGTAATGGCGTATTGATTGCAAAAGCTGCACCGGTAAGTGCAGCCTATATGCGGAACAAATATAGAAATATTGGCGTGCCGGCCGCTCATATCCGAATCCCCATAAGCTCCAGTGCCTTACAAGCCGCAGCCTGTTCGGCCGCCTTTTTACTGTGCCCGGTGCCAACGCCAATAACATTAGAGTTGAGCCGAACCTCTACCGTAAATTGCTTGTTGTGGTCGGGGCCGGATTGCCCGGTTAGCACATAGTGCAAATTTTCCTCCGGGTTGCGTTGAATAACCTCTTGCAGCTCGGTTTTGTAGTCTTTAAAATTTTCGTGCTCCATGTGGCGCAGCTCCTCCAGCACAAAACGCATGACATGCTTTTTGGCCGGCTCCATGCCGCCGTCTAAGTAAATGGCGGCCAAAATGGCCTCAAACGCGTCGGCCAGCAGCGAATCTCTGTCCGCGCCGCCGGTGGCGCGCTCGCCGCGTCCTAATTTTAAAAACTGCCCCACCTGCAAGCTGCGGGAAAACCGGCACAGCGTTTTTTCGCACACCAAAGAGGCACGCAGTTTTGTTAGCCGCCCCTCCGGCAGGGAAAAGTTGTTGTATAAATAATCTGAAACAATAATCGAAAGCACCGAGTCGCCCAAAAATTCCAGCCGCTCGTTGCACACAGCGCCTCCCCGCTGCTCATTAGCGTAGGAAGAGTGGGTTAGCGCGGTTTCTAACAGCTCTTTGTTTTTAAAGGTGTAGTTTAAAATTTTTTCAAACGCTTCCATGGGCTTTTAAGCTTCCTCTCCGGCCGGGTCTGCCAGCGTTGCAAGGTCCCCCGAAATTTGGCCAATAACATTTTTTTCGGCAAAGGTTGCCGCCACGCGAATGGCATTTTTAATGGCCTGCGCGTTAGAGGAGCCGTGCGCCTTAATTACCGGCTTGCGGGTGCCCAGCAGCGGGGCGCCGCCCACCTCGGTGTAATCGGACTTTGCCTTCATTTCGTACAATCCCTTTTTAAGCAGCAAAGCGGCGAATTTTGTAAGCACGCTTTTTTTCAGCACACTTTTAATCATAGAAAACATGGTGCCGCTAACGCCCTCTATAAGCTTTAGGGCAATGTTGCCGGTAAACCCGTCGGATACCACTACATCGGTATTCCCCAACGGCAGCTCGCGGGATTCTACATTGCCTTTAAAGTTTACCGGGGCCTGCTGCAGCAGGCGGTAGGCCTCGCGGTGCATTTCGGTGCCCTTGGTTTCCTCGGCCCCAATATTTAACAAGCCAACAGTGGGGTTTTTAAGCCCTAAAACCTGCTTGGCGTAAATGCTGCCCATAATGCCAAACTGCTGCAGCATTTCGGGCCGGCACTCGGCGTTGGCGCCAATATCCAGCATTAAAAAGCGGTTGTTTTTGCCCGGAATAACCGAGGCCAGCGCCACCCGCTTTACCCCTTTAATGCGCTTAACCAGCATAGAGCCGCCTACCACCAGCGCACCGGTGCTGCCGGCGCTTACAAAGGCGTCGCCCTCCCCCTCGGCCAGGGCGCGCAGGCCCACGGCCATAGAGCTTTGCTTTTTGGTTTTTACAACGGCGGTGGGGTCGTCGTGCATAGAAATAACCTCCTCGGCCGGTAAAATGGTCATGTTGGTTAAATCTACCCCGTTTTGCGCCGCGCATTGCTTAATTTTTTGCTCCGACCCTGCCAAAAGAATTTCCACACCGTATTCCTTCACCGCAAGCTCGGCCCCTTGTAATATGGCCAGCGGTGCGTGATCTCCACCAAAAGCGTCTACAATAATTTTCATACCAGTTGTTCTCCTTTCAGCGCCTGCTTTAATTCAGCTAAAGCCTGTTCGGCCACCACGGTATACCGTTCGGTTTTATTTTTAATGCGCTCGGCCGGCTTTGGCAAAATGCCAAAATTGGCACCCATAGGCTCAAACCGGTCCTCGCGCGGGGTGGTAATGTAATGCAGCAGCGCGCCGATCATAGTGCTTTGCGGCAAAATAAGCGGCGGCTTGCCCAGCACCTTGGCAGCGGCGTTTATACCGCACAAAATGCCGCTTGCTGCCGATTCCATATACCCCTCAACCCCCGAAAGCTGGCCGGCAAAAAACACATTGCCGTTTTGCCGCAGCGCCAGGTTTGGCGCCAACAGCTTTGGCGACTGAATAAAGCTGTTGCGGTGCATAACGCCGTAGCGTAAAAACTCGGCGTTTTTTAGGGCGGGGATCATAGAAAATACCCGCTTTTGCTCGCCAAATTTTAGGTTTGTTTGAAAACCAACTAAGTTGTACATATTGCCGGCCGGGTCCTCCCGCCGCAATTGCAAAACGGCCCAGGGTCGGTGACCGGTAGCCGGGTTGGTAAGGCCAACCGGCTTCATAGGGCCAAAGCGAATGGCGTCCTCGCCCCGGGCAGCCAGCACCTCTATTGGCATGCAGCCCTCGTAAATTTCGCGCTTTTTTTCAAAATCGTGCAACAAGGCTCGCTCGGCGGTAACCAGCTCCTGCCGAAAGGCAGTATACTGCGCTTTATCCAGCGGGCAATTAATGTAATCGTCCCCGTTGCCCTTGCCGTAGCGGCTGGCAAAAAAAGCCTCACCCATATCTACGCTTTCAAAGCTAACAATGGGGGCGGCGGCGTCGTAAAAGTTTAAGTACTCCTGCCCGGTAAGGCGGGCAATGTCGGCCGCTAAGGCGCCCTCGGTTAACGGGCCGGTTGCCACAACCGTAACCCCCTGCTGCGGCAGGCTGGTAACCGTTTGCTGCCGCACCGTTATGTTTGGGTGCGATTTAATTTTTTGGGTAATATAGGCCGAAAAGGCGTTGCGTTCTACCGCCAGCGCGCCGCCGGCCGGTACGGTACAGGTTTCGGCCGCCGTTAAGCAAAGGCTGCCAAGCAGCCGCATTTCGGCCTTTAGCAGCCCGGCGGCCGAGGCTAAGCGAAACGCTTTTAAAGAGTTAGAGCAAACCAGCTCGGCAAACAAATTGCTTTTGTGGGCCGGGGTTTTTTGCGCCGGCTTCATCTCCAGCAGCTGCACCTTTAGCCCGCGGTTTGCGGCGGCCCAGGCGGCCTCGCACCCGGCCAGCCCCGCGCCAATTACAGTTATATTAAAATTCATACTTCACCTAACGGGCACTGCCTGCCCGAGCTTTATTAAAACGGCAGGCTTAAAACGCCGTGCGGGGGGTTAACCCTTGCCTAACGCGTGCGGCTTAACCTGCCGCACGCAGCCGTTATTCCTTTACTTTTTTGTGCTTGCCTTGCTGCTTTTTTTGCCCTTGGCAGCCCCTTTGGCTTTGGTTGCTTTGGCCTTTTTAGCCGTCTCCTTACGGGTGGGGCATTCGGCGTTCAAGCAATAGGTTCGGCCGCGCAGCCCCTTTACCAGGTAGCTGCCACATTCGGGGCAAACCTCCCCGGTGGGAATACCCGGTGCGGCAAAATCGCACGCCGGATAAGCCGAGCAGGCGTAAAAGGTTTTACCCTTTTTAGAGCGCCGCTTTAGCAGCTTGGCCCCGCACTTGGGGCAAGGCTCTTTTACCTCGTTTTCGGGCAGCGGTTTGGTGAACGAACACTCGGGGAACCCGGGGCAGGCCAAAAACTTGCCAAACCGGCCGCTGCGCACCACTAAATTGCGGCCGCAAAGCTCGCATTTTTCGTCGGTTTCAACCTCCGGAACTTTAATGCGTTTGCCCTCCAATGCGGTTTCGGCCGCGTGCAGGTCGTTTTCAAAGTCGGTGTAAAATCCGGCAATAATGGTTTTCCAGGGCAGGGTACCCTTTTCAACCTTATCTAAACTTTCTTCCATTCCGGCGGTAAATTTAACATCTACAATTTTTTCAAAATAATCTTGCATTAGGTCGGTAATAACCTTGCCCAGCGGCGTAGGCACCAGCGCCTTTTGCTGCCGCTCAATATACGCACGGTTTAAAATGTTGCTAATAATTGGTGCGTAGGTAGAGGGGCGGCCAATTCCGTTTTCATCCAGCGCTTTAATTAAAGTTGGCTCGCTGTAACGGGCGGGCGGCTGGGTAAAATGCTGCTTGGGTTCAAAGTCCCTGGGGGCAACGGCGTCGCCCTCGGAAAGGGGCGGCAGCGCGTCGGTTTTTTCATCCTCATCATCATCCCGCCCCTCTTGGTACAAAACGGTGTAGCCGTTAAACACCTGCTTGGTATCGCTGGCCTTAAACAAATAGTTTTGCGAGGCAATTTCAACCGTTGTAACCTCGTAAAGACTAACCGCCATTAAGCTGGCAATAAAGCGGGACCAAATTAACCGGTACAGCGCAAGCTGATCGCGGTTCAGCGCCCCCTTTACCCGCTCGGGCGAAAGGTCTATCATAGTAGGGCGAATGGCCTCGTGCGCGTCCTGCGCCGAGGCTTTGCTTTTAAAATACCGCGGTTTTTCGGGCAGGTAATTTTGCCCGTAGGTTTCGGTAATGTAGCTGGCGGCAGCGGCGCGGGCCTCCTCCGAAATGCGCAAAGAATCGGTTCTCATGTAGGTAATTAAACCCGTAACGCCAAGCCCCTCCAGCTCAACGCCCTCGTACAGCTGCTGCGCAACCATCATAGTGCGTTGGCCGGTAAAATTAAGCTTACGGGCGGCCTCCTGCTGCAGGGTAGAGGTTGTAAACGGGGGCGCCGGCTGCACCCTTTTTTGTTTTTCTTTAACCGTGGCAACGCGAAAATCTGCGGTTTTTAGCTCGGCTACAACCTTGCTTGTTTGTTCCCCGTTTTGTAAGGCCAGCTTTTTGCCGGCGGCTGTGCCGTAAAAATGAGCGGTAAAGGCTTTTTCGCCCTTTAAAAAGGTGCCGTCAACGGTCCAATATTCCTCGGGCTTAAAGGCTTCAATCTCCCGCTCTCTATCTACAATTAGGCGCAGCGCAACCGACTGCACCCGACCGGCCGAAAGCCCGCGCTTTACCTTTTTCCACAAAAAAGGGCTTAGCTCGTAGCCCACAATGCGGTCTAACACCCGGCGCGCCTGCTGGGCGTCTACCAGGTTCATATCTAACGCGCGCGGCTGCTTCATACCGGCGGTTACGCCGCTTTTGGTAATTTCGTTAAAGCAGACGCGGTTTTTTTCGGCCGGGTCCAGCCCCAAAAGGTGGGCCAAATGCCAAGAGATCGCCTCGCCCTCCCGGTCCGGGTCGGTGGCAAGGTAAACCTTGTCGGCCTTTTTGGCGGCCGCGCGCAGCTCGGAAATAACCTCTTTTTTATCGGCCATGTTCATATATTTCGGCTCAAAATTGTGCTCAAAATCTACCCCGATTTTAGATTTTGGCAGGTCGCGAACATGACCCTTAGAGGCCATGACCTGATACCCGCTGCCCAAATATTTTTTAATGCTTTTAATTTTAGAGGGGGACTCTACAATAATTAGTTTGGACAAAGCAATAACCATCCTTTCGGTTTACGGCCGGCGCACGCCGCCGGCACAATCTATTCATAAAAAACTTAATGTTTATTATAAGGCAATTTAAAAGGCTTTATTGTTCTAACAGCTCGTACTGCCCAACGGGAACCGCGCGAATACAGCCCATAAGCTCCAGCTCGCTGAGCGCAATAATTAGCTCGCTGCCCTTTACACCGGCGCGTTCGCCTAATACATCTGTTAGCTCCACCCGGTTTTGAAAGGCCGAAAGCACTGCCCCCGCCGCGTGCGACAGGCCCGGCGGCACCGCTACGCGCCCTACCGGCTGCGCCGTTAAAGCGGGCCCGTTTTGGGGCTGGGCGCTTTTTTCTTGCTTTAAAGCGTTTGGCGGCTGGGGGCCTTTTGGGTTTGCGGGGCCCTTTTGCGGCAAGGGGGTTGCCTGCTCGCCGCCGGGATTGGCAAAGCGGTTGGCCTTTTCGGGGCTGCTTTGCGCGGCAGGGGCGTTGGGCTTAGCCCCACGGGGCGCGCCCTTTTGGGCCCGCTGCGGGGTAAAGCTTAAATAGGCGCGGTAGGCGTTTTCTACCCGGTAATAGCCCTGCTTTATGGCCGGGCTCAGCTTGGCCGAAGGGTGAATTTCGTTGTAAACGGGAGCGTAGGTTTGTACAATATCGTCGGCCGAAATTAAGGGAATGGCACCGTCGCGTATCAGCACATTACTGCCCTGATACTGCGAAACGCCAATATTCCCCGGAACGGCAAACAGCTCGCGCCCCTGCTCCATGGCGTAGCCCGCCGTAATTAAAGCGCCGCTGCGCTCCCCGGCCTCTACCACGGCAACACAGTCGCTCAAGGCCGAAATTATGCGGTTGCGAATAGGAAAGGTGTAGCGCGAGGGCATTGTTTTTGGCGGCAGCTCGCTTAATACGGTGCCGTTTTGCTCTGCCTTACGGCGCAGCCGGTTTTGAACGGTTAGGTACCGGCTATCGTGCCCGCAGCCCAACACCATAACGGTTTGGCCGCCGGCGTTTAAGGCGCCGTAGTGCGCCATTGTATCTACCCCAAGGGCCCCGCCCGAAACAACCGTAAAGCCCGAAAGGCTAAGCCTTGCCGCTAACGAATAGGCCGATTTACAGCCAAACTCGGTAGGGTGGCGGGTGCCAACAATGCCAACGGCCGGCAAATCCTTTAACGGTTTACCGCGGGCGTAAAGCACCAGCGGCGGGAACTCAATAGCCCGCAGGCGGTAAATAAACTCGGCGCTCTCGCGGGTTAACACCCTGATGTTATTATATTCACAATAGCGCAGAATTTCAAGAATATTTTCGTCGCTCAAAGATTTTTTGCGTGCCAATTGGGCGCTGCTTAACAGCCCTAACCGCCTACATTCCTCCGGCGTGGCGCGGTAAAAGGCCTCCAGCGTTTTATACTGCTCTAAAACCAGTTCTAACCGCTTACTGGCCGCACCCAGCACCTGCGCCGTGTAAACCGCGTAAAAGGTTGCCGATTTTTGCCCCGCGCTCATTTACACATCTCCCACATTACAATAGCGGCCGCAACCGCCGCGTTTAAAGATTCTGCCCTGCCCGCCATTGGAATGGTAATAAGCCGGTCGCAGCATTGCCGTGCCGCCTCGGTCATTCCGTTTGCCTCGTTGCCAATTACGGCAATCTCGTTTTTCGTAAACTGCACCTTTGTAATAGGCTCGGCGTTTTTTTCTACCACCGTTCCGCTTACCACAAAGCCTTGGCTTTTAAATTGCGGCAGCGCAGCGCTTAAATTTTGCACCGTGTAAAGCGGCAGCCGCAGCAACGCGCCCATAGAGGCCCGCATTGCTTTTGGGGAGTAAGGGTCTACCCCGTTTTGGGTTAAAATTAAGCCGGCAAAGCCCAGCGCGTCGGCCGTGCGGGCGGCGGCACCCAGGTTGCCCGGGTCGCTAACCTGCTCAAAGGCAAGGTAACGGCCGCTTGGCAGTTTATTTACCGGGGCGGGTATTTTAACAACGCACAAAATTCCCTGGGGGTTTTTGGTATCGGCCATTTTGGCAAAAACCGGCTCCGAAACCTCGGTGTAAAACGCCGCCTTTTGGCAAAGCCTTTGCAAAAGCGCGGCGTTTTTTTGCGCTGCGGCTGCGGTGTAGTACAGCTCCTGCACGGCAAAATTTTCCCGCAGCAGCTCGCTGCAAAGGCGGCTGCCCTCCAGCACAAACAGGCCGCTTTCGGCCCGCTTGGCGGCCGAGGCGCAAAGCAAGGCCACCTGCTTTACGCGGCTGTTGTTTTTTGCGGTTATCATAAACCCTCACCCTTTAATTTTGTTTTAACCGGCTAAAAATGCAGGCCCGGCTTTTGCAGACTTTTACAAAACAACCCGTGCCAAAGGCTTTAAAACAGGCCGCAAAACCGCTGCCCAAAACAGAAAAAAACGCCCGAGCAAAGCGTTACCCGGGCAGTGTTTTATTATTTTAAGGCAGCCTTTGCGGTTTCGGCTAAAGAGGTAAAAGCAGCAGCGTCATGAACGGCAATTTCGGCAAGCATTTTGCGGTTCATTTCAACACCGGCTTTTTTCAGCCCGTTCATAAAGGTGGAATAATTCATGCCGTTCATTTTAGCGGCAGCAGAAATACGGGTAATCCACAAGCGGCGAAAATCGCGCTTTTTTAAGCGGCGGCCAATGTAGGCATAGTTGCCGGATTTCATAACTGCTTCTTTTGCGGTTTTAAACAGCTTAGATTTTGCACCAAAGTAACCCTTGGAAAGCTTTAATACCTTTTTTCTTCTTTTGCGCGTAGCCATAGCGCCTTTTACTCGTGCCATTTTATGTTACCTCCGTTGTTCGGTTTCAATTAATTTTGTTTGTTGCGGTTAGCCCTTATTTGTAAGGGATCATTTTTTTAACCTTTGCAACGCTGGTTGCGTCTACCACTACTACCTTACGCAGGTTTCTTTTACGCTTGGTGGTTTTTTTGTTTAAGATGTGAGATTTGTAGGCGTGACCGCATTTGATCTTACCGTTTTTGGTCACCTTAAATCTTTTTTTAGCGCCGGAATTTGATTTTAGTTTAGGCATTTTAAAAATCCTCCTTAAATGCTTACTTCGTTGGCTTGGGTGCTAAAAACATTAGCATATTGCGGCCTTCCATCTTCGCCGGTTTTTCTATTACCGAAAACTCTGCGCAAAATTCGGCAAAACGCTTCATGGTCTCCAGCCCGATTTCGGGGTGGCCCAGCTCCCGCCCGCGAAAGCGGATAGAAACCTTGACCTTGTTGCCTTCTTGCAAAAAGCGCTTGGCGTGGCGGCCCTTTGTTTCAAAGTCGTGTACATCAATGCTCAGGCCCAGGCGGATCTCTTTAACCTCAATAATGCGTTGGTTTTTCTTAGCCTCTTTTTCGCGCTTGGTTTGCTCAAAACGGTACTTGCCGTAATCCATTATTTTGCAAACAACCGGTTTCGCGTTGGGAGAAATACAAACCAGATCCAGATCCTTCGCATAGGCGGCGTTCAGCGCGTCGGCAATTTTTAAAATGCCAAGCTGAGAGCCGTCGGTGTCAATCACACGAACCTCTTTTTCACGGATCGCCTCGTTGATGGTTAACTCTTTAATGCTAATGATAAGCACCTCCAAAAATAAAATTAAAGCACGGACAGCCCAATTGCCGCCCGTGCTGAAAACACACCCAATTAGCCCTGCAAAGGCTAAGGACTATTAACCCGTGAGGCTGCGCCCTAGGGTGAGAACGGCAAAGATGTTCTGCTTTATTACCAAAGTATTATACCAAACTGCACTGCCCTTGTCAAGGCCAAATTTTAAAAATTTAGCCAATTAAAACGGCTAAAAAGCGCTTAAAAGCCAATTTTGCCTTTAAACACCCTTTAAAAGCACACCTTTTGGGGCAAATTTAAGCGACATTTTTGGCAGCCTTAAGCTTAGCGACCTTAAGCTTGGCCGCCTTAAATTCGTCGGCTTTAGGATTAACAGCTTTCGGCTCTTGGTAGTCTTAAACTTAATGGCCTTAAAATTGGCAACCTTAAGCCTTTGTGGCAGCTTGAGCCGGTTTTTCGGGTTCCTCGGTTTTTTCGCCCCGGTACAAAATGCGCAAAAGAATGGGCGTAATAACCGACGAAACAATAATAAGCAAAATAACCCCGGTAAAAAACTTTTCGGGAATTACGCCGGCTGCCAGCCCCTTTTGGGCAACAATAAGGGCAACCTCGCCCCGGGCCATCATGCCAACCCCCACGCGAAGACTGTCCTTGCCCTTAAAGCCGCTTAGCCTTGCCGCCAGCCCGCAGCCCAAAATTTTGCCCAGCAGCGCCACCAGCACAAAGCAGGCCGAAAACAGCAACACCGAAGTATCTATTCCCCGCAAAGACATTTTAATGCCAATACCGGCAAAAAAAATGGGGCCAAATATCATGTAAGAGCTAATATCTACCCGGCGGGCAATGTAATCGGCGTCTTTAATATTGCAAAAAATCACCCCGGCTACATAAGCGCCGGTAATATCGGCAATGCCAAAAAAATGCTCGGCCACATAGGCCAAAAACAGGCAAAACGCAAAGCTAAAAATTGGCACTCGGCGGCGGTGCGGATATTTGGCGTCTAAAAAACGGAACAGGCGGTAAATTAAGTAGCCCGCCCCAATGCAAAAAATAAAAAACAAGGCGGTTTTCCACAAAACGGTTAAGGGCTTTACGCTGGTATCGCTCATGCTGGAAACAAAGGTAAGCAGCACAATGCCAATTACATCGTCTATAATTGCAGCGCTTAAAATAACGGTACCAACCTTGCCCTTCAGCCGCCCCAGCTCGCGCAGTACCTCTACCGTAATGCCAACCGAGGTTGCCGTAATAATGGTGCCAATAAAAACCCCTTCAATAAACCCCTTAGAGCCAATGGGCGAAAAGCCGTAAAAGCAGCTGTAAAGCAAGAACCCCAACACCAGCGGGAACAGCACCCCCATTGCCGCCACAAAAAGCGAAACGGCGCCGGAACGCTTAATTTCTTTTAAATCGGTCTCCAGCCCGGCAATAAACATAAGCATAATAACGCCCAGCTCCGACATATAGGTAATTAAATCGCTTTTAGCAACCAGCCCCAGCAAATTCGGGCCAATTAAAAAGCCGGCAATAATTTCCCCAACAACTTGGGGAATATGCACCTTATTGGCCAAAACGCCCAACAGCTTTGCGGCAAAAATAATTAAGGCTAAATCTAAAAACAGTGTGTAGTTCATTCTTTTACGCTTCCCTTAAACGGCCCTTCCCGGCGCCGCTGCAATTAACCGCTATTTAGTATACTCTTTTTGCAAAAATTTGTCAACCAAGCCGCAAAAAACCGCCGCGGCAGGGGCGTTGCCCTTTGGCCAAGGCGGCGGTAAAGGTTTTGCGGTAAAAAAATTTACGGGGTAATTTTGCCCAGCAGCATGGCAACATCCTCCGGTGTGGCTTTGCGCGGGTTGGTGGCCGTGCAGGCGTCATTCAGCGCGGCTTTTATTAAATCCTCTTTCGCGGCCTCAAAATCGCTGCGGATAACGCCGGCGTCCCACAAAGTGGCAGGGCGCTCCATGCGGCGCATCATAAACTTAATTTCGTCTATTAACGCCTCTACCGCAATGCGAACATTATCGTGCGGCAAGCCCAGCTTTAGGGCCATATCGGCGTAGCGGCGGGCGGCCTCGGTAGGGTGGTCGCCAAAGCAGGCGCGCAGGTGCGCGTTGTAGCGAATAACATGCGGCAGCACCAAAGCATTGGCCCGGCCGTGCGGAATGTGAAATTTTGCGCCCAGCGCGTGGGCAATGCCGTGGTTTAAGCCTAATCCGGCGTCGTTAAACGCCATGCCCGCTAAGCAGGAGGCGCTGTGCATTTTCTCCCGCGCTTCTATATTATCGCCGTGCTTAAAGGCAAACGGCAGGTAACGAAACGCCAACAGCAGGGCCTTTTCGGCCAAAGCGTCGGTAGCGTCGCTGGCGTTTACCGAAACCAGCGCCTCAAACGCGTGGGTAATAACATCTAACCCCGTATCGGCCGTTACCGAGGGCGGCGCGGTTACTACCAGCTCCGGGTCTAAAATAGCAAGGTCGGGCAGCAGCCCCTCATCTACTAAGGGGTATTTGCGGTTCTCGGCAACATCGGTTACAACGGCAAATTGCGTAACCTCGGAGCCGGTGCCGCTGGTGGTTGGAATGGCCACTAAGGTAAGGTCGCGCCCGGTGCTGCGCTCGGCCATAAATACCATAGACTTTGCCGCGTCAATTGCCGAGCCGCCGCCCAGCGCAATAACAATTTGCGCCTGCGCTTTTAAAACAACCTTTAGCCCGGCGGCAATCAGCTCGGTGGTGGGGTCGGGCAAAATGCCGTCAAAAACCGTTATGGCGCAGTTTTCCAGCCGGTCGGTAATTTTTTGCAGCAACCCGGAGGAGGCCATAAATTTATCGGTTACAATCACCACGGCGGCGTTTTTAAACTCCCGCAGCGTATCTAACGCGTTTTTATTAAACCGAACCTCGGTTTTAATTTTAAATCTGTTCATGAATTATTCCTTTACAATGGCAACCTTTGCGCCGCTTGCTAAACCGGCGGCGTTGGCGTCGTCGGTATCTAAGTGCATTTCCAGCCTAAAATTCGGGTCTACCCGCACCTGTACATCAAAAAAACGGGTGCGGCGTTCGCCAAAGGCGTCTACGGTTACATAATCGTTATCTTTCACGCCAAAGCGGGCGCCATCCTCGGGGCTCATGTGAATGTGGCGGTTGGCAATAATGCAGCCCTCGCTTAACGTAACAACCCCTTTAGGGCCAATAATGGTAATCGGGGCAGAGCCGGCAATTTTGCCGCTTTCGCGCACCGGGGGCTTTACCTTTAAAAGGTATGCGTCGGTACGGGAAATTTCAACCTGCGAGGCTTTGCGCTCCGGGCCTAAAACCCGCACCTTTTCAATGGGGCGCAGGCTGGGGCCAACAATGGTAAGCTGCTCTTTGCAGGCGTACTGCCCGGGCTGCGAAAGGTCTTTCAGCGGGGTTAGGCTGTAGCCCTTGCCAAACAGCGTTTCAACATCCTGCCGGGTTAGGTGAATGTGGCGGTTAGAAATACCAACCGGAATTGTACCCTCGCCGGTTTGCTCCTGCAAGGCTTTCATAACAGCGGCTGCAATGGCCGCGGCGTTTAGTTCCATGTGTACTCCTCCAAACCGTTAGCCGGCGGTTAAAACAAAGGGGCTTGCCAATTGCCGGTTGTTTTAACACCGCCGCGCAAAAACAACCACCTTAGCGGTTTTGGCTTTATTTTTGCGTTGATTTTTGCTGTGCTGCGGTTTAAATAATTCTAAAATGGTCGGCCATAACGCAGCGGCGCTTACGGGTAAAGCTGCGGGCCGAGGTAATGCCCTCGCCGGTGGGGCCGGCAATGGTAAAGGTGGTGTGCCCCTCGCCGCCAAAGCCGATTCCGGCGTAGGAGGGCGCGTTTTTAACAAAAATGGTGGTTTCTATTGCCTGCGCAAAGCGGGAAAGGTGATCAATATTTTTAGAGTGCATGTGCGCGGTGTGGCGGTTGCCATGCTCGGCCTTAACGGCCAGGTCAATAGCTTCGTCAATGTTATTTACCCCTACAATCGGCAAAATGGGCATCATCAGCTCGTTTTGCACAAAGGGGTGGTCAAACCCGGTTTCGCAAATAATGCAGCGAATATCCTTTCCGGCCTGCTTGCCGATCATGGCCAGCAGCACATCGGCGTCGCGCCCAACACATTTGCGGTTTACCACCTTTTTGGTGTTGCCGTTTTTATCGGTTTTTTCTACCAAAACAACCTTAGCCAATGCGTCGGCCTCGGCAGCCGAGATCATAATTGCGCCGTTTTTCAGCATTTCGGCAATAAGCTGCTGCTTTACATTGTTAAATACAAAAACTTCCTTTTCGGCAATGCAGGGCAGGTTATTATCAAAGGTGCAGCCGTCAATAATATCTTTACCGGCTTTTACAATGTCGGCTGTGTCGTCTACAATAACGGGCGGGTTGCCGGCGCCGGCGCCAATGGCCTTTTTGCCGGAGGAAAGCACCGAACGCACAACGCCCGGGCCGCCGGTGCAAACCAACAGGCGAATCAGCGGGTGCGCGTACATAATTTTAGCCGATTCCATGGTAGGAATATCCATAGAGGTTACCAGCACCTTAGGGCCGCCGGCCATGGCGCTGGCGCGGTTCACTAAATCTACCGCGTAGTTTGAAGTGCAAATAGCGCCGGGGTGCGGATTAAACACCACACCGTTGCCGGCCGCCACCATGCCAATGCTGTTGCAAATAACCGTTTCGCTGGGGTTGGTGCTGGGGGTAATGGCCCCTACAACGCCAAACGGCGCGCATTCGGTTAAAGTAAGACCGTGGTCGCCGGTTTTAGCCTCGGCAACAATATCCTCGGTTCCGGGGGTTTTTTCGGCCACCAAAAGGTGCTTTAAGCGCTTGTGCTCAACCTTACCCATGCCGGTTTCGGCAACGCCCATTTCGGCCAAAATGCCGGCCTCGGCGCGGGTAAGCTCGCGAATAGCGGTAATAATTTTTTCGCGCTGCTCTACCGACATTGCCCTTACGGCCTTGTAGCCGTTGTTGGCGTTTTCAATAGTCTCGTTCATATCGCTGTAAATGCCAATAAACGGGCGGCCGTTGTACGCGGTGCTGCTGTAGGCCGCGGCGGGCTTGCTTTGTCCGGCGTTTTCTAACCCGGTTAGCACCTGCTTTACAATTTGCTCTATTTGCTGTGCATTTAGTTCTGCCATAACAAACTTCCCCTTTTATTTAATCAACGCGGCCGTGTCGCGGGCAATCATTAATTCTTCGTTGGTTGGAATAATAAAGGTGCGCACCTTGGCGCCGGGGGAGGTGAGCTCAAACTCCTCCCCGCGCGGGGCGTGGTCGTTCTTTTCCAAATTAATTTTAATGCCCAAGGCCTCTAAATCGCTGCAGGTTAGGCGGCGAATATCCTCGTCGAACTCGCCAATTCCGGCCGTAAATACCAAAACATCTAACCCGTTTAGCTCTGCAAAGTAAGAGCCAATAAGCTTTTTAACGCTGTTGGCCACAATTTTTTGGGCCAGGCGGGCCGTTTCGTTCCCCGCCGCGGCCGCCTTTTGAATATCGTACGCGTCGTTCGAAATTCCGGTAAGCCCCAAGAGGCCCGATTTTTTATTAATTAGGTCCTCGGCCTGGTCGGGGGTCAGTCCCTCCTGCTTCATAATGTAGGTTAGCACCGTCGGGTCAAAAGAGCCGGAGCGGGTGCCCATAACAACCCCCTCCTGCGGGGTAAAGCCCATGGAGGTATCAATGGCCTTGCCGCCCTGCGTGGCGGTTACCGAGGAGCCGTTGCCTAAATGGCAGGTAATCATTTTAAGGCTGTTTAAATTTTTGCCAACCAGCTCGGCTGCCCGGGCGGTAACATAGCGGTGGGAGGTGCCGTGAAAGCCGTAGCGGCGAATTTTTTGCTCGGTGTAATATTTTAGCGGCAGGGGGTAAATGTAGCGGTAATCGGGAATATCGCCATAAAACCCGGTATCAAACACGCCAACCTGCAGCTTGCCCGGCATTTGCGCCATGCAGGCGCGAATACCCGCAATAGCCGGCGGGCCGTGCAGCGGGTTAATAGGCACAATGCCCTCTAAATACTGCAAAACCTCGTTATTAATTACCGTAGAGCTGCGGTACTTTTCCCCGCCGTGCGCAATGCGGTGGCCAACCGCGTCAATTACCTCTACGCTTTTAATAACGCCCTTTTGCGGGTCGGTTAAAAGGCTTAGCACCAGCTTAATGGCCTCGTTGTGGGTTGGCAGGCTGTAGGCCTGCTTTTCGGGCTCGCGGCCGGGTACCTTGTGGGTGTACTTGCCGTCGGTGCCAATGCGCTCGCAGTTGCCCTTGCACAAAACCGCCTCGTTCGACATATCTATTAATTGGTATTTTAGCGAAGAGCTGCCGGCGTTTACCACTAATATTTTCATGCGTTTTGCTCCTTATTTAATACTTTAACGCAACGCCCGTTTCCCGCAAATGCTCTTGCCAGCGGGGGCCGGGGTCGCAGTCGGTCACAACTGTATCTACGGCCGAAAAATCGCAAATTTTGGTAAAAGCGGTTTTGTTAAATTTGCTGCTGTCGGCCGCTAAAATTTTGGTTTTGCAAGCCTTAAAAAAGGCTTTTTTAATTTCGCTGTCCCGCTCGTTAGAGTCGGTTACGCCCAGCTCAAAGCTTACCCCTTTGCAAGAGCAAATGGCTAAATCGGCGTGAAAGCCGGCTACCATTTTTTCGGCCTGGTACCCTAAAAGGGAAAGCCCGCCCTCTTTTAAAACGCCGCCGGTAGAAATAATATTCCAATCGGTTTTATTGCAAAGCTCTATTAAAATCTCAATAGAATTGGTAATCAGCGTAATTTTTTTTAAGTTTAAAATGCTGCGAATAACATAAAGTGCCGTGGTGCTGGAATCCAGCATAATGTAATCGCCGTCGTGAATCATGGCGGCAATTAACGCGGCAATATGCTGCTTTTTTTCAATATTCTCCTGCTGGCGAACATGAAAGGGCAGATCTATGTTATAATTCTCGTTCTTTACGGCGCCGCCGTAGGTTTTGGTAACCAGCCCGTCGTGGTCCAGCTTTTCTAAATCGCGGCGAATGGTTTCCTCGGTTACGCCAAAATCCCGGCTTAAATCGCTTACCAGCACCTTCCCGGTTAAGGATATTTTTGCTAAAATGGCATTTCTGCGCTCTATAGCCAGCACGGCGCCCGCCCCCTTTGCAACAATTTTTTAAACCCTAAAAGTTTTTAAACCCTTTAAAACAGGCTACCAAAGCAAACTGGGCTTACAAAATGCTATCCCAAAGCTTTTGGTCGGGGCGCGGAATAACCGAGCTGTCCAGCAGCATGCCCCGCTCGGCAGCCTCGCTTTCGGCCCGCTCAATTGCGGCCGAAACAGCCGAAACGCTGCCCGTAATTAGTAAATAAGATTTTCCGCACATACCGCGGGCCAACCGCAGCTCAATTAAATCTACCAGTGCGGTTTTGGCGGCGGCATCGGCCGCAACAACGGCCGTAGCGGCCGAAAAGCTTTCTAAAACGCCAAGCGCCTCTACGCCCTCCGGCGCGCCGGCCCCGTAAATGGCCGGAAAAATAGCCTCGTGCGGGTTGCCTAAAACAAAGCTGTCAATTACCTTTTCGGGGGCTTGCACCTTTGCAGCCTCTACCGAGGCCTTTACGGCGCTTAAATCGCCGCTAATAATTACAATGTACTTACCGGGGCAAACCGTTGCGCTTTCTACAACTCCTACCTCGGCGGTTTTAATCATGGTATCTGCACCGCGCATGCCGGAGGAAACGGTCATAAATTCTACCATTCCAATTGCTGTTGCCATTTACCTTTCCTTCCTTTCTGCCGCTACAACAATGTAGCTTTCGGTAACCTCGGTTACCAACCCGCCAATTGGGGTGTGAATATTAACGCCAAGCTTGGTCTCATCGGCCTCGGCCACCGCCTGCCCGGCGGTAACCCGGTCGCCCATTTTAACAACGGCGGCCGCCGGAGCGCCAATGTGCTGCGAAAGCAGCAGCTTAACGCTTTTGGGTTCGTAATTTTGCTCGGTAAGCGGGGCCGGCGCGTTGTACTGCGTTAAGCCCAGCCGAGCCGTTAAGCGCGATTTTAAAACATACCGCCCCTGCCGCTGTGAAGAAACCGGGCCGGCGGTAACCTCGGGCAGCGGAATTCCGCCGCGCCGCAGCTGCCCTTTCACATTGCCAATTAAAGTGCGGGGAGAAAGCCCCTGAAAGCAAGAAAACATTTCGCACAGGCCGCAGGCACTGCAAAAAAAGGTGCCCAAATACGGCTCTACATTTTGGGTGGTGCCGGTAGAAACGCTGCGCATGAACTTTGCCGGGTCAATGGGGTGGCCCAACAAATGCCGCGGGCACAGGTTGGTGCAGGTGTGACATTGGCAGCAGGCCGACATGGCCCGTTTTAGGGAAATACGCGGGTCGGCCAAGCGCTTGCGCACAATGTAATGGTCCTGCGGAACCACCAAAATAGCGTTTGAGGTTTTGGTAACAACGCCGCTTTCCTGCACAATGCTGCCCGTCATTGGGCCGCCGCCGATTAGGGTGTAATTTTGAATGGTTGGGCCGCCGGCCAAAGCCAGCACCTCGCCAAAGGTAACCCCCAACGGCACCCGCAGGGTAACCGGATTTTTTACAGCGCCCGTTACGGTAATGTATTTGTGGGTTACGCCGGCACCGGCCGTAATGGCGCGGTAGGCGTTTAACATAGTTTCTACATTATACACAATAACGCCCTGGCTAATGGGCAGCTTGCCGGGCTGCACTACCCGCCCGGTAACCTCGTAAATGGTAACAACCTCGTCCCCGGCGGGGTAAACCTCGGGCAGCAGACCAATGCGAACCAGTTTAAAATCGGGCAGGCAGGCCTTTACAGCTTCTACCGCCGCTTTGTAAGAAGGCTTAACGGCAACAATGGCCTGCTTGGCGCCTACCGCCTCGCACACGGCCGTCATAGCGGTTAAAATCTCCCGCGCGTAGTGCTGCAGCACCTGGCGGTGCAATTTAAGCAGCGGTTCACATTCCGCGCAGTTTAATATAATGGTATCGGCGTTTTCGTTTAGCTTTCCGTAGCTGGGAAAGCCGGCGCCGCCGGCGCCTACAACACCGCTTTTTTTCAAAATTGATTTTAGTTCGTTAATATTCATCATATCGTCTTCCGTATCATCTGTTTGTTTTGGCCGGTAAGAGCCAAGCTTTGCAGGCCTAACCGGCGTTTATCGGGCCAAAATTAAAGGCCAACAGAATCATCTACAATGCCAACAATGGCCGCGTCTACCGGTGCAGATTCCATACCGCAGCCAATTCTTGCGGCGCTGCCCTGCGCAACCAAAACAACCTCGCCAATACCGGCGCCAACATTATCTACCGCCACCAAGCGCCCCTTGTGCGCCATATTATCCAGCGGCTCAATAATCATAAATTTGCTGCCAAGCAGCCCTTCGTTTTTGCGGGTGGCAACTACGCTGCCAACAACCTTACCAACAACCAAGTGTAAACACCCTTTCTGTGAAAGATGAGCCGAAATACCCGGCCGTAATTGCCGGGCTCTGCCCTGCAAACGCCAAAGCAGAGCCCGAAAAAGCAAATTACTTTAATTTCGGTAAAATCTTTTCAACATCCGAATGGGGGCGCGGAATTACATGTACCGCTACCAGCTCCCCTAAATGGGAAGCGGCGTTAGAACCGGCCTCGGTTGCCGATTTAACAGCGCCAACATCGCCCCGAACCATTACGGTTACCAAGCCGGAACCAATTTTTTCGGTGCCAATTAGCTCAACATTTGCGGATTTTACCATTGCGTCGGCAGCCTCAATTGCGGCTACCAAACCGCGGGTTTCTACCATGCCAAGTGCTTCAAGTGCCATTTTAATTTCCTCCTAAAACGCCGCACCAACCGGTTGCGGCTTTATGGTACGGCGCAAAACGCGCCGCAGCGGTTAAAATTATTTAAGGGTGGGCAGAATTTTTTCAACATCTGCGTGCGGGCGCGGAATTACATGAACCGCTACCAGCTCCCCTAAGCGAGAAGCGGCGTCGGACCCGGATTCTACCGCGGCCTTAACGGCGCCAACATCGCCCCGAACCATTACGGTTACTAAGCCGGAGCCGATTTTTTCGGTGCCTACCAAAACAACATTTGCCGCTTTGGTCATTGCGTCGGCAGCCTCTATTGCGGCGGTAAGACCGCGAGTTTCTACCATACCAAGTGCCTCTAATGCCATTGTTTTTTCCTCCTTTTTAGGTTCGGCCTTTTGAACGGCCGGTGCCGGCGCAGCTGCCTTTGCGGCGGGCTTTGCAGCCGGTTTTTTAGCTTTTGCAGAATTTGCCATAACAAAACCACCTTTATTTGGTTGTTATACCTCTTTTAAATAGGCGTCCGATTGTTCCTTTACCGGCGTATTTTTTTGCTGAATACGCTTTGCGCTAAGCTGTGCCATGCGCGCGGTTTCGCTGTGCGGGTTTGCAATAACGGCGTGGGCCACCGGGGTTTTAATCGCCCCGGCTACCGCGGCCTCTACCGCGGCCTGTACGGCCGAAACCTGCCCCTGTACAATAATGGTTACCAAGCGGCCGCCAAGCTTACGCTCCCAGGTTACAAGCTCCACCTCGGCCGCCTTGCACATTAAATCTAAGCAATCTACCGCGGCCGAAACGCCGGACACCTCAACCAGCCCTAAAGACTTCATTGAAATTCCCCTTTTTAAAGTACAGGCAGAATTTTTTCAACATCGGTGTGCGGGCGCGGAATTACATGTACCGCCACCAGCTCGCCCAGCTTAGAGGCGGCGTTAGAGCCGGCCTCGGTTGCGGCCTTAACGGCGCCAACATCGCCCCGAACCATTACGGTTACCAAGCCGGAACCAATTTTTTCGGTGCCGATTAACGAAACCTCTGCCGATTTTACCATTGCGTCGGCAGCCTCAATTGCGGCTACCAGGCCGCGGGTTTCTACCATTCCAAGTGCTTCAAATGCCATTGTGTTTTCCTCCGTTTGTTTTGCGCCCGGTGACCTTAGCGCCGGCGCAGGGTTAAAGTTTAATTTTTGTCAAAAGCGTTTAGCTTCAGCATTTTTTCGGTGCCGTCCTCGGGGGACGGAATAATGTGCTGCGTTACAACGCCCGAAACCTTGTTTACTGCCTCGGCAGCCGCTGCAACCGCAGCGCGAACATCGCTTACCGAGCCCCTGAATTTTACCGCAACAATAAGCGGAACCTTTAGGGAATCGGGGTTGCCGGGCTTATTTTTATCAAAATTTTCCACCGTAACGTTAGCGGCCTTACAGCCGGCGTCGCAGGCAACAAACGCCGCAACCAGGCCGTAAACCTCTAAAATTCCAACTGCTTTATTCATGCTTTGCACCCGCTTACCGGTTTACAACAGCAATTTTAAGGCCCTGCATACTCAGGTTGGTTTTAAGCGCCTCGTTAATTTGCTCCAGCGGGAACCGGTGGGTGATCAGCTTTTCTATTGGCAGGCCAATGCCCTTTGCCCGTTTTAAGAAGTCAAAGGTTGTGGCGTAATCCCGCAGGGTGTACACCCAAGAGCCAACCGTGGTAATTTCCTTGGCGCAAATATCAAAGTGCGGGTTAATGGTTGCGTCGCCGCCGTTAATAAAAAAGCCTAACTCGCAAAGGCCGCCGCCGTTGCGAATAAATTTGTAAATGTTGGCGTGGGCAACCGGCGAACCGGTGCACTGAAAGCCAAAGTCGGCCGGGTGGCCGCCAAAGGCCTCCTCTACCGCTTGGGTTAAGGCCTCAATGCCCTTGTGGTTTTTAAAGTTTACCGTGGCGCCAGCGCCCATCTCGCGCGCTACCGAAAGGCGCTTATCCTCACCGTCTACTGCCACAATGTTTTCTACGCCCATGGTGCGCAGCACGGCAATGCAAAGCAGGCCAATTGGGCCGCAGCCCTGCACCACCACGCGGCTGTTAAACCGCAAAATGTTGGTGGTTTTGGCGCGCTCTACCGCGTGCACCAAAACGGCCGAAGGCTCAATAAGCAATCTGGAGTCTAAATCCAGCTCGCTTACATTAAAAATGGTAGAGCCCTCACGCACAAATAGGTAGTCGGAAAACCAGCCGTTTAAGTGAATGTCGTCATCCGGCAGCAGGCCGTAAACATCGGCCCCGCCAACATTTTGCTTGTTTAAATCAAACATGGTAATATCGGGGTTGTCTTTAAAAATCATGCAGGTTACAACCTTGTCCCCAATATGCAGCGGTTTGCCGGCGCTGTCGGCCTTAACATTTTTGCCCATGGCAACAATTTCGCCCGAGCCCTCGTGCCCCAGCGCTACCGGAATAAGGCCAAACGGGTCGCGCTTAAACTCGTGCGCGTCGGTGCCGCAAACGCCGCAGCCCTCAACCTTTACTAAAATGTCCCCATCGCCCAGCGGCGGAATTGGGAATTCTTTTAACTCAAAATGCTCTTTTTCGGTTAGCATTGCCACACGCGCGGTTTTGGGCAGCGCGCCGGCCGGTTTTGCCGCGGCAGCCGGCTCCTGGCCGTGCATTTGCGCAATAACCTGCTGAACAACCTTTTCAATTTCTGCTGAATTCATTATTACATTCTCATTTCTTTATAATTGTTTAAAAATTTCAGCTCCGTATTCGGAAAGCGAGGTGTCCTGACCTTCTGTACCCCCGCTAACGCCCAGCCCGCCAACCAGCGTGCCGTTACTGCTTTGCAGCGGCTCGCCGCCGCCGAAAATAACAATTTTGCCGCCGTTGGTAAACTGAATGCCGTAAAGCTCGCCGCCCGGCGCCGCCAAAACGCTAAGCTTTGCGGTAGAGGTTTTTAAGGCCGTTACGGTGTACGCCTTGCCAAGGGCAATATCCCAACTGGCTAAAAAGGCGTTATCCGCACGCTTGCACAGCACCGGATTCCCGCCGCTGTCGGCAACGGCAACCACCGCGTTAACCCCCATTTCGGCCGCGCGATTTAAAACCAGTTCGGCCAGCCGCTCGGCTTTTTGCAGGGTTAGGCTTTGGCTTTCCGCCGCCTGCGCAATTTTTTGGCTTATAACGCTTTGCAGCTGTTGCTCGGTCATAAATTTTCCCCCTTGCGGGTTACTTTCCCAGCTGCTCCATTACCTTTTTGGTAATTTGGGCAATTAAATCGCTGTCGGAAGCCGAAGCGCCGGTGCTGCAGCTGCCGGAGCAATTGCCGCCGCAGCTGTGGCAGCTGGGCTTGCCTGCCGCCTGGTTCGGGCAAAGATCGGCCGGGTGTTTCCCTTTTAAGCCAAACTGGCGGCGAATTTCGTAAAGCCGCTCTACCTGCTGCTTAGAAAGCTCTTTGGGGCCGCCCAATTGCTTGGAAAGGTACAGCAGCTTGGCGTAAAACTCAACAGATTCCATTTTGTGGTAGGCGTTTAGTAAGGAATCGGAGTAGGTTAAGGCGCCGTGATTTTCCAGCAATACGGCGTCAAAATGCTGTAAGTATTTTTCAACCGCGTCCGGAATTTCCTCAGTAGAGGGGGTGCCGTATTCAGCAATGGGGACGCAGCCTAAGGCAATTACGGCCTCGGGCATAATGGGCTGCGTTAGCGGAATACCGGCAATGGCAAAGCTGGTGGCGTAAATGGGGTGCGCGTGTACCACTGAATTAACATCCGGGCGTTTTTTGTAAACCCGCATGTGCATTTTAATTTCAGAAGATGGCTTAAAGCCGGGGTTGGCCTGCAGCACCTTGCCGTCAGCGTCTACCTTGCAAATGTATTCGGGGGTCATAAAGCCCTTACTAACACCGGTAGGGGTGCATAAAAATTCGTTGTCGTTCAGCTTTACCGAAATGTTGCCGTCATTCGCGGCAACCATGCCGTTGCCGTAAATGCGCTTGCCAATGTCGCAAATTTGCTTTTTAATTTCGTACTCTGATACCATTTTCATAAACTCCTTTTTTAAAAATAGCATTTTACTTACCTAATATATCATAAAACAAAGCAGAAGTCAACAATAAAACAACATATTTTTTGTGTTTTTGTTGTTTTATGTTGTTTTTTCTGTGTTTTATAAACATTCAACCCCAAAAAATCCATTTTTTTGCCTGCCGCACTACCCTTTTCGCCGCATGAAGCTTTTAAAATAACTTTTCGGGTCAAAGGCCGCAATAAATTCTTTTAACGGCGCCAAGCCGCTGCCGGTTTTGGCGCTAACGCAAAACACCCGCTGGCAGCCGGCCAGATGCAGCCATTCCTCGGCCCGCCTGGGGTTGGCGTTTGGCGCGTCGGTTTTGGTTACAATACCAAACACATACCGGTTTGCTGCCGAGGTAATGCAAGGGCTGTAAAGCGAGTAGCTTTCGGTAGCACTCAGAACCAAACCAACCAAGTCGCTCTCGTAGCTGTAAACCGCTAAAGCCGCGCCAAACTGGCGGGATTCGGCGTACTCGCCGGGGGTATCAATTAAAAATCCCCCCCACTGAACATCCTGCGTTTTGCGGTAGGCAATCGGCTCGTTTTTCAGCGCCTGCGTTAGGGTGGTTTTTCCGCTGCCCGAACGGCCAATTAAAATCACCTTGTTCATGTTAAGTTTTGGTAATGGGGCAAACCGTAAAGCCTAAGGTCTCGTCGGCGTAGCGTACCACGGCGGCAACCGCCTCCTGCACCTGCGAAACCGAGCCGGTAATAATCAGCGTGCCGCTAAAGCGGTCTACAAATCCTAACTCGGCGCCCGAGGCCTTGGTGGCAATATCCCCGGCTATAATGGCGGTTTCGGCGGGCGACATGGTTAAAATGCCAATGGCAGCCGCGGTGTACTCGCCGGCCGGATCCAGTCCCAGCTTTTTGTAAAGAATTTCATCGGGATTGGCAATAATATGCGCCAGCGTAATTTGCTTGCCCGGAACCAGCTCTTGAATAATGCGGGTCTTTTCCCGATTTTGTAAGGTAGGATCGTTCATTTTTTAACCCCCTATTTGGCAGCGCAGCCCAAAGCCCTCGGCAACGGCCTTTAGCTGCTGCATTTTTTCATCCGGCGGCGGCAAAATTTCGCTCAGCGTGTATTCCCGATTTAAACCGCGGTATTTATCGGTTCCTAAACGGTGGTACGGCAGCAGGTGAATTTCACCCCCCGGTAAAATGCCGGCGGTAAAGCGGGCAATGCCTGCAATTTCGCTTTCGGTGTCGTTAAATCCGGGCACCACCGGCACGCGAATAATTAGGTGCCGGGCCTCTTTAGCCAGCAGCGCGGCATTTTGCAAAATCAGGTCATTATCCCGCGTGGTAAAACGCTTATGCTTTTCGCGGTCAATGTGCTTAATATCCATTAAATAATGGTCTAAATACGGCAGCAGCCGACGAATGGTTTCCATGGGGGCACAGGCGGTAGATTCAATAGCGGTATTCAGCCCGCTTTCCTGCGCGGCCCGCAGCAGTGCGGCCGAAAACTCCGGCTGACAAAGGCACTCCCCGCCCGAAAGGGTCAACCCCCCGCCCGAGCGGCGGTAGTAAATGCGGTCTTTTAATACTTCGTCCATTACCTGCTGCACGGTAACATCCCGCCCAACGGTTTTCAGCTTTCCGCCCTGCTCCATTTGCTCTATTTCGTAGTGCTGCGATTCGGGATTGCAGCACCAGCGGCAGCGCAGCACACACCCTTTTAAAAACACAATGGTGCGAATACCCGGCCCGTCGTGCACCGAGAATTTTTGTATGTTAAAAATTCGGCCGGTGGTTTGTAAGTAGTTTTGCATACCGTACCCCTTTAAAAGCCCTGTTGCTCGGTGCGGTTAATAATATCGTCCTGCAGCGAGCGGGAAAGGGTGGTAAACAGCGCGCTGTACCCCGCCACGCGTACCACTAACGAGCGGTACTTTTCGGGGTGCTTTTGCGCCTCTAACAGGGTTTCGCGGCTTACAACATTAAACTGCATGTGGCTGCCCTTTTGGTCAAAATAGCCGCGCACTAAGGCCACAAAGCTTTCCAGCCCGCTTTGGCCCTTTAAGGCGCTGGGGTGGAATTTCATGTTAAACAGCGTTCCGTTCGAAACAATGTAGTGGTCTAACTTTGCAACCGAGTTGCAGGAGGCGGTCGGCCCGTTTACATCCCGCCCCGCCGCCGGGGAAACACCGTCGGCTACCGGAGTGCCGGCCAGCCGGCCGTCCGGCGTGGCGCCGGTTTGCGCGCCCAGCGGCACATTGGCTGAAACGGGGTACAGCCCCGCTTGAAAGCTGCCGCCGCGCGGGTTTTTATAGCGCTGCAGGGGCTTTGAGTAGGTGTAGGCAATCTGCCGGGCAAATAAATCAACCTCCGGCACATCGTTGCCGTACTTGGGCAGCGCCTCAATATCCCCTTTTAATTGGTTGTAAAAGGCCTTTTTACCTGCCGGGGTGCGGTTTTGCTTTAGGCCGGTAAAAATCTCGGCAATTTGGGCCTTGGTGGCCGTTTTGCCGGCGCTTTGCATTTGCTCTACAATCAGCGTGGTTAAGTTTTGCGCCTGCAGGTTCGACATTGGCTCGCCAAAGTTGTTTGCCAGTGCCTCTTTAAACTGGGCAAGGGTGTACTTTTTTTGCTCGTACACCAAGGTTTTAACCGCCCAAAGGGAATCGGCCATGTTGGCAATACCAAAGCCCTGCGGGCCGGTAAAGTTGTAAACCGCGCCCCCCTCTTGAACCGATTTTCCGCGGCCAATACAATCCTCCACCATGGCGGAAAGAAACGGCAGCGGGCAGCGCTTCATGTGGGCGTAATCAATGGCGTTATCGGCGTTTACCAGCATTTCAATAAAATATTCCATTTGCTGCTTGTAGGCCGCCAAAAATTTTTCAAAGGTGTTTAGCTCGGCAATCTCGCCCGACTGCACGCCAACCCTTTGCCCCAGCTCGCAGCCGTTGGAAAAAACCATCTCCAGCGGGCGGCACATATTAAAAAACGCGGCGTCGTGCCAGCCGTCGGTTTTGCCGGCCTTTTGCGGCTCTACACAGCCAATAATGTTGTAATCGCGCGCGTCCTCCATGCTTAGCCCGCGGTTTAACAGCGAGGGAATAATCACTTCGTCGTTATAATAAGCCGGCAACCCAACGCCGGTGCGGGTTAGCTCGGCCGCCCGCAGCATAAATTCGTGCGGGGTGCAGTTCCAAACCCGAACCGAAAGCGAAGGCTGCGGCAGCTGCACATGAATAGAGGCGTTCAGGCACATAAACGAAAGGTCGTTGGTGGCGTCCAGCCCCTCCGGCGTTTGGCCGCCGGCAATTAAATTTTGAAACAGGCTGTACCCCGCAAACCCCTCCGACGAGGCCGCGTCCCGCGCTTTGTTTAGGTCGTTCAGCTTTACCCAAATGCAGTCCATTAATTCCTGCGCAAAGGCGTGGTTAATCAGCCCTTTTTCTAAATCCGCCTTAAAATAGGGGTACATGTATTGGTCAAACCGCCCGGGCGAAATAGAATGGCCGCTGGACTCGGTTTGCAGCAGCATTTGCACAAACCAAAACGACTGACAGGCCTCGTAAAAGCTTTTGGCGCCGTGCCGCGGCACATTGGCGCAGTTTTGGGCAATTAGGGCCAGCTCCCGCTTGCGCTCGGGGTCGCTTTCCTGCTCTAACAGCTGCAGCGCCAGCCGGGCGTAGCGCTCGGCGTAGCCGCAGGCCGCCTCGCAGCTTAGCAGCACGGCGCGCAAAAAGGCGTCCCGCGGGGCAAAATCGGCGTCGGCCGGGCTTAGCTGCGCCAAGGCCTTGCGCGCTTTTTGCATAATGCCCTCAAACCCTACGGCCAGCACCTCGGCGTAATTTACGGTTACATGCCCAATGCCGTTGTAAAAGTAGTTGCCCGGGGTAAAAATGTTGTGCGCCATGGCGGTTTTGGCGCCCTCGCACATTAGCGAGGTGGCAAGGTCGCTGGTGGTTTTGCCCGCCCAGTATTGGTAAACCTCTTTTAAGGTCTGCTTGGTTTGCTCCGATATGTAAAACGGGTCGGCCTTGCGGTGCTCAATGGTGTTAAACTCCCCCTCTAACCATTCAAACGAAAACTCGGGAAACACCTGGCAGCTGCGCGGATGCACAGCGTTGCTGCCAACAATTAGCTCCAACGGGCGAATGGTAATAGGCAACTTTTTGCAAATTTCGGCAAAAGCTTTGGCCCGGCGGGTAATAATCGGCTCGCCCTCGGTTTTTTTGTAAACCTCGGTCAGCAAAACGGCGCGGTCCGCCTCAATTTCCGGCATTTTGGCATATAAATGGTCAATCAGCTTTTGAATACGCGGGCTTTTTGCAGGAATTTCGGTATAATAATGATAATGAGGCATAAAAATCCCCTCCGTAAAAATAACAGGCTTTGCAGCCCTAAGCTTAGCTTGCAAAGTTTAGCTTTCTAAATTCGGCTTATCTTATTAGGTTGGCTTATAAAAGGTTGGCTTATAAAATTCGGCTTATTTTAACCGGCCCGTTTGGCTTTGCCTTACCTCGGCCGGCGGGTTTAGCCCCTGTGCCAAGCTTTAAGCCTAACTTCTCAAGTACATTTTAGTACAAACACAGGTAATTGTCAAGCCCAAAACAACAAAAACAAAACAAAATAATCATAAAACAACATTTTTTAGGCGTAAAACCCGTGCCACTTGGAGCTCGCCGAATTCCCGCTTAATTTCATCTTGACTATTTTTGCAAAAACGGGTACAATAAAAGCAGAGAACAACAGGAGTGAGAAAGATGACGAACGAAGAATACGGCAACGACATTGTAACCCTAACCGATGACGACGGCAAAAGCTACTCTTTTGAGATTTTAGACGCCATTGAAACCGATACCGGCCGGTATTTGGCCATGGTGCCCTATTTTTCCGACCCGCAGGAAAAGCTGGACGACAGCGGCGACCTTGTTTTGGTTAAGGTGCAGGAGGACGAAAACGGCGACGAGTATTTTGAGGACATTGCCGATGACGACGAGTACGAAACCATTGCCGATTTGTTTATTGACCGTTTGCAGGACGATTACGATATTGAGGAAGAATAACCCCCTTGCCAATAAACCGGGCAAAAGGGCGCAGCAAAAATAAACCGGGCAAAGGGCCGCGCCGGCAACAAAGCCTTTGGCCGCATTTTTCGGCCGCCTTTTACAGCGGTGGCCCAAAGCCCCCTGTTTCCTGTTTGGTTTATTTAGGCCGCTATTTTAGCTTTGTAAACCGCTGTTCCTTCCCTGTGCGCTTATTCGGACATTATAACCCTACAAGTTTTTAATTAGGGGGCCTTTCTCCCGCGGCAGGCTTGCAGACCTCCCGACACGGGCGGCGTTTTGCCGACCCCTGCCGGAAGAAGGGAGCGCGAAACCGTGGGGCGGTCACCCACCTGCTTTATTTTGCAGGTTATTAATTACCGATTACGGCAGGGCAGGAACAAGCCGCACCGCCGCCAAACAATTGCGGCTAAATGCAGTTCAACATAGCCTGTGCAGCCGGAGCCTGCCTAAAAGGGCAAAATAACGGCGCTTTTTTGTTTGTTGCCCTTTTAAGGCGCACGCCTTAAAAACACGGCAACCGGGTTGCGGCACAGCGGCATTGGTTTACCTTTATATAATGTATACAAAACCATAAATACAAAACCATAAATACAAAACCATAAATACAAAACCATAAATACAAAACCATAACCCCGGCTCCCTGCAGCTTTGCAGAGAGCCGGGGTTTTCTTTTGCTTTTTGTTCTTTTTAATTAAAACCTTAAATTTTGCAATAAAAAACGAATTTTTTGTACATTGACACCAACAAAAACCTGTGTTATACTTTTTTTGTAATATTATTAAATTGGGGATGATGTTTTTGTTCAAAAATTCAAAAAAGTTTTTGGCGCTAATTTTAGCGCTGGTTTTGGCTATTACCGCCTGCTGCGGTTTTACCGGAACCGATGTAGACATTGATGTTGGCGAGTTAGACGGCGGCCTTACCGGCTATGTTACGCCAAAGCAGCTGCAAAAGGGCGGTTATTTATACACCCTTGGCGCTGCAAAGCTTACAAGCAACGGCCTGCAGCTTTGCTTTACCGGGGACGCCTTAGAGTTTAAAGCCTACTGCGAGGGCAGCGTTTGGGCCAAGCTGGATTTTTCCGCCGGGCAAATTAACCAAGTTCCCAGCGTTGTTCGCTACGCCGTTTTTGCTGACGGCAAGCTGGCCAACACCTTAGATGTAACCGGGCGCGAAACCGGCAAAGAGGTTGAAATTTTAACCGGCCTTGAAAAAGGGGTACATACCGTTAAAATTGTGCGCGCCACGCAGGAGAATGTTGGCAGCTTTAAGGTGCAGGGCGTGCTGATTAACGGCAGCTACCTTAAAACCGAAAACACCCGCAGCCTGGCAATTGATTTTTACGGCGACAGCATTACCGTGGGCTACGGCACCGATACCATTCCCAATAACGATAACTGGGTAAATTATTCCAACGGTACGCAGGCTTACGCCTACTTAACCGCCGAGGTCTTAAAAGCCAATTACAACATTTTTGCCTACGCCGGCATTGGGTTTTACGCCGATTCAAACGGCAACACCAACAATAATATGATGAAGCTGTTAGACGGCTTTGCCTACAACAAAAATGCCGATGTTACGGTTGTAAACCTTGGCACCAACGACCTAAGCCAATTAAGCGTTGCGGGCGGGCTTGAAAAGCTTAAAACCGAATTTGTTGCCTTTTTGCAAAAAATTCGTGAGCAGCACCCCGACTCCGCCATTGTTTTGGCCTACGGCATGATGAACGATTCCAGCAACATGAAAGCCTTAATTTCGCACGCCGTAACCTCGTTTTACGAAAACGGCGACGGCAACATTTACAGCGTGCAGCTGCCCAAGGGCACCAGCGGCGGCCACGGCCACCCAAACACCGCGCAGCAGGCCGCTGCGGCAAATGTTTTAACACCCTTTTTGCAAAAGGTGCTTTACAGCACCGCCGGGGACGCGAACGGCGACGGCAGCACCGATTTAAAAGATGTGCTTGCCTTGGTTCAAAACGCGCTGGGCAACAAGGTAACCCTTGGCGAAACGGCCGATGTTAGCTTAGACGGCAAGGTAGATTTAAAGGACGCCGCTTTAACGGCGCAGGTGATTGCAGGGTGGAATAATTTGAAGGTTAGAGGCGCAGTTTACCTGCCAACTGCTACAACGGTAGGCCAAATTAAAGACAATGTTAAATTCCACGGCCGCACCGTAATGGATGGCAACAGCGTTAAAATGGATTACGCCGGCACCGGGTTTGAAATTCGCGGAACCTTTAAGGGCGATGTTGAAATTACAACCCAGCAGAAAAGCGGCTTGCTGCTGTACGGTATTGTAGACGGCGATTTTGAAAACGCCAAAGAAATTTTAGCCAAGCAAAGCGGCACCTACAAAATTGCCGAGAATTTAACCCCAGGCCTGCACAACATTCAGCTGTTAAAGGCAACCGAGTGCGGAGCCAACGAGCAATTGCAGCTAACCGTAACCGGCCTTTCCTTTAACGGTAAGTTAACCGAAAAACCGGCCGACGCCAATTTGTATATTGAAGTCATTGGCGATTCGGTTACCAGCGGCTGCGACCTTTACAAAAAAGATAACCCACCGGCCGATGAATTACTTCGCCAAAATGTTACCAAAAGCTTTGCCGAGCTTACCGCGCAGGCCTTAGGCGCCGATGTTTCTATTGTTTCTAAAGCCGGCGGCTCGGCCTATGTTGTAAACCCGGGCGAAAATAAAGCCAACAAACTGGCCGGCGAATATTACAAGCGTGCGTTATACGGCAATTTAACCTCTACATGGGATTTTGAAGCCGACCGCCAGCCCGATGTTGTTGTAATCTCGCTGGGCACCAACGACGAACCCGGCACCCGAGATGACCGTGCCGGATTGATGAAAGGCATGAAAGAACTAATGGCTCAGGTACGCGCGGCGCGGCCCAACGCCACCATTGTTTGGGGCTACGAAATTATGGCTACCGGCGGCAACGAGTACTTTCAACAGGCGGTAGAGGAATTTGCCGCCAAAGACGGCAACACCTATTATTGGAAACAGGTACGCGGCTGGACGGCCGAAACCACTAACGGGCACCCGTTGCCGGAATCGCACATTGCCAACGCAAACTCTTTAGCCGGCAAGCTGGCCGAAATTTTACAAAACAAGAAATAAATTTCACAAAACAAAAAACAAATGCAAGCTTGCATTAAAAACCAGCAAGGCTGCCGCGGGTTAACCCGCGGCAGCCTTGCTGCTATGTTGTTTTAAAATTATTTTCGGCCGGTAGGCTTTGGCTTACACGGTCTCGCTTTTTTTAATGCCAAAAATCAGGCGCAAAATTCCACCTAACAGCTTTGGACTTTTTACAACAACAACCTTCATAAAAGCACCCCTTACCGACAACATTTTATGCACCAAATGCCCAGCAATATTACTGCAAGTGCCAGCGTGCATACTAAAAATTTTAAAGGACAGTAAAAAGCAATCATCAGCCCCACGCAAAACGCAATTAGGTAAACCGGAAACGCTGTTTTAGATCTGGGTCTTCTTCGCATTGAACCACCGTCCTTTACCCCAGTATACGCCGGTGGGGGCAATGTGTGCCAGTCCTAAACGCAAAGCTTAAAAAGGCCTTTTAGGCCTTGCCTTCCAGCGGCAGCAAAAACCAATCCTCCTGCCCTTGGCGCACTAAAACCAGCGCCAGCGAAAGCAGGTTGGCCAGGCAGGTTTCGGGGCAGTCCGGGTCCAAATTAAAATCCTCTTTAATTTTTTTAATGCGGTAAAGCACCGTGTTGCGGTGGGTAAAAAGCAGCTCGCAGGTTTTTTGTAACGAGCGGTGACAAACAAGGTACGCAAAAAGGGTTTGGCAAAGGCGGCCGTTGTGGGCGGCGTCGTAGGCCGCTAAGCGGGTAACGGCCGGGTTAAAATTCGGCTCGGCGCCAAGCCGCTGCAGCAGCGTTAGCAGGGCGTATTGCTCGGCGTACGCCAAAAACGGGCAATTTTTATTTTTGCCCGCTAAATATTGCAGCGCCGCTGCCGTTGGCTGAAACTGCCCCTTTAGGCTGTAAAGCTCGGCCAGCGGGGCCGAAAGCACCGCCTGCAGGTCAAACTCCTTTGTTAAGGCCTGCAGCGGCGCTAAGTCGTGGTCCTGGTGCAAAAATAAAACAATTTGCCCGCCGTAAAAAAACGGGTGCGAGGCCGCAAAGCTTTGCGTCAGCCTTTTTTGCAGGCGGTCGGCGCTGTTTACGCCGGCGGCCGGGTTTGCAAACTGCAGCAGCACAAACCGGTGCGGCGAAAAATGCGCCAAAAAGGTGCCGGCAGCCTTTAGGGTAAAATCGGCCTTGGTGGGAAATTTGCCCTCCAAAAGGTCTGCTAAAAGGTCCTCGGCCGTGTTGCCGGTTAGGCTGTACAGCCGCCGCTCCATGTAAAATTGCTTTGCCAGCAGGCTTTTGGCAAAATCGGCCCCCTGCCCTGCAGGCGCCTTGCCCGGTTTTGTAAGGTAAAGCAGGTAGCCCAGGTTGGCCGTGCCGCAGCTTAGCGGCGCCGCCGTTACCTGCCAGCCGTTTACGGTAAAAGCCGCGGCCGGCTCCGCCCCGTTTTGCAGCCTGCTGGTTATAAGCGCGCAAACCTGCAGCGGCAGCTCGCTGTGCAAAAGCGCCTGCCGCAGCCCGCCGGTTGCCGTGGCCGGCACCGCCCCCGTTGCTACAATGTGAAAGGCGCCGTCGGTAATAATAACCGTGCAGCCTAACTGCTCTCCAACCGTTTGGGCCAGCTCGCCCAGCGTTTTATTGCCCAAAAACGCCTGTAATAAAATTGTTTTATTCATGTCCTCACCTAAATTTGTGCTAACAGCACAATACATTTTTAATTATTATACTATAATACCGTTGAAAAAGCAACCGCTTGTGCTATAATATAATCACAAAGAAAAAAAGAAAGCCCCAAAAAGCAAAGGTTGCAAGGGCTTTTAAAAAGAAAAAGGTGGTTCCAATGTGTCAACCGTTAAACCGGTGCCGGCCAACCAGGTAACGCAAAAGGCCGGAAAATGAATTAGTTTTATTGGAGGCTTTTATATGTTTGAACTTAGACCTTATTCGCACAGAAACAATGCATTATATAATCCGTTTAAAGAAATGGACGAGCTGGAAAAGCAGTTTTTTAACGCGCCGTTTGGCTTTTACGGCGGCCACGCGTTAGATGAATTTAAAACCGACATTAAAGACGAGGGCGACCGTTACGAGTTAGAGGCCGACCTGCCCGGCTTTGCCAAAAAGGATATTCACCTTGATATTAGCGGCGATGTTTTAACCATTCGGGCCGAGCGCCATTCGGAGCATGAGGAAAAGGAGAAAAAAGGCAAATATGTTCGCTGCGAGCGTTCTTACGGCGCTTACAGCCGGGAATTTGACCTTTCCGGCGTGCAGAGCGACGCCATTACCGCCAAATACCACGACGGCGTATTAAAGCTGACCTTGCCGAAAAAGAAAGAGGACAAGCCGCAGACCCGCCGGTTGGAAATTGAATAATTGAATAACGCCGAAAACGCCGCTGCAGGCAGCCGCCTGCGGCGGTTTTTTGCGCAAAAAACTCAAAAAATTTGTAAGGTTAACGCCCTGCAAAAAGGGCAGCCAAAAGCCGTTTTGCCCTTTTGGGCGGGCTTAGCGCAAGCGCTTTGGTTTGCCCGGCAAAAACCAACCCAATTTTTAAAAAAATTAAGGAAGAGCTTTGTTAAAAGCAAAACGCCCAAAGCAGGCCCTTGTTAATTGTTGCCCGCTTAAAGCCGGCAAAAGCCAAAAACACAGTGGCATAAGGCCCCAAATGCCCCCCGCCTTTTTGGCCCCTGCCGCGTAAAGTATTCTATTTTGCCCGCACACCCCGGCCCCGCGCAATAAAACAAACAAAATTCTTTAAAAAAGCTTGACAAACAACCCCGTTATAGGTTAAAATAGAAAGGCCTTTTAAAGTGTAGCGTTAGCCGCTGCAGTTTAAAGCAGTTTGCGGGCGTGGTGGAATGGCAGACACGCTAGTCTTAGGAACTAGTGGGCAACCGTGCAGGTTCAAGTCCTGTCGCCCGCACCAAAAATCTCGCTCACAAAAGTGAGCGAGATTTTTACTTTTTACTTTTTACTTTTTATTTTTTTTAATTTTCGCCTTTTTTAATTTTCGCCTTTTACTTTTTACCTTTGCTTTTTAACTTTTTACCTTTTTGCTCTTACCTTTTTCACCTCAAAATAAAACCGATAACGGGATTTTTTGGGGGGAGCAATCTGTAAAAGGTAACAAGTGCGGCGGCTTTGCCGACGAACGAATAAAATACCATACAAATACATCTTGTTCATTCATTCGTTATATTAAAAGCATTTATTTTTCGGCGCAATGGGCGTTGTGTTATTTTGTTGCACATTCACCAAAAAGCACTTAGCGTAACGCTAAGTGCTTTTTTATAGCACGGGCGGGTTACTTGCTACAAGGAACAAAGCCGCAACGCCGCCTAAAAAATAGCGAGCCGCAAAGAAAAAGCCCGGCGGATTATTGGTTTAAAAAATTACCTTAAACTAAGTTACCTTAAACCAAGGCTTTAAGCAACAAAACAGGCACCCGTTTGCTCCAGCGCGAAACTGTTGCAAACGGGTGCTTATTATGGCTTGGTAACGGCAGCGCAGGTTTGGCTTAAATACGAAAGGTGTAGCTGCCGCTTTTGTATTTCGTGCTGCTTTTGTTAAGCTTTAGGGTAAAATCAAAGGGGCAATTAATTTTTAAAATATTATTTTCTCGGCACACGGAAATTCCCCTTAAATTTGCTTTAAAGCTTTTAATATCACTGAGCAAAACAGGCGATATTTCAATGCTTTTACAGTTAAGGCCCTGAACCTTAATGCCGGCAACCCATTTGTAAAACCACGAGGCAGCTGTTGCAAAAAAGTGATGATTGAGGCTGAATACACCGTCCTTTTCCCAGTCGAAGCGCTCGGGAACCGTATTGTAGCCTTGCTTAATGTTGTAAGCGTAGCCAAGCACATTTTCATTAACCAGTACATTGTAAACAGTTTGCGCATAGCCGTTTTCGCTCAGCACATCAAAAGCTGTGCGCAAACCGTGCGCGCCGAAAGTAAACGCCAAGCCGTCTGCCTTAATCATCTCGCTCGCTGTTTTAGCAGCGTCTTTTGCTTCTTCTTTACTTAAAAAGCCTGCCCAAGCAGCCAAAAGGAATTCTGTTATATGTCCCCCGTTCATTTTGCCGTTTTTAACATATTTTTCTCTAAACTGCGTTTTAATATTTTCGGCAAGTTTTTCGTAGCTTGCGCTGTCTTTTCCAAGGATTTTTGCGAATTTTGCAAGAATTACTGCGCATACACGGTAATAGGCCGACATAGAAACTTCAACCGAGCAGCCGGGTTTTACAGCTGACCAATCGCCTATTCCGTACTGATTCAGCAAGCAGCTGCCGTTGTTGCTTAGTGTTGCAAAGTATTCCATAAGCTTTTCGGCAGTATTGTAAACCGCCTTAATTATTCTCTTATCGCCGGTGTATTTATACTGATAGTACGGCACCTGAAAAACAACGCCGTCGCCCCAATCGGGCCCCGAAAATTCTTTGCCGAACATCCACTTTCCTGTTGCCGGTACTACGCAAGGCAGACCAATCTCGTCGGTCAGCGCCTCACTGCACATCAGCATATTTTCAAGGTGCAAATCATAGCTGTTAAAAAGAATAGCGGCAGCCTCCGCGCTCAGCATTTGGTCGCCTACCCACGCCGCATCGCGTTTAGGATTATCAACAAAAAAGGTTTGAGCGCAGGTGGCAATAGAGTTAGCGCAGGCGTTATGAATACGGTTTAAAATATCGTTGTCGCAACAAAAATACGACACCTGCTTTACATCTGTATGGCAGGTAACAGCTGTAAGCCGCAGGCTTTTGTAATTGCCAATAACCTCAACATACCTAAAACCGTGAACGGAAAACAGCTGCTCAAATTTTTCGTTTTTTTCGCCGCTTAAAATGTATTCAACGGAGTTGTACATCTCGGGGCACTGCTTTTTTCTTTTAAATAGGTGGTCATATCGCAGTGCAGGCGGTCATTGGTAAGCCTTTCGGAATAATTAAGCTTCAATACATCGCCTTTTTTGCCGCTTACAGTTACCTTAACATAGCCGGAGGTGGTTGTTTTAAAATCAAAAAGGTTCGGTGCAATTTCCACACAATCGGTTTGCTTTATTTTTCTTATTGCGGGGCAATTGGTTGGGCGAAAGCGGCAGTTAAGATCCGGCAGCTCCTCGGCATTTTGCCAATTGCTGTCGTTAAAATCGGGGCGGCACCAATTCTTTGTTCTAAGGTTTGCATTGTAGATTTCGCCGCACTCGTGAGCACTGAAAATAACCGACGAAAGCGCACATTTAAAGCTACTGCCGCTAACAAGCTGTTCCTTCTCCCCGTTTATATATGCCAAATCAAGCTGCAGTATAAACGAGGGGCCGCGCTCTGCAAGCTCATAATGAAGCCTTAGGCCGCTAAGCATTACCCCAATGCGGTTTTTGCCTTGTTTTATATTGCTTGTTAAATCAAAATCTCTGTAAACCATAGCGCTGTGGGGCGTTGAGGGCACAGAGGGACGATAGGAATTTAAAATTGCAGTGCCGTTTAAAAAATAGGCCGCTTCCGACGCGGTGCAGATGTGCAGCATAGCGCTTTTGAGCCCGGATTTAACAGTAAAGCTTTTTGCAATATAGGGCACGGGGTTATATTTGTTTTTTATATTAACGGTATCTGTTTTAAATCTGATCCATTTAGCGTTTTCAAACATAAAATCAGGCCCTTTCAGCATATTCTACAAAAATTATAGCCTTATTACCGTTAACCGCGCCGCCAAAGCCCACTGCTGTAAAGCTCTTCAGCCGCGGCAAAAACGCAGGTAATGCGAACGGATTACCGAGGCTTTTCACAAGGCTCGCACTTAAATTTTTCCTTTAAAATCAGTATCCCATGCGTGCGCCACGGTTAAACCGGGTCCGAAACGGCCGCGGCAATTCGGTTATCCGCGCAGCCGTAATAAAGAATCCACCTGCCATTAAAATTTACCAACGCGTTGCCAAAAACAGTGTAGGGCGCAATCCCGTAACACTCGTACGGCAGCTGCGGCGTTAAAATAGGCTCTGTGCTTCTGGCAATTAGCTTGGCCGGGTTGTTTCTTTCAAAAAGCGCCCAGCCAATGCTGTAACAGCAGGGCGCGTGCTTTCCCCGAAAGCCGTAAACCCGCTCCCCCGCCTCATTTACCATGTTGTGCGCAATAGCATTGTTAAATTCCCCGGTTGCGGAGCCGTTATACAACAGCAATATGCCGTCATTATTAATTATGGGGGCGGCCACCGCCTCGCACAGGCAATTATCAAACAAATTTGGCCGCGGCGAAATGGCAGGAGTTTCTTCAACAACCCAATTTTTTAAATCTTTGGTATGGGCAAGAAAAATGCTGCTGTTGCCAAAATAAGCGTAATATTCCCCGTTAATGCGCCGATCGGTTATGGCAATGGCCCGCCCCGGCAGGCACTCTCCTAAAAACTCCCAGTCAACAAGATTTTTTGAAAGGGCCAGCATACCAACCGTTTTAGAATAATTGTAAACGCCGGTATAGCTTAGGGCGTACAAGCCCTCCTCCGGCAAAAAAACCAGCCTTGGGTCTTCAAACCCGCCTTGGTAGCAGCTGTTGCCCGCCGTAAGAAACGGCTTGTTCTGCAAGGTAAAATCAAAACCGTTTTGGCTGTGCGCAAACACAAGGGACGAAACGCTCCAATTAAAGCCCTTAGGCATTTCCTTAAAATTAATGCACCGGCAAAGCATTTCTACCCCGTTTTTTGTTGCCACCGCGCCGGGATTAAAAATGCAATCGGCCGCTAAGGCCCCCTGCGGGTGTAAAATTGGGTTGCCGGAGTACCTTTTAAAGCTGTTTACAAACGCAAACGATTTTGGTAGTTGATTGGTTACCATAATAACACCGCCTTTACAGTGCTATTGTAAAACTTTTACCGGCTATTCGCAAGCCATTTTCAGCACTGCTTTTGGCCATTTTTGCGGTACTGCTGCGGCGAGCAGCCGTATTCGGCCAAAAACAGTCGGTTAAAGGTGCGAATACTTTCAAACCCGCATTTGTACCCAATTTGCGTAACCGAAGTATTGCTGCCCGTAAGCATAAGGGCCGCGTTGCTAAGCCGGCAGCAGCTTAAAAGCCTGTGAAATCCCATTCCAAAAACACGGCCCAGCCAAGCGCAAAAGTAACGCTCGGCCATGCCAAAATGCTTGGCGGTATTTTCGGCCGTTAGCTGCCCGTTGGCGGCGTGCGCAATAATGTACTGCAAAACCTCGGCCGGGTTGGTTTGCCCGCCGTACTCTTGCGCGCAATTAATTTTAAGCAGCGGCTCGCACAAGGAAAGCGCCGCAGCCACCACCCCTTTTATAAACGGTGCCGCATGGCAATTTTTTAAAAACAACGCCTGAAGCAGCAATTTTAGCTGCGCCGGCTGGCTGTTTTTGGCAATAACCGGGCAGGTTGGCGCTTGGCCAAAAAGGCTAAAACCGTTGGGGTTTAAAAACAGCGGATGAATTCCTACCCAGGCGCACTCCCCTTGCTCTACAGCCCGAAAGCCGTGCGGAACAAACGGGTAAATAACCGCAAGATCCCCCGCTTTTAAAAGGTACGCTTGTTGATGAATTATTACCTCTCGGCTGCCGGTTTTTATATAAATAAGCTCTAAATTTTCGTGAATATGCGTGGTGTAGCTGCTGTTTTTACCGGTAAGAACAAAGCAGCGGTCTGCAGTGTGTTGGGGTTTTAAATAGTACATTATTTTTGCACCCTTTAAATAAAAACAAAAGTTTTAACCTTTGGCCAAGCCGCCCAAATAAGGGGCAGCCAAAGGCTTAATTTTTAGCCAGCAGCGCGGCAACCTTGTTTAGCACCGCCGTTGGCGCCTGCCCCGCCGGAATGGCCACCCGGTAGCAGGGGGTTGCCGGAACCAGCGTTGCCAGCCCGCCCAGCTTTTGCAGCACCGCCGCGGCCGACTGCATTTCAAAATGCTTAATATGCAGCTCTACCGCTTTGCCGTTGCCCGTAATTTCGTCTATTCCGTTTTGGGCGGCGGCGTTGCGCAGCAGCGAAATATCCATAAGCCCCAGCACCTCTTTGGGCGGGTCGCCAAAGCGGTCGCACAGCTCGTCAATAATATCCTCTTTATCGGCCACGGTTTTAATATCGGCAATGCGGCGGTACATTTCTAACCGGTGCGAAAGCGCCGGAATATACCGCTCCGGAATATTGGCGTTAATATTTAAATCTACCGCGCAATCCGGCGCCTCGGCCGGCTGAATTCCGCGCTGCTCGTCAATGGCCTCGTTCAGCAGCTTTAGGTACATATCGTACCCAACCGCCTCCATGTGTCCGTGCTGCTCGCCGCCTAAAATGCTGCCCGCACCACGAATTTCTAAATCGCGCATGGCAATTTTAAAGCCGGAGCCAAAAGCGGTGTACTCCCGAATGGCCTCTAACCGCTTTTCGGCCACCTCGCTTAGCGCCTTGCCGGGGCGAAAGCAAAAGTACGCGTACCCGCGCCGGGCCGAACGCCCAACCCGCCCGCGCAGCTGGTGCAGCTGGGCCAGGCCCATGCGGTCGGCGTCCTCTATAATCAGCGTATTTACATTTGGCACATCTACCCCGGTTTCAATAATCGTGGTACAAACTAAAATGTCAATCTCTTTTTCCAGCAGGCGGTGCCAAATTTCCGAAAGCTCCTCCTCACCCATTTTTCCATGCGCTACGCCAATGTTGGCCGCAGGAAAAGCATTTTGCAGCCGCAGCGCGCAGGTGTGAATAGATTCTACCCGATTGTGCAGGTAATAAACCTGCCCGCCGCGCCGCAGCTCCCGCTGCACGGCTTCCTGCAAAATGCCGCTGTTTTGCTCAATAACATAGGTCTGAACGGGGGAGCGATCCTGCGGGGCCTCCTCAATGGAGGACATATCTCGTATGCCGGACATGGCCATATTCAGCGTGCGGGGAATGGGGGTAGCCGTTAGGGTTAAAACATCTACCGTTGGCAGCAGCGCCTTTAGCTTTTCTTTTTGGGCTACACCAAAACGCTGCTCCTCATCAATAATCACCAGCCCCAAATCTTTAAATGCAACATCCTTCGAAATTAAACGGTGGGTGCCAACAATAAGGTCAATATCTCCGGTTTTCAGGCGTTTTAAAATGCGCTCGGTCTCCTTCGGGGTTTTAAAACGGGAAAGCAGCTCTACCTGAATCGGCAAATTGCCAATGCGCTCCTGTGCGGTTAAATAGTGCTGCCAGGCCAAAATGGTGGTTGGCACCAACAACGCGCACTGCTTACCGTCGCAAATGCATTTAAACGCGGCACGCAGCGCCACCTCGGTTTTGCCAAATCCAACATCGCCGCACAGCAAGCGATCCATTGGCACCGGGCGCTCCATATCGTTTTTAATTTCACGAATGGCACGCAGCTGATCCTGCGTTTCCTCGTAAATAAAGCGCTGCTCAAAATCGCTTTGCAGGTCGGTATCCTTAGAAAAAGCGTAGCCGGGCAGTTGCATCCGTTTGGCGTATAGAGCGGTTAGCTCTTTGGCAATATTGCTAACAGCCGCACGCACGCGGGCCCTTGTTTTTTGCCACTCGGTTCCGCCCAGGCGGTTTAAGGCCGGCCCGTTTTCGCCGCTGCCGCCAATATAGCGGGAAACTAAATCCAGCTGGGTAACCGGCAAATACAAAACATCGCTGCCGCGGTATTTAATTTTAATATAATCCTTGGTTACATCGCCGGTGCGAATACGGTGAATACCGTCAAACCGGCCAATACCGTGCGCGGCGTGTACTACATAATCGCCAACCTTTAGCTCCTCTAAGGAGTTGAAAATTTCCTCCTTACGGCGCTTTTTTACCCGGCGCTTTTTGGCAGCGCCGGTTTTGTAGGTTAAAAATACGGTGTTAAGCTCCGGCAGTTCTAACCCGGCCGAAAGGGGCGGGCAGGCCGTAACAAAAATGCCGGGGCCGGCCAATTGGTTTATGTTGGCCGGGGCGGCGGCAAAGCCGTTGGCGGCCAGCTCGCCGGCCATAATATCTACCGCTTTTTCGCCGTACACCGCTACAACGCCGGTGCCCCGACCGGCCGCGCAGGGGCGCAGATCGTCACATAATACATCTATTGCGCCGCCGTAGGGCGAAATTTGCCGCACGGTAACTGATTCTACGCCGCTTGGCGCAACCGGAAAGCCGCCATGCGTAAAATTGCTGAGGTAAACCGTTTGCATATGGCCAACCAGCTGCGTAAAATATCCGCGCGGGGCGTAAAAATCGGCGGCGTTTTTTAAAATAATGCCGTCCTCTGCCAAGGCGGTAAAATCGTTTAACCGGCCGGCGGCCAAGCTTTTTAGACGCTGAGAAATATTTTTTTGCTCGCTGCAAACCAGCAGGCAGTTTTTAAAATAATCCCCCGGCAGCACCGGCTTGTTTTTAAGGTAAGGCAAATAGCGGTCGGCGCAAACGGTACCACCGGCCTGCAGCAGCTCGGCGTCCTGCCGCAGTTGACGCAGGTAAGCTTCGTTAGCTTTTTTTAAAGCGCCGGCTTTTTTTAACAGCTGCTGTGCCAGCTCGGCAGGGTTGTAAAAAAATTCACAGGCCGGCAAAACGGTTAGCTCGCTTAACGGGTCGCTGCGCCGTTGGTCCTCGGTAGAAAAATAGCTCAGCAGATCAATTTCATCACCCCAAAGCTCTAAACGGGCGGGCTTTTCGTGCGCGGGGGAAAAAACATCTACAATGCCGCCGCGCACAGCAAACTGGCCGGGCCCGTCTACCTGCTCGGTGCAAAGGTAGCCCAGCCCGGTAAGCCTTGCCCGCAGGGCGTTTAAATCTACCGTGTCGCCGCTTTTTAGGGTAAACCCGGCGGCGGTAAAGGCGGCCTGGTTCGCCGTCATTTGGGTTAAAGATTCCGCGTCGCAAAACGCAATGTCAAAATCCTGCTTTAATACCCGGTACAAGGCGTGTATGCGGCGATGCTCATATTCCCGCGAAAAGCCGCTGTTTTGGGTAAAAACATAGTCTCTTGCCGGCAAAATAACGGTTTTTTTGCCCAGTGCGGTTACATCGGTGCCCAGCCTTAAGGCCTCGGCCTCGGTTGCGGTTACAACCAAAACGGGGCGCTCGCATTTTTCGTGCAGGCAGGCCAAAACAACCGCCTTTGCAACCTCGGGCAGCCCAAATAAAGCGCAGGGCGAAACGCCGCCCAGCAGCTGTTCTACCGTTTTTTGTACGCCGGGCAAACGGTACGCGGCGCCGGTTAAAAAGTGCATAGTTCCCCCTTAAAAAGACTAAAAAATTTAGTTTAATTTTTTCAGCTTTATTTTTTCTTTGTTAAAATAATTGTTGGTTAAATTTTACTGTTTATTAGTTGCACGCACCAGCAAAATTTTGTTTTTAAACCTTGCTGCTTATTTGGTGCAGCCGCAAAGGTAAAATGACCCGTAAGGCGTTGGCCCGGCAAAAAAACGCGGCACTGCATAAATAAAGTTAAGCCAAACCGCGCGGCATTTGGCTGCCGACCTAACCGTTGTAGCGGCCCATGGCCGATTCGACGCCCTTTTCTACCACGCAAACAACCGCCTCGGCCGCGCGCGGCAGCACCTGTTGAATTATTTTTTCATCCTCCGGGGGGAATTTACCCAGCACCCAGTCGGCCAAATTGTACGCCGGCGTTGGCTTTTGCCCGCAGCCAATTTTAATGCGCAAAAAGGCGTCGCTGCCCAACAGCTCAATAATACTTTTAATCCCGTTGTGCCCGCCGGCCGAGCCTTTTTGGCGAATACGCAGCCGCCCCACCGGCAGCGAAATATCGTCAAAAATAACCAGCAGCTGCTCGGGGTGCAGCTTGTAAAAGCGCATGGCCGCGGCAACCGACTCGCCCGAATTATTCATGTAGGTTTGGGGCTTTAAAAAAAGGCAGCGCTTTGCGCCAAGGCTGCCGGCGGCAAAGCGGGCGTTAAATTTAACCCTTTCTAAAGCAATACCCTGCTGTTCGCACAAAGTATCCATGCAGCGAAAGCCCAAGTTGTGGCGGGTTTTTTCGTACTCCAGCCCGGGGTTGCCCAGCCCTACAATTAAATAATCTACCGTGCTTTTTAAAAACGGATTTTTCATAAGCGTAAAGTTCCTTTGCGTGCAGCGGCCGCTAAAGGCGGCAAAAGTGCCCCCCTGCAGCCGGGCAAATGTAATAGTAAGGTAATTAGGTGATTTTATTCTAAATTATCGGTTAACAGCATTAAGCCAGTTACGGCAGCCAGTGGGGCGGTTTCGGCCCGTAAAATGCGCTTGCCTAAGGTTACGGTTTTGGCGCCGGCGGCCTGCAGAAGCTCGGCCTCGGCCGGGGTAAAGCCCCCCTCCGGCCCGGTAATAACGCAAACGGTTTTTAAAGGCTTTTCGCTGCGGCTGTGCTCCCACATCAGCTGCCCCAACGGCTCGCCCCCTGCCTCGTAAAAAAACAGTGTTAGATCAAACCGCTCTTGCAGCTCTTTAACAAGCTGCGTAAGCGGCACCGCCGGGTACACCTGCGGCAAAATGCCCCGCCCGCTTTGCCCTGCGGCCTCGGCAGCCAGCTTGTTCCACCGCTCAAGCTTACCGGCTAAGGCTTTTTCGTTAGGCTTAGAAACGCAATTAGCCGAATAAAGCGGCAAAAACGCCGTTACACCAAGCTCAACCCCGTGGCGAATTACCGTTTCCAGCTTATCCCCTTTCATAAGGCAGGGGCAAAGGGTAACGGCAATATCCGGCTCGCTTACGGTCGGCACCTTTTGCAAAATGCTTAGCTCTACCCGCTGCGGCGTTACGGCTGCAACGGCGCAGTGATAATCAAGCCCTTTTGTGTTGCAAACAATTAGCTTTTCCCCCACGCGCACCCGCAAAGACTTTGCAGCATGGGCGGCGTCGGGCCCGGTCAAGGCCGGGTCCTGTTCAATATTGGTTTTAAAAAAACGCGGCATAATTTTCCTCCGTGTGGCGTTTAAAGGTGCAGCCGAGCGGTTTGGTTGCCCCAAAATTGGCCGCTGGGCAATTTGGCAGACCGGCTGTTTTAATGCTTAACAGTTTGGGTTGTTTGGCCTGCCGTTTTAATTGCCGTTGCCGCTCGGGTCACCGTTGGTGTTCGGCTCTTTGTTGGCACTTGGGTCACTGTTACCGTTTAAAGCACCGTTAGTACCCGGGGCAGCCCTACCGCTTTGCGGCTCGCTGTTTTTCTGCTCCTGCTGCGTTACTACAAAAAAGCCCTGTTCAAAATCCGGGGTGTAGTAGCTGTCATGTGCAAGGTCCTGCGCGGCCTTGGCTAAAAGGTCGGTGGTGGGTTCCGGCTCCTCGGGCGGTTGCTGCAGCTTTTCGGCTACGGCGTCTGCTTTCCACTCCTGCAGCAGCTTTTCGCCCTCGGGATACTCCGGCACGGCCAACTTACCGCGATGCCGCAGCAGCAGGCAAACTAAGCAATATCCTGCAAAAAATAACAGGGCAGCCCCGGTTATTTTAACGCCTAAGGCAAGGTACGGCGTTTGGTATTTAAATTCAATCGTATTTTCTCCGGCGTGGCAAAGTACGGCCATAAAGCCAACATTCACCTTTTCTACCTCTACGGGCGCGCCGTTTACCGTAGCGCTCCAGCCCTCCTCGTACGGTACCGAAAAGAATACTAAATTATCTTTTTCCAGCGTAATGGAAGCGGAAAAACCGTTTTTCTCCCTGGTAAAGGTTGAAACCGCATTGGCCCGACGGGCGGCGGCGTCCTCGGCCATTTCGTCATCGGTAAGGGCAAAGCTAAAGGCAGTGGTGCTAAAGCTTTCGGCGTCTACGGCGTTATCTACCGCCAAGTTTTTTAGGCAGTAGCTGTATTTTGCAATCTGGTCGTTGCTTAAAAGCATTGCTTTTAACATCATATTGCTGCGCTGCGCCTCGGTAAAGGCCGATTTGCATTGCTCGTCGGTCATGTAATAATCGTAGGTAAAGCCGTAGGGAATATAATTCTCGTTTTGGTAAACCTTGTACCCGCTTTGCGAGGTAACATAGGTAAAACCGGCCATTTTCGGCTCGCCGGAATCCTCTACAAAGGAATCGCCGCCCTCCCGGGCAAGCAAATATTTAACGCCAAGCAGCGCCCGGGCGGCAACCGTATCGGTTTTTGGGCGGCTGCCAACGCCGCGCTCCTCCCCAACATATTCCCAAAAATCGGTAACGCTTTTTGGCACAATAGAGTGAAAGGCGTTAATGCCGCTGTAATTTAAATACATGGCGGTGTTATCTACCCCGTCGTAAACATCAATACGGTAGGTGGTGCGGTCGCCCGGCAGGTCTACGGTGTTTTCCAGCAGCGAATCTATCATAACGGTTTTAGTGTCGTAAGAATGGGCCTTGCCGGTGCCAATAAAGTACACCGTGTACAAAACGCTGAACAGGCAAACCGCCGCCGTGGCCCCGGCCATAAACTGTTTACGGTTGGTTTTAATTTTTTTCAGCAGCAGCCAAAGCACCACCAAGGCCAGCAGCGCAATAGAGGATGTTACAAGAAAACGGAATAGGTAGGTATTATCCTCCGATTCGGTGTACAGCCCAAATTTGGTAATCACGCCGTTTTCCATCTCCCGCGGAAAAAAGCCAATAACCGCCACCGTTGCAACGGTAATACCGGCCACCCAGCGAAACGGGGTAGACCAATCCAACTCGGCATCCTCCAAGCAGCGGGCGGTTGCCAAGCACATTAGCAAAATTGGCATATAAAACCAGCGGGCGTAATAGGCGGTGTTAAACAGGTAAAATGCGCTGTTCAGCACCGGCACCAGGGCCATGAAAATGCAAATTCCAATCATTCGGCGCAGCCAGGTGCGCTTTTTGTTTTGCAGGTAGGCAAACACCCCTACCATTGAAAACAGCGGCAGCCACCCCCCAAGGGAGGACCATTTTACATCGGCCCCCGGGAAAAACACCGGCCGAGCCGGCAGATCGGGCGGAAAGAAAAAGCATTGCAGCACATTTAGGTAAATTTGCTCCTTGCCGTAGGTAATGGCGTTCCACCCCACTAAAAAAGAGCTGACCCGGCTGTTCTGCGCAATAATGTAAATAGAGGGCACCAGCAGCACCGCCGCCAGGCAAAGGCCCAAAACCGCCTCGAAAAGCATACAGAAAAAGGAGGAGAGCTTTTGCTTGTAGCAGCCCGAGCAAACCCGCACTACCCAGTAAATTACGCAAAAAACAACCATTCCAAAAAAGAAAAAGTAATTAATTAACGCGCTGGCGGCTACCGCGGCGGCAAACACCCCGCGGCGGTTCTCGGTAATCAGCAGCTCTAACCCCAACAGCAGCAGCGGGAAAATAATAATAGCCTCGTGAAAATGGTTAAAAAAGATGTTGTAAACCGAAAAGCCGGAAAAAGCGTACAAAAGCGCGCAAAGCCGCGCCGACTCGGGCGTGCGGGTAAAGCGGCGAATGTAACAGTAAGCCGTTAGCGCCGCACAGGCAAATTTTAAAATTAGCAGCGGGCCCATAAGGTACGGCACAAAATTTGTTGGAAAAGGCAGCGTTAGCCAAAAAAACGGGCTGCCCAGCAAATAAAAGCTGTAAGAGGCAATAAAATTCGCGCCAAGGTCGGTTGTCCAGCTCCAGCCCCACTGCCCGGTGCGAATAGCCTCGTGCGCCAGCTTGTAAAACGGAATTTGCTGAACATTAAAATCGCCGAAAAACAAAAAATAGCCCCGGTCAAAAATCATAAAGGGCACAAAGCAAATGGCCGCCACGCAAAGCGCCAGCAAAAAGGTAGAAAGCCGCAGCTCCTTACGGTTGCCCGGTAATTGCAGTTTTTTAGCCCCAAAGTTCATCTCAGCTGATCCTCCTTACAAATTGGGTTATTTTTAGGGTCTGGTGCCGCCTTTGGGGGCTGCCCCAGCAAAAAGGCTACACACACCCCGGTGGTTACCAGGTAGGTTAAAAAATTCAAAAGCGAGAAAATTGCCAGCAGCAGGCTGTAGCTGTAATAATTAAAATCGGCCGCGCCGTTCCAGCTTAGCATTGGCAGCAGGTGGTTGGCCAGCACTAAGGCCGTGGTGGCGGCGTAGCAGCAAAGCAGGCTGCGGTTTTTGTGCAAAACAGCGGCAATTAAAATAAACATTACCGAAACAAACTGGTACCGCTCGTGCATGCGGGTGGTAAACAAAAACAGGCTGTTCATCCACAAAAACGAGGTGACAAAAACGCACGGCCGGCGCGCCCGCCAAAGCAGCAGCGCCAGCAAAACGGCTAAGGCCGCCAAAACAAAATAGTTTAAAACGCTGTACGAAACGCCAAAGGGCGAGGGCAGCGAATCCTCACTAAAATTTTTAAAAAACAGCGCGTAAAGGTTAAAGGCGTTTAAGGTGCATTTTTGGTACGCACCCTGCCCGCCAAGGTAAACCTGAAATAACAGCAGCGGATTTTTGGCGCCTACGCTAAAAGGCAAAAACACCGCCAAAACGGTTGCGGCCGCAGCGGCCACACTGCCAAAAAACTTTGCCGGGCGGCTTTTTTGCCACAAAAACCACAAAAACACCGGCAAAAAGAACAAAGCTTGAAATTTGGTTAGCCCGGCAACGGCAAACAACACGCCGGCCCAAACTGGCCGGTTTTGCAGCAGCTGCCAATAGCTTAAAAACAAAAGCATACACAGCAGGCCGTCGGTTTGCCCCCAAAAGGCCGAGTTAAAAATAACCGCCGGGTCAAACAGCCAAAGCAGCGCGGCACAAAGCCCGGTTGCCCGGCCAAACTTGCGCCCTAACAGCCGGTACAGCAGCAGACCAAAAATAAAATCGGCTAAAATGGGCCAAAGCTTTAAAAGCAGCATTTGCAAATAAGCGCTGCAATCCCGCCCTAAAATTTTGTAAAAAAGGTTTGTAATTGCAAGCAAAAAAAGGTATAATGGAGGGTAATCCAACGAGATCTGATCGGCCCGCGCATAAACGCTGAAAAAGCCGTTTGAAAGGTCAAACGCCCAGTCGCGGTACCAAAAAGTATCCTGCTCGTTGTAATAGGCAACGCCGGCAACCAGGCGCAGCGCCAACGCAAAGCCCATTAAAATAAACCCGGCCGGCAGTACAAACTGCCAAACCCTTTGCCGGCAGCTTGTTTTTTCTAAACTTGTTTGCGGCAACCGGCAACCCCCCAGTTTTAAAAAAGCTATTGCTATTATAGCATTTTTTGTTATAATATTCAATGTAAGAGTACTAAAATTTACAATATTTTTTAAGGAGAACCCGCCATGAGCAGCTATTACGCCATGCTTTTTCGCATGAAGCATATTCGCCGCTGGGCCTTAATGCGCAATTCACACCCCGAAACGCTAAGCGAGCATTCGCTGGAAACCGCCTTTATTGCCCACAGCTTAGCCGTTATTCGCAACCGGCGCTTTGGCGGCAGCGTCGACCCGTACGCCTGCGCCGCAGCTGCTTTATTTCACGACACTACCGAGGTACTAACCGGCGACCTGCCCACCCCGGTTAAGTATTACAACAGCAGCATTAAGGGCGCCTACAAGGCCATTGAGCAAACCGCCGAAAAGCAGCTTTTGGCTCTGCTGCCGCCCGACCTTAAGCCCGATTACGAGCCGCTTTACAGCCCCCCGCCCGAGGTGCAGCAGCTGGTAAAAGCGGCCGACAAGCTTTCGGCCCTTATTAAATGCCGCGAGGAATTAACCCTTGGCAACCGCGAGTTTGAAAAGGCCGAGCAAAGCACCCTGCAGGCCATTGAGCAGCTGAACCTGCCCGAGTGTACCGTTTTTTTAAAGGAATTTTTACCGGCATTTTCAAAACCGCTGGACGACACAATTTAATTTTACCCCTTGCTTTTTAAGCTGTTACCTTTGGCTTTTACCGCGGCCGCAAAGCGGTTTTGGGCCAAAGCGCCGCAACAACGCAAAAACCGCGCTTTGCGGGCAACGGCTGCCGCAAACCCCGCCCCGGCCTTTGGCGCGAGAAGCTTTAAAATTTTTAAAAGGAGCGATTTTTATGAAAGACACCACCGCATTAGCCTATGTAAATATGTACGGCATTTTAGGCGCGCTGGAAAACCTTTGCGCGTTAGACGCGCAGGCCCAAAGCATTTTAGCCGAGCTAAAAAAGCCGGTTGCCCTTTGCTTTAGCGTAAAAGGCGGGCCGTGCTGCACCTTTGCCTTTAGTAAAAACGGCTGCCAAATGCAGGAGGGGGAAAAGCACTGCACCTGCAAAATGAGCTTTGCCTCCCCCGAAAAATTTAACGCCCTTATTGCCGAATCCAAGCCGGGGCTGCCTACCAAAAACCCCCTTGCCGTTTTGCAGTTTTTAACCGGGCCGTTTACCAAGCTGACCAACCGTTTAAGCGAGGTGCTGCAGCCAAAGCCGGAACAGCTAAAGAACCCCGATTTTTTTAAGCTGAACACTTTAATAACCCTTTACACCGTGGCGGGGGCGGTCTCGGCGTTAGCTAATAACGACCCCATTTCCAAAGAGTCGGCCCGCTACACGGTAGACGGCGAGGTTTCGCTGGGTATTAAGGGCGGCGCATCGGTTACCATTTTGGTAAAAGACCACCGTTTTACAACCCTAAAGCAGCCGGCCGAAAACCCGCGTGCCGTTATGGAATTTGCCAGCTTAGAGCTGGCGCACGGCCTGTTTGCCGGCGAGGTTTCAACCGTAAACGAAATGTGCAAGGGCACCATTCGGCTGAGCGGCATGATCTCGATGTTAGATAATATTAACCGCATTTTAGACCGGGTTGCGGTTTACTTAGCCTAAGTAGGAGGAGTTTAAAATGGCAGAATTTAAAGAATATTCGCACGAAAAAAGCCGCGCCTGGTTCAACCGGGCTTTAAAGGTTATTCCCTCCGGCGTATACGGCCACCAAGGCCCTTCCGAGGGGCTGTTTTTGCCTATGGAAAAATGGCCGCTGATTAGCTCCCGCGCAAAGGGCGCCTATTTTTGGGATATGGACGATAACCGTTATTTAGACCTTATGTGCGCCTACGGCCCGAATGTTTTAGGGTACAACGACCCGGATATTGACGCCGCCGCCATTGCCCAGCTTAAAATTGAAAACTGCGTAACGGCCCCCTCTTACAAAATGGTTGAGTGCGCCGAGCTGCTGGTAGATACCGTTGCCTGCGCCGATTGGGCGTATTTTATGAAAAACGGCACCGACGCCACCACCTTTTCGGTTTTGTGCGCCCGTGCCCACACCGGCAAAAAAAAGATCTTTTTTTTAGAGGGCTACTACCACGGCAACGACCAGTGGGCCATGAAGGTAGATTACCCCGGCATTTTGCCCGAGGATGTTGCCAACAACCGGGTAATTCCGTGGTTTGATTTAAACGCTTTACAGCAGGCCTACGACGCCTGCAACGGCGATGTTGCCGCCCTAATTGCCCAGCCGTACGACCACGGCAATTTTGCCGATAACCGGGTAGCCAACCGGGAATATTGGCGCCAAGTGCGCGAATTTTGCGACAAGCACGGCATGCTGCTGATTATTGACGATGTTCGAGCGGGCTTTCGGTTAGATTTAGCCGGCTCCGACCACTACTACGGCTTTAAAGCCGATATTATTTGCTTTTGCAAAGCGCTGGCCAACGGGTACAATATGTCGGCTGCCTGCGGCGGGGAGCATTTAAAGGCCACTGCCTCCTCCCTTTCCTTTACCGGCTCCTACTGGATGAGCGCCGTGCCCTTTGCCGCCTGCATTGCAACCCTAAATAAAATGAAGGCGTTAGACACCCCACGCCTGTTCCGCGAAAACGGCACTAAGCTAACCGAGGGCTTTAAAGCCGCCGCGGCCGAGCACGGGTTTGAGCTGGTTGTTTCGGGCGAGCCGGCACTGTTTTATTTGCGCATTGCGAACGATAACAGCCTTATGCTGCACCAGGAGTGGGTGGCCGAGTGCGTTTCCAGAGGGCTGTTTATTGCCTCGCACCACAACCACTTTTTAAACGCCGCCATTGGGCCCGGGGAAATTGAGCTGGCAACCCAAATTGCCGAGGACGCCTTTGCGGCTGTTGCCAAAAATCACCCCGAAATACAAAAAGGTTAAGTCTGCAAAAGCCGTAAAATAAAGGGAACACAGCACGGTACGGCGTTTGGCTTTTTCCCGGTTCACCATGGCGCGCGGTCGAACCCGCCTAAAAGGGCAAAATATTTTTTGCCTGCCCAAATAAACCGGGCATACTACAAAAAACGGGCTGCAAAGCGCCCACTGGGCGCTTTATTGGCTCACCCAACGCTAAAGCTGCCCAACCGGGTACCGGCAGTCCAAAAACCAAACCCGCCAAAGCGGGCGCCCAAAAGGGCTAATTGGCAGTTCAACGCCGCCAAAGCCTTGCGCAGCCAACAGCAAAAAGCCACACCGTGGCACGGGCGGTAATACAAGGTTACACTTGGCGTTTGTTGACCGGTTGTGCCCTTTACCAACTACTTTTTGGGGGAATAAAAATGGAGTTTACAATGCTGCCAATGCAGGTGCCCTCTACCAACGGCACCCACACCCTACAGGGTCGGGTCTACCTGCCAAACGGCCAGCCGCGCGGATATTTTCAAGTTGTGCACGGAATGACCGAACACATTGCCCGCTACCACCGCTTTATGCAGCAAATGGCGCAGGAGGGCTTTATTTGCTTTGGCTACGACCATTTAGGCCACGGCCACACGGTGCAAAACAGCAACGAGCTGGGGTACATTGCAAAGGCCAACGGCTGGAAGTACCTGGTGCAGGATGTTTCGGCCTTTTACCGCGCGGTGCAGGCGCAATACGGCAAGCTGCCCTACATTTTAATGGGGCACAGCATGGGCTCGTTTATTGTGCGAAACGCCGTGTATTTTGGCCTAAAGCCCACCCGCCTTATTATTATGGGCACCGGCGGCCCGCAGCCCTTGGCCGGCGCGGGGCTGGCCCTTATTCGGGTTAAAAAAAGGCTGCAGGGCGAAAGCCATGTTTCAAAAACCATTGACAAAATGGCCTTTGGCGCGTATAATCACCGGTTTAACAAGGCCGACCCTTACAGCTGGCTTACCAAGGATGAAGCGGTGCGAAAGCAGTACGCCGCCGACCCGCTTTGCACCTTTAAATTTAGCCTAAGCGCCATGCAGGACCTTATTACCCTAAGCACCCTTGCCAATAAAAATAAGTGGTTTAAAAGGGTTGCGCCCGTTTGCCCTATTTTGCTGGTCTCCGGGCAGGACGACCCGGTAGGCAGCTACGGCCGCGGGGTGCAAACCGTTTTTAACAGCCTAAAAGCAAACGGCGCCAACGCCACCTTGCACCTGTACCCAACCGGGCGGCACGAAATTTTAAACGACGACTGCTACAACCAGGTTGTGGCAGATATTACCGCCTTTGTTGCCCCCGTTTAAAAAACAGCAAAACAAAATAGCCGCCCCGCCAAAAACGCCATTGCG